>RAYF01000089.1 GCA_003611745.1 bacterium D16-36 | reverse complement strand
AGGCGTATCATTCTCTTTGAGGGCAAAAACAGAAACACAGCCGGAGGCAGGCACATTGGAAAATGACGGATAACAGGAAGTTATCGTTTAGAAAACAATCGGCTGTAAATGGCACCAAATTAATAGGGGCAGTAATGAATATATACTGAAAATTGATTTCCGTGAAAAATTTTATTGTTAATGTAATACAAAAAATTTAAAAAAGGGGGTTTTCAAATGCTTCAAAGTGTGTTATTGTAATAACAGTTGGTTAAATACTGTACAGAACAAAGGCGTTCTCAATTCGTTTGAGTTCGCCTTTTTTGCTAGAAAGAATTCGACACAACAACAGTATTTGCCGACACCGTCCAGACCTGAAGTCACAAATGCCTGCTGTTTCGGCAACAGGCAGACACAGGCTGGCCAGACATTAATATCGCAGACTTGTTGGCTGATTCAACATGTTAATATGAAAGGATGGTATCATTATGGAAACAAATGTTATTGAACAGGTATTTGGAAAAGACGTGTTCAACGATGAGGTAATGCAGGCAAAACTTCCAAAGGATGTCTACAAATCATGGAAAAAAACTTTGGAGAGCGGGGAAGACCTTGATGCAGATATTGCCAATGTCGTAGCACACGCAATGAAAGAGTGGGCGTTAGACCATGGTGCAACGCACTACACACACTGGTTCCAGCCTATGACCGGCGTTACCGCTGAAAAGCATGACTCCTTTTTAAGTCCTGCGACCAAGAGCAAACCCGTTCTAGAATTCTCCGGTAAGGAATTGATTAAAGGCGAGCCTGATGCGTCCTCCTTCCCTTCCGGCGGCCTCCGTGCCACATTCGAAGCAAGAGGATATACTGCATGGGATTGTACCTCCCCGGCTTTCCTGCAGGAAGACGCTGCCGGGGTAACACTCTGCATCCCTACTGCATTCTGCTCCTATACAGGCGAGGCCCTTGACAAAAAAACACCTCTCCTTCGTTCCATGGAAGCCATCAGCAAACAGGCTGTCCGCATTATGAAGCTCTTTGGCTATGATGATGTAAAAAAAGTATCCTGTTCTGTCGGCCCTGAGCAGGAATATTTCTTAGTAGACCGTGATAAATATTTGCAGCGCAGGGATTTGATTTTTTCCGGCCGTACTCTTTTTGGAGCAGCAGCCCCAAAAGGCCAGGAGCTTGACGACCACTATTTTGGCGCCATCAAGGAACGTATCGCTGCATTCATGAAAGATTTAAATCAGGAACTTTGGAAATTAGGGATTCTCTCTAAAACACAGCATAATGAAGTTGCCCCTGCACAGCATGAAATGGCTCCGATTTTCTCAACTGCCAATATTGCTACTGACCACAACCAGCTGGTAATGGAAGTAATGAAGAAAGTTGCTAAAAGGCACAACATGGAATGCCTTTTGCATGAAAAACCATTTGCTGGTGTAAACGGCTCTGGTAAGCATAATAACTGGTCTATCGTAACAGATACCGGAATTAATTTAATGGACCCTGGCAAAAAGCCGCATGAAAACACCAAATTCCTGCTGTTCTTAGCTGCCGTAATCCGTGCAGTCGATGAACACGCTGAGCTTCTCCGCCTCTCTGCCTCCAGTCCCGGAAATGACCACCGGTTAGGCGCAAACGAAGCCCCTCCTGCAATTATCTCCATTTTCCTTGGTGAGCAGCTGGAGGATATTATTGAGCAGATTATCCGCGGGGATGTTTCCTCTTCCATCCAGGGTTCTAAACTTGACACCGGCGTACATGTACTCCCTGTGCTGAAAAAGGATGCCACTGACAGAAACCGTACCTCACCGTTCGCATTTACCGGAAATAAATTTGAATTCAGGATGCTTGGCTCCTCTATGTCAATTTCCGGTCCAAACTTCACCTTGAATACAATGGTTGCGGATGTTTTGCAGGATTTTGCAGACGAATTGGAGGCAGCAGACGACTTTGACAGCGCAGTTAACGATTTAATCAAGAGAACCGTTACAGAACACCAAAGAGTTATTTTCAATGGCGACGGTTATTCCGATGACTGGGTTACCGAAGCTGAAAAACGCGGCCTCCCAAATGTCAAATCTTTTGTCGAGGCAATCCCTTATCTGACCGCCGATAAAACTGTTGCAATGTTTGAAAGGCAAAATGTCCTGACAAAAACAGAACTTGAATCCAGAGTTGAGATAAATTATGAAATCTACTCTAAAACAATTAATATAGAAGCAAAAACCATGATTGATATGGCTGGCAAACAATATATTCCGGCAATCATTAAATACGTGACAAACCTTGCAGATTCCATTAACAGTGTAAAATCTGCCTGCCCTTCAGCCGACATATCTGTCCAGACCGAATTACTGACGAAATGCTCTTCCCTCCTTGCCTCTGCCCAGAAGGCACTCGCAAATTTGGAGAAAATAACAGAGCAGGCTGCTTCAAAGGAAGAAGGGCAGGAACAGGCTGAATTCTTCAAGGATGAAGTATTCACAGCCATGAATGCCCTCCGTGCCCCGATTGATGAACTGGAAATGATTGTAGACCAGAGTTTCTGGCCAGTGCCTACATATGGCGATTTACTCTTTGAAGTATAAGCTGCAATCCACTTTATCAAAGCAGCACCATCACTTATAAACCCGTACACCCTGATATATGAAAGAGGCTTATGCTTATGCAGACAGCCTCTTTCCATATGTAAAAATGCATTTTGATAAAATAATCTTTTATACAATTTTCCTCTCTAACTCATCTGTCCTCTTTTTCATAAGGAGCTGTCAGCCAAATACCCCGCTGCAGAGCAACGGGGTATGCCCTAACTTCTCTAAAGGAACCTTCGGTTCCTTGGCAAGCTTCGCCCCAGAGGGGCGGGGTATTTGACCCGCGCGCAGTCGCCAAGTGAAAAGGAACTTCAGTTCCTTGCAAGCATTGCGTTTGGCTCGTTGCGTACGCGAGAATAAATAACTTTTAATATTTTAAACGGCGCAGGCTTCCCTTTTCAAATGTATACTCCGGTGTCTCAAAAGGATAGCTTATTTCTTCCTCATAATACCATGGGTCTTCCTCATGCCTATTATTTTTCAATAAATGAAATTCCTGCGCTGGCATATATCCTTGCCCCAATAAAAAAGCTTTCTTCCCGTCCTCATTTCTACAGACATCTACTACCATCACAACATGCCCCGGGCTTGCCCCTTTTATAAAAATATCACCAATGCGAAGCTCCTCCATCGAGATTTTCTCTGCCTCCGCCTCCATTGAAAGGGTTCCCGCATAAGCAAAGACCATGCGCATATATTTTTTAAAATTACCGTACGAATCATCGTAAGCAGCCGAATCAGACCAACTTGTCACATCTCCAGCCTGAATCCGCCCACCATCCCTCCATCTGGCATAATCTGCCAGAAAACCATCTACAAAATGAAACTTAATCCTCTCCTTCTGCCCCGTTTTCCAGAAATATTCTGCATATACCCTCATCACAGAATCTGCGCACTGCTGTAAATCCTCAGGTTCCAGCGGAAGTTTAAATACTGCAACATGGACATCCTGACTGCCCTTCTCACTGCCATCATACAAAAGAACCGGGCTTCCGTCTTTTTTCATCGGATAACCTCTCAAAAAGCCCGCCAAGCTGTTCTTCCTACACTTAGTCCTCTTGTAACCCTGCGGCACAGCCACCCTGGTTTCCAATGTCTTACCCTGCGGCCGAATGATGCTATACTCCTCCTCTTCTCCAACACCTTCTTCCGGCAGCAGCTCTTTCCTTGCGTCATCCGTCTCATCCTCTCTCTTCCCCGCACCCACGTCATTCCCTTTACTATCTCTTTCTGTTGAAAGCAGAGTTCCAATCTCTTTCCGTTCTGCACAAAGTATGCCTGCCATACCTGCAATCACAAAAACAGACACTGCCAATAAACATTTCGTTTTTCTTTTCCTCACAACCATCCTCATTTCTTCTGCACGATACCCCCATCAGTAAACTTCCACCCACAAGAACATTTCGGTGACTCCTGAAACTATGCATCCGGCTGCCACAGGATAACTATTTCGCATACTGCTTTTCCAACAGCGCGTAAAATTCTTCCTCCGGCATAGGCTTCGCATAGTAATACCCCTGCACCTGGTCGCAGCCAATGCTCTGCAGCAGTTCTATCTGCTCTTTTGTCTCCACGCCCTCCGCAAGCAGCCCCAGCTCCAGCTTATTTGCCATAGAGACCACCTGCTCCAGAATCAATCTTCCTTTGCCGGACACCATCATATTCTCCATAAATTTCTTATCCAGCTTTATCACATCGAATGGCGTCTCCAGAAGAATATTCAGAGAAGAATAACCGCTGCCAAAATCATCCATCAGCAGCTTAAAGCCTTCTTCCTTTAATTCCAACGCCTTTAAGCTTACCTGCTGGTCATCCGCTGTCTCTGTAATCTCCAGTTCCAGAAGCCCCTTTGAAATCTGGTACTCTTCTATCATGTCAGACAATACTTTTACACACTCATTATCACGCAGGTGAACCCTTGACACATTGACAGAAACCGGGCAGGACTCCATGCGGGCATCCTTGCATTTTCTGATAAAGCGGCATGCCTCCTCCCATATGTAATAATCAACTTTCTTAATAAACCCATTTTCCTCAATAATCGGAATAAATTCATTTGGATAAATCATACCGCGCTGCGGGTGGCGCCATCTGACCAAAGCCTCCGCCCCGATAATCTCATTCTTGGCAATACTGTACTTTGGCTGGAGGTACATCATAAACTGCCGCTCCGTAATGGCAGCCTGCATATTTTCCTCAATAAATTTCCTATTGTACAGTGATTCCTTAAACTGCTCTTTATAAAACAAAATATTGGTAAGTATATTGCCCTTCGCTGCCTTTCTCGCCATCGCTGCCCTGTCTTCCATCTGCCGCAGTTCCATCTTCTTATCCTCTACGGTATAAACACCATAAGACAACTGCAGCTTTACATCCTTATAACTGTTAATCCTAGCATCCAGTTTTTCGATAAACGCTACCAGCTCCTCCTCTCTGCCGTATTCTGTTACCACCATAAACACATCACTGCGCAGGTTAATAAAATACTGGTCTTCCAGACAGATTTCCTGCAGCTGCCTTTTAATAAAATCTAATATCTGGTCGCCAAAATTTTCCCCATACAAATCATTTACTATTTTAAATTTGCGGATATCAAACTGAATAAAGCCCACCTCTTTTGAAGAGGCAAGCAAAAGATTGTTGACATTCCTCCTGAAACGGCGGAGCTTGCTGATACTTTTCAACACGCTCTGCATCTCATCATTTTCCGGAATATCTTCCAGATTAATACTGCTCTCTGCCACTTCTTTCATATGGTCTGCCAGCATATCCTCCAATATATCAATACTGATATTAAGCGCCTTCGGGCATTTCTGTAAAATCAGCCCTTCCTTGCGGATAACAGCCATCTCCACCGGTATTGAGATATCCTGCCCCAGAATATCCCGGCAGTCCACCATTCCGTTCATCTGCTCTGTAAAACGGCGGATAAACTCATCCGTCCTTTTGTTTCCATATACTTCCAGCTCCCTGTCCTGAGAATCATAAAACCCCAGAGCCATTCCCAATACCAGAAGGGATGCTGTAATGCATCCGCAGGTTCCGCCCTGTCGCATCCCTGCGCCAAAACATGTACTGACTTTAAATGCAGTCTTTAAATCCATTCCAAAGTCTTCCGCAAACGCCCCAAACAATGCCTGCGAACAGTGATACTGCTGATTTAAAAGCTGATTCGCCTTTTCTTTGTGTGTCATACTATAACCCCATTTCTGTATCCATAAGCCTAAACCCGCCTGATACTCCATTCCAGCCATTTCATCTAAATGCCTCCGTCATTTAGAAATTATACCTCAGCCCACTCAAACGAAAACTGCCCTGCCCCTCAGACAATTCCGAAACGGCAGGGCAGCCCTGATAAACAAACCTATGGACAAGTTCAGGCATCCTTCAAAAACGCTACATAACACTTCTGCGCCTCATACACATCCGCCTTACTTGTAACCTCCCACGGCGCATGCATGCTGAGCACAGCCACGCCGCAGTCAATTACCTCCATCCCGTACAGGGATAAAATGTACGCAATCGTCCCGCCGCCGCCGACATCCACCTTGCCAAGCTCTGCGGTCTGGTAGTTCACCTTATTGTCATCCATAATTTTGCGGAGGGCAGCAAGATATTCCGCATTGGCATCATTGGAACCGGACTTTCCGCGGCTTCCGGTAAACTTACTGAACACAACACCCCTGCCGCAGTAAGATGCATTCTTCTTCTCAAAAGCGGACGCATACAGCGGGTCAAACCCTGCATTGACATCAGATGAGAGCATCCGGCTGTTCCTAAGGCAGCGGCGGAGTTTCAGTTCATTGTACTCGCCGGCCCTGTCCATTATCTCAGCCACTGTATTTTCAAAGAAGTGCGACTGCATCCCTGTAGCGCCGACGCTTCCTATCTCCTCTTTATCTACCAGAAGGCAGCAGGAAGTCTTTTCCGGCTCCCCTACCTCAAGCATCGCATCTAAAGAAGTATAGGCGCACACCCTGTCATCCTGCCCATAAGAAAGAATCATGCTCCTATCAAAACCAAGCTCCCTTGCTGCCCCTGCCGGAACAACCTCCAGCTCTGCCGAGATAAAATCATCCTCCTCCATGCCGTACTCTTTCTTCAAAATCTCCAATACACCTTTTTTGACGGCATCCTTCTCCTTGTCCTTTAACGGGATACTGCCGATCAGGACATCGAGCGCTTCCCCATCAACCGCTTTCCCGGCCTTCTTCTCCATCTGCTCACCGGCAAGATGGATTAAGATATCTGAAACACAGAAAACCGGGTCGTCCTTTTTCTCCCCGACGCAGACCGTGCACGCTGTCCCATCCTTCTTTACGACAACACCATGGATAGCAAGCGGCAGTGTCACCCACTGGTATTTCTTAATCCCGCCATAATAATGTGTATCAAGGTACGCCATATCGCTGTCTTCATACAGAGGATTCTGTTTAATGTCAAGACGCGGGGAATCAATATGGGCGCCCAGAATATTCATGCCCTCCTCAAGCGGCCTCTTCCCGATGCAAAATAATGCAACTGCTTTTTTCATGCATACTGCGTAAACCTTATCTCCCGCCTTTAAAGCCCCGCCAGTTTCAATGATTTCGTCCAGATTCCGGTAACCGGCTTCCTCCGCCTGCCGTACCACCTCCAGAGTACACTCCCGCTCCGTCTTGCAGTCAGATAAAAACTTAATATACTTTTTAGAAATTTTCTCTAACTTTTCCAAATCCTTTTTGTCATACTTTTCCCATACACTCTTCTTTTCTGGTGCTTCTTTTGCTTCTTTCATCATTTCATCAGGACATGCCCCGCTGCATGCCCTATCCTCCTTTTCTATATTTTATTAACCCAATATACTGTCTGCTTCACAGCATACAGCCTGTCCATCTCCTAACCGGAAATCTCCGTGCCCATCACGGCAGCTGCAGACCGCTCTCATAGGAAAGATTACCCAGTCCCTTTGCCGCATGAAAAATGTGCTTTCGCATTTTCACATTCTCTTCTTCCTTTCCATGCGGAAAAAGCCCAATTACATTTTCCATATTTTGTGCCTGTTTCATTATATCAGATGATTTCTCTTTGTAAACCCGTTTTCCTTCCCTCTGCCAGTCCGAACGCCGGAGTTTACGGTACAAAGTGCTGGTGGACGCCTCTTTTAACCACTTCCTCTTAAAATACAGCAGTACCTCCTCCAAAATCCCGCAATAAATATGGTACTGCACTACTGCATTATCGTAAATCTCCCACACAGAATCATTTGAGGAAATACTCTTGTCCCACGGATTATGCCAGACACAATTTTCCGTATTCATCACCTTTCCTTTTTTTACAAAATCATCTGTCACCATAAAATTGCTAAGCCCATAATCCTCCATAAACGGGCGCTCTATTTTCTGCAGCATCTTCTTCTGCTTCTCCGAAGCAGCAAAAAAACCTTTTGCAATGATTTTCATCATACAAAACGATGCCCTCACATTCTCTTCCTTCAGCCTGATATAATAGCTTTTGCTGACTGCCTTTGACAAAATCCCGGCCAGAACCGACTTTTCCTCCTTCGTGGCATACAGGCTCTCCCCAGCATGGTAAGAAGAAGGCATGCCATTCTCCTTTACGGCAATCATCTTGGCATCAATCGCTGACTCCATCCGGTGGTGAAGCCCGCCGGTCGCCCGGTCAGAATACGGGACAGATGCATCAAAACCAATCCTTGCATAGATATAAGGGTGCAGCATACTGTCAAGCGTATAATGCGCCAAAGCCCCATACAGGTAACTGATGCCTATTTCCACAGCCTCCGAATCCTCCAAATCCCATATAGTCTGTATGAGCCATGCAAAATAACGGCTGCTGTTCTCCTTGTGCATCCGGTAGCCTAAATTCTTTTCCTCTTTGCCTAAAAGCATAGGGATATTATACAAAAATAAATCCGGCCCCTGGCATCCTATCCCAAAAATCCCCGGATGCTTCCTGATGACCGATGCCAGCATCTCATCAGATATCTCTTCCAGTACCTCTTTTCCAAAAATGGCATGTGTTGCAAATCCTCCCATAATCTCTCCGTTCCTCCATTTCATTCTTCCCGACCCGTTTCTTTTCCGGCTTCATGCAGGCCAATCCCCCCAAATCAAGCTGCAGGTCCCTTTTAAAAAAACCGGAACCAAACCGCGGCAGACAGTGCAGCAATAACAGCCTGACGGAGTTTTGCCCCCATATAATCTGCCATCTTCAAATCTGTCCCAGCCAGCACACTGGCTGTCTGTGCAGCACTGGATAAACCGCCAAAAGCACAGAGCCCGGCCAGCAAAGCATTCCGCAGCCATTCCTCCATAGCCAGTTTTGATATGACTGCCCCACCAGTTGTTATTTCCAAAATACCAATTCCTATGTATTTTATTATATCAGAAAATGGAAGTAATTCTGACAAAACCTGTGCCAAAATAGAAAATAATATAATATAACCGCCTATTTTTGTAATTGTCACAAAAGCATCCAGAATACTTTCATCCAGTGACACAATAATCGACTGTTCCTCACAGCAGAAACTGCGCAGCCCCTCACTGTTTTCCTGATAAAAACGCCTCCTCCCTGATAAAAACGTGCCAAGCCATGCCGAAAAGTAAACAATGAATAACACCGCTGCCGGATACTGCAGGCCCATGCAGTTTACCCCGATATATTCAAGCAGGAACATCGGGCTTGCATTATTGCAGAATGTCAGAAGATATTGCGCCTCACTTTTTGACAGCATCTTTTCCCGGTAAAGCTGAGCCGTCGTCTTCGCACCAACAGGATACCCCGAAAGCAGCCCGATCACCGCAGGGTAACATCCTGCCTTTGAAAGCCCAAACACCCTTGCAAACACCGGATATGCCACCCGGCTCACTGCCCCTGTGACATTCTGCTTAATCATAAAATTTGACAAAACCATAAATGGAAGCAGTGCCGGAAGGACGGTGTGGAACCAAAGCGTCAGCCCTAACTTCGCTCCCCCCGCAACCATATCCGGAAAAATCACAAACAATAAAATAATTATCCCCAGAAACACTGCCAGTTTTCTTCGATTCATAAAATACCCCATTACAAAAGACAGGTTATTTTATTTTATGAAACAAAAAAGAAAACTATTCATTTATACTTTCAAACCGGTCAGCCATTGTATAAAAGTCATAATAAACACCTTTTTTTGCCATCAGGGATTCATGGTTCCCTTCCTCAGAAACCCCCTCTTCTGTCAAGACAAGAATGCGGTCCGAATTTTTGATGGTAGATAGGCGGTGGGCGATTGTAATAGTCGTCCTCCCCTTGGACAATTCATTCAGGGAATGCGCCACAACATACTCACTCTCATTGTCAAGCGCAGAAGTAGCCTCATCCAGTACCATAATCGGTGGGTTCTTCAAAAATACCCTTGCAATACTGATACGCTGTTTCTGCCCGCCGGAAAGCTTGACGCCGCGCTCCCCCACATAGGTATCATATCCATCCTTCAGGGACATAATAAATTCATGCGCCCCCGCCTTTTTCGCTGCTTCCACCGCCTCATCCCTGCCTGCGCCTGCCTTCCCGTACAAAATATTTTCCAGTACAGTTCCTGAAAAAAGATAGACATCCTGCTGCACCATGCCGATATTCTGCCTGAGGCTCTTTAATGTATATTTCCTGATATCCACGCCATCAATCGTCACTGCCCCTTTGTCAATATCATAAAACCTTGGTATCAGGTTGCACAATGTCGTCTTCCCCCCGCCGGACGGGCCGACAATCGCTAATTTTTCTCCGGCATGGACAGAAAGATTCAAATCACGGAAGACAATATTTTTGTCATCCGGATAGGAAAAGGTAACATGGTCAAATGAAATCTCGCCCGCGGGTTTTGGCATTTCCACAGCCCCCGGTGCATCAAAGATTTCTATATCTGCATCCATAATCTGCAAAAAACGCTCAATCCCCGTAATCCCCCTCTGGAACTGCTCCGCAAACTCAATAATCCTGCGGATAGTGCCAATCAGGGTAGATACATACATGGTGTAAGCAACCAGATCTCCCGGCGTAATCAGCCTTTCCACCAGAAAAAGCCCCCCGGCAAGCACTACCGCCAGATACATCAGCCCGTCAAACGCCCTTGTGGCCGTCTGAAATCTTGCCATATAGCAATATGTCTCTTTCTTTATCTGGTAAAAACGTGCATTGCCCTCCTGAAATTTCTCAATCTCCATCTCCTCATTTGTAAATGTCTTTACTACCTTCTGCCCCAACAGGCTGTCCTCAATATTCGCATTTAATTCCCCTATCTGGACACGCTGCCTGGCAAATGCTTTGCGGTTCTGCCTGTTGAGCTTCGCACAGACAGCCACCATAACCGGCACAATCGCAAAAACAATCAGCGTCAGCGGCAGGTTTACCCCCGCCAATATCACAAAAGAAACAACCGTCTTTACCCCAGCAATAAAAAATTCTTCCGGACAGTGATGCGAGAACTCTGTTACATCAAACAAATCATTTGTGATACGCCCCATAATCTGCCCGATTTTCGTATTATTATAAAAAGTATTGGAAAGCTTCTGCAAATGCCCATAGGCATCCCTGCGCATATCTGTCTCAATACGCGCCCCCATCACATGCCCCATATCAGCCATATAGTAATTTGCAAGGCAGTCAATCACACGCAGCACCAGATATAAAAGTGCAAGCTTTCCAACCACACCGGCCGTCAGGCTTGCCAAATCACGCATGCCGGTATTTGTAATATAGCGGATAATCATAGGCAGCACCAAATCACAGATTGTAGTCAGCCCGGCACAAAAAAGATCCGTTACAATAACCCGCCAATGCTTTTTGTAATACGGCAGAAACCTTTTTAACAGCACTCCCGTTTCATATTGTTTATCTTCCACGTCTTTCCGGCAGCTGTCCTAAAAAACAGCCCCTTGCCTCCCTTCTGGTTATTCAAATATGTTCTATGGCACAAGCAAAGTCTGCGCCCTTATCCTAAGACCTGCTCCAGACATAGCAGTATGCCTGTGTCCTTGCTGCAAACGGATAATTCCGAATCAGCTCCTTAACCTGTGCTTTTGTATACCAGCCCGGCTCAATCTCCTCCACAACCGATGTGCTCTCCCTGAATTCCCCACACGCAGTCCCCACAACGCAGACATTTGTCTCATTTGAAAAACCGACTGCGCTAAAGCTTAGAGGAATAAAATCTTCAATAGACTTAAGTGTCAGCCCTGTCTCTTCCCAAAGTTCCCTCCCCGCGCTTTCTTCCGGCTCCTCGCCCGGGTCAATCAGCCCTGCAGGAAAATTATATACCCACTCACCAGTGGCAAGCCGGAATTCCTTATTCAATAATACCCTTTCCCCTGATTCATCATGCATAATCAGCACTACCGCATCCGGCTTGTCCGGCTGCAGCTCCTCAAGCGTCCTAATATCTTTGTCACGGCTGATCATCTCGTATACTTTCTCACTCCCATCTGCCGCTTCATACGTTATATCATAACGATGGATAAAATCGCCCTCTATTATCTTCTCTATCTTTTTAAATTTCATTCCAATCCTCCGTTCATTTCATGGCAATACCTAAACCGGCAACCCCGCAGCAAAGCTGCGGGATATCGGCCCCATCAAATCAAATGGCATCTTAACCATCAATTGAGATGCCATTATAAAAATTATCGAAACAGGCATCAGAATTCCTTACATACTGCCTGACTCCCTCAATATGGATAAAACGCGCTTCCGAATAATTATAAGAATCCAGCCTGCGGTCAAAAGCATCATCCGTATGTGCACTGACCAGATATGTGCCACCAGCAAACCCCGTCACAAGCAATGTATGGTAATATTTCCCCTCCACATTACTTAACTGGACAACATCGCCGATTTCCAGCCCCTCCGCATCTGTCTCGTACCCAAAAGGCCCATTGCCTTTATTTGTCACCATGAACTCAAAGAAATACGATACCCCCGTCCACGACGGCGAACGGTTTTCCAGATTGCTGTAATACCAGCCATTTACCATGCTGTAATTCATCTCACAGCTTCCGGCATAAACACATTGGGACACAAAACTTGTACAATCCCCTCCGATTCCTGCAAAATTATAAAATAATGGATTTCTGTCAAATGCCCAACGCTTTGCATAGGCATAGGCAAGCTGCCTGTTATAAGCTGTCGTGATTAACATATAAACCGCCCGTAACACAATAAAGGCACAAAAAATGCACCCCAAAATGTTACATTCCTTTATGCATTTATAGCATTATATGATACCACTGCCCAAAGGTCACAACTGCCGGCTGCCATGCCGGAATACTGCATCCCTATTCAGCCAAAGCCCCTGCCCTGCGCAGGGACTCCAAAAAACAATTGGTGTCAGCAAGCGCAGTATCCCTGTCGATTTCATAGACGGACTGCAGTATCCCCGGCAATTCCTCCTTTGCACACCCCCCTGCCAGTTTCTCCCACAAAAGGGCGCCGCTCCCGTTTGTTGTAATCATCTGCTCCTTCTGGAAAACAGGAGCCTTTAAAGGTACAATCAGCGAAATATCACCGATTGTACGGAGTGTAAAATCCGGATTTATTTTCACTCTATCTCACCTGCCCTTTCTTCCCTGTAACAGATAACCCATCCTGCCCGGAAGCCCCTCCGCTGCCTTTTTCAAAAAGTTTCAGTTCCTGCAAAAGATGCTGGCGTTTCCTAGTCATCGCAAGCACCTCCCTTGTACTCGTACCCCGCAGTGTATAATTGTTCCACAAAAAACAAATTCCCGTAACCACCCATAAAACAGGCCATAGCAGAACCAGCTTATGCGCATTCGGAAACCTGTTTTTCATCTGGCGGTGGAACTGGAGCAGGTAGTGGTATGGCTTCCTCCCCTTTGCCATAATCAGCATCCGGGAAGTATCTGTCTTGCCAAACTCCCCGGCATTCATAATATCTATCATAAGCTCCTCCAGCGCCCCGTCGCTTGGCGTATACTGCTCCAACAGAGGAATACTGTCCGCCGGCAGACCAAAATAACGGATACACAACGCTGCCATCGCATGGCTGAACCCGGCAAGGCCCATATCAGATACCAGCTCCTGATAATAGTCCCAGTCAATCTTCCCGGCATTTGCCTCAATATAAACGACCCAGTCACACAATAGCTTCACGCCAAAACCGGAATTCAAAAAATGCTGGAGCATATGCAGCAGAAGATAAAGCATATTCTCCGTTTCCGGGAAGGCCGTGTAATGCAGCCCTGCCTCCGGCAGATACGCGGAAATTCCCTGCAGGCTGGAAAATAACGCCTCTGTTTTTTGATTTAAATGCTTGTCATCCTGACTGCCAATTACTTTACTGTGCAGTTCCAGAAGATAGCGCACTCCCCCATCTATATAGATCAGCTCCAGCTGATGGTCTGCATAATCTTTTTTCGTAAAAAAACCCTCAGCCAGAAACCGTTTTTTTGCCCTTTTAAATTCTTCAGCATCGGAAACCAGTATGTCCACATCACCATAACCGCGAAACTCCAGTTTCGGATAACAGGCTAAAAGTGATACCCCTTTCAGCAGAATATAATGTATCCCCTCCTGTTGTAAAACAGACAGTACCCTGTGGGTAAAAGATAACATCTGATAACTCTGCAGGCAGCAGGATAATACCATTTTCTGCATCACGGCATTTAAGGAAGGGGACAACGGAACCTGCAGCACACAAAAACTGTCATACAGGGCCAGCTGCATACTGTGCCTCTTCGCAAGAGTAAAGATTGCATCTGCTTCTTTTTCAAGAAACGCAAGGTCTTCCTCTGTAAATGCCGAAATCTCTTCTGGATGGAGAGCCATGCTCATTAATCTGCAAAACAAGATTTCCTCCGGTTTCATACTGCCTCCTTTCTTATTCACAGTTCCTTAACCCTCCCGCCGCTTTCAGCGGCACCATTACAAGTATAATCTTCCCACCGAAAAAATACAATATTAAATTCGGGAAAAAATCAAATACACAGAAATCAAATATCACCTCACTTGCAGTGCGGCAAAATCTTTGATATAATAGAAAGCAATTTGCAATCAGAAAGCTAATTTTTGCCTATAGCGTACCGCTGAAAATAGCATAAAGTTTCAAAAAATACGAAAAGGGAGACTGATTATGGAAAACGGAAATACAAATTGGGGACAGAGCGTTACTGGTGTAGTTATTAGGGAGCATAAAGTCCTGCTTGCCCGCCATACATACGGTCCCGGAAACGGGAAATTAATTATTCCCGGCGGTTATGTTAATATTGGCGAAACTCCGCAGGAGGCATTAAAACGAGAATACAGGGAAGAAACAGGTATTGAAATAGAACCACAGAGCATCATCGGCATCCGTTTTAACATGCATGACTGGTATATTGCTTTTCGTGCTGAATATATTTCGGGAGAAGCCTTCTCCGACCATGATGAAAACAGCGAAGTAATCTGGCTGGATATCGATGCTGCCCTGTCAAAAGACGATGTCCCGGAACTTACAAAAAAATTAATAGGGAGCGCCATCAAAGATTTGGATGGCTTGGTACCAACTAAATATTCAGGAATCACAAAACATGCACCGCATTCCTTATATTGCATCTAGGGCGTAAATTAAATACTCAACTTTCCCACCCATGCAAATGGTGTAATTGTTTGAATTTTCAAGCAAAAATAACCTTATTAATGGTGT
>RAYF01000088.1 GCA_003611745.1 bacterium D16-36 | reverse complement strand
ATGCACCAATTTATTTCTTTATTTTGCTTAAAAGTTCAAGCATCTACACCGGATTTGTTGGTGGGAAAGTTGAGTAATTAACTGTAAGACCCGTAATATTTGTATTATCTTTTATCTGTTCAGCCTCTTCCGCCATCGTACAATTTGCAAAATAATCTTCTGATATCATATAAACCCCATCTCTAATATTGTATTCTATTTCAGATTTGATTCCGCCATCAGTTCAATTCTCTTTCCATTGATTCATTTACCTGCCATTTTCCGGAACAATTATTCCCAATACAAATAATAATACCATCTTTTTGCAACTTTGCCATCACACATTTTACTGTCCCCATGGAAATCAATTTTCAGTATATAATATCATGCATGAGGATGAAAATGCTGTTGACAATATAGGATATATTCTATATACTGGTATCAGGGATACAAAGGAGGGTTTAGTTATGCCAGTTATTTCAAGATTTGAAGGTATTGTAATCAAAATGTACTTAAGGCAAAAAGAGCATAATCCACCACACATCCATGCAATTTATGGTGAATATATAGGGATGTTTTCCCTGTCAGATGGTGAAATGTTTGAAGGTGATATACCAGCAAAGGGACAAAAGCTGGTGAAGGAATTCATAGAGTATTACAGGGACAGGTTATTAACAATGTGGGAAACACAACAGTTTGAAGTCCTGCCACCAGTAAAATAAGAGAGATGGAATCAACTTTACTGTTTCTACACAAAAACATTAAGTACTCATTAAAACTGAAGCTAATAAAGGAGGATACAATATGACACATAGAATAAAATCTGTACAGCCATTGGAAAACTTTGTATTACTGGCTGTCTTCCAGAATGGTGTAGAGAAAAAGTATGATATAGATAGGTTGTATCCTGTATTTCCACAATTCAAGGCATTTGAAAATGTGCCTGAGCTGTTTAACCAAGTAAAGGTTGATGCTGGAGGATATGGGGTTTCATGGAATGATGAGCTTGATCTGGATGCAGAGGACATATGGGAAGATGGCATAGAAACAGGCATCCATCATGAAATTGACATTGCTTGCTCATTAGCTGAGAACCTTGTTAAATCAAGGGATATGGCAGGCATGACACAAAAACAGTTGTCAGAAATTACAGGAATATATCAGGGGGATATCAGTAAAATAGAGAGAGGACTGGCAAACCCCTCATTGTCTACTTTAAAAAGGCTGGCAGATGGGCTTGGCATGAAACTGGAAATTGAGTTTACAAAATAATATCCTCCTCCAATTATGATAGTTTAGCTAGTTCCTAAGACACCAAAAAGAGGTATCAAAGGAATCCATTTCCCTTGATACCCCCATTTTACCACATTCCTGAAGTATCAGATTTTTGCAAAAAACCTGTGCTTATGCATTCACAATCTTGCCAAAATCCGGCTTGAGAGATGCGCCGCCAATCAATCCGCCATCAATATCAGGCTTTGACAACAGTTCAGCAGCATTCCCAGCATTCATAGAACCGCCGTACTGGATACGAACAGCATCTGCTGTTGCTGCATCATACATCTCTGCGATACAGTCACGGATTCCTTTGCAAACCTCCTGTGCCTGATCCGCTGTAGCTGTCTTTCCTGTTCCAATTGCCCAGATTGGCTCATATGCAATCACCATTGCCTTAACCTGATCTGCTGTAATGCCGGAAAGGTCAGATTTAATCTGAAGGCGAATCCAGTCCATTGTTACACCAAGCTCCCTCTGCTCCAATGACTCACCGCAGCACAGAATAGGGGTCAGGCCAGCCTCAAATGCCTTTTTCACCTTCTTATTCAATAAGCAGTCATCTTCCTTAAAGTAATCGCGACGCTCAGAATGGCCAAGAATAACATACTTAACACCTGCGTCCACCAGCATAGCTGCTGAAATCTCACCTGTGTACGCACCACTTTCCTCAAAGTACATATTTTCAGCGCCAACTTCAACATTTGTGCCCTTAACGGCCTCTACAACCGGCACAATATCAATTGCAGGCACGCAGTATACTACAGCCACTTCATCATTCTTTACCAAATCCTTTAGCTCTTCTACTAAAGCAACTGCCTCACTAGGAGTTTTATTCATTTTCCAGTTTCCTGCAATAATCTTCTTTCTTGCCATCTTTTCCTCCATTTCAAAACACCCTGCATGTTCTACTGCCACCTGCAGCCTCTATTTGTCGTCTGCTGCTACTACGCCCGGAAGCTCCTTGCCCTCCAAGAATTCAAGGGAAGCGCCGCCACCTGTAGAAATATGAGTCATCTTGTCGCCAAAGCCTAACTGGTTAACAGCTGCTGCACTGTCACCGCCGCCGATAATAGTTGTTGCATCCTGCAAATCCGCCATCGCCTTAGCTACCTCAACCGTACCCTTTGCAAAATTCGGCATCTCAAAGCATCCCATAGGCCCATTCCAGACAACTGTCTTTGCACCCTTAATGGCATCTGCAAAAAGCTTTGCTGACTCCTCACCGATATCAAGCCCCTCCATATCGGCAGGAATTTCCCCACGTCCAACTGTCTTGAAGTTTGCATCATTTGAGAAATCATCAGCCGCTACGGTGTCAACAGGAATCAGAAGCTTAACGCCCTTCTCTTCTGCTTTCTTCTCCATATCAAGCGCATACTGCTTGTAATCTTCTTCCAGAAGAGATTTTCCAACCTCTTCACCGTGCGCTGCCATAAATGTATAAGCCATACCGCCGCCGATAATCAGTGTATCTACCTTGTCAAGAAGGTTGTTAATTACAGAAATCTTAGAGGAAACCTTTGCACCGCCAAGAATTGCAACAAACGGCCTTGTAGGATTGTTTACTGCATTTCCAAGGAAATCAATTTCCTTCTGCATCAGATAGCCAACCACACAATCTCCTTCTACAAACTTCGTAACACCAACATTAGAGCAATGTGCCCTGTGTGCTGTACCAAAAGCGTCATTTACAAATACATCCGCTAAAGAAGCCAGTTCCTTAGAGAATGCCTCGCCATTCTTTGTCTCCTCAGCCCTGTAGCGTGTATTTTCAAGAAGAATCACATCGCCGTCATTCATAGCAGCTACAGCAGCCTTTGCATTGTCCCCGACAACATTATTATCTGCTGCAAACTTCACTTCCTGATCTAACAGTTCAGATAACCTCTTAGCAACCGGCGCCAATGATAATTCCGGCTTTGGCTCCCCCTTCGGCTTACCAAGATGGGAACACAAAATAACCTTTCCGCCGTCAGCAATCAGCTTCTTAATAGTAGGAAGAGCGGCAACCAGACGGTTTTCATCTGTGATTTTGCCATCCTGCAACGGCACATTAAAATCACATCTAACCAGCACTTTCTTTCCTTTGACATTGATATCATCAACAGATTTCTTATTTAACATTATAACCCTCATTTCTGCGCACGTTCTTTGTGCATAACAAATTTGTGACAAGTGCGCGCAGACACAAATTTGCGTGTGAAAAAGATATTTTTCACACTGTATCCTCCAATTTGCTATTTTTGCCCTGCCGCATTTGAACCTGCTGCATCACGGCAGATATCCTACAAAACAAAACGAATCCGGCCCAATGAAAGACCGGACCCGTATATGGATCTTTATAAAATATCCAAGTTTAATTACGCTAACTCTGAGAAATACTTGATTGTTCGAGAACAATCTTTTTAATTATCCTCTCGTCTCGCTTGACTATGCTAACTCTGAGAAGTATTTGATTGTTCTTACCATCTGGGATGTGTAAGAGTTCTCATTATCATACCATGAAACAACCTGTACTTCATATAAATCATCAGATACCTTAGAAACCATTGTCTGTGTAGCATCAAAGAGTGAACCAAATCTCATACCAACGATATCAGAAGAAACGATTTCATCCTCATTGTAACCGAATGACTCATTTGCTGCTGCTTTCATAGCTGCATTGATACCATCAACTGTGATATCATTTCCCTTTACAACTGCTGTCAGGATTGTTGTAGATCCTGTCGGGGTAGGAACACGCTGAGCAGAACCAATTAACTTGCCATTTAACTCAGGGATTACAAGACCGATAGCCTTAGCTGCACCTGTTGAGTTAGGAACGATATTAACTGCTGCTGCACGGGATCTTCTCAAATCACCCTTTCTCTGAGGACCGTCAAGAGTCATCTGGTCACCTGTGTATGCATGGATTGTTACCATGATACCTGACTGAACCTCTGCGTACTTATTCAGAGCGTCAGCCATAGGTGCTAAACAGTTTGTAGTACAAGAAGCTGCTGAAATGATTGTATCGTCAGCCTTTAATGTCTGATGGTTTGTATTAAATACAATTGTAGGAAGATCATTGCCTGCAGGAGCTGAAATAACTACCTTGCGGGCACCTGCATTGATATGTGCCTGAGCCTTATCCTTAGATGTGTAGAAACCTGAGCACTCAAGAACTACATCTACGCCAAGCTTGCCCCAAGGACAATTATTTGCATCCGGCTCAGCATAAATCTTGATTTCCTTGCCATCTACTGTGATAGAATCATCACTTGCAGATACTGTATCAGCTTTCTCATACTTACCCTGTGATGAATCATACTTTAAAAGGTGAGCAAGCATCTTAGGGCTTGTCAAATCATTGATAGCTACTACTTCATAACCTTCTGCACCAAACATCTGTCTGAATGCAAGACGTCCGATACGTCCAAAACCATTGATTGCAACTTTAACTGCCATGTTAAAATCCTCCTATTAATAAAATTTATAATTTGCCATAAGAACATGTCCATATGGCAATTAACCATAATTTGACTGATATGTCAAACATATCCATCTCCTATTGTAATCAATTTAGCTGGAAATTACAAGATTTTTTTCAAAATAAACCGATATATGATTAAGTTTATGATATATTTATGCTAAAAACCCTGCTCCCACAGGGAAATCCTGTCGTTTTTCAGCGATTCCTGTACCAAAATCGTCCTCTGGTTGGAAGAACCTTTAAACGCAAGGCCCAAGTCTTTCTTATCAATCATAAATTCCCCATCAACCAGTACGTCAATAAAGGACAAAAATTCCCGTGTCTCCTCCCACTCCAAAACCATCCGTCCCAGAATATCCTTATCAAAATCATAACCAGTAAAGCACCAGATATCTTTCTGCGGATATCTCTGCCTTACTGCCCTGACCAGAGGAAGCAGCCCCTGCTGGTTGACATGCTCAAAGGGCTCCCCCCCCAGTAATGTAAGCCCTTTAATATACTCCGGCTCCAAATATTCCAGCACAAGGGCAGCCGTTTCCTCCGTAAACGGCTTTCCATACTGAAAATCCCATGTCTCCGGGTTAAAACACTCTTTGCAATGATGGGTACAGCCACTTACAAAAACCGAAACCCGCACTCCCGGGCCATTCGCCACATCATACTGCTTAATATCCGCATAATTCATTCTCTTCCCCCGCCTTCCTTCATTCTGCAGCCGCCAAGTGAAAAGGAACGTTCCGTTCCTTGCAGGCATTACGTTTGGGTCTTCACTTCGTTGCGGCCCGTTTTTGACAAGCGTTCACCGGACGCTTAAAACCGTTGCGTACGCGAGAATAAAAAAGGGCACAGACTTCGCTTGTGCCCTAGCAAGAATTTTCTGCGAAAATTCTTGTTGCAGGAACGCTCTGCGTTCCTTAACCACTACACAACAAGCAGTTTCCTATAGAATAAAAAATCTATCTATAAATGAAGCACCCGGGAATTAATTTCCTTTGTCTTTCCTACATTCCAGAAATTCTCACCCAGATACCCGCAGGTTCTTCTGGTAACATTCATCTTGTTCTTATCCTTATTATGGCACTGCGGGCATTCCCACTCCAGATTCTTATTGATAATAATCTCACCGTCATATCCGCATACATGACAGTAATCGGACTTTGTATTAAACTCCGCATATTGAATATTTTCATAAATAAAACGCACCACGTCCTCAAGCGCTTCCAGATTATGCCGCATATTCGGTATCTCTACATAGGAGATAGAGCCGCCAGAAGATATCTTCTGAAACTGGCTTTCAAATTGAAACTTTGTAAATGCGTCAATCTTCTCGCGGACATCCACATGATAAGAATTCGTATAATACCCCTTATCTGTCACATCCTTGACATCCCCAAATTTCCTGCGGTCTATTTCCGCAAAACGGTAGCACAGGCTCTCTGCAGGTGTGCCATAAAGCGCAAACCCAATGCCTGTCTCCAGTTTCCATGTATCGCACGCCAGCCTGAGGCGTTTCATCAGGCGAAGTGCAAAATTCGTCCCCTTCGGGTCAGTGTGGCTGACCCCAGTCATCAGCTTCGTCGTCTCATAAAGCCCAATATAACCTAATGATATCGATGAATAGCCGTCGTGAAGCAGCCTATCAATCTTTTCACCCTTTTTCAGCCTGGCAATTGCCCCGTACTGCCAGTGGATTGGGCTGACATTCGAGAGGGTTCCCTCAAGGGAATGGTGCCTGCACATCAAAGCCTCAAAACAGAGCGACAACCTCTCCTCCAGAAGCGTCCAAAACTCCTCCTCGTCCCCGGAAGCAATCAGCGCAATCTGAGGCAGATTAATACTGACCACCCCTTGATTAAAACGTCCCTCAAATTTATATTTCCCATCTTCATCCTTCCACGGAGCCAGAAAACTCCGGCACCCCATGCAGGCAAAAACATTCCCCTCGTAATTCTCACGCATTTTCTTGGCAGAGATATAATCCGGATACATTCTTTTCGCAGAACATTTCACTGCAAGACGTGTCAGGTAATCATATTTTCCGCCCTTTAAGCAGTTATGCTCGTCCAGCACGTATATAAGCTTCGGGAACGCAGGTGTCACATATACACCCTTTTCATTTTTAATCCCCTCAATACGCTGCTTTAATATTTCCTCAATAATCAGCGCATTCTCTTCTATATATGGATCATCCTTATCAAGATTCAAAAAAAGTGTTACAAATGGCGACTGCCCATTCGTCGTCATCAGCGTATTAATCTGATACTGGATTGTCTGTACACCGGATTTTAACTCATCATAAACACGGTCCCGCACAAACTCATCCCTTATTTCTTTGCTGATAGTATTCCCATATTTCTTGTTAAAATGCTTTTCATACTTTTTCCGGCTCTTGCGCAGATATTTTCCAAGATGCCTGATATCTACTGACTGTCCGCCATACTGGCTGCTTGCAACAGCTGAAATAATCTGTGTCATAACAGTACATGCCACCTGAAAACTCTTTGGGCTTTCAATCAGCTTCCCATTCATAACAGTTCCATTTTCCAGCATATCACCAATATTAATCAGGCAGCAGTTAAAAATACTTTGCAGGAAATAGTCCATATCATGAAAATGCAGGACCCCCTCCTCATGTGCCTTCACTATCTTTTCCGGTAAAAGAACACGCTTCGTCAGGTCTTTGGAAACCTCGCCGGCTATCAGATCACGCTGGGTAGAGGCAATGTATGCGTTTTTGTTCGAATTCTCCTCCATCACGCTCTTATTGCTGTTCTTAATCAGGCTCATAATCGAATCATCTGTCGTATTGGCCTGACGCACCATCTGTCTGGTATAGCGGTATATAATATATTTTTTTGCCAGCTCATACTTGCGCTCACTCATAAGCTTCTGCTCGATAATATCCTGAATATCCTCAACCATCAGATTATCGGCGCTCATATTTTCAATACCGGCAACAATCGACTCAATCTTTTCCTCAGTCATCTGGTTGTAACGGTCAACCTCCGCATTTGCTTTCTGAATCGCAATAATAATCTTGTTGCGGTCATAATCTACCACCCTGCCGTCCCTTTTTGTAACCTTCATGCTCTCCAATATCCTCCTTCATGATTGTGGCATACTTGCAGTCACGCTGCATCCAGCGGAAGCAGCTAACCCGCCAATGTTTGTGCTGCACAGCGCAAACCTGTCTTGTGAACCAGATAGCCCACAGCGTAGCCGCAAGGGTAATTATAGCATTGGGTTTCAAAAAAGTCCACTATATCTTGTTATTTTCTGGAACTTTTTCACTAAATATAGTAGAAATTCCCATTTCACTAAGTGCTACTCATGTAGTCAGATTTTGGCAATCAACAAGTGAAATCCTGTGTTTATAATATCTTCTCAAGATACATAGAAAACGCTGACGGGATGCTGTATTTATTCTGAATCTCATCCAAATCTGCCAGCACAAATCCACCGGCAAATTCCTCCTTCAATCCCCTAAGATGGACTAGGTAGCCAAGCATATGCCATTCCACATGGGAAAAAACATGCTTTCCGCTTCCAAGCATCTCTATCTCATCCAAATCCGCCCCCCATCCTTTCAGCAACGGCTTAATTTTCTCCAGAGGCAGTTTCCCCTCCTCCGAGGGAAATTCCCAAAGGCCGGCAAGCAGGCCCTTCTTCGGACGCTGCTGAATAAGGTATTTTCCCTCATACTCTAATAAAAAAACAGTCCTATCCTCAATCTTCCTTGCCTTCTTCTCCGGCTTTACCGGAAAAGAAAGCATTGTCCCCCCCCTGCAGGCAAGGCAGCGCCCGGCAAGTGGGCATTCCCCACACAACGGCGCCCCATTTGGCAGGCAAATTGATGCCCCCAAATCCATCAGGGCCTGGTTAAATTCCCCCGGATGGCCTTCCGGCACCACATCCCCTATTTCATCACGTATCCTCCTTCGCACCTTCCCCTGCGTAATGTCGCTGCCGTCCGCAAAAAACCTTGTGTAAATCCGGTACACATTTCCGTCCACAGCCGGAACCCTCTTCTGGAACGCAATCGATGCGATTGCCCCTGCCGTATATTCGCCAATGCCCGGAAGTTTCAAAAGCAACTCATATTCTTCAGGAAAACTGCCACCATACTCCTGCCCGATTATCTGTGCAGCTTTTTGCAGGTTGCGGGCACGGTTATAATAACCAAGCCCCTGCCAAAGCTTTAAAAGCTCCCCCTCAGCAACTGCAGCTAAATCCTCAATCGCAGGAAGCCTTTCAAGAAAACGTGCATAATACCCCTTAACCGCCTCAACCCTTGTCTGCTGCAGCATTATCTCTGAAACCCATATATGGTATGGATTCCTGTCCCCGCGCCATGGAAGTTCCCTTTTATTTTTTGCATACCAGCCAAGCAGTGGATCAACTATTTCTTTCATCAATTTTCCTCCATGCCTTCCGAATGGATTATCCCTTAAAATTATGGCGCAGATTTTTCTCCTCTGCCTGAGCCACCCTTCTGGCGTCCTCCGACAGCCCCATAATATCTTTAATCTCTTCTCTTGATATTTTTGTATATTCCGACAATTCCTCAATCGTAGGAATCCTCCCCATCTCCTCTGCCATATATTTTGTTGCCTCATGCAAAAGATTTGTCTTGGCAAGGACCGCACTTTCCCAATCTTTTGAAGCTGTCACCTCATCAATATACAACTCCATGGCATGTGTAATCTCCATATCCAGCGTCCCAAAAAATTTTTCAAAATTCAGGCTGCCGTTCTGACGGATATATTCCGCCCTGTTCTGCCCGATAATCTGCATCGCCGTCATCAATCCCACATTGCCCTCAGCAATAATCTCATCCATCGCCGCATTCCTTTTTCTATATTTCCCGGCAAGTTGAACCACTCTCTGCAGATAATTTTCAATAATAGCACCCCTTAGAGAATCATCGCCGTTCAGAAAAGAAAGAACCATATCCTCTTTCTCCTCCAGTTTTCCCGGAAATTTTGCAATCTCCATACGGTATGCCCGCATGTTTGCCTCCCTGCGCTTATCTTTCACTCCATCTGCTGCCCTTTTCTGGCTGCCGCCGATCCCCTGCTTTTTTTGCATACCCTTCCCAGATACCGTCTGCTTGTCCGGAACAAACTCATACCCCTCTACCGTTATATGGTTTTCCCCGAGATAATGGTAAACCGCCTGCATTTTTTCTTCTGATAAACCTTCATCCCCAATATAACTTTTTATCTCATCCTTCGTGAGATAATTCTGCTGCGAACCAGCAATTTCTTTAATCTCCTGTAATATTTCCAAAAATTTGCCCTGATTTTCCATATATCCCCTTTTCTTTAAAAATTGCCTGGAAATCAAATATATCCATTATACTAACAAGAAGAGAACCAACACTGCAAGCATCGGTTCCCTATAATACTATCTGTTAAAATACCATGGCATCCTTCCTACCTCGCCAGAATGTCAGTAATTTCTGCAATGTACATATCATGGTAATCCCCGGATGCATACCACGACTTATCAATAGAATCATCCAGAAACTGTTCCTTCCTTATCGGAGTCCTCGACATCACACGGCAAATCATAACCATGCTTCCCTCATCAATATAAGGAACACCGTTATAATACGCTACATGGACACCTGCCTCCTTAATCTTGTCTTCATCCCTGCCCGAAACAGCACCTAGGAACTTCATTTCTTTTCGATATTTTTCCTCTGGAAAGCTCAAAGAAAAGCGGCCCTCCCTGTCAACAAACTCTTTTGTAAAACGGCTTTCCCTGATGAACACATACGCAACATTTTTGCCCCACATAATACCAACGCCACCCCACGACGCTGTCATCGTATTTGCTTTTTCCTCATTACCGGCTGTCACAAGCATCCAATCCCTGCCTATCATCCTAAATGGGTTAATTTCCATCTGTTCAAAATCAACTGGTTGAAAACTATGCATCTTTCCCTCATCCTTTCTACTAAATATAATGGTGCTGTGCAGATTACTGCACTGCTATCTGCCCTCTAATGATAACTGGCCTAAAAGTTATTCCTCCCACATACGAATATTCTTCCTACCACCTAAGTATAACTAAAATATGGCAAAATTCAATATTTGATACCAAAATTTAGATACATTTTATGTTATACTGTTATTGTTTATATTTTTACTGGACGCTCTGCCAGAAAAAAAGCCACAAAATCATTCAAAGGCCGCATGGAGGGTTAATCATGAAAAATATTGTAAAAAAGATTCAGGCAAAGAAATCCATACAAATACTGCTTAAATTCAGTGGGCATATAGAGGACTGCGCCCTGTCCATCCATTCCGGGCATACCGCTTTCTTTTTTATGCTGTCCTTTTTTCCATTTATGCTGTTCCTCTTTGCCATCCTGCGCCTCACACCATTGACAGAAGAATTCTTTTCTAATTTTCTGCCAAACTTTATCCCAGTATCCTTCCATAATTTTATCGGAAACCTTATCCATGATATTTATGCTGCAAGCAATGTACAGCTTCTATCATTATCAATAATCAGTGCAATCTGGCTTGGCTCAAAATCCTTCTTATCGCTGATACAAGGACTAAATTCTATGTACCGCCAGCAGGAATCCAGAAATTTTATTATGCTGCGCATTTTTGCCTTTTTATACAGCATTCTATTTGCCCTGCTTTTAATTGCCACACTCGGGTTTCTTGTATTCGGCAACTGGATCTACACACATATTATACAAAGTTTTCCGCTGGTAACCTCCATAACCAGAAATATTATAAACTTCCGTATGCTGATTGGTTTCTTTGCACTCTTCTTCATATTTCTGATTATGTACTGCGTCCTGCCAAACTGCAAATGGAAAATCCGCTGCCATATCCCCGGTGCCCTTCTGGCCTCAACGGGCTGGCTGCTTTTCTCCTGGCTCTACTCTTATTATGTAGATTATTTTAGCAATTATTCCGCCTTTTACGGTACCATGACTACTATTGCCCTGTTGATGGTCTGGTTATACGCCTGCATGTATATCCTGTTTTTTGGCGGCATTTTAAACGACTGCCTGCGGCAGAGAAAAACATGCACTAAGTAATTTACCGTTCCTTAGCTTCCCTGAGACGCATGGAAGCTGCAATATCCAAATCCTGCCTTAATTACTGTCTGGCATCTGCTTTTTTTACTTTTTTTAAGCTCATTATCTTTGTCCCTGCAAAATAATGCAAAAGAATCTCCTGATAATTTTTTCCTAGCTTTGCCATTTTTTCTGCACCGCACTGGCTCATTCCAGCCCCATGCCCAAAACCTCCTCCTACAAACTCAAATGCAGCCTCATCATCCTTAACCGCATTCGCTACATAAAATGCTGCACTTGGAAGAAGCGACATGGAAGTTTTTGATTTTCCATCATTATAACTGACCTGTTCGTAAACTGGAGCCAGTACTTTTCGGATATTATACTGTGTACATATTTTAATTACGTTTTTCTTCCCAACTAAAACAAGCTCTGTGACCAGCCCACTGTTCTCTCTCTTCTCCACACGTATTTTTTTCAATGCCCCCAGAGGTTTTAACGGCTTCCTTGCATAACCGCCGTTCTTTTTCTGCGTAAGGACAAGTGTGGGGTCGCTCGCATAACAAGAAGCAATAGCCGCATCAATCCTTTCAGAAAGACTTTTCTGGCTGATTACTACGCTCCAGCGGTACCAAGCCGAATCACTGTCATATGTATCATAATATGAACTATTAATAAAATTTTCAAAGTTTTGCTCCTGTGAAAGGTTCAAACTCTGCACACCGCTTTTTTTACGGCTTTTTTCTGTAATTTGAAAACATTCCTTCAGGTAAGAAACCTTAGACGGTGTATTCCAGACATCCTGCCCGGACGCGGAATAGCCCCATGAAGTAGAATAATAATATACCTGAATAACCGCCCCTTTTTTATTCGTAAGAACCATCCCCTTTGTACTGTTGACGGCTTTGCGGGAACGGGAGTCCTCTGGTATATTGTTGTAGACCTGACATGCAACACTGTCATCCAAATCCGCATGATATTTATCATATCTGGCTGACTGCATCTGCTGATATGCATAACTTCTGGCACAAACAGCCTGGGCCTTTAAGGCATCCATTTTACTGCTTGTCGAAAGCTCACTCGGCACTACTGCATACAAATATTCTTCTAACGGCAGCTTATTCATTAAAAGCAGCCCTTTTTTATTCCATGTAACCTGCAATGTACGGCGGTAAGAGGGATGGATATTCTGTCTTGTAACAGATAATACCTTAAGTTTTGCCCCCTCTGCAGGAGTAATTACAATTTTTTTCTTTTTAAGCCTGCTGTTTCCTGCAGAATATTCCACAGAATCACCCGCATCATATTGCTTCGCTTTACCATTCACTTCTACTGTAAATGGTTTGGAGGATGTGACTTTTACTGTCCTATGAAAAAGGGAGGCAAACCGGCTGGTCATTAAAAGCACCCTGACGTTTGTCTCTTCTTCTACCTTTTTCTTTTTCCGTTTTTCTTTTTTCTTCTCCCCCTCATGCTGTTCTTCTTTCTCTTTCTGGACTATTTTCGTCTTATGGTCTTTGACCTCTTCCCTACCCGCCTCCACAATAAGGCAAACAAGTACCAGAACAGATAAAATCAAAATCAGCACAATCTGCCTTTTTCTTGCTTCTTTCATCATAATTCTTGTCCATTTCCTATAAAGTCATATAAAATCCCTCAAAAGCCCCTTACAGAATGCACATTCATAATTAATATTTATATACTGCGACCCTGCCGCCGCCCTATCATTCCGAAGGCTTGACTTCGTTTCTCTTCGCATGATTCCTTTCATGCGCTAGAGAAACTTCAAACCTTTTACACTTTATCCTATTCCAAACCTCCTGTCAAATAGAACCGCAACTTCCAAAGCAATTTTCAAACACGCTCTAGCATTTCTCTGGCTCTGGATATTCTTCGCCAAAAGTATCTACTGTCACCTTATTCATTATCTGAGGCTCAATAGGGGCATCCATATAATCTGTGTCTGTCCCTGCAATCTTGTCAACAACCTCTAACCCTTCTGTCACCTTTCCAAACGCTGCATAAGCCCCATCCAAATGAGGTGCATCTTGGTGCATAATAAAAAATTGGGAGCCTGCAGAATTCGGCATCTGAGAACGTGCCATAGAAAGTACGCCTCTGGAATGCTTCAGATTATTTTCAAAACCATTTTGTGCAAACTCGCCCTTAATAGAATAACCCGGTCCGCCTGTGCCAACACCGTCCGGATCACCACCCTGAATCATAAATCCTGAAATTACCCTATGAAAAATCACGCCGTCATAAAATCCCTTCTGAATCAGTGAAATAAAATTATTTACTGAATTTGGAGCTATCTCCGGATAAAGCTCAGCCTTTATCGTTCCTGCTGTTGTCTCAAATGTAACTATTGGATTTTGTGCCATAATATTATATCCTCCATAAATTTTTCTTAAATGCCTTAAGTATTCTTCTTTCTTTGAAAATTTTTAAGACAGTTCCTTACTTATGATACCGAAAATTACCATTCTTGTAAAGATGCATTATCAAAAAGATTACAAACACATTTCTCTTGACATGTTAGAACGTTTGACAAAATAATTTTTTCCGCTAAAATTGTGAATAACAGAAATATAAAAACACGAGGTACTTATATATGAATAATATTATTTTAATCGGAATGCCGGGTGCAGGTAAAAGCACAGTGGGCGTTGTCCTTGCAAAAAAAATGGGGTATGCATTTCTAGATTCTGACTTACTAATTCAGGCATACGAAAATAAGCTTCTGCATGAAATTATTGAAGTTAAAGGACTAGATGTATTTAAAAAGATTGAAAATAAAGTCAATGCTGCTATTAATGCAGAAAATACGGTTATCGCAACCGGAGGAAGCGTTATCTATGGTACAGAGGCAATGATGCACTTAAAATCAATTGGATCTGTCATATATCTTAAATTAGGCTATGAAGAACTAAAAAACCGGTTAGGCGATCTATCGGATAGAGGGGTTGCTATCCGTTTGGGGCAGACATTAGCAGATTTATATGAAGAACGCACCCCTCTCTATGAAAAATATGCAGATATTACAATAGATTGTTCTAAAAAAGACATACGTGAAATCGTTCTAGAAATTGAAAAGAGACATGGCAACTAATATCCATGTCTCTTTTACTTAACGATACCTTCAAAACTGCATACTGAACTTATACACCTGCCCCCAACCCAAGGGCCTCAATGCAATACCTGGTTAAGCCCTCGGCCTATTAGTGGCAGTCAGCTCCACATGTTGCCATGCTTCCACACCTGCCCTATCCACCTCATCGTCTCTGAGGGGCCTTACCGGATTGCCTCCGGGGATATCTAATCTCAAGGGGGGCTTCACGCTTAGATGCCTTCAGCGTTTATCCCTCCCGGGCTTGGCTACCCGGCTGTGCCATTGGCATGACAGCCGGTGCACCAGCGGCCCGTCCAGCCCGGTCCTCTCGTACTAAGGCCAGATCCTCTCAGATATCCTGCGCCCGCGCCGG
>RAYF01000087.1 GCA_003611745.1 bacterium D16-36 | reverse complement strand
GTCATATGAAAATCGAAAATAAATAAGCCGCAAATGCGGCTTAAAAATATCAAGGTACTTGTGGTTTACCGTTTACGTTTCATCATTGAGCCTGAGGATTCTAAATTGTTATTAATAAAAAAACAGAACCGATAAACGGTGATTGCTCACACATTCATCGGCTCTGCATCTGTGCGTCTGGCTCTTTGATGATGCTTTTTAATTTCGTTCTTTAGGCATTTTCCCTTCATTTATTTTGTGAATTTATTTCTTAATATAAGCGTCCTTCCTAATAATCGCTTTGCCCAGCAAATATAAAATACAAAGATAAACAAATAGATTTCCAATATACGAATAAAGAGTAAAACGCCCTTTCACTGGAACCTGTGCTGATAATGTCATTGTATCAGACTGAAAGTAATCCGCCTGTGCCAACACGCTGCCTTTCACATCCGAAACAATCGACATTCCTTTATTCGTATGTCTGATTATATTGCTTCCATTTTCAACCCCACGCACAACTGCAACTTTTGTAGCCAATAATGTCATTTCCTTCCAATCCGAAGCCGGAACAATCAGTATATCTACGTTATTTCTACCTGCCTGCTGTATTTTTGACAAAAATGCCATATCAGAACATATGAACGGGGCAATTCTTCCGTATTCTGTGTCAAAACTTTTTATTACCCCGTCTCCTTTTTGGCAAAGCTCTCCGATTGAACGTCCATGTTTAAAATATTCTGATATTAATTCTCCTTGCGGATTGAATGCTACCGTTTTATTTTCCTTCAAGTCCACATACGGCGTTTTCACCAACAACGAAACAATCAAATATATTTCTTCCTGTTTTGCCATATCGGACGCCTGCCGCAAAACTGCCTCTTCATCCTGCTTCAGAATCGCTCCATTTAGCTCTGACCAAAAAACAATCTTTGCACCAGCTCGTGCTTCCAACTCCGTTTTCTGGAAAAGTTCATCCACTACGGATGCCAGTTTATTTCTTGTATTTGTGAGATTTTCATCAGTAAAATCATTCGTATAAAATGTGGAAGATACGTCTTCATCATCATTTAACAGATCCGAAATCGGAACAGTTACACCAGCGATCCTGACACTTTCTTTTGAATTTCCTGCAAAGTGAAACATAACAACTCCACAGGCAAATATCAATCCGATCACCGAACCATACACAATAACAGGCTTTTTTATGTATTCTATTTTACTTTTATTGTTCCAAATCCAAATTGCCATTGCAGCTGTCCAATATATTAAAAATGCAATTCCATAAATTCCTGTTACCGTTACAATTTGCATCAGGTATAAATTTTGGTATTGTGTATAAGCATCAGACAGTCCGCCCAGGCTGGGGTATATCAAATAGATCATATACTCTATTGATACCATTAAGCTTGCAAAAATAATCGTATCCTGAAATCTCATTTTTGATTTTAACCAGTAAATATACGGTAAAACTTTCACAAGAGCTACGAAAAAGGCTACCACTATACATACTTTTATATCCATTCCAATGATTCTTCTGAACTGAATAACAAATCCAAGAGCATATATCGAACCAATGATAAAATAAACTTTCCTGGTATGATTGAGATACAGCATTCCCAGAAACAAAATGGGATAAATCCACGCAAAAATCGGAATACACCATTCTCCGTTGGCCATTAGATGAATTGAAAAACTTAATATTACGAAAACTGCAAAATAGTGATTTCTCAAAAAATTTTTCATTTAATTTTTCTCCTAAGCATCGTTTTTATACTCTCTGCGGCGAGAATAAAATGGAAATTTACAATAAATACCCCATTGCAATAAAAAGATAGCTATACAAACATTGCCTGTTTAATCTTAGATACATTACACCACTAAGAACAGAAAATATCATAGTAGAAATTCCGTTCCATATTTCAAGACCTACCCCTCTTGACACAAAATGAATCGCTCCCCATGTCATAGCCAATATAATACCGCCAAAAGGAACCTTGCTTTCTTTTTTCAACAGAGTTTCAATCGCTTTTTGCCCGTATATTATGATTAGAAGAACAAGCAGCACTTCAAATATATAGTATAAATATTGCGCGCAAAATTGGAATACAGTTTTACCCTGTGCTTCTCCGACAATCTTTAATGTATGCCAATCAATGAAAGTCATAATTTTGCAGCCAATGAAACAAGCAAGCGTTACAATCCAACTTTTCGAGGAAATCTTATCCCTTTTGCTTCCCCTTTCTGGAAAATGATAATGCTTCCTTGAAAAAAGCAGGAGAACACCAATGAAAAACGCCCACATAAAAACCATTATGATACAATGAATACTTCTTTGCTGCATTGTATAATTCTGTATGTCTACATGCAGAATTATAACTTCAATTGCAAATATTGACAGCAATTCAAGCATAAATGCTCCAAATGAAAGTAAACTCAGCCATAAATATTTTGTCCATTTTACTTCTTTAACCATTATCTTCTCCTTAAAAAATTCTAAATTTCGTATAATAAATAAGTTTCAATTGCGTTATATTGCTTTATCAATTCCTATCTTCATTTGAAAGTTCTTGATTAGGATAATTAGCCACCAATGAGCAAAGATAAATGTAAACAGGGCTGTGCCGTTGAGAAAAACCCTCTCGCCCAAATTTACCTTGTATAATATCAAACTCATGTTGAATTTGACTGGTACTATTGCATTCGGATATCCTGTTTGCACTTCGGACAGTACAAAGGATAGTTTTTCAAGACGGTATCTTCTCTGATTCTGTCACGGGTTTTACTGCCGCAGACAGGACAGCGTATCCATTTATTTCCCATGACTTTTCCTCATTTTACCAACATTATAATTCATAATTCTTCTTCCGAAATGAACATACATAAAGTCTTTCATTTTACACCAATGCTGTGTATAATGCCCAAAAAATTTATCGGGATTTGGGAAAATGCCCAAATCGGACACAATAGCAGCACTTTGAATATAAGTGCTGTTTTCATCCCAATCAACGGAAATGTTTTGAAAGTCTTTTGTCGCAATGGCAAATTTCATAAATTCGCCTTGAACATGAGAGTATTTGGCTTTAACGGCTTCAAGATACTGATTGTCTGTAATAACTCCTTCTAAAGCAAGCCATTGACCTTTATAATAGACTTCTGCCCAAGTATGTACAATTTTGTCTGATGCAAGTGCCACAATGATACCTGTGGTTGCTCCATGCTGAAAATCTTTTGATACTTCAAATCCATGAATACGGCACGGAATATTTACACCTCTTAACAATGCCATTAAAAGCGTTGCTTTTGTATTGCACTGTCCATATCCGTCCATTAATACCTGTTCGGCAGTTAATGTATCATTACGGTTGTAACCCAAAGGTATTTCATTTTGTACAAATCCATAAATAGCTTTTATTTTATCAAATTCACTCAACTCGCCCCATCGCTTTTCGCTGATGAGTTTCTGTATGCCAGGAGACTGATAATCCAGCATTTTAGTTTCTTCAAGAAATTGCATATCCATAATTAAACCTCCTATTTGTTTGGCTTAATTATATCAGTTTACTTCTTCCGTAACTTTCAAAAAAACGCTATTCTTCACAGAAATACTCGCAGGCATTCCCATCATCTTTTTTGTAACCGTTGCAAAATGTGATGGTGAATCAAAACCAGACAGCAATGCAGCTTCCGTAATTTTTTTACCATTCAATAATGCTAAAAAAGCTGTTTTCATTTGATGAAACTGAATATAACTTTTTAAGGGCATCCCCATCTGCTCCTTAAATAAGTGCGACAGCCGGCTTGATGACAATGCCACTTTATCAGCAAAAGAAGCAATTGAATGGGTATTGCAATTACACTGTTCTATTTCGTATAGCAAATCCTTAATTCTATCATCATATATTTTAGATTGCTCTTTTAACCTTAAAAATTTGTATAGTTGTATCATAAACTCTCTATATTCTCTCAGTCCATCGCTATCAATAAGGCAAAATAATAAATTTTGGATGTATTCAATATCTTGATTATCAAACATACAATACTTCGTTCCCCCCATTCTTTCCACCAATTGAGTGGCTAAACTCGAAGTCGGTTCAATTATCATAGTAAAATACATTTTCTTTCCTGTTGAAAAACTATGTAATATGTCGCGGTTTATAACAATACATCTACATGAAATTTTATTATCTTCTACACCTATCTCCAAATTTTTTTCTATGCTTAAAAATAACTGCATTGCCCAATGCTTATGTGGGACAGATTCAATTTGGTCTGTTATGATTGAGATTTTATCTCTGTCCCAATATATTTTATTCATAGATGTTACCTCCCTCTATGCTTGGCTTTTTTCTTTTCTTGTCGTATGGCGTATTGTCGCTCTTTTTCAGCTTCTTTTTGCTCTCTGCTTTGAACTTTCCATTCTATTTTGCCTTGTTCATGCTGAAGCTTTAACGCTTGTTGTGCTTTCGTGCCAATACCTCTATTTTCTAGCTGGCTATTGATTTCCCGTTGCATACGCTTAGGGTTTATTTTTCTTTCTTCAATTTTATCCGTCTTAATAGGTGGACTAAAGTTTAACCTATGCCAATTTTTCAGCAGGAAATTATATATTTCATAATCCCTTGGCTCTGTTCCAAAAGTAATTTTGCAAACTTCATACTTATCGCCATCAATACGCTCATACAAACCTATCCAAAAAGGATTTTCAAATAAAATAGTCAAACTGCTTTTACTTGCCATTTTATCAACTCCCCTTAAACTGATTTTCGAAATCGTCAAGCCATTCTAAAAGGGAACGATATAGTAACTTTTGCTGCTCAAAATAGCAGCGTCCCTTATCTGAAATTTCATAGATAGCTTTGTCTGCAAATTTGTGCCCTTTGACAATGCTGCTTTTAAGATAGCCCTGCTCATTAAGCTGAATAACTTTTCGATATATAGATAGAACGCTTATTTTAGTCCACCTTGAAAAATGATGATATTCTACATCTTTCTGAATGTCGTATGCACTCTGTGGTTTTTCCGATACCATACCAAGAATTACTATCTATTGATGACATATCTACACCTCCATTTTCACTACTACCAACAGTACTATCATCAATAGCAAAAGTCAAGAATAAAGTTTAGATTTCATGAAATTTTACATTTAGGTATTTATAGCTTTCGTAATAGGAAATTTTATATCCTATTTACAAGAGCTTTCACAACGTTTAACTGAAGGTTACATCTCTGTAAAATATAAGGGCATATTTTTAGAGTATAAGTGGTGAGATAATGGACAAAAGAAACAATCATTATGACTTCGATTTTACGCCAATAGGGCAGGCCATAAAAAACAAAGTCAATGAACTATGATTTCTCACTTGTTCATCGGCTCTGTTTTTATGTGTCCGTTTCTTTTCTATAAATTACATCAATCCTGTCAACCACAATAATCCTGTCTACACAACCCTATTATATATCCATTCTGTCAACTCAACCATGCCATTCGATATGTTCCCTAAGCCTTTATTTCAGGGAATTTGGCAGGATTGAAAACGCCGTAAAATCGCACTTAAATGCCACAAATCCCTTGAAACCAAAGCCTTCCTACACACCTACTTTTCCACCCGTGACATCAATACGACACATAAGAAAGGGACTTCCTCAATCCTTAAACGGCTATGACAGTAACAGTTATAGTCTTTTTTCATGTGATAATTACCGTATGAAATGAACTCCTATTCCCACAAATGGAGAAATACACAACAACAATATTCCGCAATTCAAATTCCCGACAATAAACGGAAGAAAATCATTTATCAGCACCGAAACCAATCATATCAATCAATCCATATCACAGGAGGGCAAAGCGGAAACGTGCGCCAGTCTGTCTGCTATTCTTCCGCAGGTAAAAGACAGCGATATAAAGCAGATAGTAAGCGACACTTTAAAGAAATTAAATGCCCTGTCAGAAAAAACGTGTGCAGAACTGACCGCCACCCTCTATACAAGGGATAAGGCAGTCATACGGAAACTTGACACGCTAGTTGCCGATTTTCCCGACATATACAAGCTGACAGGACAGGACGAAGTATCTAAGACCTATTCCTTTTCGAAGTCATACATCAGCTGCCGAAAACCGAGAGCGGTTAACACCGAGCAGAGGGAACGGGCAAGGCAGATGATGATTGCAAAAAATAAAGCAAAGGGAGATTAAGCAAAATCTAATGGAATCGTGTATGCGTTTGTGATAAGATAATGTCATTGACAATTTGACAAATCAATGCTTGCGGAGGTTGGTTATGATAGCTATTATAGGAGCGAGTATCTTTTCGATAGTAATTGTATTATCATTTCTCATAATTTGTGGCTTGCCACTAGGAGAGTTGACAATGGGAGGGCAATATAAAGTTTTTCCTAAGAAACTACGGATTATTTTGATGATACAGCTTATCTTGCAGATGTTTTTTGTAGTTATCATTTTGCAAATGGGAGGTTTTATGCCTTTATGGTTTTCGGATAATACAACAAAGATAATCTGTATTGTTATGGCGGTATATCTCTCATTCAATACGGTTATGAATTTTATTTCCAAAAGCAAAAAAGAAAAATATGTAATGACACCACTTTCTGCAATTTCGGCAGTATGCTTTTGGATAACTGCACTGTAAATAATTGTACAATTCTCATTTGCAAAGGAGTATACTATGTCAGTCAATATAACAGAAACATTTGAATTACTGTTTGATAAGAATAATAATGTTGCATACAAGGCATTACAGGAATTGCAAAAAGAAAGTGAAGAAACAGATTGCGTCTATCCTTATATGGACAGATTGAGCGATATGCTTGATAGTGATAATTCTTACATTCGCACAAGAGGACTTACACTACTTGCCTATAATGCGAAATGGGATAGGGATTATAAAATTGATGAGATTATTGATAAATATTTGAAACATATAACAGATGTCAAACCTATTACAGCAAGGCAATGTATCAAATTGTTACCAATTATTGCAAAACATAAGCCTGAATTGAAGAATGATATTCTTTCTGCCCTGCATAATGCAGACATTTCTATTTATGAGGATAGTATGCAGTCATTAGTTTATAAGGATATCCAAAAAACATTAGAAGTTATACAGAAATCATAAAAATCACACATTTCTGCCTTGTTGGAAAGCAACATTAAACATATAGGAAAGGCTTAAATCGGAATGAGTTGATTTGCAAAGCGATAAATCGGAATATATAGGGAGGTTATGTCATATGTTTGACGAATTAACAACATGCAAACCAGAGGAACTCCAAGAATATGCAGAAAGAATTGCTGAGACCTTGAATGCAGATAATGCAGAAACTTTTATCCGTATTCTTTGAAATCGTGTTTCAGAATTAACAGACGAGCAAGAAAAAAGACTTCATCAATTAGGCAGAAAGGTTCGGAAAAGGTTTAATATGGAGCCAATCCGATAGTAACAAATGTAAATTACCACTTCCCATTTGTCGGGGAAATTCAAAACAGAAAAAAGATATAAAAATTGAATATGGTTTACCTTTAGGTAGCGATTATCTTAACAGACAATCCGCTACCTTTTTGATTAAGCAAATATTTGCAACGTCCAGCTCTTGCATCTGCTCCAGTTACACCAAAATCGGATCAAATGCAAAAATGCACGAAGTATCCGTCTCTGAATCCTGAACAGATTCGTCACGAATACGGATAATGCGATTGATGTTAACTGCGTTTCTTCTAGTTTTGTGGTTATGCAGCTCATACCATAGCATCGTTTGCTCAGGCTGAAGCTACGCTCCACTTCAATTCTATCGGCATTATCCTGATATTCTTGCCTTTTATCTGCTTTTGCTGTAGCACCTGGCCTCCCCAGCTTGGGACCTGACAACCGGATCCCATGCGCTTTGCAATAACTCCTGTTTTCTCTGGTCCGGTATATCTGATCTGCCAGAACACGTTCCGGGTAATAGCCGGTACGGTCTTTGAAGCGTTCTACTGCTTCAATCAGGCAGGTGCTCTCGTTGTATGCCTCGAAAGATATTTTTTCGATACGCCCGTAGCCTTCACTGTCAAGGCTGAGATCAAATTTTGCCCCAAATTCAACCGGTGTTTTGACTTTCCCTCTGACAATCGGCCGAAGCCATGGCTGCGAGATGCTTACAATACGGTGTTCCACTGAGTGCACTTTGTTATCATACATGTACTTCTGCTGCTCGTACAGCGTGATGATAGTCAGGTACAAACTGATTTCTAATCTATCATCGCATATCCGTCACTCATGAACTTTTCCAGATATCCGATGTCTCTTGCAACGTAACCAAGCTGTTTGCGGAGTGCCTTCCTGATTTTCTTTGCACTATGTTTTTTGCTTTTGGCAAATGCCAGATAATCTTTTCTGGCACGTCTTCTATAACGTCTTGGCAATGGCAGACCATAGGGTTTGCAAAAACGGTAAATGATGGTTTCCAGTTTCTCCCTTGCTTCGTTCAGGAGTGAAATGTCCTAGGGATAACGAATGTTTGCCGGTGCACAGGTTGCGTCCAATGTCAATGCTCCTTTGTTTGTGTCTTCTTTCAAAGCGTCATTATCGCTGGATTTTCCAGAAGATGGCGGTGTATTGTTGTCATCATCTTTGCGGGCAAGAAGATACTCATTTACTTCCATCAGCATTTCAGCAGAAATGCGTTTACGAAAAAGCACCAGTGTGCTTGCATCAAACGGAGCATCTTCCTGATAGCCGGGAAGTCCGATAAAGTACTGCAGGTACGGATTCTCTGTGATCTGTTCCACGAATTCACGGTCAGAAAACTGAAACTTGGTCTGGATGATCAGGGCTCCTAACGCCATACAAAGCGGCTTGGCAACATTACCCGTATCACTCAGGAACAGCCTGGCATATTTTACTTCAAATTCATCCCATGGGATTCGGTCGGCCAGTATAATCCAGCGGTTATCCGAGTTCATGTGTAGTCCCATAGGCTGGTTGAAATCGAGGAACGAGTGCTGTAGCTTATTGATGGGTTTGTACATTGATTTAGCCCCTTTATATTTAAAATATGCAGAAAACCTGCAAGAAAAATGATTTGATTTTATTAAAAACCTTGCAAGTATTATACCAGAAAACGTGGTAAAAGTCAGTAAAATCAAGTGTTTTAAACCTAATCAGTAGACACTAATTATATTAATCCCTTATATTAAAAAACACCTGAAATCAATCAGGTGCCATAAATAACGGTATTAATAAAGGAGTTCTTCGGCAAGCGTACGCTTCTCCTGCATCTCTCAGGTTTCCCTTGTCATACCAGCGGCGTGTGGACCGTACGAAATCTTCCACCTCAAAGAACCCCCTTGTTAATATATTTACATTGTAACTATATTATTCCTTTTTGTAAAGGATTTTTTTGTTCCTTAAAAGCCTGTTCCATTCTTTTTTAGCTATTTTCATAAAAGTAATTATGGAATTTTTGTAAGACGAGTCATCCCTTGACGTAGCCAGCCGCACAACCGTTTTAAATACCTCATTTCCAGCCTGTATCTCTTTCAATATTAATGCTGTGTACGGCTTATTTGTTTCAATAATATAATCAGGGGCAGATACGATCTCGCTAAAATACTGTGCAAAACGTTCGTAATCATTTGGATGCCTCTCCCTGATATGCCCTATCTGGTTATCCGTTATAATAACCTCATCCGTAACAATGTCTTCCGTAACACATTTATATATCTCTTTATCTAATTTCCCGATTAAGTGCACTGCGGTTCCTCTTTCACGTTTTTATCTATATTAAGTATAACATTTTCTGTAACGTAGTTCGACAGGTAGCTGTCATGCAGTATGGCAGGCTGCACCAAGTCAATTTTGTTGTCCCTATTTTCTGACAGGTCGTCATCTGTTTTATGTAGGAATTATCAAATGCGTTTGGCTGCAGCACTTCGCCACTGACACCGTCCCGTCTACAAACTCATATTTAATTTTCATTCTGATTTCCTCCAGTCTTAAAATTTTTGAAAGTTAAAAATTCAAGACTGAAAGGCGGTGAATGGGAACGACAAGATGTCAGGAACAGAATTTTTACGACTATCGAGCAGGAAGGGGTGACTAACCCCCGTCCTCTCAGTCGAGTAAGTAAGAGGAATTTCACCTCAAACTTCTCACAGAACCGTACGTGAAAGTCTCCTTCTTTTTTCCACGCAAAAATACCGCCCCGGACACTTCAGGGCGGTATCTCCCAAAACAAAAAAGTGCATGGATTGTAAATAATTTTTACTTTCCATGCACTTTTGGGTTACTATTTAGTTTTACTTAGAGCAAACGTAACAACTGTACAAGCTCATGCGGCCCATCAGTGTTTGATGTGGTATGTCTGGTGTCAAACTGTGAAAAACGGTTGTGCCGATAGAAAGATAACAGCTTTTCCTCATTTTCCGCTTCTAAGAATGTTACCATGCCACCGCCCAGATACTGCATCTCTTTAATTTTATCCCATGCCAGTTTGAGTAGTTCTTCCCCTGTGATTTCATTCTCCCCGTTTTCCGAAAAATTTTTCCCAAGCTGTGCAACTAAATACGCCGACATAGTATAGGTATCCGATTTTTCATCCAGCTCACTGACACGCAACAGCTTTTTCTTTGTAGTATTGCTTACCATTTCTCCTCTTACTGTCAAAGGCTTCAACGCAAGGGTAAAGTATCCAAGTAGCCGGACATCCTCTGCCGAAACAACAAGATATGTAACAGACTGGTTTTTCTTCGTGAACTCTATGGCGCTTTTTTTCAAAAAACGTTCAACATCCAAATTCTTCGGGCATGAAAATCCGGAAAGCAGCTCCACAAGTGCTGGCTCTCCGGCTTCCTCATCACTTCCTAATGCTAAATACTCACGGATATTGACCGAAAAAAACTTATCATTTTCCGGCATTTTCTTTCTCCTTTATCTTCATTTTCCTTAACCGCATCATTTCCCTCAATTCTGATTCTCCCTTTATCTCTCTTGCAGCTACAGGTATATGAACAGGACGGTTTTTGGCAGATTCTTCAATCGCATTGACAAACATCTCCACCTGTTCCTTACCGGAAATGACAAAATTTTTCGTGATGCTTGAAGTTGCCATAAAAAACACCTCCTTTGTTAGTATGGCTTGTTTTACAGCATACATACTTTCCTGTTTATATTGTACGGTTTTATCACCGCTTTTGCAACAAAAATTTTATGAAATTTTGTTGCCTATATTGTTGCCTCCTTTCCCCTTTCTTTATGTTTCTCCTGCTTTTCCGTTCCCGCTGCTTTCACTTTGAACGCTTCCAGTTTCTCTTTTAATGATGCCCTCTGCACAGGTTTGTCAGCCATCGCCACTACAACTCCCAGCCCTCCATTGCCAACTGTATAATCATGTCCCACATTTTCTACAGGATATGTTATCGGTGTATTGGTAACTTTTTCGTCTGTTTCTGGTTTTTCAGAAATATTTTCTGCCTGCCCTGCCTTAAAATATGCCCTTCCTGCTGTTCAATGTCAGTCGGTCATTTTTTGCGGACAGTTCAATACATGCCATCCGTTTCTGTTCCCTGCTCCTGCGTTTGCTCTCGTTCGACTTCTCCCTCTGTATCCTCTTGGCACAAACTGGACAATACTTTGATATTCCAGAGCCGGGGACGTATTCAACACCGCACACCGTACAGTGTTTAGCGGGTAACGCCGTCCACCGCTTCGTGGGTGTGATATGTAATTCACCGACAAAGCCGATGAATTTATAGTAAATCTTGATTTCCTGCCTAACTGTTCCGTCTGCTGACTTCTCACGCTCCGAAACAAGTATCTTGTCTATCAGTGCATTTACCACTGTTGCGTCCAGTTCCTTTAATCCTTGATAGTTGCGGATAAGTGAGAGGAAGTCACGGATTCCCTGCGATTTCTCATAGCTTTCGTTGAGCGTTTCCGTTACTTCCCTTAACCGTGCTTCGATTTCAAGCTGTTCTTTCTGGTATTTCCCCGACATCATCTCGAAATTCCGCTCGGCGATACGCTCCATGACCTTATCCTCATAGAGAGAAGAAAACAGCCTGTCAAGCTCCGTAAGGCGTTTGTTCAGCTTCTTTTGTTCTTTCTCCATTGCCTTTGGTGCATACTTCACCGTAAGTACCTCCCATCTGAATTTTTGAAATACTGAAATCCAGATGGAGAGGGCGGGGAGCGGCAACGAATATCAAATACAGCCCTGCGGCACATTCCGATAAAAAACGACAAAAGAAAAACCGCAAAGGCACTGTGACCTCTACGGTTATAGGAGATACATATTCTGTTAAACGGAGATTCTACTTCTGGTTTCATGGTGAGAAGTAGCGTTGCATGGGCAGGGATTTTTTTAACTGGCTTCCTGCCATTCCCCGATATGCTATGTATGGATAAAATCTGCGTTGCATGAGCAGATAGGTTACTGCCCGAAAAAAGAACATAAAAAAATCCCTCCAAACTTTAAAACAGGTCTGGAGAGTGTCTGTTAAGTCTTTTCGGGCATAGCAATACCGCCCACCATAACGCCGTTTTTTTATATGGTGGACGCTTGCCTTAAAACTTTATGAAATAAAATAGAGCCAACGAACTGTGATTTTATTTCACAAGTTCATCGGCTCTGCGTCTTTGCGTCTGGCTCTGCGATGACTGTCATCCTCAAATTTGTTACTTCAATCAATGTTTCCTGTCTGCACTTCGGACAATAGAGAGGATAGTTTTTTAAAATAGTGTCCTCTCTGATTTTGTTACGGGTTTTGTTTCCGCATATAGGACAATATACCCATTCTATTTTATGTAACACGACATATATCCTCCTCAAAGATTTATCAAATATACATATGCTTCCTCGTTATCAAAAGTAAAGCTCCTACAATAATTTCCACCATTTTTCTCGATTGTTTTTATTGAAGCAGCATTGTCCTTTTCCACTGATAACTGCAACTGTTTCAGACCGTATTTTTTCGCAACCAAACATATTTGTCTTAACATTTCAGTAGCATACCCTTTTCTTCTTTCTGACGGTCTTACGCTATATCCACAATTACCAAAATCTTTTAGGAAATCATTTAATTGATACCTCAAATCAACAATGCCAACAATTTTATTATCTGACACCCTAACTGCAAAAAATGTATCTGTTAAAACCCAATTAGGGTCAACAGTCTCCGTACTTGCATTGGCAATGACTTTCTTAAACCATTCCTCATAAGAAGGAATCTTATCAAATAATTCACTCCCATTGATTATCTGTTCTCCAAAATCAAAATGCTCCTGCCGATATTCAAGCGCTTTATCTTTCAATCCTAAACTCGGCTTTACAAGCCGTATTTCTTCATATGCCATCATTCATTCCTCCACTTTATAAATTTTAATTTTTCAAACCGTGATTTCCATGCCATCATAAGCGAATAAGATATTATCAAGTTCTTTTTCAAGTTCCTTGTAATAGCCATATGATTTTCCCCATATTTCATCAATATGTGTAACTATAATCTTCTTGATTCTATAATGGTTTTTCAGTTCTATAACCTCATCCAAAGTGAATATTTCATCTTTCAAAGGCGTATCCATAAGCTTCGTTCCATCATTTAATATTCCATCATCAGAAACCATGCTTATAATCAAAATATCTGCATCAAAATATAAGTCATTATGAGCAAAAGGTTTCGGATTACAACAAGCATAGATAACCTTTTTTTCATGCTCTTTCAGAACATAAAAAGTGATATTTCGGCTTGGGTTATTGTTGATTAAGTCTATGTCAATATTATCTATTTTTATATGCGGTGTTTCATTAACAGAAATACAATGAAGAACGTCACCATAATATTTAAAGCAGTCACGGTTCATTTGGTTTATATCTCTAATGACCTCTGGAAGAGCATAAAAGCCAATAGGCATACTCGTTCCTTTAATAAAGTCGCAGCCTATCTTTTCAACAATCCGAATACCCCTGACATGGTCTGGGTCACTATGGGAAATGGAAAGGTGCTTCACTTCCGATATTCTTTGTCTGTTGCAGGCTACCGCAATATCTTCGGGTGTATCTATCAACATTTTTATATCGTCAATATACAGGCTTGGTCCTAACCGTTCATACCTGTCGCCTTTTCGTCTGGCTTCTTCACAAATTTTACACTTACAAAATGAACTCGGAATAATTGACATGCCGCCACTACCAATAATTTTCAATTTCAAATCTTTCACACCACCTTTCGCATGAATCGCAAGGAATAATAATGCGTTTTTATTCATGTTAAATATTTAAGCAATATCGCTATTACTGCCGCTTTTCACTAATATTTTTCTTATTTCTTTTATTATTCTGGAAGGTGTTTCTTTATCCATAGGCATAAGTTTACTGTACATCCTTACCCCTTGATACGAGAACACAATTAAATCAAATACCGCAGAAATATCCACTTCATTAAATTCATGCCTGTCCATCCCGTATTGTATTAACTTCTTCCATGTATTTGCTGAAATTAAATATTGTTCATATAGCGTATTGCTCTGATTTGCAATATCACGAATGCTAAAATACTCATATATTGCTATGCTTAATGAAGCTTGGCTGTCAAGCATTTCATTCTCATACTTGTTTAAAATTTCATCCAAAATAGTCACTGCCGAACAATTTTGTTCAATCCTTAAATCAATCTCATTATCTTGCTCACTTGTCATATCATCAATAATCTCTTGAAAGATTTGACGTGTGCTTTCGTAATGGCAATATAGTCCGCCTCTGCTTAATTTCGCCGCATCGCAGATATCCTTCATTGTAACTTGCTTAAAGCCTTTTTCTGCAAACAAAGAACATGCACATTTCTTTATATGTTTCCTTGTTTCCTGTCCTCTTTTATTCATAAGCAACCCTACTTTCCGACACATGTGTCCGAAATCATTATACGACACATGTGTCTGGAAGTCAATAAAAAGCGGCAAAGATTTCTCTCTACCGCCATCAACGTCTAAATATAAATAAATTCCTCGTTCACAATCTCCCTCGCACACGCTCTTATGTTATTGAGCCGTCCTGTCCATTCTAAGGCGTTTTCTTCCTTTAGCCGTTCCGTTATGCCCTGTGCCTGTTTCATGCCCCCTATGAGCCTTTCAAAGCGTTCCTGTGCCTGCCTGTCGATGTCGGCAAGGTAGGTGTTGAGCCTGCCGCTTGTGAGAAGATTGGTGTATGTAACCTTACGGTACTGTTTCAGATAGTCCAAGTGCCGCTGTCCCCATGTGCCTATCGGCTGTTCTTCTTCGGCGGGTACAGTTAAACACGGTATTAAATAATCGCTTTGCCGCTCGTATCTGCCGCCCAGTTCCTCAAATAATGATTTTGCCATTGTCAGTTACCTCCACATTTTTTTATTTTGAATGTCCGCAAAACCCGTCCTACATCAGAAGGACGCCACGGCACATCAAGATGGTGCAAGGCAATCAACCGATCCTGCACGTTAGTCCCTGCACCCATTTTCTGCGTTGAACCCAATAAAAAACGAACCTGCCCGCTTCTTACTTTGCCAAACAGCTCCGCTTTCCTTAATTCCGTATTCGATAGCGATAGGTAAGAATCACTGCCCGTAGGACAGGCTCTTTTCCCCCGCTTCACACCGTATATGAGAGTTTCCCCTCATACGGCGCTCCATCGTTAATCATTTAGCATTAGAATTATCCAAAACATTCTCTTTAATTT
>RAYF01000086.1 GCA_003611745.1 bacterium D16-36 | reverse complement strand
TGACCGATTGGATGAACTCTCAAGCCGCATTTATACAGGAGTTATTTAGAAATATCTGCTGGGAAAGTTGAGTTAATTATTTGTCGAACCCAATAGGTGTTGAAACATCTGGGATTGCATTTTCATGGAAGATGCAGTCCTCTATTGCAGGAAAGTTACAAGCAGCTTATATGATTATTTTAAAAAATTCTGATGGTGATATAGTATGGTGCAGCGGGAAGGTTAATTCCGGAAAATCTGTTGGAATACCATATGGCGGAAAGAAACTGGATATGGTGCCGGGATATTGTGACGGTGAGAGATCCATTGCATACCAGATATATGATGTGACAGAAATGATTTCAGAAAATAGGGTGGCTGTTTCCGTGGTTACCGGGACAGGCTGGATGGATCATAATGGAAATGACAGGATGGGTTCTACATCAAATCGCGAAGGCGTTAAGGCGCTTCTTATTATAAAGTAAAAAGATGGCACAACGAAACATATTGCAACAGATACAGAAAAGTGGGCGGCATCACTGAATGGTGGGATAACAGCAAGTGGTATATATTATGGTGAGGATTTTGACGCACAGGCGGAACGGGCTTTAGGTGATTATAAAAATACAGGATATGTTTATGACAGTAAGCTTTGGATAACAAAAGACGGTATCAACGGTTCAAAAGAAATATACCTTTCTTCGATGCCATATATAGGACGTGTTATTTTGGATAATGCTTCCATTGGGAGAATAGTAGAAGGTTGCACACAATATATGAAGGGAGGCTGTTGTATATACAAAATGCAGTAAAGATTCAAAATATGTGGGCGGCGAGATAGTGCCTGACGCAATTTATGATGGAATTGATAATGGCATTATTATAAAAAAAGGTCAGACGGCAGTATTTGATATGGGGCAGAATATTACGGCAATTCCATATATAAAAATGAAAGGAGAAGCAGGCGAAAGGGTTACCATTAGGTTTGATGAGGTATTAAATGATGGCTCAGAGGTTACAGAAAATTATATTAGCGGGATCCATAATGCCAGCGGTTCGAAAGGGACTATTTTGGAAATTGGGCAGCAGGATGGAGCGATGTTGAGATTATAAATGTTTGGGATATGTATATCCATACTGGGGATACTGGAATAATTTATAACAATTGGCCGGCTATGAATCGTTATATGGATTATTTAAGGAATCATGAACGTAGCAGATATCTTGCACCTGACCAAGATACTACAGGCTATGGGGATTGGATTGCATTTCAGGGCACAGGGTATGAGGTTATGGCGGATTATTGTTATGGATATGTTGTAATGCTTATGAGGGATATGGCGGATATCATATGTGATTATGATAAATCGGAGTTTTATGGTAACTATTTTAATGGACTGAAGGAAATGTTTTATAGAACACATGTCACTTATAATAAAAACAAAGAGACAAAGCAGCTTACTATAAAATTAGGTATGGGTTCGCCGGTAATGCAGGATAAAGGTGGCATATATGAGGACAATTCCCAAACAGTGCTTCTTTGGCTGTTAAAACTGGGATATTATAAAAATGATGATATTTACGAAGAGGCAGTGAAACTTCTGGTGGAAAATATTAAAAATGAGAATCCGGAAAGTTCGGGCGTGAGGGCAGGGTACAGTATAAACAGCCTTTCGGTAGGGTTTTTAGGGGTGAATGTGATTGCACCAGTGCTTACGGAGGCAGGGTACAGCAGTGTTGCATATGACCTGCTTTTAAATACAGAGTGCCCTTCATGGCTGTATGAGGTAAAAAATGGGGCTACTACAATTTGGGAGCGATGGGATTCTTACAGCATTAAAAATGGATTTGGTGATAGTGAGATGAATTCTTTTAATCATTTTTCGTATGGCTCTATAGCGGAATGGATGTATTGTTATATGGTGGGTATCAGTGCAGGCAGGGAAGGATTTAAGCATATTGTTTTGCAGCCGGTTCCTGATACTGGTACACAATATAATGAGGAGGAACGCATTAGCAAAGTAAATGCGGTGTATGAATCATGTTATGGGCAGATTAAATCATGCTGGACGGCAGAGGGCGGACGTCTGGTATCATATAAAGCTACAATTCCGGCTAACACAACAGCATCCATTTATCTTCCGGCGGAGGGATGTCTGGTGGAAACAAAAGTACCATCAGACATTATAAAATATATTGGTGAAACTATGCATAATAAAAGAAAGGTAATGCATTTTGAAGCAGTAAGCGATTCATATGAATTTATGGTGTCAGACTTAAAAAAGCTTGAAATCATATGAAATAACAGGATTAGGGTTATTTATCAGCCATTCTGGTAAACACATACCACCAAGGTTTTTTATGGTTAAAAAAATAATCGCCAGACTTAAACTCGATGAATAAATATTCCGTTTGCGCTATTATTCTGCGTTTATAGTGCTGGCTGAGGCCGTTTCCTGTTTCCTGAAGAAATCCCTTTGTCCAATTGACTTCTGGTGTTTTTAGGATTTTTCCGCCATAATTGACCTCGCATATGCCGCCATCTGCGAAAAAAGCTTCCTTAAAAAACAGATACTCTTTAGGAAACCCAGCATTATACTTATCCGGTTGAAAGCTTTCCACAGTTTTAACAAAGTCGCATACTTTCCATTTGCCAAGAATTTCATTATCAGGAAGGAAGCCTTCCACAAGATTATCCCGAATCCTGATTTCCTCTTTGGTGTAAGCGTGTCTGTCTACCTGCCGGAATACCATAAGTGTTGGTTTTGCGCCGCGAAAAAAGTAGTCCTTATCCTTAAACCAAAGAAACATGTAGGTTTCTCCCAGCAACTCGGTAATTTCATAAGGATTTAAGCCTGTCATGGTTGGAACCCCAAATTTTGAAAGCACATAGCCTTTTGTCCAGCCGAAGCACCAGTAGCGCTCGCCTTCTGGAAGAAAATAGAGAAAATGAAAATCTTCGTCTGTTTTGTCAGCAATAATATGTGCAGGGTCAAAGTCCTCTTTATGATAGCAGGTATCAACCAGTTTCCATTTACCGATTACCCTGTTGTCGTTAACAAAGGGGACACAAATATCATCATTGGCAGGCTCAGGAAGTTCATCAAATAATTCCCTGACAGGAAGCTTAAGCCTGCTTTCTTCCTCCGACAGGAGATTTTCTGTAAGATTCCCAATAATCTGATAATTGTTTTCCGCCAGATAGCGCAACAGCAGCCTTCTTGCCTGTTCACGTTCTGTTGTGCGGCACACCATGCTGGCCATAAATTCCCGTTCTTCACAGCAATTCTCACTTTTTGTCATTACTACCGGATTCATCGCAATACCCTCCTCGTTCCAAATCTTGCGAAAGGATTCCAATTTGTGCAGAGATGCCTTCAGTTCCTGAAGCTGATTTTTAAGCATTTGTTCCTTCTGCTCTAATAGAGAATCGGTGTCTTGGTAAAAACACTTGATTTCATCAAGAGAAAAGCCAAATTCCTTCAAAGCTTGGATTTTTATGGCATCTCCCATCTGGGCTGAGGAATAGAGGCGGTAGCCTGTAAAAGGGTCTGTCTCTGCGGGTTTCAAAAGCCCGATTTTATCATAATAACGAAGTGTTTTCATAGATAGATTACTTATTTTGGAAAATTCACCAATTCTGTACAAATTAAAAACCTCCTCTGTATTGTTGGCATGTTAAAGAAAATCTTCATTTCTTACACATTTATTATAACATTACAGTTGAGGGGAGAGTCAAGCAGGGAGTTTAATTTCCGTGGCGGATATTCGCTCTGCCTTGCACTCTACAACAGTTTATGGTAATATGTCCTAAAAATTGAGCGAGCAGAGTTAGAAACCTTTGCTTCCTTGTCAGAGCAGGAACAGCAGGTTATGACAGAACTATTTCGCGGAGCAGTTCGGAAGAGCAAGTGCTTGTGTTGGTTGTGGACAGTGTGAAAAAATGTGTCCCCAGCATCTCCCCGTCAGGGAGTGGCTGAAACAAGTAGCAGAAAGATTTGAGGGAAGCATATCCTAAACGTTTTGAGGAACGGCGCAGGCTATGAATGGGTATTATATCTTGTCTGTAAAAGCAAAATATGATTAGAAATCAGACGGGATGAAAAGATGGCAATGGGCTGGATTTGTATGAAATATTATGATACAGGATAATAGGAGGTAAATAACGTGGCTATTACAATAAATATTTATTATAGCGGTAAGGATGGAAATGCAAGGAAATTTACAGAGGAGATGGTTTCAAACGGTATTGTCAGTGACATCCGTGCAGAAGATGGCAACATGGGATACGAATATTTTTTTCCGATGGATGATAAAGAAACTGTGCTTTTAATCGACAGTTGGAAGGATTAGCATTCCATAGATGTCCACCATGCCTCTTCCATGATGGCAAAGATTACTGAACTTCGGGAGAAATATGGCCTGCATATGAGGGTGGAGCGGTACGTGTCTGACGAAACCGGGATTCCTGTGGCAGACAGGACATTTATAAAGGAATAGGGATTGTGGCAGGTGCCTGCTGCTGCTCCGTGCGGTATTTGACGGAAAGCATGGAATAGTCTTATACTTATTACTTGAGAAACTAAATGTGTTAATACTGAATGAACATAATAGATATATTTCCGAAATCACACGTCAGCTACCGTAAGCCGAGGGCAGTCAGCACAGAGCAGAGGGAACGGGCAAGGCAGATGATGATTGCAAAGAATAATGTTACTATTCAAGTTTTAGATACTTTTTCAAATGAAACGATTTGGAATCAAAGTTACAATGAGAATACAAATTTCAAAACTGAATTAACCGATTTAAAAGCAGACAGCGAGTATCTACTGCAAATAACTACAGTTCAATCAAAAAAAGTGACATTAACTATAACAACAGAAGAAAAGCTCATTAAAGACAAGGATAAGCCTGATAAATATAATATTGAAATAAAGTAGGTGAAAATTTCCATTTGTCAGGGAAAATTAGAACAGAAAAATGATATGAAAACTGAATATTGTTTACCTTTAGGTAGCGATTATCTTAACAGACAATCCGCTACCTTTTTTATTATATGGCTTTAGTCTATGACTGCGAAGCGAGTTTCTTAACAGAGAAATGAGCCGCAGGAAACAATAAACCACCTGCTGTGCGAATTTGTTCGATGGTGGTTTCATCAACTCCGTGCTCCCATAATATTTTTTCCTTGGCCTCTTTCCAGATAAGCCATTTCCTGTTCTCCTGTCCGATGTTGTATGCTATTCTTTTTTCCTCCAATCTGGAATTTTTAAAAATGTTTAAATTCACCGTCTGTTTCATAATCAACCCTTTCTGGAACTTTATCTGCTAAATCAACGCATCATTCCGCAATGTTTCATTCAAGTCACACTGCAAAAGACGCTTTCCGCCAATATAATAAGCAAGTGCAACAAACAATACTATTGCAGTCGCAAATATCAAAATAGGCAGAATCGGGGCTTCCGACCAGAATACCATTGGGTCTAAATAGCTTGCTGTTACGGCAAACTGCACAAACAGTACGCTAAGCGGCAATGTAATCAAAAGCGGTTTTCCTGCAATCACAAACGCTTCAATACAGAATATTTTTCTCATTTCCTGCGGTGTCAAACCAATGGACATATATTGGGTGAATTCCCGTTTCCTTTGACGGAGAAACCCTAACGTATTTGAAAAAATATTCGCAATTCCAATTATGGCAAGCAATACACAAAAAGCTCCCAAAATCATTACCATGCCTTGAATTAAACTGTCATTTGACAATCTTTTCTGTACTCGGTTTTCACTTTCAATTTCATACTGTTCCGATACAAGCCGCACGATTTCCTGTTCCAAAGTGTTTAAATCTGTAAGATTTGCAGTTCCGTTTGAAAAAATACGGATATAGCTGTCGGATTCCGCTTCACATACCTCTCCCAAAGTTTTATTCCACATAGAAAGCGGGATAAAATGTACAAGGGCATAATTATCATATTCTTCCCTCAGTGTGGGGGATTTCTGTGTATAGGATAAAACAGGAATTTCTACGGTTTTATCATTTTTATAAAGTATTGTTTTCTGGTTATCCTCCCTTACAAATGGAACATATTCTTTGTAGCGGAAATTGCTGTCTATACTATCCCAAATCTGATTTAAAACGATTGCGCCATCAAGGCTTGGCGTAATCCCAATCTGTGAACAGAAGTTTAAAAAGCCCCTGTCATCCAAAACAACAATCGGTGCAGATACTTGAAACTGCCCATTTTTATTTGGCGTTCCCGAAACTGATTCAAGTCCGCCAAGTGATGACAGTTCATCGCTCTGTAATCCCTCTGGCAGAAATGTCATTGCTTCCGCCTTTTGATATACCGTGGCATCTTTTATCCCCGAAATATTCTGCAATTCATCTGTTAAGCTAAAATCTGTTAATTCCGTGTCCTTTAAGGTTATCATAATATCCCATACATCCTGATACCGTTCAAAATAAGTATATCTGGTACTGATATCTGCAAGGGTAGTAAAGCAGAGCATGATAGAAAAGCCCAGAAAAGACAGCAATAATGATAATGTGGATATCCGTAAGTGTTTCTTTTGGGCTTTTAATGCGTTCCCTGCAAGTTCCCCTTTCATGCCAAAAATGCAAGATAAAAACCGAGAGTGTTTCTTTTTCTTTAACAAGAAACCGCTTGTATTTCTGATTGCTTCAAGCGGCGTCATCCTGCTCAGTTTTCTCGCAGGAATCCACGCAGAAAAAATTACGGTTAAGAACGAAATGAAAACCGTAGCCGCAAATATGGACGGATGATACTGAAAAACAGCTTCGTGGCGTCCAGATACATCCGAAGCAAAAAAATTGACCGCTTTTATAACCCCATAGCTTATTAAAATCCCCGACATACTTCCAATTAGCATTGGCAGTATGCTTAAAGCCATCGCTTCCTGCAACAGACAGGTTCTAATCTGCCTTGGTGTAGCCCCAATACTCGAAAATATACCAAATTGATGGATTCTGGCATTCATGGATAATTCAAAAGAGCCTCGGATAATTAAGATTAACGACACTGCCACAATAATCAGTATCACCGCATACAGTGTCAAAAGCATTGGCGGCGTTGCATCCTCTGGATCATGTATAAAATAGCGGGATAGGAGCAATGAGTTATATTGGATGGAATCTTTATTTAGCCCAAGCTGTGCTGCAATTAGTGGCATATCAGAATAAATCGTTCTGGCATTCTTAAAATAAACATCTGCCACTACTTTTTCTTTTTGGGATAATTCTTCGTTGACGACAGCTTTTTCTACATTCGCAAATTGACATATCATAGATAAATCATCAGAACTTAATGATTCACAAACAATGCGCCCCTGCCAGTCACCCTCCTCCAATATGGTTTGTTCCACATCATACGCCCAAAAATTGTAAGCTATGCTGCATAACAGCGACAAAAACATGGTAGCAACGAAAGCCGCCGCCATAATTGATATACTGGATGCACGGTTATTTTTAATATAGCTTTTGGAGTAGTCTTTCCACATGTGCCGCTCACCTCCGTTTCTGGTCACTGACAATTTGTCCGTCTTCGATGGTCACAATTCGGTCAGCTTCCAATGCAACTTTTTCATCATGGGTAATAAGGAGTATTGTCTGTTTTAAATTTCGGTTTGACAGCTTTAAGAGGTCAATAATTTCCTTTGAATTTTTTTGGTCGAGGTTTCCCGTCGGTTCATCGGCAAAAAGGATGGCAGGGCGGTAAATCAAAGACCTTGCGATTGCGACCCGTTGCTGTTGTCCTCCAGATAGCTGGCTTGGCAGGCTTTCCAGTTTGTCCTCTATCCCCAATGTCTTTACAATCATTTTAAAGTAATCCAAATCTGGTTTTCTTTTGTCAAGCAGCATAGGCATAAGGATATTTTTTTCTGCTGTAAGAGTGGGAATCAGATTGTAAAACTGGTAAACCAATCCAACCTTTCTCCTTCTGAAAATTGCGGCATCCGTAGCATTTAGTCCACTAAGGTCAACACCGTCTATTGTTACAGCACCTTTTGTCGGCTTGTCCACGCTGCCCAAAATATGCAGGAGCGTTGATTTTCCAGAGCCAGATGCCCCGATAATTGCGACAAAATCACCTTTTTCAATAGACAGGCTGATTCCATTTAAAGCAGTAACTTGATTATCGCCTTTCCCAAATACTTTTTCGATACCACTACATTTTAGTATTTCCATGTTGTCAAGTCCTCCTGTTTGTTATTTCCTCATTGCTGGCGTGTCCTTCACGCCATAGAGGTATACCCTTGCGGTATTTTCTATACCTTGATATAAATCTTTCTATTATTTGAGATTTCTCAAAGTATTTTTATTATAACAAATGAAAGTGACATCTCAGTGACTACGCTCCAAACATACCATATTTTATGTGCTTCTCATTACTTTCACGAATATAAAAACGAACCTCAAAACAAGCCCCGCCATTCGGAAGGTTGAATGCACGGATAATTCCGTTCTGCATTTCTATGATTGCTTTTGAAAAGGAAAGTCCTATCCCGATTCCGGTATTTTTTGCGTTTTCACCACGATAGAACCGCTCAAACAGGTGGGGTAAATCCTCTTTTGTAAATCCCTCCCCCTCGTCCCATATCCGTATCTGCACATAAAGCGGATTTTTTTCATAGGAACAATGGACAGCAGTGCCTGTCCCTGCTGCTTCCATACAGTTTTTCATTAAATTCATGACCGCTTCCATCGTCCAGTTTAAATCCACATTGATATTCATCTCGCCCATTTCTGGAACTTCAATCAGAACGCCCTTTTGCATGAACAGTTCATATAAATTGTCCGATGCCAGAGAAAGGATTGTAAAAACATCTGTTGGTTTCCTGTCAAGTGCAAGCGTTCCCGCATCAATGCGGGACAACAGCAATAACGCTTCTTCTAAGTGCATGAGCCTGTTTATCTGCCGTTCTATATCCTTGATATTGGCGTGTATTTTACACGCCATAGAGGTATGCCCTTGTGGTATTTCGGCGGTACGAATATTTCCCAAATGTTCTTTCGCCATCTGGACAGTTAAGGAAATAGACGTAATCGGCGTTTTAAGCTGATGGGCAATATTAGAAAGATTTTCTGCAAAATTGTTTCGTGCTGTTAAGGCTTCTTCCCTTGTCTGGTAAAGTTCCGTTACCGTTTTATATATTTCATCTTGCAGTTTTGAAAATTCATCATCTGAAGATTCCAAAACCAATCCTTGAACGCCTGTATTTATTTTTTCCAAATATCCCGTCAATGCTTGGATACGGGCGTCCGATTTCCTATGCCAATACCAGAAAGAGAAAAAGAACAGTATACCGCCTGCTAAAAAAACGAAAACAGCAATCCAAAGGGCTGTTTTGTCCGTAATCCCTAAATTTGATGGATAATAACCAAAATTTGATAAAATATTTTCACCTGTCATATGGAAATCATGTGTTTTCAACAATTCCAAAACAGTCTGCCGGAAATCTGGATTATTTTCAATAATGCTGTCACAAAATCCTTCCAATATGTGAAAACACACATGGCGATAGTAAAGAGTAAGAAAGTATGTAGTCATTGCCGTTACAATCAGACTGACTGACAACACAAACAGAACCGTTATTTTTATATTTGATTTTTTGCTCATATCTCATCCTCCATACGATAGCCAAAGCTCCGTATTGTTTTTAAACAGGATGGATGATGGAGTTTTTCTCTAAGCCGTTTCATTGTCACGGTCAACGTATTGTCGTTGACATAATTTCCGTTATTGTCCCAGATTTGAGTCAGCAGCCGTTCTCTTGTGACGGTTTTCCCCTTATTTTCCATTAAAAGCTGCAAAAGCTGGTACTCTGCTTGGCTGACAGTAATTTCTTCTTCGCTACAAAATACTGCTGTTTTGTTTTTGTCAATCGAAATAGAACCGCAGGAAAGATATTGGCTCTGCACATTTCCTGCCCTGCGCAGCAGTGCATGGATGCGGGAATACAGAATTTCCAGTTCAAAAGGTTTTGTCACATAATCATCTGCCCCATATTCAAAACCAGAAATAATATCACAAGTATCATTTCGGACAGTCAGAAAAATGACTGGCAGTTCTTTCCATCTTGAGCGTATCCATCTGCAAAAGCTGTTTCCCTCGCCGTCTGGCATATTCCAGTCAATCAGCGCAATGCTCGGAATATGGTGTTCCAATGCCTTCTTTCCACTTTCCAATGTTCCAAATATAGAAACGCCATACCCTTTTTGGCTCAGATATTCTTTTACAGCCGTTGCAATATTTTTATCATCTTCAATATAATAGATTTCTATCATTTTCCCATCTCCTTGTAATTTTCCGATGCATATCTGCTGGCTTTTCTGTGTCCCGTGGGATAAGCCATACACGGGTTAGGTGGATAACGCCCTCAATACGGTTTGCCTTGCATAATTTCTGGACTTGCCGTTCGGATATCCCCCATAATTTTGCGGTTTCCTGCACTGTCATGTAATCGAACATAAGATACCTCCCAAAATCAACTAAAAGTACTCTTTATTATAGTCGCTTAAGCGAACTAAAGCAAGCCTATAAAAATTTATATCCACATAAAAACGACAAGGTTTGCACCCTGCCGTTTCTCGTTGCTTATGTGTAAATGATTTCCTGCCCTATAATCTCCCTCGCACAAGCCATTATTTTATTAAGGCATTGTACCCATTCTAAGTCATGCCCCGTTGCTCTGCAGCGGGGTGTTTGACTTTTTGTTGGGATTACATATATAATTTGCCATAGAAATACTGTTCTTGAAATGAAATGTCTCCTAAAATCTTTTCCGCTGTAACATTTTCTCCGTCCAAAGACACAATCCATTTGTCCTCTACATCATCAAAACGGTGCCATACTGCTATGACTTTTCCCTCAAACTTCTTTAGAGGTTTATCTGTTCCAAATAAGTAAACATCCTGTTCCGTTCCATCATCAGCAAACACATCATCTACATATCCATAATTGACCAGATAAACCATCTCCGGATGGTTGGGATGGGAGGAACCTAATGGCCTATCAACAGTTCCTCTTACAACTTTGCCGATAATATGTCCGTAATCTGGTTCACCAGCTTCCATGGCACAGAAAAAATAATCCAATGTCTGTACCAGCTTTTTGTCCTCATATAGTTTCCTGATTTCGGAAACAGTCATCCATCTGCAGGCGGCAACTTCATCAGTTGTGGCAGATTCCAGCTGCAATGCTCCATCATATTCAAAAAGCCATACATCCATGATATCATTGAATACCTTACACTCGTATCGGACATCGCTGCTGCGTATTTTAGAAAAAAGAAGTTTACCGTCTTTCTGTTCTAAATCCAGCCCCACTTCTTCTTTTACTTCTCTAAGCGCTCCGTCTATACTGCTTTCCCCTTTTAAAACAGAGCCCCCGACACATTCCCACATAAGCGGGAATGTCGGCCGGCTGGCAGAGCGCTGGGAGATAAGGTATTCCCCTCTGTGGTTGCGTATCCATACATGTACCACCAGATGATAGAATCCTTCCGGAATCATCTGCCCCCGGATGTGTTCTTTCCCAGTCTTTTCCCTGTATTTCGTATATAAGTCCCATTTTTCCATAAATTAATATTCCCCCACTGTTTCAAAAACTGCTATCAATCTGCCTTTAGGACAGTCCGTACTATTTTCTTATAATGATATTATATCCGTTATGTAGATGATAAGCAATACGTTTTACTTTCGCGTACGCGAGGAGCGAAGCGGAGTGTAGACTAAAAATCTCTCCATTGAGACAGATTTGTTAAAGAAGATAGCTGATGTTCTATAGTTTGTTACGTTTGGCCAATTATTGCATAGAATCAAACTACTCTTTAGAACAAGAAGTTAGGGATAATATTTTAGGTATGGAAATAGAGAGGATAGGAGTTCAACACAATTAGACATAGTTCGACAGAATACGACAATGAAAAATGTAGAAGAGTAGTGGAAAAAGGTGGATGGTTTGGTATAATAAATTGAGGATAATAAAAGATTATCCTCGGTTGAAGATGATGGATAACAATTTATTATCTGTCGTTTTTTGGGGATGTATAATTCAAAGTTATCTGTTGGATTTGGCGGCTAGAGCGATATGGATAATAAGAAATTATCTATTGATTAGGAAGACAATAACGAATAACCCTTTTTTAAGGATAACAAAGGAGCATAATATGAATGAAAACATATTTGACGGAATTGCAGATATATATGATAAATATCGTCCTTCTTATCCATCATCGCTATTTACATATTTATACGCTGATATAGGCATAAATTCTCATACTACGATTGCGGATATTGGGTCTGGAACTGGTATTCTTTCAAAAAAACTATTAAATATATGTAGTTGTGTATATGCAGTTGAGCCTAATGATGATATGCGAAAAATTGCAGAATCAAACCTATCATTTAAAAATAATTTTATTTCCATTCGTGCAACGGCTGAAAACACTACATTACCTGATCATTGTGTAGATTGTATTACTGCAGCACAGTCTTTTCACTGGTTTAACAGAAAATTATTTAAAATTGAATGTCAAAGAATACTTAAAGATAAGGGACGTGTGATTTTAATTTGGAATTGTCGTCAGGAAGATAATAAAATTGTACAGGCTATTGATTCTATAAGCAGAGAATTCTGTCCGGATTTTTCCGGATCATCATGTGGAATGAGAGGAGAAAAAAATAGCGGTGACTATAGCGATTTTTTCATTGGAGATTACGAAACAAAGTCATTTCACAATCCCATTATATTTAATAAAGAAAGCTTTTTAGGATTACACCAGTCCGCTTCATACTGTCCAGACAGAACAGAAGAAAACTATACTAAGTATATAGATAGCCTATCAAATTTTTTTGATACACATTGCCAAAACGGGATATTACGACTAGAAAATAATACCCATTGCTATATTGGATATGTTTAAAATGCCAAGAAAGGAGAAAATTATGCCAAATATCTTATTTTTAGCTCAATTTGCACCTACAAATGGAACTGTACTGAATGAACCCAAAACACCCGAGGAAAAATTTTATGCTGAAACCTACCATTGGAAAATTGTAGAAATTTTACAAAAGACCAAATACAATATTGATACCGCTAGCGATGTATCTTATTTTATGAAAAATCATGAAAAATATCAATTGGTATGGTCTGTTTACAACAGACTTGGTTTTAGAAATAGCGAAATATTTGTACAATCTCTTTGTGAATATTACAATATAAAATACATAGGTGCAACACCAAATGTGAGAGCTCTTGTTGAAGACAAAAGTATGTCTAAACAGCTTGCAGAACATTTAGGATTACAAACTGCTCCTTGGGTAGTTTGCTCTAAAGAATACCCACTATGTAAAATTCCTCCCTTTCCTGGTCCATATTTTGTAAAACCTCGCTTTGGAAGTGCATCAATAAATATAGATGAAACCTCTCTTTGTTATTCTTGGGAAGATGCAATAACAAAATCAGAGTATTACTTTCAACAAAAAATAGATGTTATTGTAGAAAAATATATTAAAGGAAGATGTTATGGTGTTTCTGTACTTAATACTATTTCTGGGGTTCCGCTAATCGCATCGCCCCATTATACGATATCTGATAAATCAGGAAATATCATGACATACTCGCAGAAACGTTTTGCCGATTCGGGAATGACACGTTTTGAAAGTACAGATACAACGCTGAACAACCAACTTACATATATGTCGCAAAAATATTTTTCTGCAATGCAGCCATGCGACTATGCTCGAATCGATTTTATATTGGAAGAAGAAAGTTTTACCCCATATTTTTTGGAAGTAAATGTATTAATGAATTTAGGTATACGAGGTGGATTTGTAAATAGTTTTCTCAACAGCCATTTTAAAACCTATGAAGAATTAATATGTCACATTCTGGAATTAGGCATTGCTAAACTCGACATAAGTAATTCTGCATTAAATCCATGATAAAAAATATATCCTGGAAGAAAGCATTTTTTCCAATCTGATGTTTTATATCTTATCTTGTTTGTAAAACGATATGCATAAAATGAATACAATTTATTTGTATATTTTTCATCTCCTCTTAATGGTGCTGATTTAATTTCTTCCAGCAAGCTTGTGTTATTTATATTATTCATGTATTCAACAAGCAGTCTATTTATTTTATAAAATATTTTTGTTGGCACAACATTTGAATCACATATCAATGTATAAAATATTTCGTCAAGGCAACTAAGTGCCTTGGCGGGATCATTTTTTGCAATATAAAGTGCTTGGTTAATCCTAGCATATATATATGGGGTCTCCGTTGTGCCTGAATTAAACTGTATAGATTCAAAATATTGTGTTGGATCATCATTTGTTTCAAGCATCAAATAAATACCATAGTTAATATTTAGATATAAATATTTTTGGTCGTTGAATTCTAAAATGGATTTTACTTCTTCAATTTTACTCTCTAAAATGCTTTTAGCAGGTTTCTTATTTATCTGTTTCATAAGATAACCTATAAAATTTGATAAAGTTCTATTGTAATTAACGGGATCACTATTTCTAAATTTTGATAAACAGTAACTATAATTATGAATGCCTTCTTCTACAGTCTCCATATAATAACTTACATTTCTAAGTAAAAAATGATAATAGTGAGATGCTGAAAATCTTTTATAATAAAATTTATAGTTTAAATCGTTTAATATTTTTAGACATTCTTCATTTTCGCCATTATTAAATAAAGCCGTAAATAATACTGCCATCAATAAACACTGTTCATCTATATTTGCACTGCTGTTAAGCTGCTCCCATAGTTTTTGGCAATAATTATCTTTGTGTAATCTTTCTTGCAACAATGCTATCAAATCTTGGCATTCTCTTTCTTCTATAAAATCTGTATGCTGTTGAAGCCTTAGAAATGGAACATCATACACTTGTAAGTTATAATACATAGAACAAATGTTTATCAAATCAAGTTTATTATCTAAATAAAAAAGCATGTCAAGATATTGTTGTTCTACTTGTCCGGCTATTTTTTCCTTTTTTAACAGTACTAAAATATACGATTTACGTCTACTATAGTCCTTATCTAAATTATGTATTGCAAATTTTAATTGTGGAATTGTTAATTCAGTTTTACATGTTTCAAATATATCAATAATGTCCCTGGAAATGGTTAATCGTTCAACCAAAGTGATTTTTATCTCATCTTCACTTATGATATTATTATTTAAATGTATATAATCATATTGATCAATACCTAAAAAACCTTGATTTATCAAAGTATTTATAAATATTTTAAAATCTGAATCGTTTATGTTAGCACTTAAGTGTATGCCTTTATTATATATCGCTTTTAAAGTTTTGATATATATAGATGTATCTAAAATCAACATGATTTTTAACAAAAAGATAGAATTTTTGTCCAACCGCATAAAATCCATATGAAAGCCACGAATATATGACATGATTATATGAATATTTCTTTCGTAGCGATTAAATATATTTAAATATTTTTCATCAAAATTACGGTCATAACATCTGTATAACCCTTTGATCATATTATCACTTGGGCGTTCAAAAACTTTGTCAATTTCAAATGGTTCAAAGGCATTTGAACAAATCTTAGACAGATTTTCTGTTCCTATATTAAGATAATTATTCGGAATAGTCACTAGAACACTCACTATATCAAAATCCATAATTTTTGCAATAAAATCTAACGATTCTGGCTTTAAAGAACTAACATCATCAATTAAGAAAAAAACTTTTTTAATCTTTCTCTTTTTTACAAGCTGCCTAAGCATACTAATTATGGCTTTTTCAATCTTGTAATCTGATAAATGTTCAATATCCGTGTCAAGTGTATCTTTTATAGCAGTTGTGAAGCCTGACATAAGTGCCCCAACATTGACAAAAGGGATGATGTCTATAGAGGTAGTAAGAGAATCTATGATTTTTTTTATTACAAGTCCTTCATTTTGCGTATATTTGTTTAATTTTTGTTTATCGGAACTTGAAATTATTTGTGTTGCAATTTGAACTGCTATACTTTGATTTTTAGCACAATCAGCATAGAAGCATATTTCATTATCAATATTTAAATTTAAACTCAATTTTTTTAAATAATGAGTCAATCCACTATCATTAAAATAGTAATATATAATAAATTTTTTCTGTGATAACGCTTCTTGCGCAAAATTAAGTTCCTCTTCACGACATACAAATTTAAATTCTGACATTACTTTTTCACCTATCAATTTTAAAAAATAGATAATTTCTTATTATCCATATCGCTCTAGCCGCCAAATCCAACAGATAACTTTGAATTATACATCCCCAAAA
>RAYF01000010.1 GCA_003611745.1 bacterium D16-36 | reverse complement strand
TAATAAGGTGAAGCTGTCTCATAAATAAAAAGTGATTTTTTAGCCATAAGTGTTACAAAAATGCTTGACCACTACAGATATTATTTTCATATATCATGGATTTCTCCTTTATTAAGCCAGTAATCAGCCCATTTTGATTTGACATTTTTAAAAGTGCGCCGCGGGATTGGAACCAGATGCCCCTCTGTCAGCAGCATGTTTGATTTTGTAATCTCCATTACATGGTTAAGGTTTACCACAAAGGAGGAACCAACCGCGAGGAAACAGCTGTAGGAGAGCAGATGCGCAGCGGCATTTTGGAATGAGCCGCTGAAAGTGACGCTGTCTATGGAGGTGCTGTCATTCAGGTAATAGCGGATAGACCGGTTTACGCGTTCTGCATAAAGGATATTGCAGATGGGGACGATGCGCATGGAGCAGGGTGTTTTGATGGAGACTATTTCTGCCCGCAAATGTTTCAGGCGTTTCATGGCTTTATCTATACATAGGGAAAAACTGCTGCTGGTAACTGGCTTTAAGAGATAATGCAGGGCATCTGTGTTATACGATTCTACTGCAAAATCTGGGGAGGAGGTCAGGTAAATAATGATGCCACAGTCATTTCTCTCCCGGAGGGCGGAACCTAACTGGATTCCGTTAATGTCCGGCATAATGACATCAAGTATATACAGGTCGAAAGTTTTATTAGTATCATCAATAAAGCTCAACAGTTCCTTTCCGGAAGCAAAGTGTGAAAGTGCAAAGGAGGGCAGGGAAGCCGCCTGCCTGTATTCTTTTAAAAGGTTTGCTATGGTTTCACGGCATGCTTCCTCATCATCGCAAAGGGCAATCCGTATCGGCATGTTCATCCTCCTTATCCAATTCTGCAATAAATAATACCGTATTTGTGTTTATGCCCCAGAGGGGCAGATAATATGCTAGAATGTCGAAAATTAGTTTAGCAAAAACCGACGTATGCGTCAATCATTTTTATTCTTGTGTACGCAGCGGGCTAAATGCAATGTCTACGGGGAACTAAAAGTTTCTTTGTACAGGGTGGGAGAGAATTATTATTAAAACAGAAGGAAGAGGTGCCTGGCATGGGAAGGACGATTAAGGGGAAACTGACATCAAGTGTTATATGCATTGTTGTGGTAAGTATATTATTGACGACAGCTGGCATTGTGGCAGTGGCGGGAAAACGCATGATAAAGAACCAGACAGATGCGCTGCAGTTAAATGCAGATAAATATGGTGAAGAAATCAATACATGGATAGAGAATGAGAAGATGCTTGCAGTGGGAACAGCAAACAGCATTGAGTCTGCAGGCAATGCGGAGGAGGGGGTTATCCAGTCTATATTAAATATCCATGCGGAGGGAAGGGAAGAGCTGCTTAATCTTTACTGCGGAACGAAAGACAGCAGGTTTATCCAATCCAATCAGGAGGCGGAAATACCGGAGGGATATGATCCGGTAGAGAGGGGATGGTACCAGCAGGCAGCGCAGGAGAAGTCAGTGATTGTGACAGATCCTTACTGGGATGTGCTGACAAAGCAGATGTGTGCTACGATTGCAGCACCGGTTTACATACAGAATGAGCTGGCAGCGGTTATCGGTCTGGATGTTACGCTGGGCACAGTGACGGATTTGACGGAAAGTATCAAATATGATGAGGGTGTGTATGGTTTTCTGGTAGACAGCAGCGGGCAGTATGTATCCCATAAAAATAAAGAGTTCGAGCCTTCTGAGGACGCGGCAGTAGCAGTGAAGGATAAGATGCCGGGGCTGGGGGCGCTGCTGGATGGGAAGAAGTCCGGCGCGGCAATGCTGGAAGATTATGACGGCAGCCAGTGCTATTTTGCGATGGCGCAGGTAGAGGGAAGCGGGTGGAAGCTGGGGGTGGCAGTGCCGACGGCGAATGTAAGGGAGTCTCTGTTTACAATGATTGCAGTGGCTGCCGTGATTGCGCTTGTTATTATTATATTGGTGGCAGTTTTTATGGCAGGGCTTATCGGCAGGATGCTGGCACCAATACAGATGCTCAAGCAGTTTGCATCTGGGGATTTTTCTGAGGATGCTGTCAGGGAAAGGGCGATACCAAGGCAGTATAAGAATGAGACGGAACAGATAAAGACAGCGACGGTGGAGGTAAGGCAGCAGATCAGGGGCATTATCCTGAATACAAAAGAGGAGGCGGCAAATATCGGTACAATTGCCGAGAGCACATCGGCAAAAATGGCAGTGCTAAGTGACAATATCTCTGAGATGGCAGACTCAACAGTGCAGGCGATGAAACAGACGGCGGCAGCAAAGAGGCTGGCTGACGGCATTAAACAGACGGGGCAGAATCTGGGGCTTGCTGTGGAAAATGTGATGAAGAAAGCAGGGGAAGCGGCAGGCCAGTCAGGTGATATCATGGAGCGTGCCAAAGAACATTATCAGGCATCTGAGGCTTCTGGAAGAGAGGCGGCGGCTATTTATGAGAGGACGAAGAACGAGCTGGAGTTTGCTATAGGGGAAAGCCAGAGGGTAGGGGAGATTGATGTGCTGACAGATGAGATTTTATCCATTAGTTCACAGACAAACCTTTTAGCGCTGAATGCCTCTATTGAGGCAGCGAGGGCAGGGGAAGCTGGAAATGGTTTTGCTGTTGTGGCAGATGAAATACGGCAGTTGGCGGATAATTCCAAAGAGGCAGTAGATAAAATCCGTAAAGTAACAGAGGATGTGGTGGGGAATGTATTGTCCCTGTCGAAAAGTTCGGAAAAACTGCTGGAATTTATGAGTGAAAAAGTGATGAAGGATTACAAGGATATGACAAATATTGCAGGTATGTATCAGAAGGATGCAGCATTCTATAGTGATGTCTCTGGTGTATTAGGGGCGGCTTCTATGGATATGAACCGCGGGATGGAGGAAATCAATGATTCCATTGTGGCTGTGACAGAGCTTGTGGGGGAGATTATGGGTTATATGCAGTCTATGGAACAGTCGGCACAGGATTCCAATGGGAACTCTAAGGCGGTGCTTGGGCAGATGGAGGAGCTTTTCCGGCTTAGCGGGCTTTTGAACCAGACGGTGGCATCTTTCAAGGTATAGAGGCAGTATTTACTTAAAATATCGAGTAGGGGGGCTTCCCTGCTTGCTCGCGTGGGCGTATAAAAAAATGGGGCTGTTGTGCTAGAATTAGTGCGGCAGCCCCATTTTTTTATATTATATTGGGAAACTGTGCTATGAAGGAAGAAAGTGATAAAATTTTTTCCGGATATGTGATTTTTTACTGTTTTATTTTGTTATATTAGTGAAAGGCCTTTCAAAGTATATCCACAAGGGGGATGCAGGGGGAAAGACACTCGGGCATGAGTTATTTTGTGGGAATTTGTCTGCAGGGAGGTGGGATAGGCAGTGGTATCGAAAGAGGAATACGTGAGATATGCGGAGCTTTATATGGACATGGTGTTACGTATTGCTGTAAATTATTGCAAAGAGTTTTCAGAGGCGGAGGATATCACGCAGAATGTGTTTCTGAAGTTGTATGAAACGAGGACAGATTTTGCCGATGATGAGCATGTGAAGCGCTGGCTGATCCGGGTAGCTGTGAATGACTGTAAGAATTATCTGGCTTCGGCATGGAGGCGAAGGATGCAGCCGATGGAAATCCAGAAAATAGAGATGGCACTTGAGGCAGCAGATGTGGATGTGCAGGGAGGCTCTGAAAGGGATAAAGAAGCAGACGCCCTTTTTGAGGCAGTCACTTCGCTGCCGGAAAAGTACCGTAGTGTGGTGCATCTGTACTATTATGAGGATTATCCGGTGAAAGAGATTGCCCATATTCTGCAGAAAAAGGAGACAACTATCCAGACTAGGCTGATGCGTGCTCGGAAAATGTTAAAAAAGCAGTTGAAAGGGGAGTGGCAGGATGAATAATACAAACAAAAAATATTATAAGCGTGTGTACGATAAAGTCCATGCTTCTGATGGTTTGAGGGAAAGGGTATTAAATATGGGAGATAGCCATTTAGAAAAAGATTATACAGAAGGGGCTGGACAAAGGAAGAGAAAGAAATCTTACTGCAGGGCATGGAGAGTTGCCGCGGCTGTTGCTGTATTGGCAATGGTTGTACCAACCAGTGTGTATGCGGCAGTACAGCACTGGGGGATTGGTGATTTTTTTAATATTGTTAACAATACCTTGACGAAAGAAGCGTCTGAACTGATTGAGAGGGATGTTGTACAGACAGAGGATAAGGAAGGCAAGGAAGGAATGCCTGTTGATTTTAAGGTGAAAGAAGCCTTGTGTGACCGAGGCTCTGTCAGCATCGTTCTGGAGGCAAAGGTAAAGGAAAAGGGGAAGTACCTGCTGGTAGATACGATGTCATTACCATCTGACCCTGTATCAAATCTTGGCATAAAAGAGGAAAAAACTATAGGGGAGTATGCGAAGGACAAGGGATTACAGTTACTTCGTATTGGACATGGGTTTGCTGACAGCAGTGATTTTTCCCCGTCAACCTATACTTTGGATTCTGTATTAGAAGATGATGGGACGATGTATCTCTATCTTTCCGCAGAGAAAAAGGGTGACGACAAGGATTTAGATGTTGCAGTGAAGTGCGAGGCTGAAAAGTATAGCACTATATTGAATTTTAAATTGCAGGATAAGAGTTCCAGCAGGAAAGCGTCTTATGCAGCGAAGGGGAAGATTGTTTTAAAGGACGCCAAAGCCGTTGTAACAAAAGTGGTAGTGGAGAAATCAGATGTAAATACCTATGTAAATATATACTACCGTTATCCTGGAAAAACAGAGGAAGAAATACTACAGGATGACGGCGGGCTGTTCTTCCGCATCGCGGACAGTATCGGGGAGGAAAGATTAGGACGCTGGAGTCAGGCATTTTTCGATGCAACTGGCGGAAGAAGTGAAGGAGATGGGTTATATTCCTGCAGGCTGGTTTACACCGGTATGGAGCTTCCAGAAAAGTTCGTATTAGTGGCATATGATATCGAGAATAGTGAGAAAGGTATTATTTATGGAGAGTTTGAATTGTCCAAAATAAGGAAAGGTGAATAATTTACTTATAGCTCCTAAGGAAATAGACTTTTTCTAAAGGGCAATGAAAGGAAAAAATACAGTCGAAAAAACCTAAAAATAAATAATCCGGCAGGAATCCCCTGCCGGATTATTTATTTTAGAAGTGATTGCATGCTGTCTGATGTGGGGTCTATAAATATTTTAAAAGACTAGGAATCCTCTTCCTCCTCATGGACCAGAGGCTCAAAGCAGCGTGAGGAGCGCGCTGCGTGCTTCCTGCCTGCGGACACGGCAAGCGCTGCATTGCAGAAATATTCCTGTGAATTGAGGCGGTCTTTCCCGTGTTTGTTTAGATGGAAAAAGGAGCCGTCAGGCTGCATAATGCGCGCTTTGGCATTGTCGCGAAGCTGGATATCAAGGATATCAATAACCTCTTCCTTTAGCGCCTCGTCCTCCACAGGAAATAGGATTTCCACCCGCTTATCCAGATTGCGGGGCATCCAGTCTGCACTTCCCATATAGACTTCTTCGAATCCGTTGTTGTGGAAGTAGTAAATGCGGCTGTGCTCCAAAAAGTCGCCTACGATGGAGCGTACGGTAATATTTTCGCTGATGCCCGGAATCCCCACTTTGAGGCAGCAGATGCCGCGCACAACGAGGTAAATCTTTACGCCTGCCGCAGAAGCCTCATACAGGGCTGATATTATCTCAGCATCGCAGAGGGAATTCATTTTCGCCTTGATAAAGGCAGTTTTACCAGCTTTTGCATAATCCCTCTCCCTTGTGATCATCTGGATAAAGCGGTCGCGGAGCCAGATCGGGGCGACGATCAGTTTGTTCCAGACAGCAGGCTCAGAGTAGCCGGACAGCATGTTAAATACAGCGGTGGCGTCTTCGCCGATGGCTTTTTGGTGTGTCAAAAGCCCCATGTCCGTATAGAGTTTTGCTGTACTGTCGTTATAGTTTCCGGTTCCCAGATGGACATAACGGCGGATACCGTCCTCCTCCTTGCGCACTACTAGTGTTATTTTGCTGTGTGTTTTTAATCCAACCAGCCCGTAAATAACATGGCAGCCGGCCTGCTCGAGCTTCCTCGCCCAGAGGATATTGTTTTCCTCGTCAAAACGGGCTTTCAATTCTACCAGAACTGTTACCTGCTTGCCGTTTTCTGCGGCTGCTGCTAGGGAGGCGATAATTGGGGAGTGGCTGCTGACACGGTACAGGGTCTGCTTGATGGCAAGTACATCAGGGTCTTTGGCGGCCTGCCTGACAAAATCCACTACCGGGTCAAATGTCTCATACGGGTGGTGGAGCAGTATATCATGGTCTTTAATCTGATCAAATATATGTTCACTGCCGTTAAGCCATTTTGCAGGCTGTGGGGTATATTTTTTGCTGCGGAGATGGTCATAGCCCTCCAAACCGGACATTTTCATCAAAAATGTTAAATCAAGCGGCCCGTTAATTTTGAAGATATCCACTTCCTTAATTTGAAGTTCGTCTTTCAGGGTCTGGAGCAGGCGCTCGTCAATGGATTCTTCCACTTCAAGGCGGATAACTTCCCCCCATTGGCGTTTTTTAAGCTGGCGTTCAATCTCCATCAAAAGGTCTGCCGCCTCGTCCTCCTCAATTGTCAGGTCGGCATTGCGCATGACGCGGTATGGGAAGACGGATAGTACTTCGTAATTTAAGAAGAGCTTGTTTATATTCTTTTCTATAATCTGCTCCAGAAGGATAAATGTTTTGTCCCCGTCGTTTTCAGAAGGGATTTCTACAAACCTTGGGAGCATGGAAGGAACCTGAACGGTTGCAAAATCAATGTCGATATTCTGCTTTTTCTTTTTCCTGCTGTGTGGCATATAAAGCTCGCGGAAATGTTCTTTTCCCTCGTCGGACTTGTCGTGCTGCTTTGTCTGCAGCAGGGCACCGATATTTAGGGACTTATTCCGGATCAGCGGAAAAGGGCGTGATGAATCCACTGCCATCGGCGTGAGGACAGGGTAGACCTCAGAGCGGAAATAATTGTCCACATAATCTGCCTGTTTTTTAGTCAGATTTTCATGGTGGTCAATAATATATATGTGCTCTGCCTCCAGATTTGGAAGTAAGAGTTTATTGTATGTCAGGTATTGGTCTTTTACGAGCTGATGTGTCTTTTTGTTAATCTCTTCCAGCTGTTTTTCCGGCGTCATGCCGGCAATATCTTTTTTCGTATAGTTTACCTGTACCATGTCTTTTAGCGAGGCAACACGAATCATAAAAAATTCATCGAGATTGGATGCGGTAATGCTTAGGAATTTTAATCGGTCAAGAAGCGGGATGTCCTTATCCTGTGCTTCCTCAAGGACACGGTAGTTAAATGAAATCCAGCTCAGTTCCCGGTTATAAAAATATTCCGGTTTTGAATAGTTTGATTTATTTCCCATAATAATCCTCCCATGCCGCCTTTGGCGGCTCAAATAATAATGAAAAACACGGATGTCTGCCTGTAAGGGCAGCAGTGTTTTAGCTTTTTAAAATTCTTTTTTCTGTTTCAGTACTGGTTTAATGCCGAAGACCTCTTCAAAAAAGTCTGCATGGGTATCAAATATGCCCTGCTCTAATGTGATGTCATACAATGTATGTCCTGTAATGTACAGGGTGCCGCCCCGCTGCACAAGTGTTACATGGCGGAATTTCTGGCGGTGGCTTCGGTCCATGGCATCGGCAAGGCGCAGGATGGCATTTAATTTGGCGATTTTAATATATTCTTCTTTTTCGAAAACATCATCAAACTGTGCATATTCCGGAAAAGTACCGGTTGTGTAATGTACGATGGATGCCACCATCATCCGCTGCTTATGTGAGATGCCTATGATTTCTGTGGAAGTGACAATTTTATATGAATTTTCCCCGATATCATTTAGATTTATAAATGCGCCGCAGTTGTGAAGGATTGCGGCAATCTGGAGCAGAAGCCGCTCCTGGCGTGTCAGGGTATTCTGCTTTTTCATAGCATCAAATATCTTTAAGGCAACGCTTTCTACGATTCCAGTGTGCTCCTTACTGCATTTATAGCGCGCTGCTATTTTGCGTGCTGCGGATAAAATATCGTCCGCGAAACTGTGGGCAGGCGCGATGTGGAGCTTGCGCTCGGCAAAATCAGCAGCCATGCCGTCACAGAGTGTGATGCCTGACAGCCACATCTGTTCTGCCTGCGATTCCTCAAAGATATTGTGGTAGATCATGGCAGTCGGAAGCAGCAGGGAGGCTTTGTCCAGACTGATATTTAGCTCACGGCTCAGTTCTTCCGGTTTCTGGGAAATGATGGAGCGGTAAAACTCATCATATTCGTTCCGGTTTACAGAATCTTTTTTATTTCCTTTGGAGTCGAAGGGCAGCAGATTTCCAAAATTGTGGTTGGAAAGATATTTCACAAAACTGGAAAGCTGGTTTCCCACGGCAATAATATTTTTCACTTTGATATCTTTCAGATAAAGCTGCGTGAAGACATGCAGGTCGTGGGAAATATATTCATAGACCAGATTCTGGTAATTGTCGGTGACATTGCGCATATTTTGCAGAATCTCCTGTATGCGCAGGGAGCCAAGAGGAAAGTTTTGCGTGGCAATCAGGGCATTTTTGTCAAATATGGAAAGCTGTATGCTGCCGCCGCCAACATCTGCGATAAGCGTCCCTTTCTGAATTAATTTATGAAAAGAATTTGGTGTTAATGCAATAGCCTTATAGCAGAGGTAACGCTGCTCGGAGTTGCTCAATATTTTTATCTGGAAACTGGTGCGCTGCTTCACCTGATCCAAGACAATGAGGTTGTTATCTGCCTCGCGCAATGCACTGGTGGCAACAATCATGTAGTCAGATACGCTGTATTCTTTTAATTTTAAAGAAAAGCCATTGAGGATTTTGCAGAGCTTTTCAATAGAGTGTGAACTTACATGCCTGGTGGAATATGTTTCATAGCCCAGACGGGATGTGTGGTGTACATAGTCTAATTCGTGTATGCCGTTGCGTTTGGAAATTTCATATATGCGAAGTGTTGTTTCGTGCGAACCAACATCAATTGCTGCAAAAGTCGTAACTGCCATATTTTCCTCCATTCCTTCGTACAGAAATCAGTTTATTTATATGTAATTTTACGTCATTTGCAAAAAAAAAACCAGTGTTTTTCTGGTAAATATAAAAAATAGCAGAATTTTTCTCTCCCCTACAAGCTGATTTTGCTTGGCTGAGGAATTAAAAAACGCCGGAAAGCCGCATAAACACTATGTTTTTGCACGCTCCCGGCGTTCCTTTTACTTTATAGGAAACTGCTCACTGTGTGGTGGCTAAGGAACGCGGAGCGTTCCTGCAACAAGAATTTTCTGCTTTGTTGCCAGCGGAGCAGAAACTCTTTAGTTAGTTTTTCTTCCGTGTTAACAAAATTCCAATAATTGCACAAATGAGGATTATCGGCGCTGTTCTGACAAACAGCCATTCAAGTGAGTGAAATGCCACTCCGAGAACAGCGGTTTCGGGGTCACTATAATTCCATCTCAAGTAAGGGCTTTCTATTACCGATAAGATTGCAAAAACTATTACTATGATTGCACATAACGAAATAAGCGACCAATGGATAATTTTTCTTCTCGTGGTTTTTCTTTGTGCCAGCTGCAAATTTATCACCTCCAATTTTTCAGAGATTGCTTTTAAGCTATCAGCCTCTGCTTCGACAACAGTTTCTCCAAGCAATGTGCTTACGGGTGTTTCCAACACTTCTGATATGAGGACTAACATATCAGAATCGGGAACTGACAATCCTTGTTCCCATTTAGAAATTGTTTGCCGCACCACATTCAGCTTGATAGCCAGTTCTTGTTGTGAAAGTCCTTTTGATTTTCTGATTGCTTTAATATTTTCGTTAAGCATTAGGGATAACCTCCTTCTTTTTAATCGTTACCACAATTATATGAAGAATTGCCCGTTGCTACAAGCAACGCATTTTAACATTATCAGAAAATAGCCTACTTTTGGGCGCAAAAAAGACGCTAGAATTATTGACAGAAAGTTTTGACTTTTCTGTGATTCCGTAATTGCTGTTGCTGCATGTGCCTTTACCCACTGTTTTAGACGCACTTGACGTAATGGCAAAAGAAACATATACTTTTGTTATAGCATGGGCAAATTCTTATTACTTCAGCGGTGTAATATTGCAGTTTTTACTCGTATAAATTCCCAGTTGCATTCTGCCAAAAAACTTGCTGCAGCACCACTACGCACATGTTTTTGGCAGATGTAGCCGAAAATTTATGCTTCGCAGAATCATGCGATATTTAACTTCCGAAGCAATAGAAAGCAGTAATATTAAAATCATGGGGAGGACAAAAAATATATGCCTGTTACAAAACTACAGCAATTTTCTTCTTTAGAAGGTGCACTGGATTCTTTATTCGCGCGAAGGCAAAGTGAGGATGGGCAAATAAATTTGCATCATTCGGGCGCGCCCGCGGGGGCAGATACCCTGCTTTTTGGGGAAGATTTGCTAAAAAGAGATCAGGGCATGTCCCGTAGCCTGCTTCAGGGTATTGGATCTGGAAGCAGTGTTAAAATAATACGGACGGAACGGGTTGCCGGAGGTGATATTAATCAGGCATACAGATTGATGTTAAGTGATGGGACTTCTGTTTTCATGAAGTCAAATACAATAGAAAATGCGTCTTTTTTTACAACGGAGGCAGCCGGGTTAAATGCCATTGTACATACAAATGCTATTGGTACGCCACAAATATTAGGCAGTGGAGTGGATTATGGAAGGGGCTGCTCTTTTTTGCTTTTGGAATTTATCACAGCAAAGAAACGGATTGCAAATTATTGGGAAACTTTTGCACAGGAACTGGCATGTATGCATCAGGCAGAGACAACAGATTTTGTTACGGAAGGAAGATATGGATTTATCCATGATAATTATATTGGTGCAAAAAATCAAAAAAATGCAGTGCAAAATAACTGGTGCTCCTTTTTCCGTGACTGCCGTCTGAAACCACAATTTGAATCTGCCGCTGCCTATTTTGACAAAAAGGACCGGGATAATATAGATACCTTACTGGAAAGGCTGGATGAGATACTCATAGAGCCGGAGCATCCGTCGCTCCTGCATGGGGATTTATGGTCTGGAAATGTCATTACCGGAAATGATGGGAAGGCATGGCTTATCGACCCTGCTGTTTATGTTGGACATGCAGAAGCAGACATTGCCATGACAGAACTTTTTGGCGGCTTCCCTCCGGTATTTTATGCCGCTTACAGGGAAGCCTCGCCTATGTATCCTGATTATGAACACCGCCGTGATTTATATAACCTCTACCATCTTTTAAATCATCTGAATTTATTTGGTCCGGCATATCTTTCATCGGTAAAACGTGTTGTGGAAAAATACAGTAAACCAGCAGTATAGCACACCTGTGAGGTGTTTACTTGTATTGCACAGCTAAAACCGTATCTTTTGTATCGCATATCTGCACTCTGAAAGCGGAGCGGCAAGAGTATACAGATATGTGTATCCTGTTACCTTTAGATGCCTACATTTTAAAAGGATTTGCCCAAAAGCCATTACCAAGGCGTTAAAACCAAAACTTAAATCCTATAAAAAGATATTAAGGACAAAAGGTGTTGGAAAAAATCCATATCTGGATTCCTGTCATGATTATGTTACATTGAATGTAAAGAAAGGCATCTGCTATAACAGATGCCTTTCAAATAGATAGTGTCCTGACGCAATCTTATTCATAGTCTTTCAACAAATGATCATGTGTCAGAAAAACCATACCTTCATTCTTCGCCTGAGCGATAAGTATTCTATCGAATGGATTATTGTGAGGTGGTGTGTCATTCGCACGGCTCAGGCTCATCACTGCAAAAACATGTTCTTTCGTTATTGGCAAGGACAGCATGCCTGCCATGTCGCAACTTTCATCTAACAGCCTGCTGGAAATTGGCATTTTTTCTGGTAATTTACCATGCTTGATTCCAATTTCCCAAACAGAAGCAACGCTATAATAAATTTCATTTTTGGGGTTGTTGATGATTGCATAAGCTTCCCGGGGCAGTTTCTCATCAGCAAACAGCGCCCAAATCAAAATATGGGAATCTAATAAGTATTTCATAAGGCATCTCCGTGAAACAGTTCTTCAACATCTTTGTCCAACGCATCGAAAACTTCATCAAAGTCGGCCGGCAAATTTACCATATTTTTTGTAAGCCCGGTCCGTCTAAAAGCCTTAGATGATACTCCATCTGATGCATCTTCTTTTGGAGACATTGTCCGAAGAAGCTCCACAATCAGCTGGACATTTTTCTCTGACTGCCCTTGCATAAGCGTATATGCTTCCTGTAATAGTGTCACTGTCTTCCGCCTCCTATGTTTAATATATCTAAAGAATAGCATGATTTATTATTAAAAATCAACAGTACGGTATAAACAGTTTCCCCAAAAGCTGTAAGCAATATAATAAATTTGGTACGGAACAAAAGCCGTATACCTTACAACGCAAGAAGAATATTTCATGGCTTTTACAACAAATAAAAGATAAAAATATGGCAAGAATACGGCCGCAAATGGTTATCCCAAATGAGCACTCTCATGTTCAGTCTTTAAATCGTGCATTAAAATATTCATTCTTATACCTCGTTTTTTGAGTTTTTGAATTGCTTTTAATAGCGAAACTGCCTAAAATTTTATGATTTTTGGTGAAAATTTTGTTAAATTGTGGTATGATAAGAAAGGATTGTGTGTATGATATCTGGAGAAAAATTGATAATAAGGAGCTTTGCGGATGAAATCTGTTCAGACAAAAATATTAACGCTTATCCTTAGCTGTATTCTGCTTTCGGCAGGCCTATTCGGCGGTGCGGGATACTATAATGCAAGAACTGTGGTGGAAAGTGATTCCGCTCAGATTATGAATCTTATCTGTGCGCAGAAGGCGCAGGAAATGAATGCGCCTTTGCGGAATATAGAGCAGTCTGTCAATATCCTGTATCATTATATTGATGGGCAGATTGATTTGGAGCGGCTGGAATCAAACGAAAGCTACGCTTATAGGTTTTTGGAAAAAATGGAGGAGGTTTCGCTGAATACTGCACAGAATACAGAAGGGTCTATTGCAATTTATTTCCGGCTGAACCCGGAGATTACCGCCCCGTTAGCTGGCGTTTTTCTGGTAAAGGATGAGAAGAGCGGGGAGTATTTTGAGCACGAAATCACACCGCTTGAGAAATACGATCCGGAGGATATGGAACACGTGGGCTGGTACTATCAGCCGATTATGAATCAAAAGGCCACATGGCTGGAGTCTTATTATAACGCAAATTTGAAAAAGAAGATGATCTCCTATGTGATACCGATTTTTAAAGGCAGGGAGACGATAGGCGTTGTTGGGATGGACATTGATTTGTCTCTGCTTAAGAAGACAATAAACTCTGTGGCAGTGTATGACAGCGGCTATGCTTTTTTGGTTAGCCCTAAAGGGGATATTGTGTATCATAGGGACTATCCAAATGGGATGATGCAGGAGAAGTTTGAAAATTCCCTTGAAGACATCAAATACATTTTGTCCAAACCTCAGCCGGGGGAGAGGCTCTATGAGTACAACTGGAATGGACAGCCCAGAAAAATGGTTTTACGGAAACTGATCAATGACATGAAGATAGGGGTAACGGTACCTTCGGAAAAGATTGATGAACCGAAAAATAAATTAATCAGCCAGGTAGCGCTTTCGTTGATTGTTATTATGCTGATTGCCATATTACTGACAATCCATCTTAGCAGAATGGTAGTCCGTCCGTTGAAGCAGCTGACGGAGGCTGCCGGAAAGATTTCGGAAGGGGATTTGAGCGTTTCTATCGAGTGCAGGACAAAGGACGAGGTCGGTGTTCTTGCGGAGAGCTTCCGGAGGACAGTAAAGCATTTAAAGCAGTATATTGACTATATTAATCATCTCGCTTATACGGACGCCCTGACAAATGCGCAGAATAAAACTGCCTATGCAGACCGGACAAACCGTTTGGATTTGGATATAAAAGAAGGCGGCGCAGCGTTTGCTGTGGTGGTTCTGGATTTGAATAATTTAAAAAAGATGAATGATACATATGGCCATGAATATGGGGATATGCTGATTGTAGATGCAGCGGCAATTATCCAGAAAAGCTTTGGGAGGCTGTCAGTATACCGTATTGGCGGAGATGAATTTTCTGTGATTTTAACAGGTGACGATTATGACAATTACCGGAAGCTTTTGCAGAAGTTCCATGAGGAGGTTGACCGTTTTAATGCAGATAACAAAAAGTATCAGGAAAAACTTCAGATTGCATGCGGAGTGGCTGTGTATGCAGAGGGGACAGATAAGAATTTTGGCGATGTGTTCCGGAGGGGGGATAAGGAGATGTATGAGAATAAAATAATGTTGAAGCAGAAGGCGAAGGAGGCAGGACAGATTGGCTAAACAGAAAATTGAGGATTTCTTTGCATTTATTGAGGAGTGCCCGACTGCATTCCATGCGATAGATGTAATCCAGAGGAAACTTATAGCGGAGGGTTTTAAGGAACTGGACGAGAATAAGCTGTGGGATGTGCGGCGGGGAGGGAAGTATTTTGTAAAGAGAAATGATTCTTCCCTGATTAGTTTTATCGTACCGATACTGGAGATTGCCGGTATCCATATGGTGGCAGCCCACACAGATTCCCCGGCATTTAAGGTAAAGGCAAATCCTGAGATATCGGAAAATGCATATGTAAAGTTAAATACAGAAAAATACGGCGGGATGATTTTGTCTACATGGCTGGATCGTCCGCTTTCTGTTGCAGGAAGAATTTTTGTGGAGGGTGAAAGCGGGGGGATAGAGCAGAGGCTGGTCCATGTTGACAGGGACCTTCTTGTAATCCCCAATCTGGCCATCCATATGAACAGGGATATCAACCAAGGTTTTTCATATAATCCGCAGGTGGATATGCTGCCGATTTTTTCGGATGAAAAAGAGAGGAAGCTTTTGGATGTTATTGCTCTGGAGGCGGGAATTTCAAAGGAAAAGATTTTGTCTGATGATTTATTTGTCTATGTCAGGCAGAAGGGTTGTCTGGTTGGGGAGGATGGACAGTGGATGATGTCGCCGAGATTAGATGATTTGGAATGTGTTTATGCAGCTTTGGAGGGGATGCTTTCTGCAGATCCGCAGGAGTATATAGCTTTAAGTGCCTTTTTTGACAGTGAGGAAGTGGGAAGCGGGACAAGGCAGGGGGCAGGATCTGAGTTTTTGGCGCAGACCATTTCTGGAATCGCGGGTTCGCTTGCCATGACGAAGGTAGGGCACAGGAAGCTTCTGACTGGGAGTTTTATGGTTTCTGCGGATAATGCCCATGCAGTCCATCCCAATCACCCGGAAAAGGCAGATCCTACAAACCGCCCTAAAATGAACGGCGGCATTGTTATAAAGTTTCATGGTGGACAGAAATATACGACAGACGGTTATTCTAGCGCATATATGGCCAAGCTGTGCAGGGAGGCCGGAGTCGAATACCAGACATATTATAATCGTTCAGATATTGCCGGGGGTTCCACGCTCGGAAATATTTCGACGGCACATGTATCTGTGCCGTCGGTCGATATAGGGTTTGCGCAGCTTGCAATGCACTCAGCCGTGGAGACTGCAGGCAGGGAAGATATTTTTCAGGGGATCAGTCTGTTTGAGCATTACTGGTCAAAATAGGCCAAAGGTGTAAAAGGGCATATATGACGATATATAGATATGGGCGTTAAAGGACCAGATAGTACCGCAGGCTGTACAGGGAATTGTAAACAGGTATTCCAGCACATTTGGCTATCTGCGGAATTCTTCTATTGGAATCGGGCTGGAACTGTATACAAATGCTTCTTCCAGTGTGCTGGCATCTGTCACCATGGGGGCGTCAGGGCCTATTAATGCACTGGATGTAACATATAAGCTTAGTGTCAATATGGCGTCCCTGCAGTTTGACAATGCGACGGGGAACCTTACAGCGGCAAGCAGGGATGAGCTGGAGGTTACGATTATTCATGAAATGACGCATGCCATGATGGATGAAGCTTTGACAAATGGCATGATGGGGTATACCGGAAACGGCCAGTTCCAGCCGGGGGCCAGATTTCCTATGTGGTTTATTGAGGGAATGGCGCAGGCTTCCGCGGGGGGATGTTTTAACGGAAATGACTGGGTGAACGGCGGGCTTGGCATTACTCCTTCTACATCTACGGCGGCGATTACTAATATTTTAAGTACAGGAAACAACCGCCTTTCTACAGCAGATGGCGGGAGCGGCATGGCGCAGTATGGAACCGGGTATCTGGCCTGCATGTACCTTGGTAATCTCGCGGGCGGCGGCGGTGCCGTCAATGCCTCAAAAGTAGCTTCCGGGCTGGATAAGATTATGAGTGAGATTAAGGGCGGCACAAGCATGGAGGATGCTTTAAAAAAATATACGAAGTACCAGTCGCTGTCCGATTTTGAGAATAACTTTGCCAATGATGCCGCGTCTTTTGTACATAACCTTGTTACGGCGGTGGGCAATGGTTCCGGTGGGTTAGTCTGCGGACTTGCTACATCCAGTGGATTTTTGCCGGACAGGAATTTAAGTGTTTCTCTTTTTGAACTCAACACATCGAGTTCTGTAGTTTCTAATGCTTATCCAAGCGACCATCCTGTTTTGGCAGGGGGGACAAGGGCGGGCGCAGGTTCAGCAGGGCCGGGAGGCGGCGGAGAGCCGGATCCGTGATCTGGATGTAGCGGAGGAAATGGTTCAGTACAGTGCGGCACAAATATTGATTCAGGCAGGGCATTCCATGTTGGCTCAGGCAAACCAGAATAATAACGGGATTTTAACACTTCTGCGTTAGGTTTGGTTTGTTAGTGAAATAGAAAATACAAATTTAGTATTCATTGTAATAGACATAGGCATATTGGAAATGAATAGCAGGCGGTCCGTCATAGACGATTACATATTCGGGGGATGGAGTGCGGAAAATAAGCAAGGGTTAAAAAGCTATCAAAGAAATGAGGGTTAGTTTGAAAGAGAAGCAGATTCATTGGGAAAAATTAGACAATACAGCGAATCTTTTTCCGGCAATTGCCGGACAGAATACGACAAATGTATACCGGATTTCTGTAACGCTGACGGAATATATTGAGGAGGGGTTGCTGCAGGAGGCTTTGGACAGGGTTCTCCCACGGTTTGATACTTTCCGGGTGCGTCTTCGGAAGGGGATCTTCTGGCATTATTTTGAGACGAATTCGAGGCCTGCGCCGCTTGTCCGTCTGGAGAGCGAATATCCCTGCCGTTATATTGAGCCGTATGCGAATAATAATTATCTGTTCCGCATTACCTACTATAAATGCAGGATTAATTTAGAAGTTTTCCATGTGCTTGCGGATGGCATGGGAGGGGTAAATTTTCTGAGGGAGATTACGTACCAGTACCTGCGCCTAAAATATGCCAAGCTGGAGCACGACGAATCAGATGAATTTTCCGATGAGACTTCTATGAATACAGAAGACAGTTATGTGAAGAATTATAAGAAGAGCCATAAAAAGGGGTATCACACGAAAAAAGCAGTTATGGTAAAGGGTGAGATGCTTCTGGCAGGTGAAATGAGTGTGATGCATGGCTATATGCCGGTTACAGAACTGAAGGAAGCGTGCAGGAAATATGATGTCAGCATCAATGAGTATTTTACAGCGGTTTTTTTGTATAGTATTTATATGGAATATCTTCATGGACAGCCCTCTAAAAAGCCTGTTGCAGCGAGTATTCCTGTGAATCTGCGCCCGTTTTTTGATTCGCTTACTACAAGAAACTTCTTTGTTATGGTTAGTGCCGTGTTTACGCCTGACCGGGAAAATATTCCATTTGAGGAGGTTGTATCTATTGTCAGGGAGAGCCTTCGCGGGCAGATTAATAAGGAGCATCTGGAGGAGCTTTTTTCTTACAATGTGTCAAACCAGAAAAATATTTTCCTGCGCTTTGTGCCGATTTTTATTAAAATTCTGGCAATGCGTTTTGTGTACCGTTCGTCTGCAAAGGCAAATACGACGACAGTTACCAATATTGGAAACATCAAGATTGAGGAGCCTTATCAGCCTTATATCCGTCATTTCCATGCGATGATTTCACGTTCTACCGGGCAGAATATCAAGGGGGCAATCTGTTCTTATCAGAATACAATGGTGTTTACCATTACATCTGTTTTGGCAGATGTTTCGATTCAGAGGAGATTTTTCCGGATGCTGGCGGAAGATGGGATTACGGTGATTGTTGAAACGAATGGGGCTGTCAGGGAAGATTAGGCATGCTTTTTTGGCTACGTGCGGATGTTTTTGGTTTTTAGGAGATGTAGGAAAATAACCGATGCAACTTGTGCAGTATTTTTCTACAGATTTTTAGGGAAACGCTGATTAAAGCGTTTCCTTAGATAAGATGGATAATTGGGAAAGCCGGGGTATTAACGTGAATAAGTGTAAGAGATGTAATGTTCAGATTTTAGATGATACAGAAATCTGCCCCCTCTGTGGGAATGTGGTTACAAAAGAGGGGGAGGAACAGTTTGACGCCTATCCGGATATCAGGAATAAGATTAAGCTGTTAAAAAAACTGGTAGTGGTTGCAATCTATCTTCTGGTGGTAACTGAGGCAGGCCTCTGCCTGATTGATTATTATACGGACTACTGGATAGGATGGTCTGTTGTGACAGGAATCTGTATTTTGTATACGATTTTTACGCTGGTTTATTCTGTAAACCAGAAAAACGGGCATATCCGTAAGATTTTTATGCAATTTGCGGCGGCGCTTGTCTTTATGCTGGCAGCAGATGCAGTGACTGGCGCAATGGGATGGTCAGTTGTCTATGGATTGCCTTGCGCTGTCCTTCTTCTGGATATTATATTAGTGGCATGTATGCTGATTAATTTTGCAAACTGGCAGAGTTATCTTTTGGTGCAGCTTTTTGCGGTGCTGGTCAGCCTTGTGCTTCTGATTTTGTTTTTAACTGGCGTGACGGTAAAACCAGTGCTTCCATGGACATCCTTTGGCGTGTCCGCCCTGATTTTTTCTTTCTGCCTGAGCATTGGCTCCAGAAAGGCAAAAAACGAATTGAAGAGAAGGTTTTATATTTAGGAACTGTTAATAAATTACTCATGACAATTACTTGTCACAAATAATCCCTTAACAGTTCCTTAGGAAGGGATAGGTTACAAGGTGAAAGAGGATATTAGTATACAGGCAAAAATGGTGAGGGAGTTTATCAGGATTGTCACTTCAGAGCGTCTGATTGGGCCGAAGATTCAGGATGGGACATTCCGGAAAAAGGTGATTGAACCGACATGGCATTGCCCGGATGGGTATTCAAGGCTTTGCCTGAATATAAAAAATTGTGATATTGAAATCCTGACGCCGCCGGAGAGGAACAGTGAAATGGTGGTGCTGCAGCTCCATGGCGGCGGTTATATTGGGAAACTTAAGAATGCATACCGGGATTTTGCAAAATTTTACAGTGATATGCGGGGCGGGATGAAAGTCTTTACACTTGATTACCGGGTGGCGCCGAAGCATCCGTATCCGGCAGCGCTTAAAGATGCGTATCAGGCATATTGTTTCTTAAAAGGGCTTGGCTACAGGGGCAGGCAGATTATTCTGGCAGGTGATTCTGCCGGTGGCGGCCTTGCGCTTGCGCTGTGCGGCTATCTGAGGGATCAGGGGCTGGAACTTCCCAGCGCTGCTGTCTTAATGTCGCCGTGGACAGATTTGACGGCGTCGGGCGCTTCCTATGAGGAGAATTATACAAAAGACCCATTGTTTGGGAATACGAGGGAGAGCATGATCTATAATGGGGAATATTATGGCAGCCATGACCCGTCAGATCCATATATCTCCCCACTTTTTGGGGAATTCACTGGGTTTCCGCGGATGTTGTTCCAGGTTGGGAGCATAGAGATGCTTTTGAGCGATACGACAGAGGCGGTCAAAAAGGCAAGGGAGGCTGGATGCGAGGTAAAAGAAACAATCTACGATGGGATGTTCCATGTATTTCAGATGGCAATGAATAGAATGCCGGAGTCGGAGAAGGCGTGGGAGGAAGTAGCACAGTTTGTCAACGGGGTGCAAGAGTTCTCCTTAGGAACTGTCCAAAAATAACTTTTAATATTGCTTGTCTTTTTCTCCGAGAGAACTGCCCAAAAATCAGTTACATAGCCCGCTATGCGCCTGATTTTTGAGTAGCACTCTCGAAGGAAAATCCCACGCACTATTTAAAAGTTATTTCTTGACAGTTCCTAAGTTTTTTCAAAATATAATATTATCCCCGGTGTCTTGTTTAGTGCACTCTTTTTTACGGTACCGGGGACAATATTACATTTTAATTGTTGAAACCCATGCAGGACGGGAGGCTGTTTGGGCATTACTGGTCAAAATAGGCCAAAGGTGGGGAAGCCTGTGCCCTTGATTATGCCATCTCTGCTATGCGGCTGACGCCAACATAGATTTCTGATATTTTATACCATGTTGGATAATCTACGGTGCCGGTCTGCGGCAGGTTAAAGACTTTTTGGAATACACGTACGGCGTTTGCCGTATTTTGGCCGTATATGCCGTCCGCAGCTATCTTTGGGATCAGCGGGTAGGCGCCTGCTATGACATTAATCTGTTCCTGCATCTGGCGTACCTTGCTTCCGGAGCTGCCGATTGTGAGGTTTGTGCCCGGCCATGAGGATGGGATGCCGGATATTTCTTCGGAGGTATTGATAAAGATAGAGTCCCCATAGAAATAGCGGAGTATTTCGATGGCGCTGTAGCCGTTTTCACCAAGCGTCTTTGATTCCCACTGGCGCATCCATGTAGGGCAGGAGACACGTTTTCCATCGCAGTACTGGGTGAAGAGGGGCTGGACAACATTTGGGCGTGACAGATAGTTGGAAAATATAGTGTCTACGGCTATAGAAATGCTGTCGAAAATATTTCTGCCGGGAATCCATTTCTGGTCATAGGCAGTAGAGCTGGTGATGGTGAAATCTTTTCCGCGGTTCCTGTACCATTCCGTGTAAACGCGGTTCAGTGTGATGGACTGGATGGCAAGGATATTGGCAAACCTTGTCTGCTCCGGCCATGTGGCATAGATTTCACTGGAGGCTACATTTTTGATGTAATCTTTGTATTTGACATAATAATCTTTAGCGGAGGAGTCATTTGGAGGTCCGTCATGGACGATTACATATTCGGGGATTACTACGCGGCTCAGGACAATTTCCCCAGTCTGTGTGACATCCTTTATCTCATCTTCTGGAATCTTGGGCGGATATTCCGCATAAAGCGTGTGCGGCGGTATAACATAGAGTTCTGTGCTCTCAGGATCTGCTTCGTCCAGAGGGAGGAGTGCAGTGTTCTGCAGGGCAGTCTCTCCAGGGAGGATTTCTGCCCCAGATATTTCGCGCGGCTCGTAGCCGGGGGCTTCTATCTCGATATTGTATACTGCGTATGGCTGGCTGGATTCCGGCACCATACTGTATTCTACCGGAGGTGCGCCCAGGGCAACAGTCTCGCTCTGCCCGCTTGCGTCGGTTGTTATTTCTTCCAGAACATCTTCTGGGTTATTGATATCGCTAATGCGGATAGTTGCCCCCTCGATTGGCTTGGAATCAACCTGTGAGGTGATATTTGCACGGAAATAACCGGTGTCTGGCAGATCTTGCGCTGCTTTCAGTGAATTCATATGGCTCCTTTCCTGTACAGCGGATTATGAAATGATGAATCTGATATCTGCTGTACTGGTATCTGCAATAAAAATGCGTAAGATACAATAGAGGTTTTTATTATTTTATGTAGCAATCGAGCCTTCGTTACTTCCACAGTAGTTTTTTGCCCAAGTTTAATGATATATCATATAAAATAAATTTGATTATCATTGATGTCTGTTTTGATGCCCTTGCAAAAATCAGAGAAAAAAAGTATGATAGGGGGAGGAAGAATTTCGTTTTGTTAGGGTACTGTGCTTGCCCTTGTGCGGGATGGATTGGAGGTATTATACATATGGCTGATAAGGAAAATCATAAAAATTTTACATGGAAAGAGGCTTTCTCGAAGTGGCTGGGTTTGTTTTTGGTGGTAATTGCATCGCTTGCTGTCTTTTTTGTGGTAAATAATGCTGCAGAAATTATCAGCACGATTGGGAGCTATATTGGTATATTGCGGCCAGTGGTGTATGGATGCGTGATTGCTTATATATTAAATCCTTTGATGAAGTTGTTTCAAAATTCCATTATGCATTTTCTGGAGAGAAAGGGCAGGGAGGTGTCCCAGAAGAAAAAGGGGTTTGTCGTTGGAATTTCTATTACCTTGTCGCTTGTTCTGGGTATTATCATTATTATTGTGCTGTGCTGGATGATTCTGCCGCAGCTGGTTTCCAGTGTGTACTCCCTTGTCGAAAACCTGCCGTCAAAAGTAAATTATTATTATAATGTATTAAATGAAAATATTAGGAATAATAAATTTTTGGCAGATACCATGCAGGATGTTGCCCTGAATGCAACGAAATATATAGATGAGATGCTGACTACCAAACTTCTGCCATGGCTTCAGTCTGATTTGCTGCCAAGCGTTAATGTGATGGCGGTAGAATTTGCTAATGGCGTTATGAGTGTGCTGAATGTACTATACAATTTATTTATTGGAATTATTGTCGCAATATATATTCTGGCAAGCAAAGACACGTTTGCGGCGCAGGCGAAGAAGGTTGTATACGGTATCTTGAAGAAGGAGCACGCAGATTCGGTGATTAAATATGTCAGGATATCACATGGCATGTTCAGCGGTTTTATTGTAGGGAAGATTGTGGATTCTACGATTGTGGGAATTCTTTGTTTTCTGGCGATGACAGTTATGGGTCTGCCTTATGCGCTGCTGATTAGCGTGATTATCGGTGTGACAAATATTATTCCTGTGTTCGGCCCATATCTGGGGCTGATACCAAGCGCCTTTCTAATACTGATTGTAAGCCCAATGCAGGCATTGTATTTTGTGATACTGATTGCCATCCTGCAGCAGGTTGACGGCAATATTATCGGACCGGCAATTCTTGGTGAGTCAACGGGGCTGACAGCATTCTGGGTATTGTTTTCCATTCTTTTATTCGGGGGCCTTTGGGGAATTGTAGGTATGATTATCGGCGTGCCATTGTTTGCTGTGATTTACAGGATTATAGCGGATTTTATCAATTGGAAGCTTTCTGGCAGGGATTTGTCAACGGTGACGGATAGATACCTGAATTTAAAATGTATTTCCATAGAGGATGACAAAGTTTCTTATGTAGAATATACAGATGCCGAGTTACATCAGAAAGAGGAAGAGAAAAGAAGGAAGAGGGCGGCGCTGAAAGAGAAATATATGAACCTGAAGTGGGTGAAGTGCAAAAAGAAACAGCCTTGACGGCAGCAGAGAGGAGTATTATGATTAAAAGTATGACAGGCTATGGCCATTTTGAGGAGATAACAGAAGAATTCCGTGTGGCGGTGGAAATAAAATCAGTCAATCACCGTTATGTTGATCTGGGCATAAAGCTTCCGAGGAAGTTTAATTCCCTGGAGGGCAGGATTAGGGAGCGGATGAAGAAATACGCCAGCCGTGGTAAGGTTGATGTCTACATTAACTTTGATAATTATTCGGACAGTGATGTGAGGGTTCAGTACAATGAGAGAATTGCATCAGATTATATAAATGTTATCCGTAAGGTGCAGGAAAGTTTTGGCATTGGGCAGGGTATTTCCGTGGATTCCCTGATTCGCCTGCCGGAAGTGATTTCACTGGGGGAAGAGAGGTTGGATGCAGAGGATTTCTGGCCGCTTATTGAGAGGGCTGTTGAGGGGGCGGGAGAAGAGTTTCTAAAGGCAAGGGAAACAGAGGGGGCAGCTTTGCAGGCGGATATTATGGAAAAGCTTTCCTATATTGAAAATCTGGTCTCCTTTGTTGAGGAGCGTTCTCCAAGGATTGTAGAAGAATACCGAGAAAAAATAAAAAGCAAGGCTGCAGAGCTTCTTGGGGATAACCAGTTGGATGAAAATACGCTGGCGACAGAGATTATTATTTATGCAGATAAAGTATGTGTGGACGAAGAGACAGTGCGCCTGCGCAGCCATATCAATAATATGAAGGAGACCCTTTTACTGGAGGAACCCGTTGGGCGCAAGCTGGATTTTATTTCACAGGAGATGAATAGGGAGGCGAATACGATTCTTTCGAAGGCGAATGACAAGGAATTGTCGCGGAATGCCATTGATTTGAAGACAGAGATTGAAAAAATCAGGGAACAGATTCAAAATATAGAATAGAGTCGGAGGAAAAGGCTGATATGCTGGTTAATATAGGATATGGGAATATAGTAAATATGGATAAGGTGATTAGCATCATCCGTGCAGATGCCGCTCCGATTAAACGGATGGTACAGGTTGCAAAAGATGAAAATATGGCAGTAGATGCAACCTGCGGGCGGAAGACAAAGTGTATATTGGTGATGGACAGCGGGCATCTTGTACTTTCGGCATTGCTTCCTGAAACAATTGAAAACAGGGTCACAGAAAATTTTATAGCAGTTAGGAGCCATGATGATGAATAAGAAAGGTATTATTGCAATTATATCCGGTTTTTCAGGTGCTGGAAAAGGAACGGTAGTGGAACAATTGACTAAAAGATATGGTTACGCAGTTTCTATCTCTGCTACAACGAGAAAGCCCCGCGAAGGAGAAAAAGAGGGGGTGAGTTATTTCTATAAAACAAAAGAGGAATTTGAGCAGATGATAGAAAGGGACGAATTGATAGAGTATGCGAAATATGTGGAAAATTATTATGGGACGCCGAAAGAATATGTGCTGAGCCAGATTGATCAGGGGAAGGATGTGCTTTTGGAGATTGAAATGCAGGGGGCGCTCAAGGTAAAAGAGAAGTTTCCTGAGGTTTCCCTGATTTTTATTACACCGCCGTCCGCAGAAGAGCTCCGCAGCCGTCTGGTAAACCGTGGCACGGAATCCATAGAAGTGATCAATAAAAGGATGGCGCGGGCAAAGGAAGAATGCGCCTATATGAAGGATTATGATTATATTGTGGTGAATGATGAACTGGAGGAATGTGTGGAGCAGATGCACAGGCTGCTGCAGTCTGTACACTATTCCAAAAGAAATCAGCAGGAATTAGCAGAAAAAATAAGGAAAGACTTTGACCAATACCTATAATATCTGTTATACTATACTGTATTCTTCGAAATTATAGGAAAGAAAGGGGACATAATATGTTACATCCATCATATCATGATTTAATGAGCACAGTTAACAGCGAGGTAGAGAAGGGGGAGACTCCTATTGTAAATAGCCGTTACTCGATTGTTCTGGCAACTTCGAAGCGGGCACGCCAGTTAATCGATGGTGTGGAGCCGCTTGCAAAGGCGAACTGCCCGAAGCCGCTCTCCATTGCGATTGATGAACTGAATGAATCCAAAATCCATATTCTTAGTGAGGAGGAGGCAGCGGAAGCAGATATGCGCAAGGCGGAAAGGGAAAACCAGAAAGCGGTTATGGAAGAGGAAGTGCTTTCGTTTGCAGAGGAAGACTAATTTAACTCAATTATTTGAGCCATTGAGGCATGGAGGTTGATTATGAGGGAAAGTGAGATAACAGGAGACTGGCGGGAAGGAGAAACAGACGCCGTTGCTGGAGAAAATAATAGAGAGGGCCAGAATGGAGAGCCAGCTGGAAGGAACTCAGATTATGGAGGAAAAAAGGGAAGTTTTTTTAAAGAGCTGATTGTCTATGCGGTGATTATTGTATTGTGTGTCACGATTGTGCCAAGATATGTGGTGCAGAGGACGCAGGTTTCGGGAATTTCTATGATGAAGACCCTTGAGGATGAGGAGAGCCTTCTGGTGGAAAAAGTATCGTATTATTTTAATAACCCATCGCGTTTTGATATCATAACCTTTTATCCAAGGGGACGGGACCATGAGGAGTATTACATCAAGCGTGTCATCGGCCTGCCTGGGGAGACGGTACAGATTACTGGCAATACTATTTACATCAATGGAAGGGTGCTTGAGGAGCACTATGGAAGGGAAGCGATGGAAGATGGGGGCATTGCGGAGGAACCGATTAAGCTCGGCAAGGATGAGTTTTTTGTCTTGGGTGATAACCGGAATGACAGCATTGACAGCCGGAGCGAGGAAGTCGGCATTGTGAAGAAAGAGAATATAGATGGCCATGCAATTCTTCGCATTTATCCATTTTCTAAATTTGGAACGATACAGAATAAAAACAGCTGATGGTTTTTATATATTAGGAAAGTTCTCAGTGTGTGGTGGTGCACCAACAATAAATGCAAAGAACTTTAGTTCTTTAGCATTTTTGCTAGGGCACAAGCGAAGTCTGTGCCCTTTTTTATTTAATAATGCTTTCGGGGATTTGAGGGGAATCAAAAGAGAGAGAAGAGGTATAAAGCATGAGAAGGACGGGAAGGATGATATTCTGCCTTGCCATGGCAGTTGTCCTATCTGCGGGGGGGAGCCTATGGATGTTAAAGCCTGAGGCAAAGAATACCGTAAATGGGACTGTACAGGCTTCTTCCCTGAAAAGGGAGGGCGCGGGAAGCAAAATTGCGGCAAAGGGTGCAAAGAGCCGGGGGGATTTTAAGATTGCCCTTGATGCTGGGCACCAGAGATATGCCAACAGTGGGACAGAGCCGGTAGGCCCGGGTTCTTCTGTAAAAAAGATGAAGGTGGCAGGCGGTGCGTCCGGGACAGCAACTAAGACACCGGAGTACAAGCTGACACTTAAGGTGGCAAAAAAATTGAAAAAAATTCTTATGGCCAGAGGGTATCAGGTTTATATGGTCAGGAGTACAAATAATGTCAATATCAGCAATAAGCAGAGGGCTGTGAGGGCAAATAAAAGCGGAGCGGATATTTATATCCGTATCCATGCGGATGCGTCTGCTTCTTCCAGTGTGAGGGGGGCAAGCATGCTGTATCCATCTGCCTCAAACGCTTATGTAAAGCGTTTGAGCAAGCCTTCAAAAAAATTATCAGACTACATTTTAAAGAGTTATTGCAAAAAAACAGGAATCAAGAGCCGTGGCTTGATTAAGAGAGATGACTTGACGGGGACAAACTGGAGTAAGATTCCGGTTACCCTGATTGAGATGGGCTTTTTGAGCAATGCTTCGGAAGACCGTTTTATGAATAAGTCTGCTAATCAGGAAAAAATGGCTTCAGGAATTGCAGATGGGGTAGATGACTATTTCGGATTTTAGTGTTATACTATAGATAGAAATGCGGCATGGGGGGATTCTTTTAAATAGTGTTGTATATCAAGTATACTACGCAGGAGGAGGAAAGATATGACGGGATTGGTGAATTTGATGGAAGAGACAGTCTTGGAAAAGATTGACCAGTTGTGGAAACAAACAGATTACTGCAAATGTGAAAAATGCCGTATGGATATTGCTGCGTTTGCATTAAACCGTCTGCCGCCGAGATATGTGCAGTCCTTGGAAGGCAAATTACTGCACAGGTTCGATGCGAGCACAACGCAGATGGATGTCGAGATTACTGCAATGGTCTTTAAGGGAATTCAGATTGTCGGTGATGATCCTCATAAGAATACGAATGAGTTTTAAGATACAGCCGGATGGAGAGCACTATCGTAAACGCATTTTTTATGCGTTTACGATAAAAAAATTATGATAAAAAAATGGTAAAAAAGTGAAAAAAGTACTTGCATTTTTTTTCAAATTAGTGTATAGTATCACTTGTTGGTAAGAAAGTTATAAAGATGCTGACAGGAAAATTTATGGTCTGTTGGTCAAGCGGCTAAGACGTCGCCCTCTCACGGCGAAAACAGGGGTTCGATTCCCCTACAGACTGTTCTGTTTATTTTTATAAACAGCCCAACCCGAATAAGCCTACAGAGTATTATTTGTAGGCTATTTTAATTTATATTTGTTATGTATGGAGGTAATAAATGAATAAAAAAATATATTTAAGGTTATTTTCTTTATTTCTCATAATATCATTATTAGTTAATATTCCTGTTATTTCGTATGCAAAACCAAAAATAAAATTGAATAAGACATCCGTGACATTAACGATTGGCAGAACAACAACTTTAAAGGTAAAAAATACTACAAAGAAAGTAAAGTGGTCAAGTAGCAATAAATCTGTTGCTGAAGTAGATTCAGACGGTGAAGTTTTTGCAAATAAATCAGGTAAGGCAAAAATAACAGCTAAAGTTGGTAAGAAAAAATATGTATGCAAAGTAGAAGTTTTAAGGCAGTATATCAGTGATGAAACTATTTTATTGAATGCTGGCGAAAGCCAGACTTTGAAAATATTTGGTATTTCAAATATTGATTCTGTAACTTGGGGTAGTGATGATGAAGATATAGCGGTTGTTTCTACAGATGGGAGAGTTACAGGTTTAAAATCAGGCGAGACACATATATATGCTATATTAAATTCCGGTGCAGGTAAAACATATGAGTGTAAAGTACTTGTTATTGGTAATAATGTTCCTCCGACTACAATTGTTCAACCGACACCTGATCCGACGCCTAACCCAACCCCTAATCCAACACCGGATTATGACAATGTAGTAACAGAATATGGTTCTGTAAGTGGAAATATAACTTATTTTTATAATGATTTTAGAGGAAATGTTTCGGATACTGGAGCACAAGTAATTTTAATTCCATTAGACAATGAAAGGACTGCTAAAAATATGCCTACCCTCAATTCATATGTTGTTTGGCAATTGTCCACGCTTAATAGAGTTGGCAATCCTTATAAAGTTTATAACGGGAAGGTAGATGGAACAGGCAGTTATACATTACAGAATATAACAACAGGAAAATATATTATATTTGTTATTTCTAATAAAACAAATAGTGGTGTTGCATTTAATGATAAGGAGGGTTATGAAAATGCAATAAAGGAATTGGTATTTCCATGCCTTAATACAACAAATGCTGAATATTTAGGTAAGGCAGTTGGATATAATAAATATTTTTGGGGAATTATAACTGTTAATAAGAATCAAACAACTATTTTTAGTCATGATTTTGGAATAACATATATATAGAATTAGACATAATAAAAGAATAACAATTGGATAGCACCGTACATTAGGGTGTAAAATCTTATTCAATTATAAAGGTTTTAATAAACGCTAAAGAACTTAAAGTTCTTTAGCGTTTATTGTTGTGTGAAGTTCATATCTTTTAGGGCTTTTAAATAGCCTATCAGTTCCCCGCGGAATTCGATTTGTTTTTTTGCGGGAAGCTGGTGAATCAAATGAAGCCAGTCATTATCTTCTTTGGTGAGAGAATTGTCAGGGTAATCCGTCCCGCTGACCAAATAATCAATGCTTACATGAAAGTAAGCTGCTATTTTGATTACAGCGTCTAAGGAGGGCTTCTGCTTTCCAGTCCGCCATTTTCCAACGATGCCGTTTCCTAAGGAAAGTTCACGGCAGAATGCGGCATCGGAAAACCCAGAGCTTTCGATGAGATTGAATATTCGTTCCAGCATAAATTCTCCTGTTAGCGAAAAATCTAAAATAAATCTTGACAAATAGATAAAACGCTAATATACTTATAATAGTGTTTGTAAAGAGTTGAAGTATTTCAACTATTAATATGACAATATAGCAGCTTATTGAAAAATAGATAAAAGGTTAGAGGTTTGTCTAATTTCTTATAGGCTACTGCATAATATGTCATATTTTTTTATTATACCATTTTTGCATTGTCTTAAACAAGCTTTTTTGGGCAGTGGATGGCATTTCAAGTCAAGGCTGTAGGGTGTTTTGCAGTTTCCAAACAGGTGCAGGGGGATTATACAGAATCCGCTTGTGTAGAATAGGAGGAAGAGAGATATGGTGAAATTACGAAAAAAGACAGTAGCAGCAGTCCTTGCTGTTTCCCTTTGCGTGTCGGGGCTGGGTGGAGGGCAGTCATCGTCCGCACTTTCTGCGTTGGTGAAAAAAGTAACGCTCAATAAGGGCAAGGCAACGCTTTATCTGGGCGCAGGGAAGAAAAAGGCAACCGTGAAGCTGAAAGCAAAAATAAAACCTGCTGCTGCGGCAAGGGCGTATGTGAATTGGAGTTCCAGCGCAAAGAAAATTGCATCGGTATCTTCAAAAGGCGTGGTAAGGGCAAAAAGCCCGGGAAAGGCAACGATTACAGCGCGCGTGGGGCGCTGCAAGGCTGTCTGCAAGGTGACGGTCAAAAGGGCTGTAAAGGTAAAGAAGATTACGGTATCCCCAAAAGAAATTACGATTAAACGGGGGACGTCTGCGTTTATCAACGTAAATGTTTCGCCTGCAAATGCAAGGAACAAAGCCGTGTCATTCAAATCAGAAAATAAAAGGATTGCGTCAGTGTCAAAGGCAGGGACTGTAAGAGGCGTCAATCCGGGGACTACTGCAATTACAGTATCTGCAAAAGATGGAAGCGGTGTAACTGCAGTTGTTGTGGTAAAGGTGATATCCAATAGTGTGAAACCGAGTCCGAGTGTTTCCCCATCGGCAGAGCCGGATCCATCTCCGTCTGCGTTACCGGATGCGTCTGCGGATCCGACAAATTCGCCAGATCCATCCCCGTCCGCAACGCCGAGTGCCTCTCCGAATGCGGGACCGACACAGCAGATTATCTGGGTAGGCCCTGCCAAGCCGCCATATACACCACAGCCGACCGCATCGCCGACACCTGCACCAACCGCGACGCCGGAACCTTTGGAGACGTTAGTGCCTGTGGAGCCGGAGAAGGATGGAAGTTATTTGCTTCCTGAGGATGAAGATTTTGTGATTTCAGACGGCGAAAGCAGTATTTCTATTGACAAAGAGATGATTAAACAGTGCAGCGATATGCTTGGGAAACTTGATTCTGGTATAGATATTTTAAGCAGATGGGAAAAGTATGAAGAATTACTTAAACCGGGGGATGAACCTCTGTCTGCTACTGTGAACGGCTGCAAAGTGGTGCTTCGGAACGTGGACGGCACTCTGGAGGCGGAGATAGCGATGGAGGATGGGAATGAGCTGACGCAGGGCAGCTATAAGGTTAGGAAAGCGGACAATGGCATGTTCCTTGTCACAGGGAAGGATGGCATAATTTCATCTGCAAAAGCTATGGTTTCAGGAGATAAGTATCTTCTCACGGGTGTAGAATGGTCTGATGACGCACCATCTATCCTGTGGATGCTTGGTGATGATGCGGTGATAGATGTGCCGAGACGGATTATTTCTTCAGGGAAAGGCGATAAGAGTGTTGATTTCAGCAGTGGGTCACCTAAAATCATAGGCCTTCCTGAGGAAATGGAAATTTATAAAAGGGTTTATAAAAAATGAGGCGCATCATCTGCAGGCTTTTTCTGGGAGCTGCGGTAAGCCTTTTTGTATCAGTGGCTGCTTCGGCTGCCGGGATAAACAGTGCGGAGCAGAGGCTTTTGGACACGGTTTCGCAGCCGTTTTCCTATAATGGCAAGACATATGCTGTAACCGACGGCAGCATTGCATCTGCAAGGGCGAGGCTCTCACAGGAGGGAACAGATTTGACGGATGGCCTTGTGAATGACTGCATCAGCCAGTTTGGCAATAGCCATGCGGAGCTGGTAGAAGGCGGCTACTGCAGGGAACTGGAGCCTCCAGCAGACAAAGAGGATACACAGACAACGACTCCTGCCCCGACATCTGAGCCGGAGCATTCTAAGAGCGAACGGCGGCAGAATAAGGCATTCCTGAAGCGGATTCTTGGTGAGCCGTCTGATGATGGGGAAGTTCCTGAAGATGGTAAAACTTCTGCGAAGGAAAATAAGGGAAAAGAACAGACGACGGAAGAAAAATCAGAACCTGCCAATACGGCGGTTCCCTCTCTGACACCTGAAAAAGCGGAAGATGTATGGGATGTGGAGGGTGGTACCTCTGCGGCAATGGATTTTGACAGCCGTGATGTGAAAAGCGCCGTAAAAGGACAGATGACGGTGGACAAAGGCAGTAAAAAATATACACTTGGGACAAAGAGGGGGAAATCGTCTTTGGAACGGTACATGAAGCGGTTTCTTTCCCTTGGGAAAATATTATATGCAGTGCTGCTTGCCGTAACTGGCTTAGCTGTCCTGTTGCTTGTCAACTGTATTTTTTCAAATAAAGGCCGCCATGGCAGGAAGAGGCGGGGGGGCGTACCAGCTGTGCTGGCAGGCATCTGCATAGCTGGCTGGTCGCTGTTCCTGCTTCTGGGCTTCAGCCTGTACTTTGGTGTTTTCCATCAGGGCGTGGCAGCAAGACAGTTGATGGAAAGTGACTATTTTTCCGGTGTTGCGCAGATGGCAAGGGAACAGGCTGCAAAGCGCCTGCAGGATAACGGTTATGATACGGGCATCAGCGAGGAGGCATTTGCCCTCTCCAATATTTATATTGATGAGAAGCAGTATACGGATGATGTGCTATCCGGAAAGAAGAATGCTAAGCTGTCTGTGGATAAAGTGCATAAAGTATTGTCCGGGCGGCTTGATAAAAAAAAGGATGCTTTGTTAATTCGGCTGATAGAAGAGGATTATAAAAATATTTCGAAGTTTGAGATTGGCACGGGAATCAGGGCCTGCAGGGATTCCTGCAGGGGAATGTTTTATTTGGCTGTTTTTTCTGGGGTTGCCGCATGCATCCTGCTTTATTTGCTAACCGGCCGCATGTACAGGAACTTCTATAAGGCGGCGGGTATCGGGGCAGCAGGGCTTTTTCCGGCTTCCGCCGTGATTCTGGCTGCTGCAGCCGCAATGAGGTACATGGCAGATGGATGGAAGATTCAGGTAAAGCCTGTGTATTATCAGGTATTTCTTAAAAATTATATCAGCCAGAGTATTCAGGTGGTTTTTTATTTTGGCTGTATCGGCATAGTGTGTGCTGTCTGCCTGATAATATGGCGGCACTATTTGCGCAAGGTTTGCGCTTAGGAACTGTTAATAATTAAATTGAACAATTTACTTGCCTGTTTTTTCGACTGCTGCATCAAAAAGCCTCGCCGTAGCCCGCTACGTTGCTAAGCGCCAGTGGCGCTTGTTTAGCAAGGACCGAAGCGGAGCGTAGAACTACGTTTTTTTCTTTGCATTCGAAAAAAAATTCTTCGTAACTTGTTCATTTAATTTATTAACAGTTCCTTAGGAGAGAAATAGCTGACAATGATAGGATATTATGACATACATACCCATATCCTTCCGGGAATAGATGACGGCGCACGTGATATGGAGGAGACACGGGAAATGATTTTCCTTGCATACAATGAGGGAATCCGCCATATCATTGCGACGCCGCATTTTGAATCGGGAAAGGAAAATGTACCGGCGGGGGAGTTGTGCCGGCTGCTGGAGGAGGTAAAGAAAGAGGCCAGAAGGACGGTGCCGAATATGGCGTTCTCGCTGGGGAATGAACTTCTTGACAGCGCGGGCATATTGGAGGATTTAGAGGAAGGCAGGGCGCTGACGTTAGCGGGGACGCGCTATATTCTGGTGGAATTTTATCCGAGGGACAGTTATTCCAAAATCTATGCCTCCTTGCGCAGCTATCTGACAGGTGGTTACATACCGATTGTAGCGCATATGGAGCGGTATGACGCCCTGCGCAAAAAGTTCCGGAATATCAGGGAACTGACGCAGCTTGGTGCATTTTTCCAGATGAATACATCCAGTCTGGCAGATGGCGTGCCAAGGCGTGATGCTATGTACCACAGGAAGCTTTTGGAGGAAGGGTATATTCATTTTCTGGGAAGTGACTGCCATCGGAAAGACAGCCGGGCACCGCTGATGAAAAGCATGTTTGGGTATCTGTGGGAGGATTTTGCGGACAGCGAAATTGGAAAAGCTATTTTAGAGAGAAATCCGGCGGATATGCTTGCGGATAAATATATATAAGGAGTTAGCTGATGGAGCAGGAACAAAATGATGGGATGGAAATTGACCTTCTTGAGCTGCTGTTTGTACTCAGGCAAAAGGCGGCAGGCATTGTGATGGCTGCTGTCATTGCTGCAGCGCTCTTTGGGTTTGGGACGCTTGTCTTGATTGCACCAAAATATCAGTCTTCCTCAAAGCTTTATATTGTCGGCCAGAACTCCGGTATTACTTCTCTGACGGATCTGCAGATGGGGAGCCAGCTGACACAGGATTATATTGTGCTGGTGCAGAGCAGGCCGGTGATTGAGAGGGTGATAAATAATCTGGGAATTCATTTGGAGTACGAGGAGCTGCTGGATATGATTGCCCTGAATAATGAGTCAGATACCCGTATTCTTACGATTACTGTAACTGCTGATGATCCCTATATGGCAAAAGAGATTGTGGATGAGGTTGCAGATGTTTCCAGACAGAGGATTGCATCTATTATGAATATCGGTGAGCCTGCAATTGTGGAGAGCGGCCATCTCGAAAACAGGCCGAGCAGCCCTGATGCCAAGAAAAACATTATGTTTGGGGCTTTACTTGGAGCCTTTCTGGGCGTGGCAGTGGCAGTTGCCTCTTATCTTCTGAATGATTTAATCAGCACAGAGGAGGATATTGAGAAATATCTGGGGTTAAATACATTAGGCATTATCCCGGTCGAGGAGGGGGCAGAGCGGCAGATGATGATTGACAGGAGGAAACGCAGGGGCAGGATGCATTTTGGCAGAGATGCCAGTTAGGGAGCAGAAAAGGAACGGTGGCATTTAGAAGACAGCAGGAGAAACGGAAAGGCGGTGCGTAATCTTGGGGAGGGTAACATTTGAGAAGCGGAAGAAGTTGGATTACAGAGTGAGCGAAAGCTACAAATCCCTGCGCACGAACCTCCAGTTCTGTGGTGCGGAGGTAAAAACAGTCAGTTTCACAAGCTGTACCCCAAATGAAGGGAAGTCGAGCGTATGCTTTAACCTTGCTGTTTCTTTGGCGGAAAGCGGAAAAAGGGTTATCCTCATTGATGCCGACCTGCGCAAATCCGTCCTGATTGGCCGTTACAAAGCGGGTGGCGTGAAAGCGGGGCTTGCACATTATCTTGTCGGCCAGAAGCCGTTTGAGGAGATACGCATGCAGACGGATATTGAAAATATGGATATTATTTTTTCCGGGCCATATGTGCCCAATCCCGCAGAATTATTGGAAAGTGAGTATTTCGGCATTTTGGTGGAGAAGTGCAGGAAAGAGTATGATTATACATTGGTTGATACGCCGCCGCTTGGCTCAGTCATTGACAGTGCGATTGTGGCGGGGGCGGTAGACGGTGCCGTGCTTGTGATTGAGGCGGACGCCATAAGCTACCGCTTTGTGGAGCGGATCAAGAAACAGCTGGAGCGCAGTGACGTCAGGATACTGGGAGCTGTGCTGAATAAGGTTGCCATGGACGGCGGGAAATACGGCTATGGAAAATATGGTGGGTATTATGGGAAATACTATGGGAATTATGGGCATGTGAAAGGATGACAACACGTGGATGGAGGTACTGTTGAGAAATTGCTGCTGGAACGGATGCCGGTCAGGGTAGATATGGAAAAAATCTTTGAGAGCCTGAACGGCAAGACGGCTCTTGTAACTGGAGGGGGCGGCTCGATAGGAAGCGAGCTTTGCAGGCAGCTTGCCAGACATCAGATCAGGCAGCTTATTATTTTTGATCTGTATGAAAATAATGCGTATGAGATTGAGCAGGAGCTTAGGGCTGACTATCCGGAACTGGACCTGACGGTATTGATTGGCTCTGTGGCCGACAGCCGGAGGATTTATCAGGTATTTGAGGCATACAGGCCGGATGTCGTATACCATGCTGCGGCACACAAACATGTGCCGCTGATGGAAGACAGCCCCTGTGAGTCTATTAAAAATAATGTGATAGGCACTTATAAGACAGCATATGCCGCCATGATGAATGGGTGTGCAAGGTTTGTGCTGATTTCCACCGATAAGGCGGTTAACCCGACCAATATTATGGGTGCAGGCAAGCGGCTGTGTGAGATGGTGGTTCAGTCGTTTGACAGGGTAATCAGGGAGGGAAGGGAAAGAACAATCGCCGAGCTACATACACATATGGATGCCGGCAGGGACAGCAAGCTTTCTGTTTTGCCTGAGGGGATCCATACAGAGTTTGTGGCAGTCCGCTTTGGAAATGTGCTTGGCAGCAATGGATCCGTGCTCCTAAAGTTTCAGAAGCAGATTGAGAAGGGCGGGCCGGTAACGGTGACGCACCCTGAAATTACAAGATATTTTATGACAGTGCAGGAGGCCGTCTCCCTCGTCCTGCAGGCGGGAACCTATGCAAAAGGCGGGGAGATTTTTGTGCTGGATATGGGTTCCCCAGTGAAGATTGATACGCTTGCGAGAAACTTAATCCGCCTTTCAGGCTTCGAGCCAGACATAGATATCAAAATAGAATATACAGGGCTGCGCCCCGGGGAAAAACTCTATGAAGAGAAGCTTATGTCGGAGGAGGGGCTTAGGATGACCCCAAACCACCTCATATATATCGGCTGCCCGATATCGTTTGATACAGATGTGTTCCTGCGGCAGATGCAGAAGCTGATGCAGGCATGTTATGAAAACAGGGAGGATATCAGGGAGCTTGTGGCGGAGATTCTGCCGAGTTACCGGTATCGGAGGTGAAGGAAAAATATTATGATTAGAGAGACTTTCTATACAAAGTATATTAAGGGGATATTGGATCGTGTTTTGGGAATAGTTGGTCTGATTTGTCTTTCATGGCTGTATCTGATTATTGCAGCTGCTATTGTAATTGATGATTCCGGTCCGGTTTTTTTTAGGCAGAGGAGGATTGGAAGAAAACGGAATGGTGAATACACTTATTTCGATCTTTTAAAATTCAGGAGCATGAAAAAGAATGCGCCGCATGATATGCCAACGCATATGCTTAAGGATTCTGAACAGTACATAACCAGAGTGGGGCGTTTTTTGCGCAGGACAAGTCTTGATGAACTGCCTCAGATATGGAATATTGCAATACGACATAATCTGTCCATTATTGGTCCGCGTCCAGCTTTGTGGAATCAGCATGATCTGCTGCAGGAAAGGGAGATATATGGGGCAAATGATGTTATGCCGGGGTTAACTGGTTGGGCGCAGATTAATGGGAGAGATGCACTTGGAATTAAGGATAAGGCAAAATTGGATGGAGAGTATGTCAGAAATATAAGTTTTATTTTTGATTGCAAATGTTTTTTTGGAACGGTTTTTAGCGTCCTGAAGAGCGAAGGTATTGTTGAAGGCGGAATGGGTGATAAAGTGGAAGGCAAGTAATACAAAGGAGACTATGGAGAAGTTATGAAAATGAGTATGAATGAACAGGCTGGTGAGGCATGATTAGTATGAATGAAAAATTGGTATCTATCATTATGCCTACATACAACTGTGCAAAATTTATTGCCAGAACATTTGATTCTTTACAAGCACAGACATATCAGAATTGGGAATTGATAGTTGTTGATGATCATTCTCAGGATAATACCAAAAAAATTGTTGAAGAGTATATGAAAAACGATTCACGTATTCAATATCACTTACTTGATGTAAATTCTGGGGCAGCAGTTGCCAGAACGACGGCAATGAAATTAGCAAAGGGTTCATATATGGCTTTTCTGGATAGTGACGATATATGGACTCCAGATAAATTGGAACGTCAGATTAAATGGATGAATGACAATGGATATGCTTTTTCGTGTACTGCATACGAGCAGATTGGCGAGGACGATAATCTGCTGAACCGTACTATTAAAACTATAGAAAAAACAGATTATAATCGTTTGTTGTTGGATTGTCCTGTGGGCAACTCAACTGTTGTGTACGATGTTGAGAAGATGGGAAAGTTTGAGGTTCCAAACATACGAAAGAGAAATGACTATGCTTTATGGCTTCAGATGTTGAAGAAGGAGAAGTATATATGGGGTATGCCAGATGTATTGATGAAGTATCGTATTCGTCAAAATTCTATTTCAAGCAATAAATTCAAGCTGCTTAAATACCATTGGACCTTGTATCGAGAGATTGAACATTTGAGTGTGCTCCGTTCTGCATTCCATATTTTCTGGTGGTGTGTAATTAAAATTTTGCACATTAAATAAGAGGGAGGACACTATGGAAAAATCAAATCAAGAAGTTGTGATTGGAACAGTCGAATCATTAACTCCAAAGTATGGAATTGATTATCTCCTAAAACAGTGGCTATGCCGTTTTTGGGGGGTGGCATAACGATGGCAGGAGATTATAAAGCAGAAAAGAATGAGACTGAAAAGAAAATTCTGGTTTTGACAGTGGACTACCCTAATAATAATGGCGGTGTAGCACTGATGTATGTCCATGTGAGAAATAAGTATTATATTGAAAATGGAATTGATGTAACGGTACTGAATTTTTCTGCAAAAGAAAATTATGAAATTGAAGGAATAAAGGTGATCGGTAAAGAGTCTTACGAAAAGTCTCATGGAAACTATGATACGCTTGTTTTGCATGCTGCTAATATAAGAAATCACTTTCAATTTTTGCTCAAGCATGAGAAAGAATTTGCGCATATAGTATTTTTCTTCCATGGACATGAGGTCTTGAAAATCAATGACACATATCCGGCACCGTATAGTTATCTGGGAAAAGATAATTGCTTAAGAGTGTTGCTACAGAATGTATATGATGATTTCAAACTTAGCGTGTGGCATCGGTATTTACCAAAATTGGCCTATAAATCGGATTATATTTTTATAAGCAATTGGTTTTATGAGCAATTTCAAAAATATGTACGATTATCAGATGAGGGATTAAATTATCGGGTACATATAATTAACAATAGTGTGGGTGAGATATTTGAAAAGAATAATTATTGCTATGAGGGAGAAAAGGAATTTGATTTTATTTCGATAAGAAGTTATATGGATGGATCGAAGTATTGTATAGATATAATAAATGGGTTTGCTGTCAAATATCCGGAATACAAATTTCTTATTGTGGGAAAAGGTGATTTTTATAAATATAATCAAAAGCCAAGTAATGTAACATGGATTGACAGATACTTGAAGCATGAAGAAATCCTATCATATGTGAATAAAGCCAAATGTGCCTTGTTACCAACGAGACTTGATGCCCAAGGGGTTATGATGTGTGAGTTCGCCACATATGGGATACCTGTTATTACATCGGATTTGGATGTGTGCCGGGAAGTGTTGGGGGATTTGCAGAACATAGGATATATAGATAATGAAGATATAGATTCAGTGGATTTAAAATCACTCTATCAATCTTTCGTTGCCGATATACCTCATGACAAGTGCAAAAAGTTTAATTATGCCCAAACAGTAAAAATGGAAGAGCAGATTATTCGGAATGGACTGGTTGAAAATTTTAACTGAAAAAACAGGAAAAAAGAGGGGTACAATCTAATGATATATGTAGCACAATGCATTCTTTTATACCTGACTGCATTGATCTGCTTTGGGTCAAAACTGAAATTTGATAGGAACAAGAATATATTCATGCTTTTATCAATGTTAGTTCTATTTTTTATAATTGGGTTTAGAGATATTAGCGTCGGTGTTGATACGGCAAATTATGCATTGTATTTCAAGTACATGGGCGTTCAGAGTTGGAAGGATATATTATCAGGAGTCGACACACATGGATTAGAAATTGGGTATAGAATATTATTTAAGTTCTTCCATGATATATTAGGAAGTTACTATGTATTCCAGATTTTCTATGCAATAATTTATTGTGCATTAAGTGCTAACTTTATTAAGAAAACTGTACCAAATTATTTTTTTGGATTTGTATTGTATCTTGGGGTTGGAATGACCTATCAGGCACTTAATATACAACGACAGATGCTTGCAGTAATTGTGGTAGTAAATGGATTCCTTTATCTTAGAGAGAAGAAATACCTCCACACAGTTATATTGTTTGTTATTGGTATACTATTACAGAACATATCAATTGTGTTCCTTACTGCTTTGATTATTTATCAATTAAGGGACAATAAATGGATAATGAGGTTGATGCCTATTGGCATTGTGTTAGTGGCAGTTAATTACAGAAGTTTTATACAATTGGCAAGAGTCTATTTCCCTAGATATGGAAATTATTATGTCAATCAAAGAGTTATACAGACAGCGTCTGGAATTTGGGCAATCTGGATTATAATAATAGTATTAAGTATTTATTCGCTATATGTCAAAAAAAATAGAAATGAAGAGTTTAAGGTGTATTGTATACTTAGCATTATTTATGTTGTCTGCAATATAATTGGTCTTTATTTCAATTATTTTGAACGATTAGGTTTGTATTTCATACCCTTTGTTCCAGCTTTTTTTTATTATTTCGGAAAACAGATTTTGGATGGTAAATATCGAATTTGTTATTATTCGGCAGCTGCAGTTTCGTTCACCTCTTACTATTTGCTAAGTACGGTTTCGGGAACAATGCTAGAGTATAGTTCATTCCTTTTCAAATGAGGTTAGATATGGGAAAAATCAGTGTAGTTATACCAATTTATAAAGTCGAGTCTTACTTAAAGGAATGTGTTGACTCTATCTTTAAACAAACTTATAAGAATCTTGAGATAATCCTTGTGGATGATGGTTCACCTGACAATTGTCCGCAGATTTGTGATCAGTATGCAGCATATGACAATCGGGTGAAGGTAATTCATAAAGTGAACAGTGGGTTATCGGATGCCAGAAATGTGGGTATTGAGATAGCAACCGGAAAATATATTACTTTTTTAGACGGTGATGACTTCATTAAAAAGGATATGATAGAGTATCTTTTTAATAAATTACATGAAAATAATGCTGACATCGCCTTTTGTCAGAGGGAAAATGTTAATGAATCCGGCGATGCTTTATCGGATGGAAAGCTGTTTAAGGATTTTGTTGTGCGAGGAAATCAGGAATGTATGCATCAGTTTCTCACAAGCCCAAGTATGGATACGGTTGCATGGGGAAAGCTGTATAGACTTGATTTATTTACTGGTGTCAGATATCCGGTTGGAAAATACCATGAAGATGTTTACACGACATACAAGCTAGTGGCTAAGAGCAATTGTATTGCTGTTGGTTCGGAAAGGATGTATTGTTACAGGATTAGGTCTGAAAGCATTACATCGGCAAGTTTCAAGTTAAAACATCTGGATGCAATTGAAGCGAATAAAGAAAGACGTGAATTCATTAAAGAGTATTTTCCTATGTTGACCACTTATGCGAATGCCGGGGTAGTCTATGCTGCAAACCAGTGTACATTAAGGTTGGCAAAACATAAAAGTCCATTAATAGAGGACAGAACCAAAAAGGATATTATCAAGGAGCTTCAGCAATATTATAGGATGTATGAGCTGGATTTCCTGAAAGGTTCCAGTGGAATTCCTTCCAAGTTATTTTCTCTGGCGGCATTTATTAACCTAAGATTCACTATTTGGATTATCGGGATTAAGTAATAGAAACATCTACGATACTTAGACAATAACAGGGAAGCGGTACATTGATCAGTTTGATTATGTAGGATGGATAAACAGTTTTAAAGAGTAACCGTCAGAAAAGTATGGAGGACAAAATGATTCCTAAAGTAATTCATTATTGCTGGTTCGGGCGTAGTCCTTTACCTGAGCTTGCAGAAAAGTGCATTGAATCTTGGAAGAAGTATTGCCCGGATTATGAAATTATAGAGTGGAATGAAACCAACTTTGACATAAACTGCTGCGAATATGTCCGCGAGGCATATGAGGCAAAAAAATGGGCTTTCGTAAGTGATGTTGCACGGCTATATGTTTTAATAAATTATGGCGGTATCTATATGGATACTGATGTGGAGGTGGTAAGGCCTCTGGATGATTTACTTATCTATATTGCTGTATCAGGATTTGAGAGTGAAACGAGGATACCTACAGGGTTAATGGGGAGCTGTGCGAAACAGGAACTGTTTAAGGAGTTTCTAGATGGCTATAAAAATGCTCACTTTAAGAGACATGATGGAAGTCTTGATTTGACAACCAATGTAACCAGAATAACGGATCATTGTTTGAAGTATGGATTGCAATTAAATAATTCAATACAGACAATTAAGGGATTTACATTGCTGCCTTACGATTATTTATGCCCTAAGAACTTTGAAACCGGAGAACTTAAAATTACGGAGAATACTTTCTGTATCCATCATTTTGATGGATCGTGGCATACTGAAGAGGAGATTTTTGCTAACAGGCTTGCGGTAAAAATGGAAAAGGTGCCAGGAGGATCTTATCTTGCGAAGTTTATAGGTGTAATCAAGTATCGTGGCGTTCTAGCCGCTATGGGTGAAACTCTAGGCTGGATAAAAAGAATGTAGGTGAACTTCGCAAAGCAGAAAGACTTTATATAAAGGTGTTCCTGAATGGAAATTATAGAATGTGAAGAGCTTTGGGGTATATGAGCTTGTGGGGAAAGTAAGAGGAAATTTCGTGAAGGCTGATTTGGAGGTCAGTGTGAAAAATACCTTTTTCACACGCAAATTTGTGTCTGCGCGCATTTGTCACAAATTTGTTATGCGCAAAGAACGTGCGCAGAAATGGGGATTATTATAAAATGAATGTTGGTATAATGACATGGTTTCAATATCACAATTATGGAACAGCTCTTCAGGTTGTTGCTTTATCAAGAAAAATTAATGATTTTGGGCATAATGCATGTGTTGTAAATTATACTACTAATGCCAGTCCCATTATAAAAAATAATGAGAGCCTTGCAAATCGAGTTGTCAGAAAATCCTTTCAGAGATTGAAAAATCACTTAAATTATGAGTATCACGAAAACAGACGGGAACTTAGATTTGATCAGTTTTATGATTACTATTTGGAATTTACAGACAAATGCGAAACGTTGGGTGACTTTGAACTTCTTAATGGCAGCTTAGATGCATTTGTTTGTGGCAGTGATCAGATATGGAGTCCTCCGAATTTTAACCCAAGATACTTCCTTGATTTTGTGTATGATGAAAACAGAATGATTGCTTATGCACCAAGCGTTGGCATCTTGGATGTGGAGAATGAAAATATACGCAGTCGAATTTCGGAGAATATTTCAAGATTCAAGTATATCTCAACAAGAGAAAAAGCCGGATCAGATTTGTTATCGAAATTGACGGGGCAGACAATAGAAACAGTTCTAGATCCCACTCTTTTATTGACACAGAATGAATGGCATGCTTATGAATCGGATTATGATACAGGTAACAAGCCATATCTGCTGGCATATATGCTTGGGAAAAGGGAAGAGTATTGGAAGATAATTAAAGAAATTGCAGATAATTTAGAGCTTGAGCTGTACATTATTCCTTTCCGCGAAAAGGATATAAAAAGGAAGGGTTGTATTAAGAATCCCATAGGTCCGGGAGATTTTCTAAAGCTGCTCTGTAATGCGGATTATATTTGCACGGATTCCTTTCATGGAACAGTATTTTCTATCAATTACAACAAGCCTTTTACAGTATTTGAGAGGTTTAAGAGAAATGACAACTTAAACCAGAATTCACGCATTTACAATATTCTGGGAATGCTGGAGCTTGAGGAGCATCTCTATCAAAACAGGAAGGATAATTATAGAATAACAATTGACTATAGTGAAGCCAACAACAAGCTTGAAAGTGCTCGCAGTCACTCATTGTCTTTTTTGGGAAAAAGTCTTGCATCCGTGCAGAACTATTCAGAGCAGGCACATCTTCCTAGAAATTTGTTTTTTAATAATAAGCTTTGCTGCGGGTGTGGAGCTTGTAAAGTAAGCTGTCCAACAGGTGCTATTCAGATTGCCCTTGATGCAGACGGGTTCTATGTGGCAAGCGTAGACCATGAAAAGTGTATTTCATGTGGCAAATGCAGTATGGTATGTCCGTATTTGAATATTGGTGATATTCCTAAAATTGAGGAAGGTAATCTTTTCTCATACAAGGACAGAGAAGATGCCGTCCTCATGCGTTCATCCAGTGGTGGAGCAGCCTTTAAAATGGCAACAACACTACTGGATAAGGGTTATTCCGTTGTAGGCTGTGCTTATAACAAGAATGAGCATTTCGCAGAGCATATTATAGTTACACCAGATACAAAAGATAAATTAAAGCTTTTGCAGGGGAGTAAGTATATGCAGAGTAAATTTTATGACTGCATGAAGTTGATTGGAAACTCCAATGAACCGATTGTTGTTTTTGGTACGCCATGCCAGATTGCAGGCGTGAAAAATATCATTGGTAAGCGCAATGATGTATTTCTGGTTGATTTGGTTTGTCACGGCGTGCCCACATATGGCAGCTATAAAAAGTATCTGCAATATCTTTCGATATCCAAAGGTCTGGAAATCGGAAATGATTTTGAGACTATCTTTCGATTTAAACCAAGTGGGTGGAGAAGGAGATATATTTATAACGGTAATTCCGAAAAATACATAATTCAACATCAGTCTAAGGATCCTTACTTTCTTATGTTTGAACACGGTTTTTGCTATTCGAAGGGATGCTACGAATGTCCATGGCGAAATAAAAGTGCATCGGATATAAGACTGGGTGATTATTGGGGAGATAAATTTGCATATGATATCACAGGTGTCAGCATGGTATGCGCATTCACGGAAAAGGGACGGCATTTTATTAGTCAGATAGAAGGTATGGTTGTTGAAAATATTAGGGACTACACAATGTGCCAGCAGATGTCTAATTTTCCCAGGCCTGTGTTTTGGGAGGAATTAGTATATGAATTGAATTCCGGTTTTAGGGATATTGAAGATATTCTTAAAGAGTATGTGATACCATACGAAAAGCGAAGAAAGCTTGGAAAAATGTACAGTAACGTAGTAAAGATGTTGCACCGTAAGTAGGAGGTTCATATAAATTGCAGTGGAAAAGCAAGTATAAGGATTTGTCGAAAAATACCATATTGTTTATGATAAACAGTTTTGGGTCAAAGATTATATCTTTTCTCCTAGTTCCCTTATACACATATGTTTTAAGTACAAAAGATTATGGAACAGCAGACCTGATCACATCTATGGTTCAATTATTGGTTCCAGTGCTTACACTGAATATACAAGATGCGGTTTTACGTTTTTCCCTTGATAAGGAGTATGATAAGAAAGATGTCATAAGCATAGGAATAAAACATAACTTTATCGGCCTTATTCTGCTTCTGCTTGGTAGTATAGCTGCAAGAATGCTAGGTGTCTTGTTGCTGAACAACACGTATATGTACTTTTTGATTGTATCCTTTATATTGAATGGACTTCACAATTCGTTTTCTATGTATTTAAAAGCAAATGATAAAGTGTATGTGCTGGTTATAAGTGGCATTGCTAATACACTGTTTGTCTGTGTGCTCAATATTTTTCTGCTTGTTACATTCAAGCTTGGAATAACTGGCTATTTGATTGCAAATGTGGCAGGAATCGTTATGGCTGTCAGCATCATGTTTATCTGCGGTGGAATATATAAGAACTTGCGACTGGAAACGGAAAAAAAACTCAATCAGGCGATGATTGGCTATGCACTCCCGCTAGTAATGAATTCTGTAGCATGGTGGATAAATAATGCAAGTGATAAATATATTCTTACATTCTTTTGCGGGTTTGCTGTAAACGGCATTTTTTCTGTTGCCTACAAGATACCAACGATACTTTCAACTATTCAGAGCGTATTTTATAATTCATGGTCCGTCTCGGCAATCACGGAATTTGATGAGAACGACAGTGATGGATTTATGGGAAATATTTATACTTTATATAGCTGTGTGTCGATTCTCGGATGCTCTGCAATCATGCTTTTGAATTATCCATTGGCAAGCATCTTGTATGCAAAAGACTTTTTTGAAGCTTGGCACTATGTACCTTTATTGCTTTTGGGGGCAACATTCAATGGCATCGCTTTATTTGAAGGGTGTATTTTTACTGCTGTCAAAAAGACGAAGGAGGTGTTTAGAACTACCCTGATTGGTGCTGTTGTAAATACGATAGCAAATATATTATTCATATGGCTGATCGGGCCGTTCGGAGCTGCCATTGCTACAATGCTAGGCTATTTTACTGTTTGGTTGCTGCGTACAATACATTTGCGCAGCATTGTTAAAATGAAGGTGAATTGGAAAACACAGATTATAACAACCATAATTCTTTCTGCTCAGTGTGTTGTTGCATTGAACCAAGGATTTGAAGCGATTGAAGCGATATGTTTGATGTTGATTTGTGTATTCCAATATTCGTATATAAAGAAGTTTTGAATAAAAATAAGAAAGTTAATATCAAGAAGGTAATATTAATGAAAAAAATAATGTTGGTCTTCGGCACAAGACCGGAAGCAATAAAGATGTGCCCGCTTGTGAATGAACTGAAAAAACGCTCCAGTATTCAAACCATTGTCTGCGTAACCGCCCAGCATCGTCAGATGTTGGATCAGGTGCTTGCCACATCTAATGTCACTCCGGATTACGATCTTGATATCATGAAGGATCGCCAGACACTCTTTGATATTACGACCAACATCCTGAACGGTATTAAGGAAGTATTGGAGAAGGAAAAGCCAGATGTGGTTTTGGTTCATGGGGATACATCAACAACATTTGTAACGGCTTTGGCGTGCTTTTATTTACAGATACCTGTAGGGCATGTTGAGGCTGGACTCCGTACCTATGATATATACTCTCCTTATCCGGAGGAATTTAATCGCCAAGTTGTATCAATTATCTCACAATACAATTTCGCCCCTACATCATTGAGCCGGGACAATTTGCTCCATGAAGGTCGTGCGGCTGGAAATATCTATGTGACTGGCAATACTGTCATTGACGCTATGCAGCATACGGTGAAAGAGGATTATTCACATCCAGAACTTGACTGGGTGGGGGATGATAAACTTATTTTCATTACAGTGCATCGTAGAGAGAACTTGGGAGAGCCGATGCATCATATGTTCCGTGCTATCCGTCGTGTGTTGGATGAGCATCCAGAGTGTAGGGCTGTATATCCCATCCATATGAATCCTGTCGTGCGGCAGGCAGCGGAAGAGGAATTGGGCGGATGTGGCAGAATACATATTATTGAGCCAATCGAAGTGTTTGACTGCCATAACTTTGAAGCGAGAGCCTATCTCTGTTTGACTGATTCTGGCGGTATCCAAGAAGAGTGCCCAAGCTATGGTGTTCCTGTTCTTGTTATGAGAGATACAACGGAGAGACCGGAAGGGGTGGATGCTGGGACGTTAAAATTGGTGGGAACGGATGAGGAAGTAATATACAACACATTTAAACTTCTGTTGGAAAACGAGGATGAATATAAAAAGATGTCTCATGCCTGCAATCCCTACGGTGATGGTCACGCTTGTGAGAGAATCGCTGATATTCTGGAAGGGAAAGAGTATCAGCCTTGGGTGATAAAGTAGTTGTTGTGCGCTAATTCCATCCGTTAGCCGAAAAAAGAGAGTGTGGGGCGCCATTAAGAGGGGTATAGTAAAGAAGGGCGGTGTGGAGGTTGAAATGGCAGAGGGGGTAGGGCGAGCAGCCCTATGTCCACAGAAATTCTACAAAAGAGGTTTTGGAGAATGCTTAGATACGGATTTGGTTTTTGAGTATAATGTAATTGGGGAATTGGGTACTATGCTGGATATTTTCTCCTGCTTCCCATGTTGCTATCCCTTGTGTTTAGAGGTATAATAGAGATAATTCAAGAGATGGGGGTGGTGGACATTGGGAAAGATTGATACGGTCACAAAAGACTACATGAAAAAGAATTCAGTTTTTGCCGATGCCTTCAACTATTTTATATACGGAGGGAAGCAGGTGATTAAGCCGGAAAACCTGCAGGAGCTTGATACCACGGAGATTGCCTTCCCATTTGGCAACGGAGATGAAGTGGCAGTCCAGAAATTCCGGGATTTGCTGAAGGCGGCCATCCTGATGATGGACGGCAATGCCGCATATCTTATCTTGGGTGTGGAAAACGAATCGGAAGTGAAATATGCAGAGCCGGTCAAAACCGGCCTGTATGACTTCCTGCAATATTCAAAGCAGGTGCAGCAGACGGCAGGCAGACACCGTGAGGCAAAAGATAGAAGAGGGCATAACGATGGCGAATTCCTTACCGGTTTTTACAGGGAAGATAAGTTGACACCCGTCATAACGCTGGTTATTCTTTTCGGCTCAAAGAGGTGGGACGGTCCGAGGACATTACAGGAAATGATGTCCACACAGAATCCGGATATACTGAAATGTGTGGCCGACTACAAGATAAACCTGATTGAACCTGCTGCGATGGGGGCGGATGACCTTGAAAAGTTCCATTCCAGTCTGAGGGCTGTTTTGGGCTTCATAAAATACTCGAATGACGGTGATGAACTGGATGCCTTCCTCTCGAATGAGAGGGAACTTGAATCACTCGATGTGGAAGCCGCAAGGGTGATAAAAGCTTGTACGAACACGGATATCGAAATTGATGAAAAAGCGGAGGTGATCAATGTGTGTAAAGCAGTTCGTGAAATGAATGAGAAAGCGGCAGAGAAAGCGGCAGAAAAAGCGGCAGAGAAAGCGGCAGAGAAAGCAAGGCTTGATACATTACTGAAGGATATTAAGAATGCCACAGAAGCTTTCCATGTGAGCATTGAGGATGCCATGAAAGCATTGAAAGTAGGCAAGGAAGATCAGGCTATCTTAATGAAGATGATTTAAGGAGCCTCAGACAATCGAATAAAGAATTAACAAGCAGCCCACTGGGTCGCAATCCAACTGGATTAGAAATAATCTGGAGAGAAAGCAATCTGGTGGGCGTGCCGCCGTGGCAGCTTTCGGTGAGGAATTTAAAGAGTTGCCAGACACATATACAATCTTTATCATTGAAAAGGATTTTTATGGTCAGGGCGAAGCAGTTTATCCGATTGAGAGAATCAACCTTGCAACGGGTAAATCTTTTGAAGATGGGGAGCATATTCTTTATGTGAATGGTGAATATCGTGGTGATTCCGCTATAGGAAAACTTATGCATGATTTTAATTGTACCAAAGCAGATGATATGAATTTTGAATTGATGGCAGACCGAACACGGTATTTAAAAGAAAACCCGAAAGGAGTGAGCGAAATGTGTAAAATTATGGAAGATATGAGAAGTGAATCTTTAAAAGAGGTCGCTCTTCGTATGCTGTCAGCTGGAAAATATGCTCTGGAAGAAATTGCGAATATTTCTGGACTTTCTCTTGATGAAGTAAAAAAACTGAAAGCAGAACAGACAGCATAAATGATACTGACCGGGAATCTAAAAAACAGGTTTCTGGTTTTTTGGTTTAACAAACACATGGTTACTTATATACGGAGGAAAGCAGGTGATGAACTGGATGCTTTCCTCTCGGGTGAGAGGGAACTTGAATCACTCGATGTGGAAGCCGCAAGGGTGATAAAAGCTTGTACGAACACGGATATCGAAATTGATGAAAAAGCGGAGGTGATCAATGTGTGTAAAGCGGTTCGTGAAATGAATGAGAAAGCGGCGGAGAAGGCGGCGGAGAAAGCAAGGATTGATACATTACTGAAGGATATTAAGAATGCCACGGAAGCTTTCCATGTGAGCATTGAGGATGCCATGAAAGCATTGAAAGTAGGCAAGGAAGATCAGGCTATCTTAATGAAGATGATTTAAGGAGCCTTAGGCAATCGAATAAAGAACTAATAAGCAGCCCACTGGGTCGCAATCCAACTGGATTAGAAATAATCTGGAGAGAAAGCAATCTGGTGGGCGTGCCGCCGTGGCAGCCCTTTTTATAAAAACATTTAACGCCCAGACGGATATTTTTCATTCGGGCGCATAAAATACGATATTTCAAACACGCTCTAGGAAATCCTTATGGTTGAACTCTGTAAAAAAATATAAGTTATAACAATGTTATGAATCAAGGAAAGGATAAAATATTATGGTTTCACTTCTTATCGCAGTCATCTATCTTGCTTTCATAAGCCTCGGTTTGCCCGACTCGCTGCTTGGATCGGCGTGGCCCACCATGCAGGCTGTTTTTCATGTGCCTTCGTCATATGCGGGCTATGTTTCTATGATGATCTCTTTTATGACAATCATATCGGCGCTTGCAGGCCCGGGGCTAATAAGAAAGTTTCAAACAAAATGGATTGTGATTGTTTCGATATTTTTGACAGTAATAGGGCTTCTCGGTTTTTCCTTTACTGCGCATTATTGGATGCTTTTTTTGTTTGCTGTTCCGTACGGTTTGGGTGCTGGTTCGGTTGACGCTTCCCTCAATCACTATGTGGCAAATCATTATTCCTCGTCGGTAATGAATTTCCTGCACTGTTTTTATGGGCTCGGCGCAGTCATCAGCCCTAATCTTATGGCATTGGCGCTGAAATATGCACACTGGAATGAGGGCTATCGTTGGACAGCGTATATACAGATAGGGATTCTTCTTGTCTGTATTCTCTCTCTGCCGCTCTGGAAGAGCAACGAAACGGATGTACAGGAAACGGAAGAAAGTGTGGGAATAATGGATGCATTAAAGTCTCCCGGCGTTATACCTACATTGATTGCCTTCTTTTCCTATTGTGCTGGTGAAGCAACCTGTTTTTTATGGACGTCAAGCTATTTTGCCGGAACAAAGCAAGGTATGGGCGAAGAACTTGTTGCCGCGTTTGGTTCGCTTATTTTCGGCGGGCTGATGCTCGGAAGGTTGATTTCCGGATTTGTTTCTAACAGGCTTGGAGACCGTTTGCTGATACGCATCGGGATTGTAATGGAGTTTGCAGGCATTTTGTTTATTGCGCTGCCGTTTAAGGGGTATACTCTTGCCGCTATTGGGTTTTTGATTACCGGTACGGGCATGGGTCCGATTTATCCGGCGATCCAGCATATGGCTCCTGACAACTTTGGGAAAAAATATAGTGCGGCGGTAATTGGATTGCAAATGGCCTCCGCCTATCTCGGCAGTACCTTTATGCCGACGGTGTTCGGCAAGCTCCAGCAGGTAATCGGTATACGTATCATGCCACTGTATTTGGCATTGTTTGCTTTTCTAAATGTTGCTTTTCTGGAATTAGCTTATCGAAAGATCAGAAGAAGGGGCAATAGAAGCATTTTATAAATAATGGATTACTTGATCTGGGGCATGTTTGATAATTGACAGCGGGAATTTATCGTTCTTTTTTCCTATTCTCCCCCCAATGCAATAAAACCTGCTGTAACTGCAAGAGCAAGAATAATGTCGTGTTTGCCAAATGGATCTGTTAATATTGAATAAATTAAAAAAGTTGTACATATCAACAATACTGTCAAGATAATTCCATGAATAATTTTCCTGTTTTTCACTGCACAAATCCTTCTGTAATATCCTCAAAAAAGCGTTGTTCACCTAAAATATCATTTTCTATATCCTGATAATGTGGCAGAATCGTTAATCTCTGCATCGTCTGCATCTGCGCTTATTATCAAAAATTTTGAGTTGTTTCTCCAGTGTTTCTGTAACCGATTAATCATATTATAACTGCTATTGTCTGCAAATTGCAGCATATTTCGTCTGTAAATTATACAATAATTTTTGTCGGTGTGGCGGTGAAATGGTTGGCTTTAGTGTGTTGGTGTGATATGATAGCGTTAATCTTTGTGTTATTCATTTTGGGTGGGAGAAATGATTTTTTTGAAAAGAAAGAGGTTCAATTTGGATTGGGTTTGTGCTAGCATAAGAGTAAACAGAATTTGCGGACATTGGTGGAATGGAGGGGTAGTATGGCGAGAACGGTGGCAATTGGCTATCAGAGTTATCAGGAGCTGGTTGAGAAGAATGCGTTTTATGTTGACAAGACGCTGTTTATTAAAGAGTGGTGGGAAAATCTTGACCAAGTGACGCTGATTACCCGTCCGCGGCGGTTTGGGAAGACGCTGAACATGAGTATGGTGGAGCAGTTTTTTTCGGTTGATTATGCGGGGCAGGGGAAGCTGTTTGAGGGAAGGAAGATTTGGGCGGAGGAGAAATATCGGCAGATACAGGGGACATATCCTGTTATCAGCCTGTCGTTTGCGCCAGTGAAGGAGATGAAGGACTTTTCGGGAATGCGGCGTCTGATGTGCCGGTTGATTTATGAGCAGTACAGCCAGCGGAAGTATTTGCTGGATGTGGAAGGGCTGATGGACGAAAAGGAGAAGAGGCTTTTCGATGCGGTGTCGTGGGATATGGACGAGGATATGGCAGCGATGTCTTTGAATATGCTTTCCAAATTGCTGATGAGGCATTATGGGAAAAAGGTGATCATCCTGTTGGACGAGTATGACACGCCGATGCAGGAAGCGTATGTTACAGGCTATTGGAATGAGATGACGGCATTTATGCGGAATTTGTTTAATGCGACGTTTAAGACGAATGTCTGTCTGGAACGCGCTATTTTGACGGGAATTACGAGGATTAGTAAAGAGAGCATTTTTTCAGATTTAAATAATTTGGAAGTGGTGACAACGACGCTGCATAAATATGAGGACGCATTTGGTTTTACGCAGGAAGAGATATCTGCTGCATTGCTTGAGTTTGGGTTGTCAGATATGGAAGATGGCGTTAAGGATTGGTACGATGGTTTTACATTTGGAGCGAGAACTGATATTTATAACCCGTGGTCGATTATTAATTTTCTTGATAAAAAGATTTTTGCCACGTATTGGGCAAAGACAAGTTCTAACAACCTTGTCAGTAAGCTAATTCGTGAAGGCAGCAGGGATGTTAAGGTTACGATGGAAGACCTGTTGAACGGTGGTACGCTCCATACGCGGATTGATGAGCAGGTTGTATTTCAACAGCTTGATTGCAATGAATATGCGATATGGAGTTTGCTGCTTGCGAGTGGGTATTTGAAGGTGGAGTATTATACAGATGGCGGCACGGGCAAGGCGGAGTATGGCCTTAGGCTTACGAATAAAGAAGTGAAACTGATGTTTGAGGGCATGATTGAGGGGTGGTTCAAAAACCATGTACCTGCTTATAACGACTTTATCAAAGCGATGCTTTTTGACGATAAAAAGGCGATGAACCATTATATGAACAGAGTTGCGCTTGCGACCTTCAGTAGCTTTGATGTGGGCAATAAACCGTCGGAAAGCACGGAACCCGAGCGTTTTTACCACGGCTTTGTGCTTGGATTGGTGGTGGAGTTGTCTGGCCGGTATACGATTACTTCCAACCGTGAGAGTGGGTTTGGGCGGTATGATGTTATGTTGAAGCCGAAGAATAATGTGGACAATGCTATTATTTTGGAATTTAAGGTGCATGACGCGGAGGATGAAAAAACATTGAGGGATACGGTGGACGCGGCACTTTTGCAGATTGAGGAAAAACGTTATGCGGCGGTGCTCGAGGCGGAAGGCATCCCGGCAGTGCGGATTAAAAAATATGGGTTTGCATTTGAGGGGAAGAAGGTGTTGATTGGCTAGAGATTGCGGACTGCCTTGTGGCTGGAATCCGGTGTCCGGTAGCACTAAGAATAAAAAAACACTATATAATATTTTAGTGAAATGAAATTTCCTATATTTTATATAGTGTTTTTTATGCGGCAGCCCCTTTTAAATCTAATAGAAAGTTCTAGTATAATCCAATTTAATCACTTTACCTTTTGGTGGCCTGCTTTTTAATAAGATTATAATTGGAATTTGTCTGTTGCCTCGTTCAACTGGCCAACGATTTCGTTTGAATCTTGTAGTGATGTATTTACAGAATCTGATGTGCCTACTACATTTGTAATGCGTTCTGCGATATTTGCAGTTCCGATGGCGCTTTCATTGGCAGCCTGTGAAATTCCATCGATGGAATCTGTAATATTGCTGATGGATGCCAGAAGCTCTTCAGAAATTGCACTGAAATCTGCCACAAGCAAATCAATTTCTTTTGCATCTTCGTTATAGTCATTAGAAATGGAATCAAAGAGGCGGATGCTGTCCATAACCTGTTCATCAATAAATGAAAGCAGCGCTTCGGAATCCCTCGCAAGAACTTTGACAGATTCACTTACCTGTTCGGTTACTTTCTTGATATTCTCTGTACTTTCCTGTGATGCCTCAGCGAGTTTTCTGATTTCATCTGCAACGACTGCAAATCCTTTCCCGGCTTCTCCGGCTCTTGCTGCTTCAATACTTGCATTTAGCGATAAAAGATTTGTCTGGCTGGTTATTTCCATAATAGATTCTGCCAGAGTGGAAATCTCGGAAACAACCTTTACCTTTTCGAGTGCATCATTGAGGTTGTCTTTAATAGAATCTTTCTGCTTTATGAGGTTGTCCTTTGTTTCACCGGTAGAAGTTTTGGCGCTGGCTGCTTTTTTATAGATATTCTGTGCATGTCCTGCCCCCTCCTGTGCGCGTTCAGCCACATTTCTGGCAGCGGATTCAATTTCCTTTGTCATTTCATTAATATCCCCGGATGCCGCAGAAGTTTCCTCCATAGAAGCGGACAGCTGTATTGTAGTTGAAGATACATCATCAATTTCACTATTTAAGGTGTCCATATTAACCCGTATTCCATTCATGCCTTCGGTAATCCGGTTGGTCTGTTTCTTTACTTCATTAACGAGCGCCCCAATGTCAGTACGCGTTTTTTCAGCAATATTTAAAAGTATACCAAAGTCATCCTTGCGTTTTAAGAGCACTGGGTCTGTCTGAACCGAAAAATCGCCTTCTGACATGTTTTTCATATTAATTCCCACTGCTTTTAACGGCTTCGTTATATTAAGGATCATATATATCAGGAATAATACAATTGCAACTGCAAAGATAATACAGATTGTAAGGAAAAGCTGTGTTTTTTTCAATGTGTACTGGTCAGCTTTTTTAGTAGAAGCAGCAATTTGTTCATCAATATGGTCTACATAATTGCCTGTTCCGACTACCCAGTCAAATGGCTCATAATACTGGGTATATGCTCTTTTTGGTTTTGGTTCTGTTTCCCCTTCCTTTGGGTATTGGTAGTCGCTGAAGTAACTCCCCTTCTTTACAGCATTTGTGATAAAATCTTTTACCATTTGAAATCCTGTGGCATCTTTTGTCTCAATGCGGTTTGTGCCTTCTATTTCACCCCCAAGCAGCACTACGTTTACGCCATCTGACTGGTCAACCCAGAAATAACCGTCAGTTCCATACCGTAGGTTCCTGATTTTATCTGCTGCAAGCTTCATTCCCTCTTCTTTTGTGTATGTGCCAGCTTGTATATCCGCATTATAGCTGTCAAGCAATGAGATAACAAGTTCAACTTCATTTTTTATGCTGTTATCATAATCTGCCCGTATGCTTTCTTCTTCGCCCTTTATTGTCTGTTTTTCGATGGCATTCATGCTGTTAATAGAAAAACATATGCTGAAAATGACGAAAGCTATTATGGAAAGGCCGATAAGTGACATTTTTGTAATGACTTTTAGATTCTTCATATAGTATTCTCCCCCTTTGCTTGCTGTAACGTTACTTTTTCAATCGTTTGGTGAGTAGCAAGGCTTCATTTTTTTCTATGTTATGTCTATTTTATCATGAAAGCTTTGGCAGTACAATGGCATTTTGGCAATTGTATTTTCCCGAGGGGAGGTATACTATTACTATGGATGGGTGAAATGGACATTAATGAGCACGAAATGTCAGGATTTTTTACCTCTAAAATAATAGAATATAGATTACGGAGGCGGCTATATATGGAATGGGTACAGTTGATTAATAGGGCAATTGATTATATAGAAGGACACTTGACAGAAGATATACATTGTGAGGATGTTTCCCAGTATGCACATATTTCATTGTTTCATTTTCAGAGGATGTTTAAGCTTCTGACAGACATGACAGTGGGCGAATATATCAGAAAAAGAAGGTTGTCCTTAGCCGGGGAAGAGTTGACTAAGCAGAATACAAAAGTTATTGATGTTGCATTTAAGTATGCTTACAATTCATCGGAAAGCTTTTCGAAAGCGTTTACCAGATTCCATGGTGTCACTCCGAGGCAGGCTCAAAATGGATGTGGGCTGAAATATTTTAATAAGCTTGCCATTAAAATATCAGTGGAAGGAGGGACCGTAATGGATTATCGGATTGAGAAGAAAGAGGGGTTCAGGCTGCTTGTATATGCCAGAATGTTTACGGATGAGAGCAGTGAAAAGGGAATTCCTTCGTTTTGGCAGGAGTACTATCAGAATGAATTGTACAAAAAAGCACCGGGGTACTTAGGTATTTGCGCGCAAGAAAAAAATGGTGATAAGGAATTTATGTATGGTATAGGATGCGATGCGGATGATGTGGAAGGGGTACCGGAAGGTTTTCAGATTATTAATATCCCGGCTTATACATGGGCCATTTTTAAATGCGTGGGGCCGACACCGGATGCAATTCAAAAGACGTGGGAAGATATTTACCGTGAATGGCTTCCGGGAACAGATTATGAATTGAAACCGGATTATGATATTGAAAATTATTTGCCGGGTGATAACACCGCAAGTGATTATGTCAGTGAGATTTGGCTTCCTGTATCAGATAGGGCCTAGAGCGTGTTTGAAAATTCATTCTCACAATCTGCGTCCCCACTTTGCGCTATATTTGCCCCAAATTTAGTCAATGTAGCCCGCTACACCTCCTAAATTTGGAACAAATCTCCCACAAAGCGTGAAACACATCTTGTAAAAAGCAATTTTCAAACACGCTCTAGAGCGTGTTACCAAACATGCTGTAGTATATCTCTCATTTGTTCTTCTGAAAATTTAAAGCGGCCTAACTGTTTTTGCTGAAATAGCGCCCCTGCCATCAAAGCCCCAGTGAAATCTGCATTTTTAATATTAGTATTCCGAAAATCTGCATTGGTGAGGTTAGCATTGCGGAAACTTACCGGCCTGTATCCGGGAATCTTCCAGCTGCTTTGTTCTGGGGCAATCCCAGCATGTGATCTTGCTGCGGTAAATCTGGCGTTTGTAAGATTAGCCCCGGTAAAGTCAGCTTCGTGCATTAGGCAGTTTCGCAGATCGGCATCTTCCATGCTAGCGTGGCAGAACCGAGCGCCGGACAGCATGGAGTCCTGAAAATCAGTGCCTTTTAGTTGGCAGCGGCGTAAGTCGGAGTATCTGAGGTCAATCCCTGAAAGGTCTGCTTTGGAAAAATCCAGTTCTGAAAAGTCTTCAAAAGCGTATTCATACTCCAGATGGAGGGAAAGCCAGTCAAGCGCATCCATAGAAGTCCGTGTCTGGTCCTCTTTGTAAACGGCCTCTGTATATGCCATATACTCCCCGATATTTATCTCAAATTTTTCTGTGCGGTTTATAGATTGAAAAAGTTCTGATTCGATGCAGGGAAGAATGGAAAATCTGCACACAGCAATTACATAACGGTAAAAAGAGCGGGCGCAGGAGAGCAGGAATGATTTGATTTCATGGGAAGCAACGGCACCAGCAAAACGTTTGCGTGCAGCAAAAAGATCTGTCCAAAGCTCTCTGTATTTTATGAATAAAGGGGAAAAGTCGAATTCTCCGGCAGTCAGCTGGTTGTTGTCAAGATACCAATTGCCATTGTAGGCGCGCACCTCGGCAGTCTCTTTTTTTTGAAGCAGATTGGTATATAGCAGTGTATATTCCAGATAAGCAATTTCTCCAAGAGTGCCCGATTGCTGCAGGTGAGTGATGTTTTCGCATATTCCCAGAAAATGTTTCTGAAAAATAGAGGCATAATCATTAAAATTTTTTTGGTAAAGTTCTTCTGTTTCAAATAATTTTTCATTTTTTAGCTGAATCGCATATTTTTCAAATTTGTCTGTCATGGTTTTTGTACACTTTCGGATGTATTTTGTTTATATTTCTTGAAATGGCAGAAAAATCCTCCGCCATATATATTTTTCTTATGCCTGCATTTAGGAACTGTTAATAAATTACTCATGACAATTACTTGTATAAATGCCCATCTGCGGCATCAGAAAATCTTGACATAGCCCGCTATGCCTGCGATTTTTTTCTTTGCAGCTGAACATTTATACAGCGAACTTGTCACAAATAATTCCTTAACAGTTCCTTACTGCCGTAGTTATAAGTACCTGAATATAAATGTATTTTAGCAAAAACAATTAAAGAAGGCAAGAAAAAATAGAGTGGACGTTTATGCTTTTGGTAAAAAATAATATTTGTCTGCTGTAAATTTCCCTGTGAATTTTGTTGCATGTTGTATACGATAACTGTTATACTAATATTAGTAACTTAATAACAAAGAAGATTGGAGCACGTAAAATGCCAAATATGAAACCGATATCCGATTTGAGAAATGATACAGCGGATGTGAATGAAGTATCTTATGGAAACAGAGTTTATGTTACTCATAATAGACATGGTTCATGTGCTACTATGGATATACAGGAATTGGATAAGCAAGATAAACAAAAAGCATTTAATCAATTAATTGTTATAAGACCAGAAAATCCATCTGAATATGGGGAAGTTAACAAAATTATTTATGAGGCTTTTGCTGAACCGTATGGTATAGAAACAGGCAAATTTATGATGGAACATTTTATGAAAGAAAGGCAAAAAGAAACTTTTATTCCCGAACTTTCTCTTGTCGCTGTATTGGGGGATGGAACAATTGTTGGAGAAGTTGCTATTCATGAAACAGACATTGCGACAGAAAATGGCAATAACACACAGTTAGTTTTATCACAGAGCGCTGTTTTACCGGGATATAGGATGCAAGGAGTTATGAGAATGCTTGTTGAACACGCTTTAAATAAAGCAAGAATGATGGGTTATGGAGCAGTGTTTCTCGGAGGAAACCCTAAACTTTATGCGAGATTTGGATTTGAACCATCCAGTAAATATGGAATTTATCATGAAGACAGAAAAAAATGGGGGGATGAGGGATTTATGGTTTGTATCTTAAAATCTGGTGCCCTTGATGGTGTAACAGGCACAACTTCTTATTATGGCGGATAACGATTCGTTTGTAGGCTGCAATTACAACGAATCCTTAAAAAATATAAAGTATCAGAGCAGGAGAGGCAGAAAATGAAGATAACAGCTTTAGTAGAAAATACTTCTTGTGATGCAAATTTTGGTGCGGAGCACGGATTATCTTTATACATAGAAACCGGAAGCAAAAAGATATTATTTGATATGGGGCAGACGGACCTGTTTGCAAGTAATGCCAAAAAGCTTGGTATTTGTCTGGCGGACATTGATACTGCGGTTCTTTCCCATGGGCACTATGACCATGGAGGCGGGCTTAGGAAGTTTTTGGAGATAAACAGGAAAGCGCCTATATATTTAAGTCGGTATGCCTTTGAACCGCATTATAATGGGACAGAAAAATATATTGGGCTTGACCTGTCCCTTAGAGGGGAAGAAAGGCTGGTTTTTACGGATGATTTTCAATCACTTGGCAAGGGCATGTCGCTTTGTTCCTGTAACAATAGCCAGGGAGCTTTTTGTCTGGGAAGCTTTGGGCTGAATGCTGTGATTGATGGGGAATTTTTACCGGATGATTTCCGCCATGAGCAGTATCTTCTGATAGAAGAAGATGGAAAAAGAGTACTCATTAGCGGCTGTTCCCACAAAGGCATCCTGAATATTGCAGAGTGGTTCAGACCGTATATTCTGGTGGGTGGGTTTCACTTTTCAAAATTGCCGCTGGATGAAGAGCTTGCCGGGTATGCTGAGTACCTGAATAGTTTCCAGACTACTTTTTATACCTGTCATTGTACTGGAATGGCTCAATATGAGTTTATGAAAAAATATATGGAACATTTATTTTATCTGTCTGCCGGCCAGAGTATTCTGTTGTAAACAGGATTTTGGAAATTCCAAATGGCCGCTTTCAATCTGCAATGCCTGAGTTTCGTTAAGTTTACGCTGGTGCGTCATTGATTTCCTTGACTGCAGACTAGAGCGTGCGTTATTTTTTATGAATTGCTTTATAATATTTCCAGAACGGAATGGCAAATGATATAAATAGTGCCAGATATAATAAAAACATGACGCAGAAGAATACCAAAAGGCCGCGGTTGATAGGTGTATTAACCTGGCTCTGCATAATAATCTGCGGAATAATTATCGAAAAGAAAACAACCAAAAGAGGTATCATACGTCCTGCAAAAACCCGTTTCATCATATCTAAACGGGAAACATCGTCACAGAAGATTTCTTCTGTTTTATCTATATCAGAAGCTGCTTTGCGGAAATAACTGTATCCGGCATAATTCTGCAGATATTCCCAGCCGCAATCGTTAAATATCTGAACGTATTCGTCTTTTTGGGAAATGCTGTCAGGATTGTAGTCTAATTGATAGATGATATCCTTTGGTTCGCATTTTTTAAAATGATACAGGCAAAAACCACTTACGCTGACAAATTGCCAGCCATTTTTATGCTGCTCCCTTAAATATTTCTCTTCTTTTTTCCACTCGGGAATAGGAAAAAATCTGAATTCGGTTTTTCTATTTTTCATATTGATGCTCCTCCTTTCTTACCTCCATCATATTATCATACAAACGCTCAATACGTTTCATTTCTAATTCAAGGACTTGCTTTCCAAGTCCTGTAATACAATAAATTTTGCGGTTTTCTTCTTCCCTGACAAATTTGATCAGGCCGTCTTTTTCCATTTTAGACAGGCTGCCATATAATGTTCCCGGGCTGATTATTATTTCCCCATGCGTCAGCAGTTCTGTTTTTTTTACAATACTGTATCCATGTGCTTCTTCCCGAAGGCATAGTAAAATATAGAAACCTGTCTCAGTCATCGGCACATATACTTTTTTTATATGGTTATCCATTCCTTCACCTCATTATGTACTTCGATATATCGCAATACGATATATATGAGTATAGCACTGCGATATAGTAATGTCAAGAAAAGTTTTTATAGATTTTTCTTTAAGTCTTTAGCAAAACAAATTGCACCGTCCAATTGATCATATGGCGGATAGTTATCTATGCGGTAATATCCGAGTTTTTCATATAATCTGACAGCATCATCTATTATTTCCCGTGTCTGTAGAATTGTCCGTTGAAAGCGTTGTTGTTTTGCTTTGTTTCTATTATTTTCATCATATCAGTTGCGATATGATGCCCCCTACATTTGGGTTCCACCCACACACGTTTAATCTCAACATCTTTTTCGGAATATTTTTTTAACCCAGAACATGCAATAGGTACACCATTAATGTAAGCGATAAGTACATGCTGTATGCTTGAAGAAATATTGTATGGGATAAAAGATTTTCTGTTTTCTTCACCGCCTACAATGCTGCTGTAATAATTCTCTGTACGCAAATAGAACTTATGAAATGTTTTATCTGTCCCGTCTGTCCATTTAAACTCTACATTATCCATCTTGCCCTCCTATGCCGCCTTTGGCGGTTCATAATATTATAAATCACGATGCTGATTTAATCAATCTCTCAGATAATGCTATTGTATATTCCGTATATATTGTATTATAATTTGTAATATGGCTTTGTTGTCTGGACAAAATAGGTTGAAATTGTTCACATTGACTATTTCGTGCCATGCAAAGCATGGCATGAGGGTTAGCGTGAAGGGAGGGATGCTGTATAAATACCGTGTGGTCTAAATACATACAAGGAACAAAGACGCTATATTATTCCCGGAAGCTTCGGTTTGATGATTTTTTTGCGGAACAGTATAAGAAATTGTTTGACATAGAAGAAAATAAAAAATTAAATATGCTGGAAATTGGCTGCGGCCCGGGTGCCCTTTCCGGTGCGCTTCACCGCTGGTATCCGAATGCTGTTGTTACAGGGATTGACCGTGACAGTGAGTTTATCAGATTTGCCAGAGGACATGAGGATGGAATTACATTTTTGGAGGGGGATGCCGTTGCGCTTCCCTTTGTGGATAATAGTTTTGATGTTGTGATTTCCAATACAGTATGTGAACATATCGAACCATCGAAATTTTATGGGGAGCAGCTTCGGGTCTTGAAACAAGGCGGGATTTGTCTGGTGCTGTCTTCCCGCAAAGGAATCAAAGATACCTCAGACTGTGTAGCTGTGGGCAGGCATGAGGAGCAATTTTGGCAAAAAGTCCGGCAGTATGATAATACATTTGATAAATACTCTGTGTGCAGATATGCGATGAGCGAGAAAGAGCTTCCTGCTGTTATGGAACGATGCGGGTTTCGGGATGTGAGAACCGGTTTTGCAGCGATTGATTTGACACCAGATCACCCGGATTATCCGGCTGTATTTGCCCATCAAATAATTAATGCAGAGAGGTATTCGGACTTGGAATGCATTGATTCTGTATTATATACCATGCCTGAGCATGTTACACAGGAAGAGGCACGTGAGATGAAGTGCATTATAAATAAAAAATATGATGCACGGATTGCCCAGTATGACCGCGGTGAAAAGCAGTGGGATACAAATGTATCAATCATTATGGTGCTGCGTGGGGTTAAACAGGCCGTTTATGTTTCTGCTTTACCGTAAAAAAGTGTCCGCGTTGGAGGACACTTTGCATTTTAAATCTATAGTTCCTAAGATTTAAAAGTTTGCCGTTCCGGTGGAAAAAGAAATGCCCCATAAGCATATGCGTATTATGCCGCATAAGAAAAGATGCAGCGGATAATAGATATAAAATAATTTGCCGATTCCTTTCATAGAGCCTCGTTTTCCATTGTATAACCGCAGAAGGGGGATTGTCAGGCAGGTGCCGAGCTGGATAAGTGCATATGTCTTATCAATAAATAGAAAATATACAATGGCATAAACTGATGTCCATAACATCATATACGCCATCTGTTTTTTAAAATCCCCTCTGTATAGGCCGATAGATAATATTGCCATGGTTGCGATACAGCTCCAATCAGAAGGAAAAGTAATCAGGCATATAATGATGGTAATGAAAACTTTTTGCCAAGGTTTCCAAGGTGTTCTGTCATGTATGTACAATAAGACCAGTCCCCATGCCAACGACCAGACGACGCCGGTCTGGTTAAATGCGGTTGTCTGAAAAGGGATAAAAGGTATGCCAAAACAGAAATTATACGCAAAATGGGAGATTGCCGCTAATAGGAACAGTCTGGCGGCATATTTTTTTATATTGTGCGTATAATGATATCCCTCTGCGATAAAAAACCACATAATAGGGGCGGTAAGCCTGCCGATAATATGGCAAAGAACCACAAACCATTCTGTAGAATAGCCGGGGAACAGTGTCCATATTAAGTGGTCAAGTGTCATTGCAGCAATAGCGATTAGCTTTAGCTGATTCGCATTTAATCCATTTTCCCTATCTGTATGCAACATAATTCACCTCATTTCATTCTCTAAGTTTTCCAGTTTCTGTATGCACCGCGCAGCCCATTCGATACAAGTTTTGATAAAGCAGTAACCAAAGTCAACAGTAAACTGCCAATAAAGCGTCTGATATTTTTCCTTATTGGAGCCGTATTTTCCTATGCTATCAGGGGTCTCCCCCATTTTTTCCAGATAAGTCTCGCAGTCTGCTTTAAATTTTCTCAACATGTCGGCGCTTTGGGCAGGGGGCATATTCCCGCCAAAAAAGACTTTCATAAGAAAGGCGCTTTTAAAATGTGTGGCATCTTCCTCAGCTCCCTTGGCAAGCCAGTCCATAAACGCTCTTTTTCCTGCTTCGGTAATAGAAAAAATCTTTTTATTCGGGCGGTCTGACTGGATGACTGTTTCGCCGTCAATATATCCTTTCTTTTCCAGTTTTTTTAATTCCAGATAAATCTGGCTGTTTTGGGCGTGCCAAAAAAATTGCAGGGATGATTCGAATGCTTTTACTAAATCATATCCGCTCATAGGCCCATAATTTAGAAATCCTAAAATTCCAAAACCTAAAGACATTTTGCTACCTCGTCTTTCTCAATCTTAATAGGACTGGACAGCCCTGCCCTCAGAAAACCTTATAAAGTATTAATAGTTTGGAGGGGATTTTAATATACTATAGTATAAAATTATATTAATATAAAGTTATATTAATGTCAAGAACTTTCTCTTAGATTTTCTGTCTTGATATTATGATTTTGGAGTCAAAAGTATTTTGTCCCCAATTGATGCCACGGCTTGCTCTTCATGCTTACGCCAGCAGTTTTAGATTTCTGGATTCTTTTGTCGAATTGTGACGAACCGTGTCGGATTTTGCGGTCGAAATAAAAGAGGATTTGTTTAAAAATGGAAATAAAAGAAGTAGAATGTAGTAAATAATTAGAATGTGCGCTTACGGCAAGATAGAGAATATTTCAAACAATTGGCACGGCCATTTTTGGCTGGGCTGTATAAGATTGGGGGAACGTTATGGGAATTATTGAACAGACAAACCGGACGATTTTATTCGATGTTGTCAATCCTGAAGTATTTAATATGTTTAATATTATGTCAGATGTGGATGAGAATTCGAGGAGCCTTACGGATGAGAAGGTGGCGGAAATTAACGATGCCCTTCTGGTAAAGAGTTTTGATGAATTTCTAAAGAAATTCCAGCCGACGATTTACAGTTATTTTGATCAGGAACGGGGCATGGTATATGAGCTGACAAAGCCGGCTGGGATACCGGAGCCTTTGGTAAAGAAAATTGTAATCGACCGGAATAATACGTTTTTGAAGATGTTTATCTCCATCATGGACAGCAAAAAAGCGTCAGGTGCGACAAATGCTTCCTTTAACTATGAGAAGGTGACGGAGATGCTGGCGCCGCATAAGACGTTGAAGGAGATTAAGAAGTTAAAGAAGGACATTACTTATCTGGAGAATAAGAATGCGGAATTTGAGAGCGATTCGCCTGCCAAGCAGGATGCCGTGCTGAAATTGAAATCCAAGCTGGATAAGACAAAGAAATATTACAATGAGACGGCTTCCCAGCTTACGCTGATGCTTGGCATGATAAAGGACAACCTTGATACGGCTGTGCGCGCTGCCGAAAAGGGGATTACGGAATTTAACCCTGCACTTCCGGTTTTTAATAAGGATGCGGAGATTGTTGCCCTTCAGGTGTCGGAAAATCCTGCCGGGCTGCTCACAGATAAGGGCGGGCAGGAAAAGGAAGAGAGCACGGAGCTTGCAAATACGGCAAAGGGCGAGGTTGCGGTAACATCTGCCCCGAAAAAGGAGACAATCAGCTACAAAGACCTGTCTATTTCTGTAATTGAGGAACAGTACAATGAGAGCATGAGGACGCTCTACGAGTCTGTAGGGCAGGAATATGATGAGGAGGCGGAGTCTTCTTCTCTGTCAAAGGAATTGATTGTGGCTGCTTTTACCGATAAGATGCCGGATAAGCTGATGGCAATGAGTTTGGATGACAAGGTGGAGCTGTACAATAAATATTCTGCAATCAACACGCTCTGGCAGAAATCATTTATCCGGACAGCGAAGCTTTTGATAGAAAAGATATTGAGCGTCAAGGCGTTTTTTGACCAGTACCAGCCAAAGTCCCCAATGATGCGCCCATCCCTTCTGATTGTGAATGCGGACATGTCGGAGATACTGGATGAAAAGAATCTGGAAAACCTCAAAAAGTATCTTGAGACAGTAAATAATAAATCGGATTACAGCAACACAGTCTGGTTCGGCATTGTCCCGAATATTGAGTATTCGGATGAAAGGGAAATTGATTTGGACGAGGAGACAATGCGGCAGTTTGGCTATACGGGTGATATCTATACCGGAGTGTCCCTTGTGCCGACGCCAATCTCAGATCTGCAGCTTTTGCTGGATGAGATTAAGGATTACCGCATTCAGGTATTCTTCTCCTTTGAGGCGAGTGAGGACACTACATTTTTGAAACTCTCCACCCATGGGATGGATCAATACATGGAAAATACACAGGAACTGGAGAATGCGGATTACAGCCGCTATGCAATCCCGTCCCTGCCGAACTTTACGGTGATACCGAGTGACAAATCGCGTGTTGTCCTAGGTTCGAAGGCGATACGCAGGGAGGACGGGAAACTGGAATTTTCAACGGACCGCGACGATTTTATGAAGTTCTGGATTTATGGCGTCTATATCGGGGCGGCATATGTGGCGGCAGGAATTGCAGCGGCATACCAGTGCCCGAACTTTTTGTCCGCAAGGTTTGGCGGCAAGGTAAAGAAGGAGTATCCGGGCGTCCGTTTTGATATTGAGGCCGGGGACAATGCGCTTTATGTCACGACGACCATGCCGAAGGAGATTGCGGGCTATACGACAGAGACTAAGAATGTAATAAATGAACATAAATATGGGTTTGTATTTTCATCTGATAAAAATCAGTTAAATGGAAATTCCATTAACTTGATTACAGTATATAAATCAAGGTGCATGAATGAAAGCAAAAATGGCGGGTTTGAAAGTATATTCCGCGAGACAACAAGGACATATCTGTACCGGATGATAGGGGCTCTGACCAGTGATTACAAGAAAGACAGGATTGACAGGATTTTTGAATCCGGCGGAAAGGTAAAGGAGTGGCAGCTTTCGCCAAATTACGTTAATTCCATCCTCAGGGAGGGGGACGGGATTGAAAAGGGTGACTGCAATGACACGACCTACAATATTGAAATTAATTTTGCGGGCGTTTCCGAAAATATGGAGCTTCAGATTAACACAGATTAATAGGCAGAAAATTTTCTGCTTATTGAATAAGATGGTGCCAGAAAAATGGCAGCAGTCTGCGGTATGTGGATTATTGTCTTGGCATCTAATAGTTTAAGTTTCAAGCAACAAATTTTACTAAAGGAGGTATGTGTATGGCTTACAAAGTAGTAATTGCCGATGTAACAGAGTTGAGCGAGGAGATTATCAATGTCTCTTTTAGCTCAAAGATTCCGGAGGATTCTTTTGCGAGGTCTTCTGACATTGAGGCGGAGCTTGTGATTCATGGAAAGGTTTCTTTTGATGCAGACAAGCTGTTTATGCGTGACGCAGCGAAGAGTATGGCAATGTGGGCACTGGTTAAACCGGAGAGCGCAGATGCATACAAGAAAGTAACGGTAGAGTATCAGCATGCAACAGCACCGAGAAAATATGAGTTTTCCCATGCATTTGTTGTTTCCTACCATGAGGAATTTACAAAGACGGACGGAGACTTTACATTAGTGCTGAAGCAGAAGAAAGACAGAATTGACGGCGTAGTGATTGAGTAATTTGTAAACTCCGGCCTGTGTTTTGCCAGCCGGGGTGCAGGTGGTTTAGCGGAAAGGCGTGCAGCGTATGTACGCCTTTCTAAAGATACATATGGGAATGTTTTTGCCAGAGGGCCGGCAGGGCAGGTGGCCTTGTCCCTGTTTTTCTGGCTATGGGAGGCATTCAGATTGGGGAAAGGCGGGGCATAGTATGAAAGCAAAGCAGTTAGCCGGTAGGTGCATTCTGGCAGGCCTTTTTGTATACCTGATGTTCCAGATTTATTATTTAGCCTGCAATCTGCTGCCTTTGGCTGCAGGAAAAACCCTGAGGGGCGTAATCTGCCTGTTCCTTGCTCAGTCTGTTCTTTTTGAGGTTATTATACTGTCTGTCTTTTTATTTTCTTTCTTGTGGTACCGGAAAGAGAAAAGCGCTTCTCCCTTTGCGTCTTTTGTCGTTATTTCTGGTGAGGGGAAGATAAAGGATGAAATCATGCTGCAGGATAAGCTGTCCCTGATGATTACAGGAGGGGAACGGGGAAAGGATGTTTCTCTGGAGAGTGGCGGTGAAGCGGGGGCTGGCCGTTACCTCTATGCTGTCTGCAAGCTGGTTTCGGGCTGCTGGTATATAGAGGCCAGTCCCGGGGACAGGCCGGTAGGCTTAAGGAAGGGGGGCGCAGGGATGGTTTACCGCCTGAAGGCGGGGGTTCCCTACCTGCTTTCGCAGTCGGACGTTATATATGCGGACACCTGTAAAATTATTGTGAGGCAACAAAAGTTTCTGGAGGGATCAAAATGGGTCTGATTCGATGTAAAAACGGTCATTTGTTTAGTGAGAAGAAGCACGGTTATATATGCCCTTACTGTAACACTGCCGTAAATAAAAATAGCAATCAGGAGGAAGATCCTCTGGGAAGATACAGTGATGTGGTGTATTTAAATGATTTAGAGGTCCTAAAGCCGGTTACCGGATGGCTGGTCTGCTTGGAAGGCCCTTCCCGCGGCAGGGATTACCGGATTATAGCGGAAAAAAATTTTGTTGGCCGCTCTGGCGATATGGAGATACGCATTATCGGTGATGATACGGTCTGCCAGAGGAACCATGCCATTATAGTCTATGATCCGGAAAAGAACAGGACCATGCTGCTCCCGGGAGATTCACAGGGGCTGGTCTATATTCTGGATGACGAGGATAACTGGGATGCGGTTTTTGAATCGCGCATGCTGGAGGCGGGGGACCGCATTAAAATCGGACAGAGTATTTTTATATTTGTGCCTCTGTGTGGGGAAAACGGCGGTTTTGTATTTAATTGGAAAGAGAATGAGTAGGCGTGCAGGATAGATACAAGATAGGGAATGCCCAGACAATCGGTTCCCGCCGGGTACAGAGCAACTACTTCTCGACAAGAAATGGCATAAGCGCGCTGGCTGTTCTGGCAGATGGGACCATAGACCATATTAACGGCAGAAGATGTGCCGTTCTGGCAGTGGAGGCATGTATGCGAGAAATGTCTTATGGACTATCCGGCATGCAGCCCCGGCTGGATTTTGATTCTCTTGTGATGAAAGTCTTAGCGGAAATGAGGGGGTATATCTATTCTGGAAAAATGCCCAATCTTTCCCTGAGCATGCTGTTTATCAGGGAGAAGGAGCTGTTTTATTATACAGCGGGAAGCAATGAAGTTTTTTTGTTTGATGGCAGGGATTATCAGTTTTTGGGTGGAAGAAGCGGGAGGCTCTTTTTTGGGGGCGGCATGACGGCAGGCGTTCTTTCTGCCGGGGTAAAGCAGGCTTTGCAGGAAACGGAGCTGGTTTCTTATCTGATGAAAAAGGGACATCCATTTGATAAAGCCCAGCAGATGGTTCAGGGAGTTGTGGACAAAGATAGAAGGGGCGCAGGGAATGCAACCGTCCTATTAGTTGAGGATGCTTTATGAGAAAGTTAAACAGTAATCTGGCAGTGGATTTTATATCAGAGCAGGGGAACGATGCCATTGAAAAGACATATGTCGCATATACCCCGCTTGAAAATTTTATGTGCATTGCCGTGGCTGAGAGCTACGACAATGAGGTCAGGGAAAACAGCGCCAGGCTTGCTGTGGAAGCTGCTTTAACAGCATTTGAGAGAAAACCGTCCCTAAAGAGGATACGCGAATATCTGAAATATGCGAATGAACAGGTTCTGCTTCACAGCACAAGGCATCCGCTCAAGGTGAGCATCACAGTTTTTGTGACAGATTACACAAGGATGCGCTATGGTGTCTGTGGAAATACACGCCTGTATGAGATGTATGAGAACATTTTTACCAGCATCAGCAGGACGCAGACGAAGTATCAGCAGCTTATGGATGAGGATGCGGGAAGGAAATCGGATGTATCGGAAATCCATAACCTTACGCAGTATCTTGGGAAGGGAAGGCGTGTGAAGCCGTTTGTTTCCAAAAAGATGCTTTTAACAGAAGGATCGGCCTTTCTATTTGCGACCAGCAACCTGTGGTGCCGTCTATCGGAAATTGAGATATTGGATGCCTATGAGAATGCCAAGACAAATGCGGAATTTTTGGAAAACCTGCAGGAGCTTCTTTTGAGCAGGCAGGATCAGGGCAGCCAGAAGATTGGAAGTTTTACGGCAGCCGTCCTTTTAGTGGAAAAGACATTTAAAGAGGACGTGCAGAAAGAGAGGAAGAAGAGACGCCTGATTATTCTTGGGATTGCGGCAGTTATAGCTGTTATACTGATTTTTTTCATCGCTGTTTTGGTCATCCGGGCAAATGACAGGAGGCTGATGGGGGAAATCAATGAGAGGGATAAAAAAGGCGCAAGATATGTTAGTTATGAAAATTATACAAAAGCCCTTGGGGAATATGAGCAGGCGGCGGAACTTGCAGCAGGGCTGAGCCTGAATAACTGGCAGTATACAGCGAAAAAGAAGGAAATAAAAGATAAAGTATTAGATCGGAAAGAACTCCTTGCCATGCTCCAAGATGGAGAAGCGGCCTTTACAGGCAAGGATTATGAGCAGGCCAGAAAGCTGTATGCGCAGGTCAGGCAGGAGGCATCTTATCAGGAGTTCTATGCTCTGGCTGAGGATGCTGCAGAGAAGCTGAAAGAAATTGACATCCGGATGCAGATTTCCCAATATGTCACTTTGGGGGATATGTATGCCTCTACGGAGGACCACAAGGAAGCTCTGGAACAGTATGCGAAGGCATCGGAGCTTTTAGGCCAGATAACGGATCTGGAAACGCTTGGGTCTGTACAGTCAAAGATATACGAGATGAGGCAGAAGCTGAAGGAAACGAAAGAAGCTCAGGAGGCGGCTAGGCAGGAGGAGGAAGAAAGGGCAGGGCAGAAGGCAGCTATCCAGATAAATGCACTGATTGCAAATGCAAACCGTGCGCTGGACGAAGGGCGCCTTGCAAGAGCACGGAAGCTGTATCGGAAAGTATTGGCCCAGTACAATAAATATACAGGTTCCGGGGATGACGCAGATAAATTGTATGAGGATATTACCGCTCTGGGGCAGGCCATTGTGGAAGCTGAGGCAAAGGCGAAGGAGGATGCCCTGAATGAAAAGCTGAAAGAGGCAGCGAAATACAGCATTCAGGCAAAGGAGGCAGGCAAAAAGGGAGACAGGGACAAGGCTGTAAGGCTCTACAGAAAGGCTCTGAAAATATATAAGGAGCTTGATATCTGGGATGAGAGGGCGGAAGAAATCTATGAGGCGATTGATGCGCTGGAGCAGGAACCGTCTCCTACAGCGGCCCCGAAATCCTGACAGTCCGGCATGGATTGGCATAATGCAGGAGCCTTGAGGCATACAGCAGAATTTGGTGCCCCATATGCGCAGGAGTGAGGAGTTATGGAGCATGTGAGAGAACTTTTGCAGTCTAGGATAGAAGAAGTGGATGATCCGGTACAGAGGGTGCTTTTAAGGGATGTACTGGCAGATGTGTTTGGCGAACTTCTAAAATATAGTGAAGAACGGTTTTCCGGGCTGGAGGAGAAGTTGGATGGAGAGCTTCGTGATCCCTCTAAACGGTACTACGTTTATACAGGTATCTGTAAGAAAGACAGGCTGGACGAGTCCAGCCGCTGCCTGTTTAGGATGGGGGCAGGGGAAGAAAGGGATTCCGGGTGCCTTGGGACAATGTTTCTGGCATGCGATTACCCTGTAATTTGCCGCTGCCTGCAGCATACCTATCAGGCAAAGGTAGAAACGGATAAGGGAGAGTATAGGACGGCAGTGTCGCTTAGATACTGCAGTGCATACCTTGAGGTGATGGAGAGGCTGTACCAGCAGTTTCTGGCGAACCAGAGGCCGTGGCATACTATAAATTGCCCGTTCTTATATAAGATGTTAGATATAGTAGATAATGAGGGCGTGGTTCCCATGGATGCGGCTGTCCAGAAAGTAGAGATTGCCCTTGGGGAGCTGTCCGGTTTTATTATGGATGATTTGGTACTGGTCTGGAATATTCAGGAGGAAATGTACAAGGCGTCTGTAGAGATAGAGGCGGCAGGCAGGGAATCAGTGTATGAACACCGGATTTTGCTGTCTGACACAGATGCCGGGTATCTGGCCGTACCGGAGAGTGAGAATGGCTTTACCGTGATTCATCTGGATGGGGCGCTTTCTGTGAGGACAAAAAAGGAAGCGCATAAGAAGATGAAGTTAGCAAAGATTGCAAAAATGGAAGAGGGCAGGGATTATACATCACTTCTCTTTCCACTGCAGTCTAATCAGAGGAATATGCGGCATGCAGACCGCCAGGCGCTGTACCAGCCCCGCTTTTCGTGGACGAGGGGCGGGCTTGAGCGTATTTTAAGCTCATACAAAGTGTTTGGGGAATTTGAGCTGGTAGACTTTTGTGAGGGTTTTCCTGCAGGTGCCTGCAGCATAGATATGAACCCATTTATTAGGACACATTCTATTTTGAAGAATAAAAGAAAAATGTCGGTAATACTCCGTCCGAGGGACAGTACAGATATTTTCAGATATGAGAAGATGTTTTTTCTGGTTGCGGAACTGCAGCTTTGTTCGGAGGAGTATGAGTGGGCAGGCATTCTTAGGGATTAGGCAGGGAAATGGCATGAAAGATAAAAATCAGATCTGGGGTCCGTATCTTGCGCTGCTTATGCGTGATGAGAACACTGCAAAGCTTCACTATATAGTAAGCAACCACAGGGTATCACCGTATCTGGAGCTTCAGGCGGATGATTTGTACAGGGACGGGAGCTGCATGGGAGCTTTTTCCCAGTTGGATGTAAATCCATATGTACGGTTTTTCTCCGTTTTTGACCCGCTTCTGACCGCGGATAATCTGGGATATGAGGAATTTAATGGGGCGCTTTCCGATATCCTGCTGCACTACCTTGCTGATTTGGATGTAAGGTTTGGGATGTGCAGGGAGGATTTTTATATAGGGTTTCTTGTTAAGGATATGGCGGAGGGTGCATTCGGCGGCCTTGAGGAGCTTGCTTTCTTTACGGAGGCAGAGAAAAGGACAGCCGCAAAATGGCTGTTTTGCTTTTACCGGACAGGGGACGGGATAGGCAGCCTTCTGGGTGCTGTAAAAGTATTGCTTCCTGTCTGTGAGGTGTTCGTCCGTGAGGGCGAAGAGATTGTTTTTTATATGAGGGAGCCGCAGGGCGAAGCGGCAGAGAGGAAGCTTATGTACCTTATCAGGCTGTTTGTGCCGCTTTCGTGTGATTATACAGTACATTGGATGGAGACATACGGGGTTATTGGCTACGATGAAACAATGCAGCAGGAAGGCTTTCTTCTGGCATAGCGGATGGCGGAGAAGAACGGGCGAGGTGCGGTATATGTTATATGAGACATACAAATTAGGAAAAATAAAGAAAAATCCAGTGAGGAGGAGGCTGTACACCAGAGAGGAGCTGGAGGCGTTTGACCTTCCAAGGCTTAGGGAAATCTGCAGGGCAGAGAGTATCAAGCCTCCTACAATGGAGACATTTCATCAGAAAGAGGAAATGGTAAATCTTTTATACCGCTATCTTGGGGCCGTGAAAAAAGAGGATTCCCTGCAGTATCAGGCGGAAGGGTGCCTTCGTCTGGAAGATGCATTTTATCAGGATGGAAAAGAGCAGCAGGGCGCAATGGAAGTGCCTGCAAGAATGGAACTATATCAGGGGCAGACTTCAATGGACGAGAGGGACCTTCCTTATATAGTTGTAAACCGGACGGACGCAGCATTGGGTGCATACGCGTTTCTGACGGATGCGGGCGGAAAAATACAGGCAATTCTTACATTGCATGCCCTGGATTCCCAGAGATACAGGATATATCTGGATGCCAGCGGGATGTCCCCGGAGATTCCGGCAGGGTGCTTTCATGGGTGGAGCATTTTGTTTCTGGAGCCTGCGCATCTAGAGGAGGCGGTCAGGCGGTATCTGGGGAACGGGCAGAAGCGGGGGGTACTCTGTTATACCCGAAGCTTGGTTTATGAAGTTCTGGTAAAGGAAGTTCCGGTATCAGAAACTCCCCTGATCATTGATTTCGGTACTTCTTATACGACAGCGGGGACATATGCCGGCTGGCAGGAACTGGAAAAGAGTAAGCGTGTTGTTTTTCCTGAGATTCAGGAATGCGGACGGGGGTGTCAGGAGGAAAGCTGTGGCCTGTGTCCGACCGTGATGGCGGTTCAGGACTGCAGTGACGGCGTGCCGGAACATATGGCATTTCTCTTTGGGAAAGAGGCCGTCACGGAGGAGAAAAAACGGAATTTTCTGGCAGGCAACAGTGTATTTTATGATATGAAGAGGTGGGCAGGGCGTTATCTGGAACGTATTCTGGTAACTGATCTGGAGGGGAATAGCTGTGAGGTAGGTCGGCTGTTCCTTATCAGGCAGTTTCTGCTGTATGTGATTAGGCAGGCACAGCAGCAGGACAGAGTCAGATATGAAAAACTCTGCTTTACCTGCCCTGTCAGGCAGAGGGAAATGTTTCTGCGGATGTACAGGGAGGCGCTTCCTGAATACCAGATTTTGACAAAAGATATTACAGATGAGGCAGTGGCAGTGGTTTACCATTTTTTGGAACAGGGTATCCGTACTCTGGATTACGAGGACGGGGTTTCAAAAAAAGTATTGGTGCTGGACTGCGGAGGCGGGACAAGCGATATGGTGTGCTGTGATTACCGCATTGTGAATGAGGCAATTACAAGCAGGATAGATATGCATGTTATGTTTGCGCATGGAGATACCAATTTTGGCGGGAACCATCTGACATGGAGGGTGATGCAGCTTTTAAAAATCCGTTTGGCAGAGGCGGAGCGGTGTCAGCCCCATGCCTCACTTGATACATTGTTTTCTGGCACCCTGTCAGATATTTACGGAAAAGTGGATGAAGAGGGATGCGAAAAAATCTATGAAGTATTTGGTAAGACTTATCTTGATGCTGAGTCTGTGATACCAACACGCTATTACCATTACAGGAACCAGCCGGAAGATATTTTCCGGAAAGTTAAGGGGAATTTCTATTTTCTCTGGAATCTGGCGGAAGCTATTAAGAAAAGGCTTTATAGCAGGCCGGACCTTCACAGGCTGCCGCTGCAGCAGCTTTTTTCTGATTTTGCAGATGATGCCTGCTTTGATGATTTTCATCTTCTTGTCCGGGCAGAGGGCGGGGCATGGGAAAGCCGTATGTCCTGCCCTGATATAGAGGTGGAGCGGGAGGATATAAACCTTCTTTGGAAGCCGGATATCTATGGTTTTTTAAAGAATTTTATTGAGCCGTGGTATGAGGATGGGATGCTGATGGAAGTTGACAGGATTGTGCTGTCAGGCCAGAGCAGTAAAATCGGCCTCTTCCGCGAGGTGATGAAGGAATACGCAGCGGGGAGGAAGGCGAGGCCAGGGGGGCAGAGCGGCTGTGCGAGGAAGTTTATGTGCATAGACGGCGCGGCAGCTTACCAGCGGGACCGGAAAGAGGGAAGGATCCGTACACAGTTAAGCTATGAGCCGGCAAGGGTTCCGTATTCCCTGACAGCAGAGGATTATGGATCCGGCGGCAGGGAAAAGATTTTGATACAAAGAGGGACTCCGATGGGGCAGATTTATGGGTGCCTGTCCAGGCCGGTGGGTACGGAGGAGGTTTTGTTCCATTTAAAAGACGGTATGGGAAAAGAGGTATTCTGCATTCCGTTTTTTCTGCAGAGGCAGGAATATCAGGAGACAGGGTATGGGGAGCTTCTGTCAGCGTATCCGTTCCTGCTGCAGGAAGATTTAGACAGCATCCAGAATGGGGAACTGCGTCTGTTTCTATTTGCAGACAGCGAAAACTGGGGGTTTTCCGTTTTGGAGGCAGCGAGGGAGGAGAACAAGCTGTACAGCAGGCAGCCAGACTTTGTGCCGTTTGAGGCAGGTGCATGGGAGACGGATTTCTTTGACGGGAGGCATTGACAGATGCAGGAATACAGGGAGCCGCTGTTTTGTAAAGGCAGGGTATTAAAAAAAGAAAGTCTGGAGGCACTTAGGGATTTTCCGCTGAGGTTTGCAAGACTGGGCTTGTCAGACTGGGCGGATGGCGTGCTGTTTGGATATGATATATCGTATGAATGCGGGCGGGAAGGGAATGGAGGGCAGCTTGTCATTGATGCGGGGGCTGTATGGCAGGAAGGTGAGATAGTCTTAACAGAACAGAAAATCCTTCCTTTTGATAAATACGACCAGCCTGCAGTGGTGCGCCTCCGTCTCTACCCGGCTTCCTATACGGATGATTTTTATGTAAGGCCGTATGAACTGTGTTTGGAGGGCGGGGAGCCTGAGGATGGGGGGTTGGAGCTTGGGAGGTTCCGCCTGTCGGAAGGGGCAGAACTTAGGAAGGAATACCGTGATTTACAGGATTTTGGTACAGCCTATAATACGTTGAATATTACCGGGATACCTTATGCGGGGCCGGGCGGTATAACGGTTTCGCCAGTGCTTTTGCGGGCGTTTGCCCATACAGTCATGGAAAGTGATAGTGCTGGAAGTTTGGATGTTAATTTTGCACTTTTGTGCCTGAATCATCCCCCGGTGCCCAGAGAGTGCGTGCTCCGTTATGTGAGCCGCAGGCTCTGCACGCCGTACAGGGAGCTTACCCACGGCGAGATATATGAAAGGCTGGTGCGGATTGCAGGGAATGGAAACGGGAGGATGGTCCAGGCACAGAAGAATAAAGGGCCTGCGGTGATTTGACAGGAAAGGAGGACATGCACAGCGTTTCGCAGGGCATGGATAGAAGATATGGGTCATTATTATGTTGTAAATGGGGCTAAAATCAGCTGCAGCATGGGTTCCGTTAGCGCGTCGCTGCGGACAACCCCGGGACGGCGTGTTAAGATAGGCGGGAAGCCGAGGGCAAATATTACAGATTGTGTGCCGCTTCTCAATGTAGGGCCGTTTGGTGTGTGTAAAATGACGAAGCTGCCATGTGTGCCGTCCTGTGCGGTATGGCTGAACGGAAAAAATGATGTGCTGGTAGGGGGGATGCCTGCGCTGCTTGACAGTTCCATGGCGATCTGTCCGACAGGCGCAGGCATTATTAAAATAAAGAAAGACGGGCAGTAGCGGTACATGCCTCTGGCATGGCTGTTGATATACCCAGTCAAATGATTACGGAGGTTTTCAGTGGAAAAGTTTGGAGATGAGGCGTTTATCTATCTTTTGAGGGAAGGGCAGAGGGCCGGCCGGGAGGAGGATGAATATGGAACTTCAGGAAGTAGGGAAATACAGTGTGGAACCATTCGCACTGGAGAGGATATTGGAGCTGGAGCTTGTGAAGAAGACGAATGAGCATTCCAGATTCCGTGTCAGGGGCGTTCTGGAGGAAGGTGAGGAGGAACGCCTGATAGAAGAATCATGGGAGGATAAGCCTGTGAAGCTTCTGGAAGAGGGAAATGTCCTGTTTTGCGGTGTGGCGGAGGATGTCGGGGTGATCTGTGAAAACGGCGTCTATTATCTGGAGGCAGAAGCGGTATCGTGGACAGTGAAGTTAGACAAGACAGAGAAAAAACGTTCTTTTCAGGAGAAAGGGCTTGGTTATCACAGTATTGCCAGCCAGTTAGCTTCGGAGGCAGGAGGAAAGGCAGACTGCAATGCGCCGGAGAAACAGGTGTCTAACCTGCTCCTGCAATACAGGGAGACGGACTGGGAGTTTTTGAAACGTCTGGCGTCCCACAGCAACAGCGTTCTGGTGCCTGACCAGACAGCGGCGGAGCCTTCCTTTGCGTTTGGTGCGGCGGAGGGAAAAGAATATAAGGATGAGGCAGTAAGGATTGGAGATTTTGCAGTCCGGAAAAAAGTATCACGCTACCGGAGATTGTCGCAGGCGGAGGAAATTACATATCAGGAGGAGGACGCTGTTGAGTATACGCTTCGGACAGACCATGCTGCTTTGGAGATAGGGGATTATATTAATTGGAAGGGAAAAAAGCTTTATGTGAGAGAAGCGTTTATCCATTTGAAAGGTTCCGTGTTTACCTGCCGCTACGGCCTTACGACGAAGACGGGGCTGTCGGCGGAGAAGATGGTTCATCCGTTTATCAGCGGCCTTACGCTGAGTGGGAAGGTCTTAAAGGCGGAGGGTGACAAGGTAAAAGTCCATCTTGCTATTGATGCAGGGCAGGAGGAGAGCAAGGCGTATCCTTTCCCTTATGCAACAGGGTATTCCGCGGATGGGCATACCGGCTGGTATGTGATGCCTGAGGAGGGGGATACCGTTGAGATTGTATTTCCGACAGAGGATGAGAATGATGCATACGCGGTACAATCCGCACGGCAGGAGGATACAGAGAAGACGGCTGATCCGAAGGTGAAATATCTGAGGACACCGGACGGTAAAGAGATTAAACTTGACAAAGAAGAGATTTTGATTACAGCGAACGATAATATAACTTATATAAAGATTAATGAAAAGAATGGCGTGGAGATTATTACAGACAAGGAAGTGCAGGTTACCAGCGGCGGGAGTGTGACAGTTGCCAGCGGGGACCAGATTTCCATGATGAGTAAGAATGATTTTAGCATTGTATCCGGTAAGAACTTATTGGTTTCAGCAGCAGATTCGATTGCTATGGTCTGCAAGAACAACAGCCTGAATCTGGAGACTCCGGCAAATGGAATAGAGATGTCGTCTTCGAAACCGATTAAAATGCAGGGCGGCGATGCCATTGATATTGCGGGGGATGGCAAGATGACGATAACTTCCGGCAAGGCAATGCAGGTTACGGCAAAGCAGAACTTGGAGATGGCTTCCAAGAAAAAGATGTCGCTGTCGGCGTCCAGCTCGCTGGAGGAGACCTGCAAGGCAAGCTCCATTAAGATGAATGGAAGCATAGATTTGAAAGGGACGATGATTAAGGAAAATTAAGGGACGGGTAAATCGTAAATTTGCCATTCCTATAAAGAGGTGATGTCAGGCTATGGGGAAAAAGTCGGGTACCGGGGCAAAGGGAGGAAAGAAGCCAAGCCTTGGCGATATCAAAGCGGCAAAAAAGAAAGAAAATAAAGAAGAGGCGCTGCAGGAAAATGAGGAAGAGCAGCCTGATTATGTGAAACAGGACCGTGTTCCGCAGGATAAGGAAACTTTTCTGGCTGGGGAGGGATATCAAAAGACAGGCAGAAAAGTAAAGGGGGCCAGTGTTTACAAAAAAGGAGATCGCTATTATTATAGAGATACTCTTCATAAAGGGAAACGCGCACATGTAGAGGTATTTGACGGAAGGGGAAGGCATCTCGGGGAGGCAAATCCCATTACAGGAAGAATTGCGCCGGGGTCAATGGATCCTTCCAAAACAATCAATCTTAAATGAGAATTTCATGCCGGCGCTGCATTTTTGCACGCTGGGATGTATAATGTGTGTTGGAATACTGATGGACAGAATGAATTATGTATGGTATCGTCTGGTTTGCCACAGTGGATACCAAGAGCTGGGAGGTGAGTAACCCTTTGGAAATAAGGAAGGAACTGGAAGGAAATGATATTTATTTCATAGAAGTTTTGGGAGACAGGGTATTAGTGAATGATAATTACAGCGGTCTGCTGGTGTATGACAGTGGGCTTAATTTAGTGGAATCAATTAAGATAATGGATGATTTCTTGATAGAGTCTTCTGTAAAAAAGGAGAACGAGATCCTGCTTATCTGCCCGGAAAATGAGTGCCTTGTTTACCTTAACATTATCGGCTGCCAGTATAAAATAATTTCATTGGACGGATGGGAGGAATGGATTTTCTCACCTCTCTATGAATGGCAGGAAGATGGTATCATTTTATCGGATTATAATGGCAGGCTGGCAAGGGTGGACTTAGGGCAGGGAGAAATAAACGGGATGGATTCGTCCGGAAGAGAAGGCATCCTGCAGCAGAAGCAGAAATTAAGCGGCTATCTGGTAGAAAAAATGTTTTTGGAGGAAAAGAGGGCGGTTGTGGAGAATGGAGACGGTGATTTGGAACTGTTTGATTGTGCCGATTCGCTTTCTTCTGTCATAATCCTGCCAAATGGGGATTTTCATGACTTTGAAATGCAGGGGGCGTCGCTAACGGAAATCGGAGAGGACTGCGTTTTGGAAATCAATCTGGAAACAAATGAGTGTCAGGAATATATTCCGAAGAATGGCTATTGTTTTCTGAGGGGAAAGTATATGGCGGCAGGGCAGCAGGCGTTTCTATTTTTGCTGTCAGGCGATAAAGCGGATTCCCAGAGGGCAATCATAGAGAGACATTTCGTATAATTGATGCAGATGGGGCGCAGATGCAGGAAATTTTCAATAATCGAAAGGAAGGTGATAGATATGGGTTTAACAACGGCATTAAATAATATAAAGTATGACTATGATAAAGTTACATTTTTAAATGGGGTTAAGGTTAGGGAATATCAAATTATAGATTTGGATCAGGCACTGCGGATGATTGGGGATAATCCCAATAAATACAGTACGAAGCAGACTAAATTAGATGCAATTAGGTATTATTTTGAATATAAAACATATTACCGCTAAGGGGCGGCGGAAGCTAACAAAAATGCCCTATGGTCATTTTAATAAAGTGTCCGCGTTGGCGGACACTTTTTATATTATGTTTGAAATCAAATCTGATGGATAAGGTATTCCTGCCTGCCTTCCCTTAAAAAGACAGGGATGGTATCAATCGGTGCAGGGATTTCATAAGATGCCCCACCATCATAAGCCTCCCCGCTCCCGGCATGGATCCAGCGGGCACCGGCTGGAAGATAGACCGTCCGGCCCTGTGCCTTTTCGTGGCAGACTGGTGCGGCAAGAATGTCCGCCCCATACATATATTCATCTAATATCTCCCAGCAGTTTTTGTCTTGCGGGAATTCATAAAACAGGGCGCGCATGACAGGTGTCCCGGCAGTGTGTGCTTCCTCCATCAGAGTCCTTGTGTAATCGCGCATCATTTCACGTATTCTGATAAATTTTACCATGATACGGTATGCATCCTCCCCATAACTCCAGACCTCATTGGCGGCTCCGGTCCATTCCCGCTCCTCGCCTTTCTGGTTAATGATTGGCTCACCCGGCATCCGCAGCCCGTGCAGGCGCATAACAGGGCAGAAGGTGCCAAACTGGAACCAGCGCAGCAGCAGTTCTATAAAATCAGGGCTGTTAATGTTTCCGCCGTGGAAACCGCCGATATCTGTAGTCCACCAAGGAATGCCGCAAAGCCCCATATGAAGCCCGGCGCAAATCTGTTTCCTAAAGTCCTCATAGCTTGACCAGATATCACCTGACCAGACAAGGGCGCCGTATTTCTGGCTTCCTGCCCACGCGCACCGCACAAGGTTTACGATATCTTTCTGCCCGATTGCCTGCTGTCCCTCAAAAAACAGCCGGGAATATTCACGGGGATAGATATTTCCGATTTCCGAAACGGCACCGGCATGGTAACGGTACAATTCATAGTCATACGTTGTAAATTCCGGTTCCGCTTCATCCAGCCAGAACAGCCGGATTCCAAGGCCTGCATAATTTTTCCTGCATTTCTCCCAGACATAATCCCTTGTCCGCGGGTTCGTGGCATCCATAAAGACGTTATTTCCGTGGAATGTCATCTGTACATCTACGCCAGAATTGATTTTTACGAGAAGCCCCTGCTGTTTCATTTCTTCGAAATTTTCGCTCCGCCAGTCTACTTGAGGCCAGACGGAAACCATGGTTTCAATACCCATCTGATGGAGTTCCTCTACCATTTTTGCAGGTTCAGGAAAATATTCTTCATCAAAGCGCCAGTCCCCGCAGCGCGGCCAGTGGTAATAGTCTATTACAATGACATCAATGGGAATCTGCCGTTTTTTGTATTCGCGTGCTATTTCAAGAACTTGCTCCTGATTGAAATAACGCAGTTTGCACTGCCAGAAGCCAAGGCCGTATTCCGGCATCATGGGTGCAGTTCCAACGCAGGATGCATAGTGCCCCTCTATTTCGGCAGGGGTATCTCCGGCAGTAATCCAGTAGTCCATCTGTTTTGTGACGTCGGCTGACCATTCTGTGGTATTCAGCCCGAAATGGACTTCCCCGATGGCGGCATTATGCCATAAGAAACCATAGCCAAGGCTTGAGAGATAGAATGGGATGCTGACCTGTGAGTTGCGGTGCGCCAGCTCAAGATTGCAGCCCTTGAGGTTCATGCGTTCCTGCTGGTACTGCCCCATACCATAAATTTTTTCTTCCGGGTCTGACTCGAAACTGACAGTCAGGCGGAAATTACCGCCGGGAAGCGGCTTGAATTTCCGTGCCTTTTTGGCAAGGGCACCGCCGTTGGCGATTTCACGGAGCAGGATTTCACCGTTCTGGTTTACATAAGTAATCTGCAGCGCATTGCCCCATTCCTGAACGAACAGCTCCGCCGTGAGGCGTCCGTTCCGGATGCTTGCGTGGCGTTCATCTGTGATAGTTATTTTGGTGTCTCTGGCAGAAAAGTCCTGCGGCATCTGTAATGCAATGCTTTCATCTGCTATTTCAGAGAGCATGGAGGAACGGACTCTCAGGCTGTCGTTCCCCCAGGGCGTGAGCAGTACACATTCTCCGTCATACCGGAAAAGCAGGTTGTGGTCTGATTCTTCAAAAAAAGTCATATGTCTCCCCCTTATGGTTATATTAGCTTTATTATAATGGAACTCCTGCCGGATAGCAATTAGTTTGCTCATTTCATGAAGTATGGCAAAGTCGATAACAGATAATCGTTTAAATCGTTAAAATGCCATAAAAATCATCAAAGGGATGCGAGAGGATGTGATATCTTTTCAGATAAATTGACAAAAACATACAATGATAATATAATAATTATATGGTATTTTGTGGTTTAGGCGTGATATTTGAGGGTGAATATCATACAAGATGTAGGAGAATGAATTATGCAGTTACAATCTATGAAAAATGAAGAAAAACTTATTAACAACATTTTGTTTCTTTACATTCTGGGGGTAGCTATCTCCGGATGGGCGTTTGTGATGATTTTTTTAAATGGAGGGCCGCGGGAATGTATTTTTTTGCTGACTGGGCTGGCAGCAGTCATTACAAAGCTATTTGAAAAGAACTTGGGCAGCAGGGCTAAATACGTATATGCCTGCATACCGCCGGTTTTAGGGGCGGTTACGGCTGCAGTTTCCTGTACAAATGACAGCGCCGGTTACATATGCCTGACACATTACTATTTTGTGGCGACGCTTTTGTTAGTGCCATTTTATGAGCAGAAGCTGATCAGGACAAGTTATATTGTTACCGTAGTAGTGAATGCAGGGATGATGATTGTATTTCCGGCAGGCTTTTTAAAGCTCCACAGTGTGATTGGATGGGTTTTTACGATGATTGTTTACACGGTGCTGGTTGCTGCCTGCTGCTTTATAAGTTACCGTGCTACTATACTGTTTGGGATGGTGGAGAAAAAAGAAGAAGATTTAAAAAATGTACTCGACGAGATTCAGGGTTTATCGGATGATTTATATAATGCAGGCTCGGCTCTGTCATCTGTATCTGATAACGAGAGTGCTTCCGCGCAGGAACTTGCCGCTACTAGCGAGCAGTTAGTTGAGAGCAGCAATATACTGAGTTCAAAAACGGATGAAAGCATGAGTAACCTGAGCGAGTTAGACGAGTGGAGAAGTGTCGTTTCTGACAATGTGGAGAAGGTGGAGACGGCTTCAAAAGATTTACTGGAAAAGTCAATGGAGAATGAAAAGCTCTTGAATGACTTGCATGCAATCAATGGCGAGGTGTCAGAGTCTATGAAGGCGACAAATGACATGACACAGAGATTGTCAGAGGCAGTACAGGAGATAGGCGTTACGTTAAGCCTTATCAGCGATATTTCAAATTCTACAAACCTGCTGGCTTTGAATGCATCCATTGAAGCAGCAAGGGCTGGGGAGGCTGGCAGAGGATTTTCTGTTGTTGCTACGGAAGTAGGAAATCTTGCAAATAGTACGCAGGATTCCCTGAAGGTAGTCCAGCCGGTGATAGAACGCGTGCAGCAGAATGTGAAAGAGATTACTGCACAGGTGGAAGAAAACTTTACTAAGATGAACAAACAGAACGAATATTTTTCGAATGTATTTCAATGTATGAAAGATATGGCGGGTCTTTTAAATGCTTCGGTGAGTGCGGTTAAAACTATGGGGGAAGCCCACAATAAACAGTCGGAAGTTATTAAGAGGACAGTATCTATTAATCAGGATATTGCGGAGAGTATTAAAAATGAAAATGAGCAGTTTAACGCTATTAATACAATGGCAGAGAGCAATGCGAATGATACGACAAATGTAGCGCTGCAGGCTGGCGCCATTAACGAAATGGTAGATAAAATGGCTGTGCTGCTGAAACAAGGTGAATAAGATTATGTAGAATATAAAAAACTCCACTATGGCATAAGGTTTTGCAGTAGTGGTTTTTTTTTGTTCAGGGTAGCCGCTGTAGATAGCGGTGTTTTGATGTTGGGTAGTAATGATAAGTGTTAAAAATTGATTTCCGTGGAAGCCGCAGTGTGTGTCTTCCATTATCCGTTAATCCATGTTATAATTGATGCCAGTCTGATGGAACGTTACTACTTGGTGCGTCGGCTGATGAATGATTTTTACTGCGTAGGGATTAGGGCGTCGGGAGGATATTTCTGTACATGAGGTGTGGACTGCAATGATGGAGAGAAAAGAGAACATTATCGAATTGAAGAATATCAAGAAGTGCTATGACAAGGATGTGCCGGTGATAGATGGTTTTAACCTTGAGGTACAAAAAGGAGAGTTTGTTACATTTCTTGGCCCCTCTGGCTGTGGGAAAACGACAATCCTGCGCATGATTGGCGGTTTTGAGTTTCCGACGTCAGGGAGGATTTTACTAAGTGGCAAGGATATCAGCAGCCTGCCGCCCAATAAAAGGCCGATTAATACGGTTTTTCAGAAGTATGCCCTATTTCCATATTTAAATATATATGACAATATTGCTTTTGGGCTGAAAATTAAAAAACTTCCTGCAAAAGAAATCAGAAGGAAGGTTAGGCGTGTATTGGATATTGTGGATCTGGAGGGATTTGAGAACCGTAAGGTTACGACATTGTCGGGAGGGCAGCAGCAGCGTGTTGCGATTGCAAGGGCAATTGTCAATGAGCCTGAAATCCTGCTTCTGGATGAGCCGCTGGGGGCGCTTGATTACAAAATGAGGAAGGAAATGCAGTTAGAACTAAAGCAGATGCATGAAGAATTAGGAATTACATTTATCTACGTTACCCATGATCAGGAGGAAGCGCTTACGATGTCGGATAAGATTGTTGTGATTGCCCATGGAAGAATACAGCATGCAGGGACACCGGAGGAAATATATCAGAAGCCGAAGAATCCGTTTGTGGCGGATTTTATTGGCGAGAGTAATATTTTTAATGGGTTTATGACAGGGGAGCGGAAAGTAACGTTTTGTGATGCCGAGTTTGACTGTGTGGACGAATATCCGGTGGGGACGAAAGTGGATGCTGTGATCCGTCCGGAAAATGTCATTTTGACAGATGTTTCGAAAGGGAAGATACGGGGAAAAGTTATTTCTTCTGTATTTAAGGGGAATTATTATGAGGTTACTGTCCAGAGCGACAATTATGAGATTGTGGTGCAGAGCAGCGTGCCTTTGAAAAGGGAAGAGGAGACAGGCATTGTTTTCACCCCTTCCGTGATTCATATTATGCCGTATGATATGACGAAAAACCACTATTCGGGTACATTTGACGAAGAATTTATGATCCATCTGGCGGATGGGGTGTTGGTGCCTGATCTGTCAAGATTATATCCAAATTCTGTATTGGAGGATAATGTATTGTATTCAAAGGAGGGCAGGCAGATAAAGGTGGACGGCACAAGGATTGAGATTTCTTTTGAGTCTAAGGATGCCGGCCTGAGTGACGACCCGGAGGAGGGGCTGGTTCAGGGGAAGATTGTTTCTATTATTTATAAAGGGGATCACTATAGTTATACTGTCCGCAGTGAAAACGATTTGGATTATTATGTGAACGATGAATGGCTTTGGAACATTGGTGATTATGTAAGCGTTGTCGTTCCGGAGGAAAAAATACAGTACAGGCTGAATGGAGGGTTTGTTTGAAATATAGGGCATTTACGAGAAAACAATTAGGGATTCCCTATGCGTTATTTTTGCTTTTGTTTGTTGTCCTGCCGCTTTCTGTCGTGTTATATTATGCGTTTACAGATGCGATGGGGCAATTTACGATGCAGAATTTTTTAAATTTTTTTACGAATGCGAAGACGGTAGGGACGCTGCTATACAGCATACTGATTGCAGTGGCTACAACATTGGCCTGTCTGGTGTTAGCGTACCCGACAGCGTATATTCTGGCAAAAGGGGTATTTTCACACGGGGCAGCGTTGATGATGGTGGCTGTCACGCCGATGTGGATTAATTTTACATTGCGCGTAACAGCATTGAAGGAGATTCTGAGCGTAATAGAGGGGAATCTTGCCTATTATCCATTTCTTAATACCGTAATTGGCATGACGTATGATTTTCTGCCTTTTATGATTCTGCCCCTCTATACTTCTATTTTAAAGATGGATTCCGGGCTTCTGGAGGCGGCCGCGGATTTGGGGGCGGCAAGGGGGGAAATATTCTGGAAGGTTATGTTGCCACTGTCTATGCCGGGGATAGTAAGCGGAGTGACGATGGTTTTTCTTCCGGCAATGACGAATTATGTTGTCCTTGATATGATGTACAATAGTACCTATATTATGGGCAGCCTGATTGGAAGTTATTTTAACTTTTATGACTGGAATAATGGCTCTATGATTTCTTCCATACTTTTGGCCATGATTGCCCTGCTTTCATGGCTCAGCGGTAAGTTTGGGGAAAGCGGGAGCAGGGAAGGGGGTGCCAGCCTTTGAGCAGGAAGATACTGCAGAGCCTGTGGCTTTTTCTTGTCCTGATGTTTCTGTATCTGCCGATTCTGTTTCTTGCAGTGTATAGTTTTACAGAGTCTACCATGATTGGCGCAATCCGCGGATTTTCATTGAAGAATTATATTACGTTGTTTACGACGGGGGAACTGCTGCATATGATTGGCGGCACATTTATCCTTGCGTTTGTTGTATCGGTTATTTCCACATTTCTTGGGACGCTGGGGGCGATCGGTACCTTTTACAGCCGGCCGCATATCCGCAAAACGCTGGAATTTGCCAATCAGATTCCGGTTGTAAATGCGGATGTGGTCACTGGTTTTTCTATGTGTATCCTGCTCATTATCTTTCTGGGGATTGATAAGGATACCTATATCCCGCTTGTGGCCGGGCAGACAGCATTATGTACGCCGTTTGTCTATCTGTCTGTTATGCCGCGGCTCAAACAGATGGATCCATTTATCTATGAGGCGGCGCTTGACCTTGGCTGTACGCCGTCCCAGGCATTGCGGAAGGTGGTATTCCGGGAACTGGTACCGGGGATGCTGTCCGGCTTTATGACAGCGGTAACATTGTCGTTGGACGATTATTTTATTACAACTTATACGAAGCCTGCGGTTTTTGATACAATTAGCACGTATGTGGTAAATGCGACCAAGGGTGCGCAGACCAGCATTAAGACGGCGTTGTGGGCGCTGTCTACTGTGATTTTTCTTGTCGTTGCTGTGGCCGTTGTTTTGATGAACCTGCGCCCGGCAGGAAAGAGGGTGCGCAGGGCGGCGTGCATGTTTGTTATATTTACCGGATGCCTTACTGTTTCTACAGGCTGCGGAAAGCAGGAGGAGGGCACGGTTGTCCTGCGCGTGGCAAATTCGGAGGAATATATTGACGAGGGGGGCTGGGATGCGGAGGAACGGATTGAGCTTGCGGACGGGACACAGATTATGGGGGTTCGTTCTATGGCGGATGATTTTGAGGCATGGTATGAGGAGACATACGGGGAGAAGGTGCGGGTTGAGTATTCGACCTATGGCACAAATGAGGAGCTGTACAACCAGATGACACTGGGAAATACGTTTGATGTTGTATGCCCTTCGGAATATATGATTATGAAGCTGATGCAGGAGGGGAGGCTGCAGGCATTTTCTGAGGATTTTTTTGATAAGTCGGAGAGGACAAATTATTATATTAAGGGGGTATCCCCATACATTGAGTCTGTTTTCCGCAGGCTGAAAATGGGCGGCGAGGAGCTGAGGCGGTATGGGGCCGGCTATATGTGGGGGGTGATGGGAATTGTCTATAATCCGGATAAGGTTTCAGAGGAAGCGGTTTCACACTGGAGCATGCTGTTAGATGATGCCTATTATAAGCAGATTACGATGAAGGACAGCGTGAGGGATTCTTATTTTATCGGGCTGGGAATCCTGCATGAGAGGGAGCTTTTAGACCCGTCCTTAGTTCAGGGAGGCGGATATAAAGAGCGGCTTTCGGAATGGATGAATGATACAAGCAGGCAGACAGTGGACAGGGCAGAGAAGATATTGTCTGATATGAGGAAGAATGCTTATTCGCTGGAAACGGACAGTGGGAAGGCGGATATGGTGACAGGCAAGGTTGTGGCAAATATGCAGTGGTCCGGCGATGCGGTATATTCACTTGACCAGGCAGAGGAAGATGGGGTGCAGCTTGCCTATGCAGTGCCGGAGGAGTGCAGCAACTTATGGTTTGACGGATGGTGTATGATGAAGGATGCACTGAAAGAGGATGCGAGGAAGCAGAGGGCGGCACAGGCCTGGATTAATTTTTTGTCACGTCCGGATAATGTTATCCGTAATATGTATTATATAGGGTATACTTCGGTAATTTCCGGTGGTGACAGCAATCTGGTTTACGAGTATGCCGATTACTGCTATGGGGCTGACAGTGGCAGCACAGATACTGCAGAGTACCCGATGGAGTATTTTTTTGGGGAGGGGCATGAAAATACGCTGATAGCGGAGCGCAGCCAGCTGGAGCGTCAGCTTTATGCACAGTACCCGCCGGAGGATGTGCTGGATCGCAGTGCTGTGATGATGTGTTTTTCGGATGAGGGAAATAAGAGGATATCGCAGATGTGGATGAATATCCGGTGTTTTGACTGGAGGGAATGGCTGGAAAATAAATAAAAAAAGTGTCCGCGTTGGCGGACACTTTTTTTATTTATAGCAAAAGTTCTCATTATGTAGTGGTATATCAACAAGAATTATTCAAAATGGCGGGGATTACAGGTTGATAAAGCGTTCTGCCTCATCCGTCAGGCTGCCGGCAACCTGCCTGTTGTCATCCATCGCGTCTGCAATCTCATCAATATCCTTAACTAAGTCGGAGGTATTCATGGCTACATTGGAAGCTCCCTGTGTACTCTCGTCTACAGCTAAGCTGATACCATTGATAGAATTTGTGATGCTGTCCATCAATTCTTTTAAATTGACTGACATGTCATTGAAGCGGTTGACAATTTCATTGACATGGACAGAGTCCTCGTTGTATTGCTTGCCTGCGCCTACAAATCCTTCATAATCAGGAAGGATATTATTGTTTATGTAATCTACAATAGAGTCTGCGCTTTCAATTAATTCATTAACTGCCTGTACAACCATATTGTTAATAGTTTGAATGTTATTTGCAGCTTCCCTGCTGGAGTTGGCTAACTGGCTGATTTCATCTGCGACAACAGCAAATCCGCGTCCGGCTTCCCCAGCCCTAGCTGCTTCAATGGATGCATTCAGGGATAATAAGTTTGTCTGCTGGGAAATACTAAGGATTTCATCAGTTAAATCGTTGACGCGGTCAACGCTCTTACTGTCTTCAATCGCTTTGCGCAGCTTATCAATGATGCCGTTGACAATATTGCTTGTGTTCTGTTTATTTTCTACTGCGTTGTGTTCCAGATTTTCTGCACGTTTCTGCATTCCAACCGCGTAGTCATACATACCCTGTGATGTATCAGACAATTCGGTGACATTTTCATCCACTACTGTGATGCTTTCCTGAATACCTGTAAGGGTAGATGAAATTTCCTGCATAGAAGAAGACAATTCTTCCATGACAGAAGAGATGTCATTGGAATTATCATTTGCAGTCGTTACTTTATCAGATACCAGATTTACGACAGAACCGAGCTTGCTGGAGCTTGAATTAATCTGTTTCATAATGCCCTGCAGGGTTTCGATAAAGATATTAATACCTGATGCCAGTGTGCCGATTTCGTCTGTACAGAAGCACTGTACGCGCTTTGTCAGGTCACCCTTTCCTTCCTCGATGGTAGAAATGAGGTCGCGGAGCTGTTTGTTAATATTGATAAGGCGTTTACATACCCATGTCCAGCATACCCATACAACAAAAAGAAGGACTACGGCAGCAGCGACGATTGCGATAATAATGGTGCGTGTTACCTGCTGGTACAGGGATTTTTGATGGGCAACAGCAGCGTCCATATTTTCTTTGTTCAAGGCGCGCATGTCGCTTAACTCTGCAGTAAGCGCTGTACCTGCTACTTTTAAGTCATTATTTGCCAGTTCGGATGCTTCCGATACCTGCGTATTTGCACTATATTCGAGAATCTGGTCGTAAATTACCAGATAATCAGCATAGTCTGTTTCGAACTGTTTGAAACTGTCTTTCTCTTTTTGTGAATTCAGTTTTGCCTGATATTCATCACAAAGGCCCTTGATCGTTTCTTTTAAAGAATCTGCTTCTTCTATCAAGGTATTCTGCAGTTCCGTGTTGCCCTGCGCAACGATATGTGCAAATGCTACACGGCGCAGTGTCTGATAAAAACCCGTTACATCGCCTAATTGTTCAATTTTGAGTGCATAGTCACTGGAAATTTCTTCACTGGCAGTCATAATCTGGTTCGCGCTTTGAATGCTCATAATTCCCAGAGCAAATATTAAGCATCCTAAAATCGCAACTGGAATCAGGATTTTAAAACGGATACTTAAGTTTTTTAAAAACATTCTCATTATTCTCTCCTCCTATTAGCTTTACGGCTGTCGGCACTTAACATTTTAATCTTCTTAACTAAATGGACTAGGCTCCTGTTGTTTTCTGCAGTTCATCCTCCTTTCGCATTATAATCGTTAAGTGACACATTCTAACAAAATCATACAATAGTTTTGGCAATTTTTCAATAGCTAATTTCCGTGTGGGCTGCTAAAAACCTTTTACTACCTTTCACTTGCTTTTCGTCTCCTTTTTGATAGAATGTATTTGGCTTAAAGTGCCTGAATTTTTGGATAGGAGGATTAGGAATGGGCATAAAACTTGCAGCATTTGACATGGATGGGACGTTATTGGACAGCAATAAGAAGCTGCCGCCTGATTTTATCGGCTGGGTGGGGCGTCATCCTGAGATAAAACCGGTAATTGCCAGTGGGAGGCAGTACTACACGCTGGTGAGAGATTTCCTGCCCGTTAAGGACAGTATGGTTTTTGTCGCAGAAAACGGTGGTTTTGTCTTTGAAAGGGAAAAGGTTATTTATAGCAATGAAATGCAGAAAGAGGACATTATAAGCTGCCTAAATTTAATAAATCGGATAAAAGGGATGACGCCGCTTATCTGCGGTGCAGAGTCTGCATATATGATGAATGCCGGGCGAAAAATTCTGGATGAGGTCAAGATGTATTACACCCGCCTGCAGCAGACAGAAGATTTGTATGCTGCAGCAATGCAGGACTGTATTGTCAAGATTGCAATCTTTGTGGATGGAAAAGCGGCGGAACCCGCTATGGAGTATTTTGCGGGAATTGGTGGGAATCTGGCTGCTGTTCTGTCCGGGGACAGCTGGATTGATATTTCCAACCGGACAGCCAATAAGGGGGCGGCTATTACTGCAATCCAGAAAAAATATGGGATTGCCAGGGAGGAATCTATGGCATTTGGGGATTATCTAAATGACGCACAGATGCTCCAGTGCTGTGAGGAAAGCTATTGCATGGAAAACGGCCATCCGGATCTAAAAAAGTTAGCAAAGCATATTGCAGCATCAAATGATGATAACGGTGTGATGGATGTTTTGCGGCAGTTTGATGAAAAGTAGGGGGCTGGATAGGGAAACAAGTCATATTATTTCCGAAAATATGGCATCTGCCTGATAAGGTACTGTTTCCAGAATTCTGTATTTACTTTATAATCTTCTGGAAGCTCGCAGAAGTTCAGTTTATCTTTATGTACTAAATAAAACAATGGCAGTTCCCTGCCAGGTCTGTTAGGAAAAGGCCTTTTTTTTCTGGATGCTGCAGGAAGGTTTGGTAGGAACCGCCCCTCTTTATTGATATAGCAGGTTGCGGCAGTGGCTTTCTTCCTGAAATTGCTGTCAACAAATTCAGCAACGCTTTTATGTACTGCCATGTCTTCTTTTATCAGGTAGTAGTAGTCCTTATAATTAGGCAGAAAATATTTTAGCGGCCCTTCGTACAGCGGGAGAGTAAAACAGGCTGTATTTTTATCAAGCAAAAGCTGCGCAGAGCGGAGCATGGAACAGAGGGAAGTGTTTTGTGTAATATCTTCCAGTGAGGTTTCCGGATACGGTGTTACCAGATGAACTGTTTTCGGCACTGGTACCGGAAGCTCCATGGTGATGGAGACAGTCTGCCCGGACGTAATGCAGACATCCAGTGTGGATAAGTTCTCTGCGGCAAAAAGGCGGTTCTGGCTGCTGTCAGAGAGGTATTCATCATATGTCAGGATGCTGCAGACATTTAACATCATTTCAATATCGTCGTGATTGTGGAGCAGCAGCACTTTTTCCAGTTTGGCAGCGTTTTCCGGATTTAGTATTTTCTGCTGCATGTATTCTGAGTAGACACTGATCAATTCCCCGCCTGAGAAGGTGTCTTCCCTTTTTATGCCGAGCCACTGTTCCAGTGCAGTCTGGCTGCATTTTTCTAGCATCAGGGCGTGGCGCAGGGGGCGGATTTTCCCTAGAAGGTCAATACAGTGGATGCCTAACGTGTCATATAATAGATTTTCACAATGCTTTGACAATGTGATGAGGTGCCTTGTACATTTTTTTAGTACATAAGGGATATCGAATGTTTTTCCGTTAAAATGGTACAGATACTTTATTTCAGATAAATTTGCCAAAAAGGTCTGCAATATCTCTTTTTCGCTCTGATAATCGTCTGCAAACCACTGGCGCAGGAGCCATGCTTCCTTTGTTTTGTCATAGTGCATGAATCCGATAAGATAGAGGGAGGATGCATTCGGTGACAGTCCGGTGGTTTCAATGTCAAAAAATGCGGTCTGCCCTTTTGGGTGCGGAAATGCATAGGGAAAAAATGGTTTTTTAATCAGGCTGCAGATTTCTTTCATAAGTTCCTCCATTTCAAAGGCTTTTGTGTTCTTACTTAAAGTGCCTGCATACAGGCACTTGGCAAAACCATGCCAAAAATCCTCGACTACTGGTGTGAGTGTGAACAGTAACCATATGCGTCATTTATGATATCATAACATAAATCAAGATGTTGCGTCAAAAGATAGGATGGGCTATAATGTACGGAAGATGTTTTAGGGTTACTGTTCATGGAGTGGACAGTAACTGTTATTTTGCGTAATGGTGCACAGGAGGATTTGTCCGCCAAAAAACGGCGCAAGGCAGTGAGGTGTTAAGTGATGGATAAAATATTTCATTCCGACCATGCTTATGAGAAATGGAATCGAAAAAATAGAGACAGGGGAATAGATTTTGAAGAAGAGCGGGAAGAGAGTTATCTAAAGGGCCTTAAAGGGAGGATACAGAATAATTTAAGTGGTTTTCTGCGCCTGATGCTGACCGCATGCCTTGTGATGGTTCAATTTGGTATTGTGCTGTTCCTATCATTTCTGCTTCAGAGTTCGACGGTTTATTTTTATTTGGTATTTGATATATGTTCTGTTGTGGCTATTGTGATATTGGTAAACAAGAACCAAAGCCCGTCTTTCCGGATTGCGTGGATTTCTATCGTCCTGCTGCTCCCAGTCTCCGGTTTTGTATTATATTATCTCTGGGGACGTGAGGGCGGAAAGAAAAAGGAGCTGGATCAGTATATTATGAGGCAGATTTCTTATGGGCAGAAATTTCTCAGGCAGGATGAAGAGGTTTATGAGGAATATCTGGAAGAGCACCCGGTTGCCGGCAGGATGGTAAAGTATATGGTGAATGAGGGGTTTCCGCTCACGGAAGGGAATAGGGTGAAATATTATCCGATGGGGGAGGATGCCTTTGAAGATATCTTCCTTGCCCTGGAGAGGGCGCAGGAGTTTATTTTTATAGACTTTTTTATTGTGGCAGAAGGGGCAATATGGGATAAAATACATGATATTTTAAAAAGAAAGATTGAGCAGGGGGTAGAAGTCAAGTTTTTGTATGATGATTTTGGGGCTGCAATCCGTACCTGTAAGTTTTTTAAGCAGATTCTGCAGGATGAAGGGATAGAAGTGAGGGTATTTAATCCGGTACATAAGTATGCTGGAGAGCTGTATATGAATTACCGTTCCCATCAGAAGATACTGGTTGTAGATGGGGAAGTAGGTTTTACCGGCGGGTTCAATCTGGCGGATGAATATGCCAACCTGATTGAGCGCTTTGGCAGATGGAAGGATACCGGTGTGCGGCTGGTTGGGGAGGCTGTGTGGAATCTGACGGTTGTGTTCCTCCAGATGTGGGAGGCGAGCGCGGAGGACAGGGGGCATATAGATTATCTGAAGTATAAGAAGATTCCTGCTGTGCATGGCGATACGTATTGCCAGGTGATTTCGGACGGGCCGGCAAATAACCCGAATAACCCGATTGAGAGCATTTATAACCAGATGATTACATTTTCAGATGAATATCTGTATATAACGACGCCTTATCTGATTATTGAGGATTATATGAAGCAGAGCCTGATTGAAGCATCCCACCGGGGGGTGGATGTCCGCATTGTTACGCCGAATATCCCGGATAAAAAATATGCAAAGCTTCTTACAAATTATAATTACGGGACGCTTTTGCGGGAGGGAATCCGCATTTATGAGTACACGCCGGGATTTATCCATGCTAAGCAGATTCTCACGGAGAATGCTGCCATTGTAGGAACGATTAATATGGATTACCGCAGCTTTTATCTGCATTATGAAAATGGTGTATGGATGTCAGGAAGAGGGATTCAGGATGCCATCAGGGAGGATTTCATCTCCCTGTTTGAGACGGGAAAGGAAATCAGCTATGAGGAATGGCTGAACCGCCCAAAGCGCTGGAAGGCTGTCCAGCCGATTTTAAATTTATTCTCGACGTTATTTTAAGGGTAGATGGCAGCAGCCAGATTGGGGCTGCCAAAAGCGAAGTCTGTGCCCTTTTTCATTACTATTGGTGCCGTGCAGAGTACGGCATAGGAGGGTTATGATGGTCTATACAAATGTATGTAAACACTGCCACAAGGTTTTTAAGTCTAAAATCCGCACGCTCTGCTGCAGGGAATGCAGAAGTCTGGATGACGACCAGTTAGATGATATTGTGAAATATCTAAAACTTTATCCAAATAGCAATGCGCTGCAGATTTCAGAGGAGCTTGGCATTCATCCGTATGAGATTTTGAAATTTATGGATGAGGGATGGCTGGGGACAGTCAGGGGGGAGTTTAGCAGGCTTCCGGATTAATGAAAGGTTTAGGATAATGATATGATTCGTTTTGTGAAAGGGACTCTGGTTTTTGCGGGGGAGGGTGAGGTTATTGTAGAGAATAACGGGATTGGGCTTGGAATCAGCGTGCCAATGTCCGTGGCCGGGCAGCTTCCTTCAATCGGGGAGGAAGTTATGCTTTACACTTATATGAATGTCAGGGAAGATGCCATGCAGCTTTTCGGCTTTCTCACACCAGAGGATCTTAAAATGTACAAGCTCCTGATTACGGTAAATGGGATTGGGCCGAAGGCGGGGCTTGGGATTATGGGGGCTATGAGCTCTTATGATATTCGGTATGCCATTATGGCGGGGGATGCGAAGGCGATTGCCAGGGCACCGGGAATCGGGCCTAAGACAGCGGGCAAGGTGATTTTGGAGTTAAAGGATAAAATGGAGTGGGAGGATATGCTGCCGGAGGGGGAAGCAGGGCATGTTCCGGAAGGAAATGGCGCAGGCTCTGTACCGCCAGCGGAGGTAGTGCAGGATGCGGTAGAAGCGCTTACGGTGCTTGGTTATCCTAAGATGGAGGCAGTGAAAGCTGTCCGTGCCGTGGAATTTGCGGAGGATATGACGGTGGAGGAGCTTTTGAAGCAGAGTTTGAAGAAGATGTAGCTTTTATGGGCGGGCAGCGCAGAAAATGAGGATTATCATGGCGAAGAGAATGATTACAACAGAGTTTACCAAGGAGGATGAAAAGATAGAGACAAGCCTCCGTCCCCAGCGTCTGGGCGAATATATCGGCCAGGAGAAGGTAAAGGGCAATCTGAGGGTTTATATAGAGGCTGCAAAGCAGAGGGAAGAGTCCCTTGACCATGTGCTCCTGTACGGCCCTCCGGGGCTTGGGAAGACTACTCTTGCCGGGATTATTGCGAATGAGATGGGAAGCAGCCTGAAGGTTACGGCAGGACCCGCAATTGAAAAGCCGGGCGAGATGGCCGCTATTCTAAATAACCTAAAGGACGGGGATGTTTTGTTTGTTGACGAGATACACCGCCTTCCAAGGCAGGTGGAGGAAGTTCTCTATCCTGCGATGGAGGATTATGTAATTGATGTGGTGATTGGAAAGGGGACAGCGGCGCGTTCTATCCGTTTTGACCTGCCGAAGTTTACGCTGGTAGGCGCTACAACGAGGGCGGGAATGCTCTCAGCCCCGCTTCGCGACCGTTTTGGCGTGGTTAACCGTCTGGAATTCTATACGCCGGAGGAGCTTTGCGAGATTGTGCTCCATTCGGCGAAGCAGTTAGATGTCAGCATTGAGAAGGAGGGCGCGATGGAGCTTGCCAGACGCTCCAGAGGGACGCCGAGGCTTGCAAACCGCTTTTTAAAGCGTGTGCGTGATTTTGCCCAGATAAAATACGACGGGATTATCACGAAAGAGGTGGCGGATTTTGCGCTTGATTTGCTGGAGGTGGATAAGCTTGGGCTGGACAAGACAGACCGTACGATTATCCTTACTATGATCAACCAGTTTGGCGGGGGACCCGTGGGTTTGGAAACGCTGGCGGCTGCAATCGGGGAGGATGCGGGGACGCTGGAAGATGTCTATGAGCCATATCTTGTGCAGAATGGGCTTTTGCTGCGGACGCCAAGGGGGAGGGCGGCATCTGATGAAGCGTACCTGCATTTTGGGCTAAGCCGTAGGGATTAGGGCGCAATCGGTGCCTATATCCCTATTTAAATGATAGAAAGTTTTATAGTTCGGCGGGACACTAACAAAAATTAAAATAATCCCAAAAGGTTTTCATATAATGTTTTTGCGCGGCTGTGCCATGTATGGTTTTTTATGGCAAGTTCAAAGCCGTTTGCCGCGATTTCTTCCTGTCTGGAGGGCATGTTTAATAATGTTTTGATTTTTTCTGGAAGAAGTTCTAAGCCTTCTAAGCCATAAAATAATGCATTTTCCCCGTCGGAGAGTATTTCATCCAGATAGATGCTGTGGTCAGTGAAACAGATGCTGCCGTTTGCCATGGCATTAAAGACGCGGTCGTGTGCGCCGTCTTTGAACCAGGGCATAACATTTAAGGAGATTCTGGCATCTGCCATGCGTTTTAGGCAGTCGAGGGAGGATGTGTTTGGCTCGTAAGTGAGGCATCCTGGGTGGGTGCAGGCGAGCTTGTCCCACCCGTGCCCGACACAGTGCACATGGATGCCGTTATCTGCCAGTGTCTTTACCACTTTTTCCCGGTAGAAAAAACGGATATAGGTATCAATAAAAATTAAGTTCCCCATGGTTTCTTTTAGTTCTTCCGGTGTGATTTCCGGAAATTCCCTACGCAGGTGTTTTTCCATGACAAAATCATCCGGCAGTCCGGGATTTTGTATTAATTCATCTATCATTCCCTGATAAAATGCAGCGTATTCCCTTCCGAGGCGGTTGATGTGTGGGAGGAATGTCTCTTTTGGCACAAAGTTCCCGGTGAAGACAACATCATATTTCCGCTTGGAAAGCGGTTTGTACCTGCCATCAGGAGACAGGGAAGTTCCCCCGAGGGGCAGGAAGGTGCTGCTTTCCAAGTCAGGATAATATGTTTCCATGTATTTTTGGTGGAAGCGGTCGATGGAAACTTCGTGGAATCCTTTTCCCTGAATGGCGAAAAGTTCCGGATAATAGAATGGATGGTCAACTGCAATGTTGACACAGGGAATGTCCCTGATATCCCAGAAACGCCTGCCTTCACCGTCAAAGAGCGATGTCTCGTAGTGGATGCCGTCAAAGTTAAAGGTGACGAGGGCTGCGTCGGAGAAGCCGGCGAAACGGGCGAGTGCCTGAGCGCTCTCTTCCTCCTTTGCCTGATTGAATAAAAATGTTTTGCAGCCGAGGTTTTGGAATCCGGCCTCTAACTGACGGGAAAAGAAATCTAATGTTTCGGTTCCATTGGCCATAAGTATGATTTTTTTGCGCATGGTGTTATTCCTTTCTTGGCAGGTCTGGCATGTGTTTCTTTTGCTATTTTATGATGTTGGGGTGCCCCCAACTGATGCTGCGAATTGCTGCATTGCTACGCAATTTCCGCAATTCTACAAACACCTCCAATCCCGCATATTTGCAAGCAAATCTGCTTCTTGTCGGTGTTTGGTGGGCCAAGCTAGTAGGTAGCAATTTGCATGTAAACATACATTACTACCTACTTTTGGCCCTGACATCATTTTATTAGGATACCGTATTTTTTGCAATATAGGCCGTGCTTATTTCATATACTTTTCACATAGTATTTTAATATGATGATAAGACGGACGTGCTTGGATTTCTCCCATGTGAATGGTTTTTTCATTCACATTGTGCTCTTTGCGTGGGACGCTTGCGCTCATGCTCAAGCGCAGCGGTACATAGGTATGTTCGAAATCTTTAGCACTGGTTGTGGGGTACGGTTTTTCTCATGTTTGGATATTATGAATGAGTTTTTAGCCTACTTGCGAATTGCCGCCAAATGGATTACAATATTTACATGTGAGAGTTGCCGCTGAAATGGTACGCTAGAGCGTGTCTGCCGGGTATGGGGGATAATAGATGGGAAAGAAAGGATTGGTGAGATATGAGGTTTACGAAGATGCATGGCTGTGGGAATGATTATATTTATGTAAATTGTATGGAAGAGATGATAGATAATCCTGAGGAGGCTGCAGTCCGGGTGAGTGACAGGCATTTTGGGATAGGTTCGGATGGACTGATTTTAATCTGCCCGTCTGAAGTGGCGGATTTCCGTATGGCGATGTACAATGCGGACGGCTCTGAGGGGAAAATGTGCGGCAACGGGATACGCTGTATTGCAAAATATGTTTATGAGTATGGGCTGACGGATAAGGATAAGATATCGGTTGAGACAAAGAGTGGCATAAAATATTTAGACCTTACTATCGAAAATGGAAAAGTAGTTCTGGTAAAAGTAGATATGGGGGCACCAGTGCTGTGCCCGGAACAGATACCAGTCAAAATCGGGAAGGATAGCTGTATTGACCAGACGCTTTCTGTGGCAGGGAGGGATTATCAGGTAACCTGCGTATCAATGGGGAACCCCCACGCGGTGACGTTTGTGGAGGATACAAGAGGGCTGGATCTGGAGAAAATCGGGCCGGGCTTTGAACACCATGAGGCATTTCCTGACCGCATTAATACGGAGTTTGTGCAGGTGCTGAACCAGAAGGAAGTTAATATGAGAGTCTGGGAGAGGGGTTCCGGTGAAACACTTGCCTGTGGGACGGGTGCCTGTGCAGTCGTGGTGGCATGTGTATTGAATGGAAAAACGGATCATGAGGTTACGGTACATTTGCTCGGAGGGGACCTCCTTCTACATTATGATGAGCAGAACCATACTGTCTGGATGACAGGGCCGGCTGAAATTATCTGTGATGGTGACATTCCATTGGATTAATCTGGTTGCTGCTGTAATTTGCTGTTGCCAGCTTACGTTTATTTTTGTAGGAATCATGTTATAATGATAAAAGGCACATGTTTTTGTGCAATAAATTGATTATAGGAAACTGGTTTTGTTTCCTATATTATTGGACAGATGCCTGATAATATTATGGGATGGAGTTTGGAAAGCTTTTTAGGCCATTTAGCAATGCTTTTCTGGGGCATTCAAAATTGAGAAAGACGTGGTATAATAATGAAGGTCAAAATGATTAAAGTTTCTGATTTCAAGGGAATAGATAATTTGGAAATACCGTTTGATGGGAAAAGCACGGTAATATTTGGTGTTAATGGTGTGGGCAAATCAACAATACTGCGTGCAATTGATTTAATTTATGCTAATTTTATTTCTAAACTGGTATCTTCGAAGAAGAAATTAGCACAATTAGAATATGATGATATCAGCTATGGGAAAACCAGTGCAAAAATTGATGTAGTGTTCGAGTTTTCGGATGGGGAATTAAGAGAGTATTCCCGTTCTATTTCCAGATCGGAAGGCAGGAGGCATGGGCTTACAAAATTAAAAGAGTTGGTGGGATTATTTGAAGAGCGTTATATTGAAAAGGGATATGACGATGGGAATGGAAATTGGATTGAAAACGACGATATGAAGAATATGCCCGTCTTTGTAAATTATGGCGTTAACCGGTCTGTTTTTGATGTTCCCCTAAGGGCCTCTAAAAAAGAGCAATTTACTAAACTTAGTGCATTTGATAAGGCAATTGAAAGCAAAATTGATTTTAGGACGTTGTTTATATGGTTTCGGAATCAGGAAGATATTGAAAATCAGGAAAAAGTAAGGAAAAGCGAAATGTATGAAGACAGAAGCCTGCTGGCAGTGAAAAAAGCCATGCTTGCCATGCTTGATGGATTTGAGGATATCCATATCGAAAGAAGGCCATTAGCAATGAAGGTGAAAAAAGATGGGCGTTATCTTAAAATAAACCAGTTGTCGGACGGGGAAAAATGTACAATTGCTTTATTTGGCGATTTAGCGCGGAGGATGGCATTGGCGAATCCTGAACTCTCTAATCCGTTAGAAGGGCAGGGAGTTGTTTTAATTGATGAACTGGATTTGCATATGCATACTTTGTGGCAAAGAAAGGTAATGCAGGTTTTAAAAAAGACATTTCCAAATATTCAGTTTATTATTACAACACATTCCCCGCAGATTTTAGGGGAATTAGATGATGCATTTAATTTATTTTATTTGTACAGGGAGGCTGGCAAAGTCGGCCTTCAGCAGTATAAATCTTTTATTGGGTGGGATGCGAATGTGATATTGGAGGAGGTGATGAAAACCTCTTCCCTCAATGTAGAGACGAAACAGATGGTAGAAACAATGTATGAGCATATTGCTAACAAAAGGTATGTGCAGGCAGAGCAGATTGCAGATAAATTAGATGAAATTGCTAATGGATATGTGGATGGGGTTGCAAAGGCGAGAATACTAATTTCAAGAGGAAGGCGTAATGAAAAAAATAGATAAAGGGGATTCACCTGAATGGTTTGAAACGTGGAAACAGAATTGTAAAGATACAATTGGCAGGGAGGCTCATTACAAAAAGGATTTTTCTTCAGAAGATAATGACGGAAAAAGGAGACGGCAGCGTTTACGTAACCAGTTAATAGAGGAACAGGGTTATATTTGCTGTTATTGTATGAAAAGAATTTCTCTGGATAGTTCGCATATCGAACATTTTTGGCCTAAAACTTTTTTCCCGCAAATTGATTTAGATTATAATAATATGTTTGCTTCCTGTAATGGGGATGGTATTATTGGAATTGATGGGCATTGTGGGCATAAAAAAGAGGATTGGTGGGAGAAAGATATGATTCCCCCCACAGAAGCGGAGATTGAAAAAATCTTTCAATACTCTGTTGATGGGAGGATACATAGTGTGCCGGGAAGGCCTGCCGCAAATATTGCACAGGAAATGATTACCCAGATGGGACTAAATAGTTTTCATTTGAAACGAAACAGGCGTGAAGCTATCGAAAATTCAGAAGTTTTTGACGAAGAAGAATATTCAGATCAGGATATAAGGGATTTTATTGATTATTATGCAAATAAGGATAACGGTTTTTATATTCCATACTGTATGGCTATTGTTGATTGTTTAAAGGACTGCTTATAGAATAAAATGTGAGAATTAGGAGGGTATGAAGAAGATATGAGATTGACTGATTTATTGGAGGAAATGGAATACGATTGTGTACAGGGGGAGATAGACAGGGAGATTAGCACGCTGGCCTATGATTCCCGCAAAGTGGAAGAAGGCTCTGTTTTTATCTGCATTACAGGGGCGGTCAGGGATGGCCATGAGTTTGCAGGGGAGGTTGTGGAAAACGGCGCATCTGTTCTGGTCGTTGAGAAGGATGTAGAAGTGGAGGATTCTGTTACGGTACTTAAGGTGGAAAATACCCGCGCTGCGCTGGCTAAGCTTTCTGCCGCATATTTCGGGCATCCGGCAAAGGAACTTGTGACAATTGGGATTACGGGGACGAAGGGGAAGACTACGGCTACCTATATGGTGCAGTCTATTCTGGAGGCGTCTGGTTATAAGACCGGGCTGATTGGGACGATTGAGACGATTATCGGGGAAGAACGGACAGCGTCTGTCAATACAACTCCGGAATCGTATGTGGTGCAGGAGTCTTTCCGCAGGATGGCGGACGAGGGCTGCAAATGCGTTGTAATGGAAGTGTCCTCCCAGGGGCTGATGCTTCACAGGGTTGACGGTTTTGTGTTTGATTACGGCATATTTACGAATCTGGAGCCTGACCACATCGGGCCAAATGAGCATAAGGATCTGGCAGATTATATCCACTGCAAGAGCCTTTTGTTCAGGCAGTGCAGGTATGGCATTTTTAATGGGGATGACAGCCATCTGGAGGAGATACTTGAGGGGCATACCTGCGAGGTGGAGACATATGGATTTTCCGACGGCGTAGATATGAAGGCGTCGGATGTCCGTCTGATGGATAAGGGCGGAAGCCTTGGCGTGGCGTACCATATGAGCGGCGTTCTGGATATGGATATTGAGATTGATATACCTGGTAAGTTTAGTGTTTACAATTCCATGACGGCAATCGCAATCTGCCGTTATTTCGGGGTGAATAAGGAGACGATTCTCTCCTCACTGGCGAAGATCAAGGTGAAGGGCAGGGTTGAGCTTCTCAGGGTCTCCCCTAAGTTTTCGCTGATGGTTGATTATGCGCACAATGCCATGAGCCTGAACAGCCTTTTGACGACACTGAGGGAATACAACCCGAAGCGTCTGGTATGCCTTTTTGGATGCGGGGGGAACCGCTCTAGGGACCGCCGATTTGAGATGGGCGAGGTATCCTCAAAACTTGCTGATTTGACAATTGTAACTTCGGATAATCCAAGGAAGGAGGAGCCGGAAGATATTATTGCAGATATTGTTGCCGGAGTGGAAAGGGCGGATGGCAGGTATATTACGATTGTCGACCGCAGGGAGGCAATCCGGTATGCGATTGAACATGCACAGGAGGGAGATGTGATTGTACTGGCGGGCAAAGGGCATGAGGATTATCAGGAGATTAATGGCAAGAAATACCATATGGATGAGCGCGAGATTGTTGCGGATGTTGTGGCGGATGGAAATTTTATACAGTAGCAAATGGGTTTTCAATGCGTTTTGATACAGAGGAAGTCAGAGGTGAATGCATGTTATTTGCAGAAGTCATTGTGGATATATCTATTAAGAGCCTGGACCGGCCGTTTCAATATTTTGTGCCGCAGGAGATGGAAGAACAGGCTTTAGTCGGGGCGCAGGTTGTGATACCTTTTGGAAAGGGAAACCGCCGGATGAAGGGGTTTATTATTGGGCTGTCGGACACTCCGAAATACGATATTAACCGGACAAAGGGCATCCTGAAAGTGGAGAAGCAGGGAGTGGTTGCAGAATCACACCTGCTTTCTCTGGCTTATTGGATGAAAGAGAATTATGGGGCCTCCATGAACGATGCGATTAAGGCGGTTATGCCAGTCCGCAGGGAGGTTAAGGAGAAGGTGGAGCGTTTTATTTTTTCCAAGATGCCAAAAGCAGAGCTCGTGCAGCAGAGGGAACTATTTGAGAGGAAGCATAATACCGCAAGGGTGCGCCTTTTAGATGGGCTGCTTCAAAAAGAATCTGCTTTGGAGGACGGGCTGGATTACGACTATGCGGTCAAGGCACTGAATGTGCCGCAAAGTGTGATCAGGGGGCTGGAGGAGAGAGGAGTGGTACAGGTTACTTCTAAGCAGTTATACCGCAATCCTCTGGAAAACCAGTCACAGAGCGGCAGCAGGCCGGTTCTCAATGGGGAGCAGCAGGCAGTTGTAGATGCAATCTGCAGGGAATATGACAGAGGGGTACGGAAGGATTACCTGATCCATGGTGTGACGGGAAGCGGGAAAACCGAGATTTATATGAATCTGATTGAGCATGTGATAGAAAAGGGGAAGCAGGCAATTGTACTGATACCGGAGATTGCACTGACCTTTCAGACAGTGAACCGTTTTTACGGGCGGTTTGGGGCCAGGGTATCCATTATGCATTCCAGATTGTCCGCAGGGGAGCGTTACGACCAGTTCCTGCGGGCAAAACGGGGGGAAATCCAGATTATGATAGGGCCGCGCTCTGCATTGTTTACGCCGTTTGATAAACTGGGGCTGATTGTTATGGACGAGGAGCATGAGGGCAGTTACCAGAGCGACACGATGCCGAAATACCATGCGAGGGAGGTTGCCGTGCAGAGAGGGAAAATGCTTGGGGCAAGCGTGGTGCTTGGTTCTGCGACGCCGTCTCTGGAAGCGTATTACCGATGCGAAACCGGGGAGTACAGCCTGTTTACATTAAAGCACAGGGCAGGGAATGCAGACCTCCCAAGGGTGCAGATTGTAGACCTGAGGGAGGAGCTTAAGGCAAAAAATTATTCTGTATTCAGCCGCCCGCTGCAACAGATGATGGAGGAGCGCCTGGCAAAGAGGGAGCAGATTATATTATTTTTAAACCGCAGGGGGTATGCCGGGTTTGTGTCCTGCCGCATGTGCGGCGGTGTTATCCAATGTGACAGCTGTTCTGTGTCGTTAAAGCCGCATGAATATGGGGGGAGGGTCGCCCTGTTAAAATGCCATTACTGCGGCATGGAAAAACCGATGCCGTCTGTCTGCCCATTCTGCGGCTCTAAATATATCGGAACATTCGGGCTTGGCACACAGCAGGTGGAGGAAATGGTGAAGAAACGTTTCCAGACGGCAAGGGTTTTGCGGATGGATGCTGATACAACGTCAGGCAAGGAAGGGCACAACAGGATTTTAAAAGCATTTTCAGAGCAGAGGGCGGATATTCTGGTGGGAACCCAGATGATTGTTAAGGGGCATGATTTTCCAAATGTAACACTGGTCGGGGTCCTTGCTGCGGATTTGTCATTAAATGCGGATAATTACAGGGCTTCTGAGAGGACATTCCAACTTTTGGCACAGGCGGCGGGAAGGGCAGGAAGGGGCGAAAAGGCGGGCGACGTGGTTTTTCAGACATACCAGCCGGAGCACTACAGCGTGGCCAATGCCGCGTGTGAAAATTATCAGGGCTTTTACCGTCAGGAACTTGCTGTCAGGCAGATGTTGCATTATCCGCCGATTTCCAATATACTAGAGGTATTGTCTTTTTCGAGGGAAAAGGAAAAGGCGCTCTGTCTTTCAGGAAAGCTTAAGGAAGTGATAGGGGAAGAACAGGGGATTGTGATACTGGGGCCGTGCGATGCGCCGATTGTAAAGCTCAGGGACTGGTACCGGAGGGTTATGTATATTAAGTCTGGTGACTATGGGCTTCTCTGCCGTGTCAGGAACCGGCTGGAGGCATGGCTGCCTATGCAGGAGGAATACAAAGACTGCATGGTTACATTTGATATGAATCGTTAATATGAGTATTTTACACGGAGATTACTGCGCTGTGTTTCCGGCGGCATGCCTGTCTCTGTGTAAGAATGGAGGTTGTGATGGCACTTAGGAAAATACGGACCATTGGAGATGATATTTTGTCAAAGCACTGCAGGGAGGTGACTGAGCTGAAACACCGCCAGCGCGTTCTGATCAGGGATATGCTTGATACAATGTATGAGTCGCAGGGGGTAGGGCTTGCAGCACCTCAGGTTGGGGTTTTGCGGCAGATTATAGTGATTGATGTCACGGAGGAGGGCGACAGCCCTATCGTACTGATTAATCCGCAGATTCTGGAGTTGTCCGGCGAGCAGACAGACCAGGAGGCATGCCTTAGCGTACCGGGTAAGTCCGGCGCAGTGACGCGGGCAAATTACGCAAAGGTGAAGGCATTAAATGAAAAAATGGAAGAAGTCATTATCGAGGGGGAGGGTCTTTTAGCGAGGGCGCTGCAGCATGAGATTGACCATTTATCCGGTGTTTTATATGTTTCTAAGGTAGAGGGCGAGTTGTTGGATGTTGAGAAAGAATAAGGGGGACGGCCTGTGAGAGTATTATATATGGGGACGCCGGACTTTGCGGTGGGAACGCTGGAGGCGCTGATCCAGAGTGAGCATGAGGTGGTTGGCGTGGTGACACAGCCGGATAGGCCGAAGGGCAGGAGTGGGAAAATGCAGTTTTCCCCGGTTAAGGAAACGGCAATGAAATATGATATCCCTGTTTACCAGCCGGAACGCGCCAGAGATGGGGAGTTTCTCCGCGAGGTGCGCAGTATGGGCCCGGATGTAATTGTGGTGGCGGCATTTGGCCAGATTCTTCCAAAGGAGCTTCTGGAAATGCCGAAGTATGGCTGTATCAATGTCCATGCCTCACTCCTTCCGAAACTGCGCGGGGCGGCTCCGATTCAGTGGTCTGTTATTTTAGGGGATGAAGAGAGCGGCGTTACGATTATGCAGATGGATGAGGGAATCGATACCGGGGATATCCTTCTGGTGGAGAAGTACCGGCTGGAGGAAAAGGAGACGGGAGGCAGCCTGTTTGAAAAGTTGGCATCATTTGGCGGAAGGATGATTCTTGAGGTGCTTAAGTCGGCAGAGGAGGGGACGCTGTGCCCTGTGAAACAGAATGAGAGTGAACATACGTATGCAAAGATGCTCTCCAAGGAAACCGGGAGGATAGATTTTTCAAAGCCTGCGGTGGAGATTGAACGGTTAATCCGCGGCCTGAACCCGTGGCCGAGTGCATACTGCTTTCTGGATGGCAAGATGATGAAAATATGGGAGGCAGATGTAGCCTGCCCATTAGATGAAGAAAATTTTACATTGGAGAACGGCACAGTCGCTGCAGTCGGCAAGTCAGACTTTACTGTGAAAACGGGGGAGGGCTTTTTGAAGGTTCTCTCTGTGCAGTTAGAGGGCAAAAAGAGGATGGATGTTGCTGCTTTTCTGCGCGGGTATCCTTTGGAGCGGGGTATGGTACTGAAGAGCAGCCCTGACAGTAAAAATCTTGTAAGGACGGGCAGAGGATGAAAAAGGAAAGAAACGCGGGACGTTCTGCCCCGGCAGATATCAGGAAGCTGGCGCTGGAGCTGCTGCTTGAGATTATGGAAGGGGGCGCATTCTGTGACAAGGCGCTTCACGCTGCATTTGAGAAATATTTCCTTGAGAAAAGGGAGAGAAGCTTTTTGATGCGTCTGGTGGAAGGGACAGTCGAGCGGTGCATTGAAATGGATTATATTATTGATTTGTATTCGAAGGTGAAGACTGCAAAAATGAAGCCAGTGATACGCAATATCCTTAGGATGTCTGTTTACCAAATCTTTTATATGGAACAGGTGCCGGATTCTGCTGCATGCAATGAGGCTGTGAAGCTGGCAGTTAAGAGGAAGCTGCAGAGTTTAAAAGGATTTGTGAATGGGGTATTGCGGGCGGTGGTACGCGGTAAAGAATCTGTCGCCTATCCGGATAAATCAGATATGGAGCGGTATCTTTCCGTCCGTTACTCTATGCCGGCATGGCTAGTCTGCCGTTTCGTGGGGCGTTATGGGGCAGGGGAGGCAGAAAAAATATTTGCGGTCTTTTTGGAGGAGGGCGGCGGCCTGCCTATCCGGTGCATGGTGAGCCGGTTTTCAGAGGGGGAAGTGCAGAAGGCTTTGGAGCAGGAGGGGGTAACTGCTGCCAGAGGGAGGCTGCTTTCGTATGCTTTTTCGATTCGAAACTACCCTTCGCTGCGTGAGCTAACTGCATTCCAGAGGGGGATGTTCCAGGTACAGGATGAAAGCTCTATGCTGGTGGGGCAGATAGCCGGAATCAGGGAAGGGGATACGGTGATCGATGTCTGTGCCGCACCCGGCGGAAAGACGCTTCATGCGGCTGATATTCTGAGGGGGAGCGGTGTGGTGGTTTCGGCTGACCTCACGCGGGAGAAGACGGACCTGATCAGGGAGAACGTAAAGAGGCTTTTGGTGAAAAATGTAGAGGTGTATGAGCAGGATGCAGCGGTGTTACGTGAGGAATGGATTAGGAAGGCGGATGTATTGATTGCCGACCTGCCTTGTTCCGGCTTGGGGGTAATAGGAAAAAAGTGTGACATAAAATATAAAACGAAGCCGGAGGATATTAAATCACTGTCCGCTATCCAGAGGCAGATCCTCACGGTTTCTGCGGAATACGTGAAAGAGGGCGGCAGGATGGTATACAGCACCTGTACGATTGCGCAGGAAGAGAATGAAGATATGGTAAGATGGATAGAAGAAAATCTTCCATTTGCATTGGTTTCCATTGAAGATGATTTGCCGGAGCCGCTGCGGAATGGGACAGGAAAAGAGGGGTATCTGCAGGTTTTGCCAAGCAGGACAGGGACGGATGGATTTTTTGTCTCCTGTTTTGTCAGGAAGGGTTGAAAAACGGATGGATGGTGGTAATGTGACAGGAGCTGATAAGAATAGTTTAGAAAAGATTGATATTGGGGATCTGAATTTTGAGGAGATGCAGTCTTTTGTTCTGGATATGGGGCAGAAGGCATTTCGCGGCAGGCAGTTGTATCAGTGGATTCATGGGCATCTTGCCTGTTCTTTTGAGGAAATGACGAATCTGCCGAAGGATTTCAGGCAGGAGCTTGCGCAGCGTGCCATGATTGCCGGGGCGAAAGTGGCAGCGAGGCAGGTATCGAAGGATGGAACAAGCAAGTTTTTGTTTGAACTGTCCGATGGTAATTTTGTAGAAAGTGTGCTGATGAAATATAAGCATGGGAACAGCGTATGTATTTCCACGCAGGTGGGATGCCGGATGGGATGCCGGTTTTGCGCCTCTACTGTGGGCGGGTTGGTGAGAAATTTAAGGGCCTCTGAGATGCTTGCCCAGGTTTATGGGATCCAGAGGATTTCGGGGGAGCGCATATCCAATGTCATCTTAATGGGGATTGGGGAACCGCTTGATAATTATGATAACGTAGTAAAGTTTGTCCGCATGGTTTCGGATGAATATGGGCTGAATATCAGCCAGCGGAACCTGACTATTTCTACCTGCGGGCTGACAGAAAAGATTAGGGAGCTTGCAAAAGAGGATCTGGCAATCACTCTGGCAATTTCGCTCCACGCGCCGAACGACGCACTGCGGCAGGAAATGATGCCGGTTGCTGTGAAATATCCGCTTGCAGGGATAATGGATGCCTGCAGGTATTATATAGAGAAGGCGGGAAGGCGGGTTACTTTTGAGTACAGCATGGTGCAGGGGAAAAATGACTCTCTGGAGGAGGCGGAGGAACTGTGCCGTCTGGTGCAGGGAATGAACTGCCATGTAAACCTGATTCCATTAAATCCTGTGGAGGGCCGGATGGGTCAGCGTTCCGGACGTGGGCAGATAGAGGGATTCAGGGCGGTATTGGAAAAAAATCATGTTACAGTAACTGTGAGGAGGGAGTTGGGGAGGGATATTGATGCTGCCTGTGGGCAGCTGCGGCAGCAGTATTCGGATTTCTAAAGGTACTGTTCACTCTGTGTCAGGCAACTTAAATGTGGATGCTGTGGATTAAAAAATGAATGACTTGTCCTTTTCTTTCTATTGTGTTAAAATATCCAAGATATTAGCAGATGATATTTGTTTTAATACACGGGTGCTTTGGCCGTTCGGTTCAAAAGGGTAATCCGGATGGGGCGCTGGGGCAATCTATAAATGTTACAAAAATAAGAACGAAGGAGGGAAACTACATGAGAGCATATGCGATAACTGATGTTGGCAGTAAGAGAAGCATGAATCAGGATTTCTTTTATTGCAATGAAAATGCAGTGGGTAGTTTCCGGAATCTGTTTATTGTTGCAGACGGGATGGGAGGACATAAAGCAGGGGACCATGCTTCAAAGTTGTGTGTGGAGAGCATGGTGGATTCTGTTGGAAAATCTAGTCATAAAACACCAGTGACAATATTTGAAGAAGCGGTTGACATTGCAAATAATAAAATTTACAGTGCCGCAAAAGAGAATGTTGAGTTTGAAGGAATGGGAACAACGATGGTGGCATGTACATTGTTTGGGGAGACAATGTATGTTGCAAATATTGGTGATTCCCGTTTATATTTATTACGGGACGGAATATCCCAGATTACGGACGATCATTCTCTGGTGGAGGAACTGGTAAAACAGGGAAACATTACAGAGAGCGAGGCCAGAGTGCATCCGCAGAAAAATATTATCACCCGTGCATTGGGGACGGATGGCCAGGTAAACGCTGATTTTTTTGAAGTAATGGTGCAGAAAGGAGACATAGTTCTTCTGTGCAGTGACGGATTATCTAACATGCTGGATGATGAGGATATGGAGTATATCGTAAGGCATAGCGATACGTTGGAAGAGGCAGGTACAGTTTTGGTTGAGAGGGCAAACCAGAGCGGCGGAGATGATAACATCACCGTAGTGCTTGTCCGGATAGATTAGGTATGATTTAACTGCGTTGGAATGGAGGAGAAGCATGATAAGTCCAGGGATGCTAATTGGCGAAAGGTATGAGATTATTGACCGGGTCGGTTCGGGCGGGATGGCAGATGTTTACAATGGTAAGGATTTAAGGCTTAACCGCAATGTAGCCATTAAGATATTAAAGCAGGAATACAGTAATGATGCAAAGTTTGTTTCTAAGTTTCGCGCGGAGGCGCAGTCTGTTGCCGGGCTGTCCCATCCGAATGTAGTAAATGTCTATGATGTAGGCGAGGACGATAACCTGTATTATATCGTTATGGAATTAGTAGAGGGAATTACATTAAAAAAATTTATTGAGAAAAAGGGAAGGCTTGAAATTAACGAGGCGATAGGGATAGGGATCCAGATTGCCCAAGGAATAGAAGAGGCCCATAAAAACCATATTATTCACAGGGATATTAAGCCGCAGAATATTATTATCTCGAGGGAAGGCAAGGTAAAGGTGACAGATTTTGGTATTGCAAAGGCAGCGACCTCTAATACCATTACTTCCAATGCCATGGGCTCTGTGCATTATATCAGCCCGGAGCAGGCGAGGGGCGGCTACAGCGATGAAAAAAGCGATATTTATTCGCTTGGTGTTACGATTTATGAAATGCTTTTGGGAAAGGTTCCCTTTGAGGGGGAGAGTACCGTTTCCGTGGCATTTGCGCATGTCCATGAGGAGGCGGCGCATTTAAATGATGTGGATTCGTCAATTCCAAGGAGCCTGTCCAGAATTGTCCAGAAATGTATGCAGAAAAAGCCGGATATGCGGTATGAGAGTGCAGATGCACTGATCATGGATTTGCGCCGCGCTGTCTCGGATCCACAGGGGGATTACGTTCAGCTTGAAGAGACAGTAAATGATTCACCGACTATTATGATTTCAGATGATGTGGTCAGGGCAGTGAAGGAACAGCCGAAGCGGAACCCTGTCGTGAGGGATGAGCCGCCGTTTGAGAAGGAATTAATCAATGAAGATGCCCTGGATCCTAAATTGGAACGGATTTTAAAGATATGCAGCGGAGTTGTAGCTGTTATTATTGTGGTAGTTATTTTTCTGATTGTTGGAAAAGTTGCCGGCTGGTGGGGCGGCGGTTCAGGGAAGGATGAAAAAGATAACCCGTCTTCTGTCAGCGCATCACCGATGCCGTCAGAGGATGTTTCAGCCGACAAGGTTTTTGTGCCGAACCTGATTGATAAGACATTAGAGGACGCACAGAAAATGTTAGATGATGCAAAACTGCATTATAAGCTGGAGCCTGTAGAGTCAGACAAAGAGGCGAATACCGTTGTGAATCAAGATCCTCTGGAGGGGGAACAGGTTGACGAGTATTCGGATGTTATTATTTATTACAGTCAGGAGGAAAGCGGTGTTGTGATTCCTGCTATGGTAGGATATACGGTGGAAGAGGCAAGGGATAAGCTGGAGTCTATGGGACTGATTTTTGCAAAGACAGAAAAGAGGTATAGCGATACAGTTGATGAAGGTAAAGTCTGTGGTACAGACCCTGTGGTTGGAACAAGCGTTAAGAAGGGGACTTCTGTGGTTATTCTTGTCAGCCAAGGGCCGGAGAATGAGATGGTTACTGTGCCGTATGTGGTAGGGAAAAAGGTAGAGATTGCACAGGAGCTTTTGGCAGACAGGGGATTAGAGTGTTCTTCAGAAAATATAAGTTATTCGTATTCTGATAAATATAAAAAGGGAAGGGTTATTTACCAGTCTATTAAGTCAGGGAAAAAGGTAGATGCCGGGACGGCGATTGACCTTAAAGTAAGCCTTGGGCCGCAGCCTGCTGAAACAACAGCACCGCCAAATCCGACTGCTACGCCGAGATACCGCTATGTGGGTACGGTGACAATTAACATGAATCCTTTCGAGTATGAAGATGAAGATGCGGCAGTGATTAAGCTGATATTGACGCAGGATGGAAGATCTAGGACTGTATTCAATGGGACGCTCAGCTACAAGGATTTTCCAAAGAAGTTTACGGTGAATGGCTGGAGCGACAGCACCGGGCAGATTTCGATAAGTAAAGATGGCGTTGTATTGGATTCTGTTTTTGATATTGAATTTAAGAGGATTGCAGATTGATGCAGGGAAAAATAGTTCGGGGGATTGCTGGCTTTTATTATGTGAATGTGTCTGATTTTGGCGTGGTAGAGTGCAAGGCTAAGGGGATATTCCGCAACCAGAATGTGAAGCCTCTGGTTGGGGATAATGTCTGCCTTGAGGTTCTGGATAGGGAGAAAATGCTTGGCAATATTACGGAGATTTTGGCAAGGAAAAACAAGATAAACCGTCCGGCAGTGGCAAATGTGGATCAGGCAGTTGTTATTTTTGCTGCCTCTTTCCCTAAGCCCAACCTCAATCTGTTAGACAGGTTCTGGCTGATGATGGAGATGCAGGGCATTCCAACTGTAATCTGTTTTAATAAGGCGGACGATAAGGAAAGGGCGGAGCTGGATGAACTGGCGGGGCATTATGAAAAAAGCGGCAGCAGGGTCCATATCACCAGTACAGTGTCCGGGGAAGGCATCGCCAAACTGCGGGAGGACCTGTCGGGAAAGACAACAGTATTTGCCGGACCTTCCGGTGTGGGAAAGTCCACGGTTATGAATACTCTCTTTCCGGAAGCGAATATGGAAATCGGGGAAATCAGTGGCAAAATTAAGCGTGGGAAACATACGACAAGGCACTCGGAGCTTTTCTATCTGGGGCAGGGTACCTATGTTATGGATACGCCGGGATTTACTTCCCTCGCCCTTCCGGATATTGAGAAGGAGGAACTCAAAGAATACTATCCTGAGTTTTTGGATTACCGGGACGGGTGCAGGTTTTTGGGGTGCGCCCATATCAGTGAACCGGATTGTCAGGTGAAGCAGGCATTTTCTGAGGGGATGATTTCGCCGGTGCGCTATGAGAACTATAAACAGTTTTTTGAGGAAATAAGTTCACGGAAAAAATATTAAGACATGGATGGAGGGATTGGTATGAGTCAAATAGCACCATCAATTTTAGCAGCAGATTTTAACCGCCTTGGCGGGCAGATTCATGAGTTAGAAGAGAATGATGTAGAGATTTTACATATTGATGTAATGGATGGGATGTTTGTGCCGTCAATTTCATTTGGGATGCCGGTTATCACCTCCATCCGCAAAGAGAGCCGTCTCTTTTTTGACGTTCATCTGATGGTTCAGGATCCAATACGTTACATAGAGGAATTTGTAAAGGATGGGGCGGATTCGATTACCGTCCATGTGGAGGCATGTGAGGATGTCAGGGCTGCCCTTGGGGAGATTAAGGCCCACGGGATTGAGTGCGGCATTTCTATAAATCCGGAAACATCGGTTGAAGCAGTTGTGCCATATCTGGAGATGGTGGATATGGTTCTGGTTATGACGGTACATCCGGGGTTCGGCGGCCAGAAGCTGATTCCGGAGACATTGAAGAAGGTTGAATATCTTGCAGGGCTCCGCAAGGAGCGGAACCTGCATTATAACATAGAAATAGACGGCGGCGTGAACCGTAAAAACCTTGGGGAGATTGTTTCACTGGGGGTGGACATTGTGGTAGCAGGGACAGCAGTCTTTCAGGGGGATATTTCTGAAAATATGAAGATGGTAAAGGAGGTAATGGCGGATGCTTCTTGAGAACATTCCATTAGGAAAGACTTTGGAAATATTCGTTGAGAGGGAAGATTATCGATACCGTTTAGTAAGCAAAGTGGAGGACACAAACGAATTCAGGGTTTGTGTGACAGCAATTTCATCCAGTGGCAGATTTTTTGAGTTTTTGCCGGAGGATCATATCCGGATTGTATACAGGGATCAGAATTTTATGTGGGAATGGGATAAGGTCAGGGCGGGCCTTGCAAAACTGGAGGGTTTTCCGGTACATTATTTTCAGATTGTGGATAAGGGCAGGACATTTAACAGAAGAAATGCATACCGCGTAAAGCTGCTGCAGGATGTTGTACTTGGATATTACAGGATACCGGGACGTTCCGGCAGGTACTTTAATATACCAAAGATTCCCGCAGACCTGTTTGCTTCCAGAGAAGAGGAGGAGGTCTGGATTCGTAAGGCTTCCCGGTCAGTTTATGTAAAAGCCATGATTAAGGATGTCAGTGAAAACGGTATTGGGCTTTATAGCGACGAGAAATTTGGGGTAGGAGACGGGTTTTTCTTTAATATCCCTTCCCCGTATGGGGATCTTCCGGTCAAGGCATCAGTTGTTAGGAAAAATAAGATGAAATCGATTGAGAGCCGTTTTGATTATTACTATGGCTGTATTCTGGCGAAGTCCAACCGCAAGCTTCTGCACTATATTTATGATCTGCAGAGGGAATATCTGAGGAAGCAACGTGAGATGGAGGATGCCAGAAGGGCAGATAAGGAGCGGTAGAGTATGGCTGTGCTTGGAAGGACTTTGATTATCTCAGGCGGTGTTTTGGACATCAGTTTTGCAAAAGAGTATCTGGAAAGTATGGAATTTGATACGGTCGTATGTGCTGATTCCGGCCTTGACAGCGCTTATGCGCTTGGGCTTCCGGTTCATTATGCGATGGGGGATTTTGACAGCGTGTCGCAGGAGGCAAGGGAGAGGTACCAGTGCGGAAAAGCAGTGGAGGGCGTAAACACTGAATTTGTAGAGTACCCGCCAGAAAAGGATGCAACGGATACGCATATTGTATTAGACTGGGTTACAGAGCGCTTTCCGCAGGAGATTATTATTCTTGGGGCGACGGGAAAGCGGCTGGACCACTTTCTGGCAAACTTGAATATTCTTTTAAAGCCGCTGTCTTACGGGATTCCAGCTTATATTGTAGACAGACACAATAAGATTTATTTGATGGATCACAGTGGTGTGATTCAGAAAAAGGATTTATTTGGGAAATATATCTCCCTAGTTCCTTTTACCCGTGAAGTGACAGGAGTTTGCCTGCGGGGGTTCCGGTATGGGCTAGAGGACAGGACGTTAGCCTGCGGTGAAAGTATTGGCGTCAGCAATGAGATGAGGGAAGGAAGCGGCTCCGCCTTGATAAAATTTGAAGAGGGGATTCTGATTGTAACGGAGTCAAGGGACTAAGGCGTTATCACGGGAATCAAAAAATATGCTTGCAAAGGGTATTTATTTGTGATAGACTAAGCAAGTGCGTTGTGTATTGACGCGGTTTCTGCATAATTCTGCCATCGGGGCATGCTTTGTATGTTGAAATCAAATAATACAGGAAACTTTATTTAATAAGCACGCATACGGATTCCGCATTGGTGCCTGTACAGGGTGATGCGTCTGGAAGTATGCGGAAGCAGAAAAACCAAATGGAGGTATTAGCATGAGTGTTATTTCAATGAAACAGTTACTGGAGGCAGGTGTTCATTTTGGACATCAGACAAGAAGATGGAACCCTAAAATGGCAGAGTACATCTACACAGAGCGCAATGGTATTTATATTATTGACTTACAGAAATCTGTAGGAATGGTAGATACAGCTTACAATGCTGTAAAAGATATTGTTGCAAATGGGGGTACTGTTCTTTTTGTGGGTACAAAGAAGCAGGCGCAGGATTCCATTAAGGCTGAGGCTGAGCGTTGCGGCATGTATTATGTAAATGAGAGATGGCTTGGAGGAATGCTTACTAATTTTAAGACAATCCAGACCCGTATTAAGAGATTGAAAGATATTGAGACAATGTCCGAGGATGGCACATTTGATGTCCTTCCTAAAAAGGAAGTTATCGGCCTTAAGAAAGAATGGGATAAGCTTGAGAAAAACCTTGGCGGTATCAAGGATATGAAACAGGTGCCTGATGCTATCTTTGTAGTAGATCCGAAAAAGGAGAGAATCTGCATTCAGGAAGCACATACATTAGGAATTCCTCTTATTGGAATTGCAGATACAAACTGTGATCCGGAAGAGCTTGATTATGTAATCCCTGGAAATGACGATGCAATCAGGGCAGTAAAACTTATTGTTTCTAAGATTGCAGATGCTGTTATTGAAGCAAATCAGGGTGAGTCCATGGCAGACGCTGAGGAGGAGGCTGCTGAGGCATAATCATATTAAATGCATTTTAATAAAATATGGAGGAAAATAAAATGGCTATTACAGCTTCACAGGTAAAAGAGTTAAGGGAGATGACTGGCGCCGGCATGATGGATTGTAAGAAGGCTCTTACAAACACCGACGGCGATATGGATAAGGCAGTAGAGTGGTTAAGGGAGAATGGCCTTGCAAAGGCTGAGAAGAAGTCTGGGCGTATCGCAGCAGAAGGTATGGTTGCAGTTGATGTGTCAGAGGACGGCAAGACAGCTTCAATCGTGGAAGTGAACAGTGAGACTGATTTTGTGGCAAAGAATGAGAAGTTTCAGGCTTATGTCGCAGAGGTCGCTGCACAGGCTAAGGCAACATCCGCATCCGATATTGATGCTTTTCTTGCTGAGCCATGGGCTGCTGAGGCTGGACAGACAGTGGAAGAGAAGTTAAAGTCCATGATTGCAGTAATTGGTGAGAATATGACAATCCGCCGTTTCCAGAAGGTGGAGACATCCGGGCTTGTCGTTTCTTATATCCATGCAGGCGGAAAAATCGGCGTATTGGTAGAGGCTGATACCGACTCATCAAGTGATGGGGTAAAAGAGTGCTTAAAGAATGTAGCAATGCAGATTGCAGCTTTAAATCCAAAGTATGTGTCTTCTGATGATGTTGACGAGGATTACAAGGAGCATGAGAAGTCTATCCTTCTGGCACAGGCTAAGAACGACCCTAAGAATGCAAACAAACCGGACAATATTATTGAGAAGATGATTATTGGACGCCTTAACAAGGAATTAAAAGAAGTCTGCTTGTTGGAGCAGGAATATGTTAAGGCAGAGAATAAAGAATCTGTCGGCAAATATGTGGAAAATGTAGCAAAATCTGAAGGCTGCAAGCTGGCTATAAAGAGTTTTGTACGTTTCGAGACCGGTGAGGGGCTTGAGAAGAAGGAAGAAGATTTTGCAGCAGAAGTAGCAGCACAGATGGGCATGTAAGCGAAGTTTGCATTTGAAATAACTGTATAAAAATTATAAGGCTCCGAATGCCTTGTAATCACGCATTTTCAAGTGATTATGAGGGATTCGGAGCCTTTTTCTATTCAAAAAAAGGTCAAGATGGAAATACCGTCTTTTACCGTTAAAAACCGTCTAAAATCACTTCAAATTGAGTATTACTCAACAGCTTTGTTGAGTAAATTGGATACTCACAATCTTCGGCGAAGTTTACTCAATTATCGTAATCCCTTAAAACTCATTTTCTCAAATCCTTCATAATATTAAAAAATTTAAGGAGATTAATTATGGCAAATACAGCGTTAGGAGCAGAAAAAGAGAAAGCGATTATTTTTATCAGCGATGCACATGAAAAATTCTACTATGAGAAATTGAAAGAGGTCAGGTATCAGGACGTGTACCACAAAGCGCTTGTATATTGTCTTGGTATTAGCGATGACACAAGAAGGAACATTTACAGTATCTATGATTTTAAGACAGGCTGTGTAAAAACGGAGTGCCTGCATGAAGGCTGGCAGACCAGCGGGAGCGTGAAAGTAGTCAGGATGGCGTATAACCTTTACTGCAACGGTACGCCGAGTGTCCTTGATTACGATGATGCGGAGGAACAGGTGGACGAGTGCAGAATGTACACAGTGGAAGAACTGTTCTGCTGTGCCTATGCACCTTATTTTTGGCAGGCGGTACAGATACGGTATCCGGAATACGCAACATATAACCACAAGCTGTACGCCATGTTCGGAGGACAGGATTGATGTTAAAAGTCAGGCTTATGGGAACGAAGAACGATATTAAGTGGTTCGGGAAGATTTTACAGCGTAACCCGAAAATCGAGGTGACGGAGTTTTCCGATATGTTCCCAAACAAAGGGACAAAGAAATATTACAGGACTTATGTGGAAGTCAGGAAAAGCAACGTAAAAGAAAATTAGTAGAAGCAAAGGAGAATTATCATGTGTAAAATAATCGCAATCGCAAACCAGAAAGGCGGTGTGGGCAAGACCACCACTACAAGCAATTTAGGCATAGGACTTGCAAAACAGGGAAAGAAAGTGCTTTTGATTGATGCGGACGCACAGGGCAGTCTGACCGCAAGTTTAGGCTTTACAGAGCCGGACAGTCTGGAAGTCACGCTTGCAACCATTATGGGGAACTTAATCAATGACGGGGAAGTAGAGCCGGGAGAAGGCATTCTCCACCATGAGGAAGGGATAGACCTTATGCCGGGGAACATTGAACTTTCCGGTCTGGAAGTTTCCCTTGTGAATGTTATGAGCCGGGAAACGGTACTCCGGTCATACATAGAGATTGTCCGGGAGAATTACGATTATATCTTGATTGATTGTATGCCTTCCCTCGGTATGATTACCATAAATGCCTTTGCCAGCGCCGACAGCATCTTGATACCCGTACAGGCGGCATATCTGCCCGTCAAAGGCTTGCAGCAGCTTATTAAGACAGTCGGCAAGGTAAAGCGGCAGATTAACCCGAAACTGGAGATTGAGGGGATTCTGCTTACAATGGTAGACAGCCGGACGAATTACGCAAAGGACATCAGCGCCATGCTGAAGGAGGCATACGGAAGCCGGGTGAGGATATTTGCCAATGTCATTCCCATTTCCGTCCGGGCGGCGGAGATTTCAGCGGAGGGCGTCAG
>RAYF01000085.1 GCA_003611745.1 bacterium D16-36 | reverse complement strand
AAAGGCGCATAAACCAAGCATCAAAGCCGCAAGACAGATAGTTCCTCGGAAAGGCGAAATGTTGCAAGGCATATCCTTTCCTTCTTTTTTGGCGTTCTGCTTGTCTGTAAAGCAAAAAACAGAAACATAACCGGATGCAGGCACAAACAAAAAATAACGGATAACAGGGAGTTATTGTCAAATAAACATCGTCTGTAAATAGTGACATATTGTTTTGGGGCAGTAATGAATATATATACTGAAAATTGATTTCCGTGGCCAATTTCCAAAATCCCTTTCATTTTACCCATATCTTTGCTAAAATATTATAAGGAACTGTTTGAAAATAACTATTATTTCGAAAGTTAAATATCACTGGATTTTCAGAGTATAAACCGAAATATTTAACCGCCGAAGTAACAATAGAATGGAGAACATAACATGAGAAAATTCCAAATTAAAACAAAAGACGGCTACGCCCTGTCCGTCCATACTTTCGACGTAGAAAACCCAAAAGCAGTAGTGCAGATAATCCATGGCATGGAAGAACATCAGGAGCGTTACGAAGATTTCGCCCATTTTCTCAATGAAAACGGCTACTGTGTTGTAACCTCTGATATGAGGGGGCATGGTAAAACTGCAGAAACACTCGGATTTTTTAAAGAAAAGGATGGATATGCTGCGCTAATTTATGACCAGATGCACATCCGCTCTTTTATTTCCAGACAATATAAAGATGTCCCTGTATATCTTTTTGGCCATTCGATGGGAACCATTATCAGCCGTGTCCTCCTGCAGTCCCGTTCCAAGGATTATGCCGTAGCTGTCCTGTCCGGCCCTCCCAACTATCAAAGACATGCCTGCTTCGGCCTTCTCCTTACTTCAATATTACAGAAGCTCCATGGCCCCAAATATAAATCTGCTTTTGTACAGAAAGCCAGCGTAGGCGCCTTCAATAAGGCAGTCCAAAATCCTTCTACAGATGTAGATTGGATTTGCTGTAATCCGGAAACTGTAACTTCCTATAGGAACGACCCTTACTGCGGATTTGGATTTACGGTATCCGCCTTCCACGATTTATACCGTCTGCTTATCAGGATGCACCGCGCAAAATCATACCGCAACATAAACACTGATCTGCGCATTTTTATGGTAAGCGGCCTTGACGACCCCTGCACCGGAGGTGAAAAAGGGTTACGCAATTCCTCCCACGTCCTTCTGGATGCCGGATTTGATAACATATGGAGAAAACAATATCCCGGCATGCGCCATGAGGTATTAAACGAGGCAGGGCATCAGCAAGTATATAACGATATCGTTAATTTTATAAATAGGCAAGAATAGATAAAGCGGGGTACAGCGTATCGAAAACCCTTATACAAAATTCCTAATGATACGATGTACTAATGTGCTGGCCCGTTCATTTATTAGAATATAAAACAAGCCAGTACATTAGTAAGTCAGCGATGGCTCTGCTTATCCAGATACATATTCTGGTCTGCCTCTGTTATCAGGCTGTCTAAATGGATATTCCCCTTCTGGAATGCATAGCCAATCGCAATCCTGCACTGTACCTTACTTTCAGGCGGAGTAAGCTTTGTCTGCGGATCCGCTTTCATCTGCTTTACGCGCTCTGCCATCTCTTGCTCCGTCACATTCCCCAAAAGAAGCATAAATTCATCACCGCCCATCCGAAAGCCTGCCCCCTGCTTTGTCTGGTACTTCCTGACAAAGTCTGCTGTTTTCTTAATGACATCATCGCCGCCCTCATGCCCACAGATGTCATTCATTTTCTTAAGGTTGTCAACATCAAAATAAACAATACCCACAGCATTCAGCGACTCATACTCCTTCTTGCATTCAGCAAGATAACGCTTATTGTAAAGCTGTGTCATACTGTCATGCTGGCTGTTCCACATTGCGATAGCAAGATTATTAGACGAATCCAGAATGTCTGACTCCATCTTTCTTACAGAATGGAACAAATTCTCTATCTCATCACCTGTATGGATTGATAAATGGGATAAAGGCGAATCCTCCCTGTAATTTCCCTCCGCATTCGCATAACTGGACACCGCAACCGAAAGCTGGTTAATCGGACGGAGTATTGAGCGGTCTATCGTCCAGACAAAGAAAATAGTCACAACCAGTGTCAGTACAGAAACCGCCAGCACCAGCTTCATCAGATACCTGACCTGTTCCTTCGCAGCTTCCTCCGTTGAAATCCCTACAATCACATAGCCCATCGGAATATTGTAGGAAGACAGTACCGGGCGGTACAAATCCATACGGTTTGCATACGTGAGAAACAGATGCTCCTTGCCTTGAATCAAGGTTTCTTTTTCTACAACCTGCTTAAAGTCAAAAGCAATCTTATCACCCAGAAAAGCACCGCTTTCTGTCAAATCTGTATCAAATATATAATGCCCTCCCTCTTCGTCAAACCAGACAACCGACAAATAAACAATGTCTTTATTTGTCATTTTATAATCAATCAGCTTATTCCAGGTCACATAATATGTATTATCCCTGCGGCCAGTTTTTATATACCCCTCCAAAGCATCACCATCAATAATCAGGGAACAGGTTTCGGCTACTGTACTTGCCATAGAGTAATTTGCCTGTTCCATTGTCAGCACAAAATTCTGGTAATTCATTATAATGCTCAATATATTTAATAGGATAACAAAACCAAAAACAAGTAATAACATCCTTTTTTTAAGTGATTTTTTCATTTTCATACCTCTAAGGATCTGTAGGAAAACAGCTTACACAAGCTATTCTTCTGCAACCCCTAATACTTTCTGTTAGCGATATGCTGTGCAGCGTTTTTATAAGTAAAGACAGACTCCTCTACATACTGTATCTTCCCAACCTCTTTGCCCTGCTCCAAATCCTGTATCACCTGTTCTGCACTTCCTGCAATCAAAGGGTTACATTCCACAGAAACCATCAATTCCCCCTTCATCATCAACTGAAATGCCTCCTTAAGCGCATCAAAAGAAATGGTAATAACTTCGCCCTTTACACCATACTTCACGCCAGCATGGTCCATTGCTTTCATCGCTCCAAACATCATGTTGTCATTTTCCGAAATAACGACATTGATATTCTTGTATTGCTTAAGAATCTCCTCCATCACATTCTTTCCCTCGCCCTGCGTAAAATTGGCACACTTGCTTGTCAGGACATTCCAGTTTTTATGCTTCTTTATCTCTTCCATCAGCCCCTCTGTCCTCCCGATAGCAGCTGATGCCCCTTCTGTCCCCTCCAGAATCACGATATTGAGGGCCTCGTCCTGACGTCCATTCTCCTCCAGATAATCCTCAAGCCATTTCGCAGCCTGAATCCCCTCTGTCTTAAAATCAGAGCCAACCCAACATTCATATAAAGATGCATCTGCGCTTACTCCCCTATCCGCAATAATAACAGGAATCCCTTCCTGCTCCGCAAGTTTCAGCACATCCTCCCAGCCATCCTCGACAATCGGATCAATAATCATATAATCAACTTTCTGGGCAATCAAGTCGTATGCCGCCTTAATCTGGCGGTTAGAATCAGAGTTTCCGTCTATATAAATTAACTGATACCCTCTTTCATTGGTAAAGGTATTTAAAAAATCATTTGTATTGGCATCCCTCCAGTCTGATTCCTTACCAGTCTGGATAAAACCAACTGTAATATATCCTGCGTCATAGACAGGCGCATTCATCCTGTGCAGATCCTTGCTCTGAACCCCCTCTTTTGCCTGACCGCACCCTGTCAGATAAAATCCCCCTATAAAAACCATCAAAAAACAGGCCAGATATTTTTTCATAGTAATCCCCCATACAACATGCATATTTCCAACACTCTCATTTTTGCAACCTACAAACATCCCGGAAACTTCCCTAAAACCATTTTTCAATTCATATATTTCTTATATATTCTATTCAATATAAACGAATTAATATATGCCATGCCTGAAAACCAGATTAGAATCATTGCCAGCAATTCCGTGCCAAAATATTCTCCAAAATAAAATATAGAGATAAAAGGTGATAACGCAAGCAGTGACATCAGAAGTGACCACGGCGCATGTCCCAATGAAATTAGCAGTGCATTTTTTAATGTATTTCTTATGGTATTTTCAAATGTGCACTGCAATGTCAGTGAATATAAGACGATAAAAATAATCAAGAAAAATGCCAACAGCAAAAATCCCTTGCCTAAGGTCTGCAAAGACCCCGCTTTCATCAGATTGCTGCATATAAATAAATCAACGGAAATAACCGCGCCGCATACCAGAAGAATAAGCCACATAACAGTTGACTGCCTGAAATTTTCTTTAAATGCCTTAAAAAAACTTCTAACGATATATCCTTCCCTCTCCTCCGCCATCTTCTTTGTAACAGAATACATCGCTGTAATCGATGCCCCAATTGTGACAATCGGTATACTGCACACCAGAAACAGAATATTGAGTATAACCAAATCGCCTAAACGGGATATCGTGCCAAAAAACTTTCCTTCTATACTAAACATAATCCATCTGATCCTCCGCCTTAGAAACTGTTCCTTAGGAACTGTCAAGAAATAACTTTTAAATAGTGCGTAGGATTTTCCTTCGAGAGTGCTGCTCGAAAATCAGGCGCATAGTGGGCTATGTAACTGATTTTTGAGCAGTTCTCTCGGAGAAAAAGACAAGCAATATTAAAAGTTATTTTTGGACAGTTCCTTAGTCTTTCTATGCTGTCTGATTAATATCTGCAACCGAATCACGTTCCAGCAATTCCGCATGAAATATAATCTGTTTTTTATCTACATTTCCGTTAATTGCTTCCATCAGCAGTTCAATAGAATGTTTTACCATCTGACTGCATGGCTGTACCATCGTTGTAAGCGAAGGGTTAAAATACCGCGTGATTTCCAGTCCGTCAAACCCCATTACCGAATAATCCTCCGGAATTTTTTTCCCAGCATCAAAAATCGCCTTATATGCCCCAAACGCAACCAAATCCGATATCGCATAGATTGCGGTAAATTCCACCCCGGACTCCAGCAGCTCTTTTGTGACTTGATAGCCGTTTGCACAGGAATACTCTGGCAGGTCTGATTTCATATATCTTACTAATTCCGGATCGTATTCTATGCCATTATCCTGCAATGCCTCCTTGTAACCCTTGAGCCGCAGCCCTCCAACGGCAAAATCTGTCTCGCGCCCGGTAATAATAGCGATTTTCCGGTGCCCTTTCCGGCACAAATAGTCCACCGCCTTGTAACTCTCTTTTTCGTCATTAATAGAGACAGAAATACAGTCCCGCCTCGGCCCCGCCATATCCATAGCAACTGTACACAGCACATAAGGAATCCCAATCATATTCATTTTCTCTTCCGAATAGTCCATAAGGCCGCCTAAGAAAATAATCCCCTTTAGGCGTTTCTCCTTTGCCAGTTCCAGAGCGACACTCGCATCGTCCTGATCCTCCCCTACTGCATGTATTAAAAAAGAATATTCCATCTTCTTTAACTCTTCTTCATAAATCCTAAGCATCCCCTGAAAAAATTGGTTATCTATCCCCTTAATCAATAATGCAATCGTATTCGATTCCGTCATCTTCAGATTTCTTGCACTATTATTAGGAACATAATGATACTCCTCAATTACCTTTAGGATGCGTTCCCTTGTATTTTTATTAATTCCCGGATCATCATTAATTGCCCTAGAAACTGTACTAATTCCCACATTGCATATTCTTGCAATATCTTTTATAGTAAAAGCAGACATATTTCAACGCCCCCATTTCTGTGCTCTGCCAAAATATTATATCACATGAAATTACATATATCAAATTTCTTTATGCCCCCTGTGCATTAAAAAAACTGCGGCAGATTCGCAGACCTGCCGCAGTTTTTTAATCTAAAGAAGGTTCTCTCCGTGTAGTGGTATACCAACAAAAATGCCAAGAACTTTAGTTTTTTAGCATTTTTGTCAGGGCACAAGCGAAGTCTGTGCCCTTTTTTACGCCCTGCCATACAAGACAGTATATTCTTTCACTTTCTGCACCAACCCATCATTTAAATCTTTTTCGGAGATACGCCACTTCCAGTTAATCCCTACAGTGGATGGTGTGTTTATTCTTGCCGTATTGTCCAGACAGAGATAATCCTGAATCGGAATAATACAGAAATCAGCCGTGGAAGCCTGTGCGAGCCGTATCATCTCAAAAACAATATCCTGCTTTTCCTTCATATCTTTTCCAATATACCTCTTAACCATTCTGACTTCTTCCGGCAAAATATTGCTAAGCCATCCCAATAAAGTTTCATTATCATGCGTCCCGGTATATACCACACAATTTTTATTATAATTGTACGGAAGGTATTCTCCCGGCCCGCTGGAATCCCTTGAATCAAAAGCAAACTCCAGAACCTTCATATTAGGAAAACCACACTCCTGCACTAACTGCCTTACGCTGTCAGTAATATACCCTAAATCTTCTGCAATTATCTGTATATCACCCAGCCTCCGTTTAATGGCATGGAACAGTTCAATACCAGGACCCTTTTCCCAATGGCCTGATGTGGCATCCTCTGCCCCCGCGGGAATTGCAAAATACTCGTCAAATCCCCTAAAATGGTCAATCCTTGTAACATCATATAACTGGCTGCATTTTTCCATACGCCTCACCCACCAGTCATAACCTGTACTTTTATGGTAGTCCCAACGATAAATCGGATTGCCCCATAGCTGGCCTGTAGCAGAAAATCCATCAGGCGGGCAGCCTGCAACCGTCTCAGGGTTTCCCTCCGCATCCATCTGGAATAGCTCAGGATGTGCCCAGACATCAGCGCTGTCATATGCAACATAAATCGGAATATCACCAATAATCTGAATCCCTTTGCTGTTCGCATATTCCTTCAGCTCAAACCATTGCTTATAAAACTCATATTGGATATACTCATAAAACTCTATTTCAAAATAAAGCTCCCTCTGATAATAGTCCATAGAGTATCCTACTCTGCGCCTTATGTCTTCCGGCCACTTGTCAAAACTCTTTCCATCAAATAACGTCTTTACCGCCATATAGATGGCATAATCTTTTAACCAGAATGCATTCTCGTCACAGAAGCTATGAAAATCCTCCCTCTGGGAAATATTACTTCTCTCATATGCTTTGCGCAGCAATTTAAACCGTTCCAGATACAGCTTATGATAATCTACAGAAACATCACTTTTGCCAAAATCAGCGGCATCGCACTCCCGCCTTGTCAAAAGCCCCTGCTCTATTAAACTCTCAAGACTGATAAAGTAGGGATTTCCTGCAAATGTTGAAAATGACTGGTACGGCGAATCTCCATAGCTAGTTGGTCCTACGGGCAGTATCTGCCAGTATTTCTGCTTTGCCTTCTCCAGAAAGTCTACAAACTGACGTGCCTCTTTTGAAAAGCATCCAATGCCATATCTGCCAGGCAGGCTGGCAATTGGCAATAAAATTCCACTGGCTCTCATGTCAAATTATCCTTTCACTGCTCCTGCAACAACACCTTTGATAATGTGCTTCTGGCATGCCATATAGAAAATAACAATCGGAATAATTGCAAGTACTAACATAGCCATCATTGCGCCCCAGTCTACGGAACCATATCCGCCCTTCAGGTACTGGATTGCAATCGGAATCGTTTTGTACTCTGTAATATCAAGTACCAGATATGGAAGGAGGTAATCATTCCAAACCCACATTGCCTGAAGAATCGCTACAGTAATACAAGTCGGCTTTAAGATTGGAAGCACTACCTGAAAATATGTCTGGATTGGGTTACATCCATCAATCATGGCCGCCTCCTCTATCTCTAAAGGAATTGATTTAACAAAACCGACAAACATAAATACCGCCAGACCCGCACCGAAACCGAGATAAACAATAACGATACCGAACGGATTCGTAAGCCCCAACATATCTGCTATTTTGGACAAAGTAAACATAACCATCTGGAACGGCACAATCATAGAAAACAGGCAGAGCATATATAAGAAATTAGTGCCCTTGCTGTTCACTCTGGCAATATACCATGCACACATAGATGTACAGAGAATAATTGCAGCTACAGAAAGCACTGTAATAATCAGTGAGTTCTTAAATGCATCAAAGAACCCAATCTGCTCAATACCCCTTGCATAATTCTCCAGCTTTACAAAAGTCTCGCTCTGCGGTAAGGAGAACGGCTGCAGGTTAATAAATGATTTCTGCTTAAATGAATTCATCAATACAATAAAAATCGGACTGATAAACACAATAGAAACAAGTGAAAATATAACAGTCAATAGCCATCCATGTTTTAACTGGCTGGTATCCCCAAACTGTTCTGCCTTCTTTTGACGTTTCTTCTCATTCATTACTGCTGCACCTCCTTACTTCTCGTTGCCCTAAGCTGAACAAATGCTATCAAAGCAACTAATATGAAAAATATAACAGCCTTTGCCTGACCAACGCCCTCATATCCCATTTTTGTATAGAATGTATCAAAAATGTTAAGTGCAAGCAGCTCTGACTGGTGCGATGGGCCGCCGGCTGTCAGCGCTAAGTTCTGGTCAAAAAGTTTAAATCCATTTGTCAGTGTCAAAAAGGTACAAATTGTAATAGATGGCATTACCATAGGTAATACTACATTTGTTAATGACTGCCATGAGGTAGCGCCATCAATTTTAGCTGCTTCAATTAATTCTGTTGGGATATTTTGAATGCCCGCAATATAAATAATCATCATATATCCAATCTGCTGCCAACACATCAAAATAATCAATCCCCAGAATCCGTATGTAGCACTAAACTGCAGTGTTACACCGTAATGAGCTAAAATACCATTTAAAATAATCTGCCAGATATAACCTAAAACGATACCGCCAATCAGGTTCGGCATAAAGAAAACCGTCCTGAAGATATTCGTCCCTTTAAAGCCCTTTGTCAGAAGCATTGCAACAACAAATGCAAGCAGATTAATTAAAATTACAGATACTACGGTAAACGCAGCCGTATACCATATTGAATGTAAGAAATTTTTATCCCCAAATATCTTTATATAATTACTTATACCGACAAATTTAGCATCTGTTACTGTCGTAAACTTGCAGAAAGATAAGTAAATACCTAAAATGAAGGGAACGATAAATCCAATGACAAATGCTGCCAGTGTCGGCAAAACAAATATCGGAAAATATTTTCTAATTGAATTATTCATTCTTATAGCTCGTCTTTCTCAGTTTTGCATGCCCTCCCAAAATTGAGAAAGCATTAACAAATCAATTTTTCCCATAAGCTTTTAAGAGCAGGGAAAGCGGCCGATAAACTGTGTCCGCTTTCCCAACCTGCTCCACACTACCTTCTAAATCAATGCCTTATGCTTTAGTGTGTAGCCTGATACTGCTCTGCCCATCCATCAACGAATGCTGTCTCTACTGCATCCCATTTTCCTGTGCCCTGAGCATACTCAAGCAGTGCATTACCAAGATTGTTCTTCCACTCCTCTGAAGGAATTGTCGGGAAGTTCCATGAAACAGGTGTCTTGCCTGCTGCAAGGTAATCTGCATCAGCCTGAACCAAAGGATTCTTTGCTGAATATCCATCATCAAATGTCTTAAACGGTGTTACAAATCCCATTGTGTTTGCAATCTTGTCACGGCCCTTGTCACTAGTGATACACCAGTTCAGGAATTCTAAAGTTGCTTTGATATCAGCCTCTGATGCCTTGCTGTTTACACACCAGTAGTTCTCAGATCCTGTACAAAGTCCCTGATCCTGCTCACCCTCAACGCCAATGTAGATTGGCAGCATGCCTAAATCTTCATCAGTAAGTCCGTTCTTTGTGATATTTGCATACTCCCATGTACCATTCTGGAAGAATACTGCTTTCCCTGTTGCAAACTCTGCTGATGCCTCATCACCTGTCTTGCTTGCAAGAAGCTTTGGCTCACAAGTAGAATCCTTTAAATAGAGATCCCAAATCTGCTTATACTGCTCAAGATAGGTTCCCTTAATCGCCTCTGTAGAGCCAATTCCATCTGCCTTGTACTCATAGTAAATCGGAAGATTTGCAAGATGTGTCTTAAATCTCCAGTCAGAAGAGCCATCCATACCTGCTGAAGTAAACGCGCCATCAACACCTAACTCCTTCTTCTTTGCCTGAATATCATCAGCAACTTCTTTTAATTTTGCAAAACTGTTAATCTCGGAAGCCTCTGAAATCTTAGCTCCATCCAAACCACAATACTTAGCCAACAGCGTCTTGTTGTAGATAAGTCCATATGTCTCAATTACATATGCAATACCTCTGACAGCATCGCCATCTTTTAAAACAAACTCATCGCTCTTAACCTGCTTATAAATGTCAGAATCCTTCAAGTCATAGCAGTAATCCTTCCATGTAGCAAGCCCAACTGGCCCATTTACCTGAAACAATGTAGGGGCTTCTGTCTTAGCCATCTCGGATTTCAGGGTCTGCTCGTATGTGTTGGCTGCTGCTGTTACAACCTTCACCTCAACTCCCTTTTCCTTGGTATACTCCTCAGCCAAAGCCTTCCAGTCATCACCCTGCTCAGGTTTAAAATTCAAATAATAAACCTTTCCTTTGGAATCATCTTTTTTAGAATCATCCTTGCTGCCACAGCCTGTGAACAAAGATGCGACCATTGTCAAACAAAGTGCAACGCTCAAAAATTTTTTCTTCATAGCTCTTTCTCCTTTTCTTAAAAATAAGTTTTCAATGCCCTGTTACCAGTAAATTTCCGCATAGGAAACGTTACTGGTAACGTTTCCTATGCGCTTATAGTAGCACTTATCGGAAACGTTTTCAATACTTTTTTCGCGAATTATATTATTTCATCTCTTTGCACAATTGACAGAGCTTCCTTTTGTGCAATATACACAATTATTAATAATATTTCTCTGTAAACTCCAGCATTTACCTGCCCTTTGCATAGTATTTTTGAAAGAGCAAAGATAAAATAATAGGAATTATTAATCAAAGTATTGCCCAAATTTTCATATAATATAACTTATCGGAACTTTTTTTGTTCCGATAAAAGGCGCATACTCTTGCGCCGCAAATCGATTATAGGAAACTGTTTTTTGTTTCCTATAATATGCAAAAAGGGCACAAACTTTGCTTGTGCCCTTTTCTACATATTCTTCTGCAATTATAATTGCATTTTATATTACTAGTTTATTTAATTGTTTTTTGCATTCCCGATAACCGGGACAATATAACTCAACTGTCTGCCAAAATTTTAAAGAATGATTCATATGAATGCGGTGTGCAAGTTCATGAACCACTACATAGTCAAGCAGTTCCTCCGGCAGATATGCAAGCCGGTAATTAAAATTTAAGTTTCCCTTGCTGCTACAGCTTCCCCATCTCGTTCTCTGGTTGCGGATGGTAATCCTGCCATAGGCCACACCCATAATCCCTGCATAATATGCCACTTTTGCAGAAAACAGTTTTCTAATTTTTTCCATTTCATCCTGCGCTATGCTTTCAAACTCTGGAAAGGGATATGGCTGGCAGGCTGCCTGCTCTTCCAGCTTTTTTACCAGCCATATTTTGTGGTTCTCCAGAAACGCTCTGATTTCTCTTTCCGGCAGACGGCGAGGTGCACGAAGCACCACATCGCCAGACCTCTTTATTTCCAGAGAAGTACTTTTCCTGTCAGAGCGGATTACCTGAATCTCTATCTCCCTCTCCCCCACATGGAGAGCAAAGGACGATTGGCTGCGTTTTCCTGCCATTAATATGTCTTATTCCCAAACTTCAATTTCACCGGATCAATAATAAATAATGCCCTGCGTGACATCTTTCCTTTGCCGGTAAACATCTTGGAGTATTGTCTCCATTTCTGTTTCGATGTTTTAACAATCATATTGGACGTAACTCCTTTAAATGCTCCATCTCCTACTGATTTAATCTTATTAGATTTTACCAGCATCCTGATCAGCTTTGTACACCCTGCAAAGGAGCCTTTTCCAATGGTTGTCACTTTTTTCGGAATAATGACAAATTGAAGTTTCTTACAGTTCTTAAAGGCATTGTTCCCTATTTTCTTTATATTTGCCCCGAGTTTTACCTCAGACAATTTCTTCATATTGCTGAACGCGTTCTTTCGAATCTCTGTAACTTTAAAGGTATATCCATTAATCTTTACCTTCTTAGGTACCACAATCTTCGCAGCATTCTTTTTCTTTGCACTATATACGGCAACTGTCCCATTCTTCTTTGAAGATTTTGTAACCACATATTTCACTGCACCCACAGCCTTTATCTGCCCCTTCTTTGGTACAGAAGACTTTGGAACCGTACCAGATGGGTCTTCAGGCTCCGGTGTTTCCACTGGATCTGGTGTCACAACTGGCTCTGGCGTAGCCACTGGGTCTGGCTTTGCCGTCGGCTTCAGCGTTTCAGATGGTACAGGCGTTGGCGTTGCTGTCGCCGCCATTGTTGGTGCAGGAGAAGCCGTTATTACAATAGGAGCACCACCAGATGGGTTATTCTGTGACGGCTTTGCCGTTGACGTAGGCGTTGGTGTAGGTTTTTCTGTCGGCTGCTCCGGTGCAGGCTCCTCACCTGCTGCTTTTAGGGAAACCACAACCGGGTCAAGCGTCACCCTGTTGCCATTGGAATCTGCAAGCGTCATCTCACATATCACATTAAATTTCCCTGACAGCTTCCCTAACTCCGTGGTGACTCTCTCTAACTTCGTATTGATTGCCTGTAATCCCAAGCCAACCTTTTTTGTCTCCGTATATTTTGCTATCTGGTTTCCATCTTCATCTGACAGCTTCGTGATAATATCCACATTGCCTGACATTTCTCTCTTCCATGTCATATATGTCTGTGCAGTTCCTGACAGCTTATTATCTTCATCCAGATAGAGTTCACACATAAAATCATCTGCAGCGATTGGATTGTCATCAGCTTCTGCATAGAAAGAAACTGTCGCCTTGTTACCATCTGATAATACCAGCGGTTCCCCATCTACCGTAACGGCAGCGCCCTCTGAAACAGTTAACTCCATCTGGCTGTCATCATTGACTTCCACTTCGATGGATTTTCCTGTCACAGAAATTTCTTTCTCGATACCGGATACATCCATTACCGTAAGGTCTGTCTTGGTATCCTCCTGCTCTGATGACAATGTTACAACATCAAGGCCGGTTCCCTTTACACTCTTAACAGTAAGCTTAGCATCCTCGTCGGAAGTATTTATCTCAGAGAACAAATCCTCCGTAGCCACGTAATAATTCAATTCCTGCCCTGTACTCTTTGCGGCACCTTCCTGTTCCTCTACTACGTATTCACCCTGCGGCAAGATAAAGCTCCTCATGCCGCTAAATTCATCTTCTCCATCTTTAGACATAGGCTTCTGCTCGTAAGCACCCTCTATCTCTTTGTAATCCCTGCCCCCGGTATTGTTCAGGCTCACATTTTCTCTGTTTACAGCAACTGCCACCGTATCGCTTTCTTTCTCCTGCTTCTCTACATGCAGTCCTGTAAAGTCGGCATTCTGCAGGGCATCCCGGATTGTAGAATACCTTACAAAAGAAGCTGCCTGATAGCCTTTGTACTCAATCCCTTTGAAATCTTTCCGTATTTTTAGCTTCTGGAAAGATTTCGGATAATTGCTGTCATATACGTCGAGGATATAATTTCCATCAGCATCCATATTAACTGCCACCGGCACTACTGCATGGCCAACATATGTAGCGTACAGGCACATAACTAATGGGTCTGCCGTTTCGTCCGTAAACAGGCCGCCGGAACGCTCAAACTCCTCCACCTGTTTAATCAGCTTCCTATATGCTTTGTTGTCCCTTGCGCCATTATTCTTTGCTATTTCGCTGCTGATTGTACTCTCAAACTGTGATACCTGATAAATCTCAATCAGCTTTGTAAGGTCAGCCCTGTCATCCCGCGGTGCAGAAACATTATACAATTTGTCTGCAGTTGCAGTATAATCCTTTACATTAAATTCATTGCCCTGATAAAACTCCGTGGAAGAAGATGCCATACCGAAGCAGCTACCTCCCCACAGGCTGTTCCATGCATGGTAGAACGAGCCTCTGACAATACTCTGTGTAGCGGTCACAAAACGCTGCAGCGGAATATAATATACAGAACTATATCCAAAGGAGCTTCCTGTATTTGCAAAGGAATAGTGGTCTTCCCCCTCTGTATAGAATTTGTCCAGATGCACCACAGGGATACCATTCCAGTCACTCACGCCATTCCATGTCGTATTGGTTGCCCTGCAGTAAAGAACCAGATCTGCATGTGCCCCGTCAAAGGCATCTGCCTCCCTGTTCTCCGGGCAGTCTCCATAGAAGTATACCTTCTGCAGCCCACTGCAGTCCTTAAAGCATGCCGCCTGAATATTCTGGACAGCAGCCGGGATATTAACCGTCCGCAGTGTATTGCAGCCGGTAAAGCAGCCCTCGCCCAATGTCTCCGTAGACTCCGGCAGCATCATTGTCTCCAAAGCACTGCAGGAAGCAAATGCTTCTTTGCCTAAAGACTTCAATCCTTCACCCAGAAGAATTTCTGTCATGCCAGTACATCCGCTGAATGCCCCTTCGCCAATCTCCCTGACACCTCTGGCATCCATATCATCTTTAATCGCTGAATCGTTCTTAAATGCTTCCTTCTCAATCTTCTGGATATTAGAAACATTTACAACTGCAAGTTTCGGACAATCTGCAAAAGCAGATTCCCCAATCTCAGCCAGACAGCTCTTTGTCAATACGCGGTAAAGCTGGACGGCTCCCTTGAATGTATTCTTTCCTATCCTTGTTGCTCCTCCTGTTATCACCGATTTCACATCCGGCATATAATCTCTTGGCTCTTCAAGCTTATCAAGCCATTCCGCCGCATTTTCATCAACCCAAGTAAACAGATTTTTATTTTCATCATTATAATCAGGAACTTCACCTTCACCAATGAACTCAAGTTCCCCGATATCATCCCGATAAACCCATTTCAGATTCGTACCCGGAAAGTCGCCTTTTGATTCGTCCGTCTTGCTCGGATCCCAACGTTCCCGATCTAAAAGATACTGCTCTTCCCATATATTTTTTTGCGTTACTGTATCTTCCTTACCGCTACTATTCCATCCGGCTCCCCATCCGGTAGAATTCTGACGGGTAAAAATAATCAATCCTTTGTAATTAATAGCATCACTGCTGACCTTATTATCCAGAATAGATCCATTTTTATAGTAATAAGTGTTGTGCCATGCTCCACCCTCCCACTTAGATGGATCGGCATGGTCATATACAGGTGCTGCTACTTTAGGTGCATCACCATAGAAGAAAATCTTATTAATACTGAAATTCTGGTAAATAGCCTGCGCTTTCATTTCTGTCACAGTCTTTGGAAATCTTAACTCCTTCAGATGGCTACAATCTGCGAAAGCCATACTACCTACTGTCTCCACACCTTCCGGAACGGAAAATTTATCGTCCGGCAACGCCGCAGCATAATATATGATCTTTGTCTTCTCCTTATTGTACAGAACATTTTCTTCTGCCACCATATAAGGATTATTGCCAGACATCGTAATCTTGGCAAGATTCCGGCATCCCTTAAAGACATTTCCGGTAATCTCTTGAATAATAGAACCAAAATCAACGCTCTCCAAAGCAGTACAGCCGGAAAGAGCCGAACCCCCGACACGCTCTATACTATTTGGAAAAACAATTCTCTTTAATTTCCTACAGTTTGTAAATACCCCCGTCCCGATTGTACGCAACTTATCTGGCAGGGTAATTTCACTGATACCGATACAATGCCGAAAAACATAGTTCCCCAAAGTCTCAAGGTCACCGCCAAAGCGCACATCACTTAACTTGCTACAGCTTTCAAATACACCTTCCCCTACTGTTGTTAATCTTCCTCCTACTCCATTAACTAAAGTTAAAGAAGTTGCTCTGCTAAACGCATACGCTCCAATTGTCTGCAGAGAACCCGGAAAACTTACATCTTCTAATGCAGTATCATTATAAAATGCATACGCCTCAATTGTCACCAGACCCTGCTGAAATTCCACACTCTTCAATGAATGTGCATCAGAAAATGCACTCCGACTGACCGATGACAGGCTCTCCGGCAACTTCACTGTCGTTAAGGCTGAAGACTCAAACGCAGATGCCCCCATGGACTCTATCCCCTCTGGCAAATCTACCGTTGATATCTTGGTGCTTTGAAATGCACTGTCTCCAATTACCTTCACCGTATTCGGAACAACAGCATTACTTCCCGCATTACATGGGTAACTGATAACCTTCTTCTGCGCATCCTTTGTCACCAGCATCTTATTTTCCACAGTGTACTTTGTATTGCCTTTCTCCACCTCAATCTCTTTGAGTTTGCCGCCAACAAAAGGATTGGTTCCTATATCGTCTACGGACGCCGGCACAACAAACTTTTCAAAAGCCGTCCCACTAAAAGCCCCGGCCCCAATTTTTTTCAGGGAAGTTGTCTTCCACTCAAGGCTTGCCAACTTAATACAATTATAAAATGCGCTGTCCTCAATACTTGTTACGTCTTTACCAACAATAACCTCTGTCATACCAGCTCCGGTGCTGCCACAATTACTAAACGCACCGCTTCCAATCTTAGTCACTTTGTCAGGAATTGTCACAGTGCCACTCACACTTATGCAGGACGCAAAAGCAGATGAACCTATCTCCGTGACATAATCAGGTATTGTAATGCCAGTTATCCCTTCACAATTTGAAAAAGCTGAAGTGCTTATCTTTGGTACATTTTTAGACCATACAATATCTGTTAACTGGTTACAGCTTGAAAATACACCTGTTCCAATATACGTCGCATTATCCAAACCCGTAATACTTGTAGCGCCACTACAAAAGTTAAATGCCTTATTATCTCAAACTTCCCATCCAAAATCAGGGCATAAAGCCTGAATAAATGCAGGCTGGGACACAAACCAATTGATAAGTTG
>RAYF01000084.1 GCA_003611745.1 bacterium D16-36 | reverse complement strand
CCTTGCAAGTATTATACCAAATTTCAAGGTAAAAGTCAGTAAAATCAAGAGTTTTAGTATTAATCAGCAGACACTATCTATATGACCATTTTCAAGGGCTGCCATACGGATACGCTTGCTGTAATGGCGTAAAACCTCGTCCACGGCTTCCGGCTCTCCGCTGGTCGCCCGGACAATCGTTTCATAGGGCAAAAGATTCGGATTCCCCATGCGAAAGCACCTCCATTTTCCTTTGCAAGAGTTTTAACGTCCTGCGGATTTGATAACCGGTCGTACTCCGGCAGCGTCCATACATTTTCCCGATTTCCTGTTGTGTGTAATCTCCGAAAAAGTAAAGGAAAATGATTTCCCGTTTTCTCTCCGGCAGGGATAACAGGGCTGCAGCAAGCTCCCCATTGGTGAGGATAACTGTCTGACCGCATATCTTAATGGGGTATTCTTCATAGGGAGCTTCAAAGTATTTGTCTGTTGTGCCTAAAGGGTAAAATTTTTCTTCTGTGAGGTATTCAAGGGATATTTCTCTTTTGTGCCGCCTGTGCTGGTCACGCCATGCTGTAATAGCTGCATTGCGGATAACAATGTTGCAAAAGCCGTGAAACGTATACATTATGTGTTCCTTGTATGCTTCCGTGCAAGGCATAAAAAAATCCCCCTTTCCTCTACTGGAAATAGTGTCAACAGGTTACTTATGCTGAAAAGGGGCTGTTCTTTTTACTGTCCGCCCCTTAACTGCCTATCAAAAATTATTGATGATATATCATTTCTTATTGTTAGGTGGTAATGTTTGCATGAGGGCAAAGAAAGATTCCGCTTTCCCGGTACTAAAATACTCATACCAAAATTCTAGTGTGTCTGATTGAAAAACTCCTAAACGCTCAATGATTTGTTTTGCCCACAACAGAGAGCCTGTAGGATTTGCAGTAATAAGATTATTATCTGCTACAGATGGCTCGTCAATATAGAAACTCTGTCCTTTATAGGTGGGTGAAAACATTTCAAGAAAGCCTTGTCCATTACTGGTATGCCGACGATTATCCAGCAATCCAAAATTAGCAAGTGCAGTAGTAGCCCCACAAATTGCCCCAACCGTAGCTCCTATAGAGAGAAATTCGCTTGCCTTTTTAATGATTGCACCATGTTTTAGGTCATTCCATGTATCTGCACCCGGTAATAACAATACGCTTGTTTCACTTACAACAACATCATCAATCAAACAATCGGGTATGACTGTTAGCCCTCCCATTGTATGGATCGGTTCTTTTGAATAACTGACAGTTTTAAGTGATACACACTCAGCGTCCTTTTTGAAAAATCGCCCGGAATGTAGATCCGAAGTAACATAACCCAATTCCCAATCGGCTAAAGTTTCAAGAACATAAACATAGATTGTAAACATAAATCTCCTCCGTTTTCATTGCTTCATTGATTTGTTTGCTTTTTTATTGTATCATGTAATTGTTGACAACATTATGGCAACAATATTTAGAATTTGAAAGGCGGCTCAAAATGAAAATTGACAGGCTTGTTAGCATTATCATGATGCTTCTTGATAAAGAGCGTATAGGGGCGCAAGAATTAGCGGATATGTTTGAAGTATCTCCCCGCACAATTTACCGGGATATAGATACTATCAACATGGCGGGAATTCCTATTCGTTCAATATCGGGAGTGGGCGGCGGTTTTGAAATTATGCAAAAATATAAAATTGATAAAAATGTTTTTTCAACTGCTGACCTTTCCGCTATCCTAATGGGGCTTTCAAGCCTTTCAGACATAATACGGGGAAATGAACTAATAAACGCCCTTGCAAAAGTCAAAAGTTTTATCCCTGCTGATAAAGCGAATGACATAGAATTAAAAACAAGTCAAATATGTATAGATTTAAGCACTTGGATTGGCAACCAGAATACGCAATCATATTTAGAAATTATAAAAACAGCTTTGCAAGATTGCAGACTGGTTTCCTTTGAATACATAGCACATCACGGAAAGAAAACTATACGGACAGTTGAGCCGTACCAGCTTGTTCTAAAAAGCGGTCATTGGTATTTTCAAGGATATTGCCTTATACGAAATGATTTTCGTTTATTTAGATTATCCCGCATATCAAATTTACATATGGAAAAGAAAATTTTTACACCACGGGATTATCAAAAACCGATTTTAGACTTTGAGGAAACTCTGAAATCCATGCAAATACCAATAAAAATTCGTATTCATAAATCTATCATGGACAGGGTTCTTGATTATTGTACTTACGAACACTTTTCTCCCGATGGTGGCGAATATTACATTGTCGATTTCCCATTTATAGAGAATGAATATTACTACGATATTCTTCTTAGTTTTGGCGATAAATGTGAGTGCTTAGAGCCGTTAAATATTCGTGCCAAAATGAAGCGTAGAATACATGATGTAGCTGCCATATATGAAAATTAGAATATTTTTAGCTATCTTAACAAGATATAAATGATGAGTGGAATTCCGCCGACGTAGGCACTGTGCGTAATGTGCATAACTTGCTGTCTTATGGAGTTGTAGGAAAGTCTGTTTGCAGAATGTGGGAAAGCTGCACTTTAGCTTTTCCATGTTCTGTGAACGGACTTTTCCATGACGGAATTGTATATGTCCCTGTCGTCAAATCAGGCATAGCCAACCTCCCCTATCTGTATCTCCTCCCGGAAGCTCTGGATTTTCCCGAATTCCTACGCCTTTTGGAACTCTTTTTCTTTGGCGGCACTTTTAGCTGCGCCCCAGCCTTTACCTCCATAGGATTCATAATCTTATTTTCTTTCGCAACCTCCCTCCATGCAGAGGCATCCCCGCATTCCTTGGCTGCAACATTCCAAATATTATCATCAACTGTAATCGTCACACATTTTGTCTGATTAGAAACATTGTCCGCCTGGTTAGCCTTCGATTGAACCTCCAGCACATCAGAAGACGTAATCTTAAAGGATACCTCTGCACGGACCGGAACGCCCCCCGCCTCAAACATAGTATATTTCACATCTACATTGTCAACAAAACCGCTGAATATAAGCGAACCCCAGCGAAAGGTAACGACAGGCGGGCGGCTCACCTTGTCTTCCATCTTCACCAGCGACAAAATCGTACCCGTATAAACCGAAACATCCTCCGCTTTCTCCTTTACCGGCTTTGCATCTGAGCCGCTCTTAATCTCGTATGACGTACTCGTATCAAAAAACAGCCTTAAATCCAGTACCGAACTGTTTCCCCCCATATACTGGACGATCTGCTTATCCTTCCGCTTTCGGTTAATAGTATTCATTTTTGCCTGTGAGCTTATATGAAGCTCATCCGGATTAAATTGGCAGGCAAATGTACTATTTTTCCCAGAAGGCCTCTCAATCTCTAAAACAGCATTTCCTGTCGTAGCCCGCAGCAATTTCTTTGGAATATTCAAAACAGATGGCATAATTATCCCTCCCTTACAGTCAGGCCTAGTGCAGCCTGCTTCAAGATGAATACAACACTGTACTAGCCAGATATCTCTGAAACAAAACAAAGCAGATAACCTACAGGTAAAAACCTGCAGATTATCTGCTTTATGTGTTAATTTTATATTCATTTCCGCCTAAAAACAGGCACCCAAAATAAAGACAAATCTCACCTACTGTCTGTCTGTCTCATTTTAACTACCAGATTCATCATGCGTCAACTCCTTCTTAGGATATTTTGTTTACAACTACCAGCTTATAAACGGATATTAATTAATCGGATATTTACTAACATAATTTAACAATATCACACTTAAAAACAAAATGCAACAATTTCTGCCTGAGCTACCTTGAAATATTTCACATCCCTGACTACCCACATCTTTGCTGGCAGCCAGAGATTTTGCAAAAAATGACTATTCCATACTACAGGGCGTTCCCCGCTTTTCCAGAATCAAGACAATATTTTGCTTAACGTATCAAACAGATTACCAATATCTATCGGCTTCGCTATATGGTTGTTCATGCCAGCCCTCAGGGCTTCCTTTTTATCTTCCTCAAAAGCATTCGCAGTCATAGCTATGATTGGAATAGACGCAAGCTCCTTATTTTCCAGATTACGGATTTCTCTTGTCGCCTCATAGCCGTCCATTACCGGCATCTGGACATCCATAAGTATCACCTGATAATATCCCGGCTCAGATTTTTTCAGCATATCCACCGCAACCTGCCCATTCTCCGCAACATCCGTGCTAAACCCTGCATCCTCCAAAATCGTTACCGCAATTTCCTGATTCAGTTCCACATCCTCCGCCAGCAAAATCCGTCCCGTCGGTATAGCAAGCGGTTCCTTGCCTTCTTTCTCCCCGTCCTCCTCATCTGTACCAATGATAGATTTCAGGCAGGTCCTTAGCTCAGACAGGAACAAAGGCTTGCTGCAAAAGGCCGTGACACCAGCCTCCTTCGCCTCCTCCTCAATATCTTCCCAGTCATATGCCGTCAAAACAATAACCGGGACATCCTCACCAACTTCATTGCGTATTCTGCGGGTCACCTCAATACCATTCATGTCAGGCAGCAGCCAGTCAATCAGATAAACACAGTAATTATCATTCCTCATTACCGCCTGACGGGTACGCAATACCGCCTCCTTCCCGGATAACGTCCACTCTGCGCGCATACCAAGCTGCCCCAGCATATAAGATACACTATCGCACGTATTAAAATCATCATCTACAACCAATGCCCTGCAATTCTTCAATTCAGGAATTACCTGCGGCTTCTTTGTCTCAGTGTGCAGACGGAATGTGAAGGAAACATGAAACTCCGTGCCTACCCCCTGCTCACTTTTTACTTCAATGAAACCATTCATCATATCGACAATATTTTTTGTAATCGCCATCCCAAGGCCGGTTCCCTGTATTTTGCTAATCGTGCCATTTCTTTCCCTCTCAAACGGCTCAAAGATATGCTCTACAAATTCTTTACTCATACCAATTCCGGTGTCCTTAATGAGAAATTCATAGTTTGCATATCCTGCTGGGGCGCTGGGCTTTTCAATAATCCTCATACTGACAACGCCGCCTGCCCCTGTATATTTAACAGAATTGCTCAGCAAATTTAACAGTACCTGATTTAAGCGCAGCCTGTCACAATAAATGTCCTCATCCAGAACATCCACCGTATCAATGTACAATTCAAGCTGTTTTGCATGAATATCCGCCTGCAGGATATTCCGCAGCCCATGCAGAATATCCGGAAGGCTGCACAATTTCTCTTCTAAATGCATCTTTCCGCTTTCTATACGGCTCATATCCAGAATATCATTAATCAGGCTAAGCAAATGGTTGCCGGATGTCATTATCTTTTTCAGATATTCCTCTACCTGTTCCTTGCGGTCAATATGAGTGATTGCCAATGCCGTAAAACCAACAATAGCATTCATCGGCGTGCGGATATCATGCGACATATTAGATAAGAAGACGCTCTTTGCCTTATTCGCCCTGTTTGCCTGCATGAGTGCATCCTCTACTATGCTTTTCTTCTCCATCTCCTCGCGGATTTCCTCATCCACACTATGAAATCCCAAAACAATCCCATAATCCTCAGCCCATGTACCTGCCTGTACAACCCTCATTTGGAAATATTTTATTTCTTTGCCAACATAAGTACGGTAATTGACATAATACAGCTTTTTTTCTGACAGTTCTTTCTTAATCCTCTCTCTGGAAGATGCCTCCCTAAACATTTCCCTGTCCTCTTCCAAGACAAACTGCCGTATATAGGAGTCCATGCTTTCATTAAATGGCATTTCCCCATCAAAACAAGAACCAAATATGCGGCTGCTGTCATCATCCTCACGAATCCGATGCCCGGTCCCTGTCTCTAAATCAAAATAATATACCAGATTATAATCTATGCTAAGCGCCTGAACCAGTTCCATCTGGCGCCTCTCATTTTTCTTTTCCTGAAGCTTCTGGGCTGTAATATCCAAAAGGAACCTCTGGTAAAATAATTCTCCATTCTCCCTTAACAGTTTTATATTTCCCATAATGTGCAAAATTTCCCCATCTTTATGGCGCACACGGTACTCTACACTAACGCTGTCTCCCTCCTCTTTCAGCTCCCGGATGCGTTTCCTAAGTTTCTCCTTATCTTCATCCAGAACAGATGCAGCAACCATATCAAACCCGCTCTCTATTAATTCCTCCTGAGATTCATATCCCAGAATCTTAAGGGCGGCCCTGTTTACACTGAAAATATACTCCCCATTTACCGAATGGCACAGCACTCCGCAATCTATGGTCGTAAATATTTTCTCCAATATCTGGTTCTTCTTCAGTAGTTCCTCCTCATAAGCACGCTCTTTTGTTACATCTATTGCTACCCCTACTGTTCCCATTACGCTCCCGTCAAGATCATATAGTGGAGACTTATAAGTAGTAAGCGTCCTCATGCCTTCCCCTGTCTTAATTACTTCCTCAGATACAAATGTCCTCTGCTTGGCCATAACCTCATTCTCAGACTCAATACAGGCAGGGTCATCGTACTCTACATCCCAAATATAGGCATGCCTCTGCCCTTCCACCTGTTCTCTTGTCTTGTTAACCGTCTTGCAGAAACTGTCATTTACCTTTTTATGTACACCATCTTTATCCTTATACCAGATAAGATTGGGAATATTATTAATCGTAGATTCAAAATACTGGGTCGTCTGCCAGAAATCCTTTTCCATCTTGTAAGCCTGCTGCCATCTGGCAAAATGGAACTTTATTTCTTCTTCTGTTAACGACCCCGCCCAGATATCCCTGACCTCTGGCAATTCATCTGTGATATGCGAAATCTGGTCCCTGTCTACAAACAGAATAAGCTCAGCCCCCTGTTTCTTTTCTGATACCAGCATCCTCACTGCTTCCCTCGCGTCCATGCCCTGTATGTCTGCCAGAATCACATCTGCCTCGGATGCCAATGCCCCGTTCGGGATTTCACTTTCAGAAAACTTATGCGTAAAGTGTTCCAATGGCGGCATCTCTTTTATAACCTCAAAAGCCCTGCACGAATGCCCTGTTAAATAGAAATGGATATGACAATGATACATATCTGTTTCCTCCCTAGCTTTGCTTTTATTCTGTAGGTGATTGCCGTACTTTATTTTTTCCTGATATGGTTATTCTGTCTGCTAAACACCAAGCAATACGCCTATATAGCTATTCTAACAAGCTTATTGACCTGTGTCAATGGTTGCCCGGTATACTATCCCTCAAACAAAGTGCACCCCAGCCCTGCCGTTTTGAAGGCACCGGTTCGCAGCGCAGCGGCCTCGCTCCTTTTATTAAATACGCTTTTACCTTTTCCCCGTATAAAAACGGATCATTCCCCCTGACAATTCCCCATTCCATCATTAAAGCTGCACTCCCTGTTACAAAGGGGGCTGCGATAGAAGTTCCCGTCCGCGGGCCGTATCCGCCTCCCGGGAGCGCTGTAATAACACCAACCCCGGGTGCCACAATCACAGGCATATCCCTTCTGTCAGCGGTATTCCCCCTGCCAGAGAAGGAAGCGATGCTTCCCGTTTCACTGGAATATGCCCCCACCGTAATGACATTCTCTGCCGTAGAGGGGATTGTAAGCGTAGTATCCGGTTCCGGGCTAAGAAAACCGGTAGACAAACCCACTGCCTCGATTGTCGGAAGCCATAGGTTCACCTCACCATCCCTGATATCTTCTGGCAGGAACCGTACTTTCCAGACCCCACTCTCCACAAAACCGCCAGCCCGTGCCGGAATCCATTCTATATAAATTTCCTGCGCTATTGTGTAGGGATTCGGACTCCCATAATAAATATAAACCTTATTAGAACCAACATTATAGGCAATCGCGCTGCCCTCCTCCCTGACAACAGAAATCCTCCTTCCCGACGGGGATTCCAGCTCTATCCCAAATTCATCCACATACTGTTTCCATATTTGCAAAGTCATACTTTTCTCACTTGCACCCACAGCAAACGATACGACCTCCTCCTCCCTTTCCAGCTTCAACCGCGCATGATGCCTGGCATCCCCCTCATTTCCCGACGCAACCACTATCACATTTTTCCATACCCCATTTAAATCCGAAATATAATTTTCAAAAAGAGATTTTCCATCATGCGCCCCATTATTATTGCCAAAGCTTAGATTAATCGCAACAGGCTTCTGCAGTTCAACCGCTTTTCTCACTACATAGTCAATTCCCTCCATAACCTCTGTAGTCCCTGCAAAATCCTCATCCCCCCTCCCCAGCTTTACCACAATCATCTCGCTCTCCAAAGCGACACCCCGGTAACGGTTTCCCGCAGAACCTGCCCCGTTTCCTGCTGACACTCCGGCAACAGCAGTCCCATGCCCGCTGCCGCGGTCAGTAACCGGAACAAGACGCTCCCCTTCCGCCCTTGTTTCCGCCCACAGCGCCTCATTAATGTCCTCCATAGAATACTGCGCCCCAAAACGATACCCAGCAGGCGTCCGCCCCTCAGACTGCTCCCCACTGGCGGACTGATCCCACAGATAAGCTATTCTGGTATTTCCCTGTGCATCGCGAAAAGCAGGATGGAAATAGTCAATACCTGAGTCAACAATCCCTACTAAAACCCCCTGACCCGATAAAGCAAGGCTGGAACTGCCAGAAAAAGCTCCCCCCTGACCCTGTGGATTTTTTTGGACGGTATTAATGCACGATGCACTCCGTCCCTGCTCCAGATTAAAATATAACCGTTTAGGCTTCTCAATATATTCAATCTCCGGCATTGCTGCAATTGCAGCGATATATTCCTCCCTTGTCGTAATAATAGCATATTGGTTTAATAATTCTACCACTCTCGTATCCTGAAAAATTTCCTCAAAACGCTTGATATCTCCAATATATTTTACTATAATCTGCCACTGCCTGGCCTCCTGCTGATAGCCAAACTGAAGGCTGCCGCTCTGCACCATCTCATTCTCCGGAATCTGAAGTGCCAAGCTTAAACTGCTGTCTATCTTCTCATTCTGCTCTGCCATACATTCTCCAAGCAAAAGTTATTTTTTAATATGTATTCCCGAATTTCTCGTCCTACTACAACAACGAAACTCCGGCCTCTTTTCCGTATAATGACTGCCCTCATAACAATCCCCATCTCCATGAGAAGATAATGTTTTACCATACATTTGTATATATATCCTGTATTTTCCAGCAAAACCAGCAGTATTATAAAACATATTACAATAAATAGTGATAATCACATACATTCTATAGTCTTTTTGTATAAACATTGCACAGATTCCTGTGTAATGTTTGTGCATTCCCCCTAAAAAATATCACTTGACAAACAACACTCTATATTGTTAAAATTATTTTGTAGTAATTTGTTTCTTTAATACAGTCTGCTGGGGCAACGTTGTATAACTATTGCTGTTTTGCATATAATATAGAGAAAGAAGAGGAGACACCATGGATATAATGAAAAATAAAAAGCATCTGGGAAATCAGCTTTCTCCAAAAAAAAATCAGCAAAGATTTCGTTATAAAGATAACCATATCCCGCATTTAGAAACAGAAAGCAATATACTGTATTCAAATGGTAAATCATCAGACTTTATGATTAAAGAATTGCGCAGGCAGAAATTAGAATACGAAAAAGAAACAGGATATAGTTTTACAAGACGTGAAATTGGCAACAGATTTTAAACTACTCTATTATTCGCATATATTATAGGAAACAAAAAACAGTTTCCTATAATTGGTTTGTGGCGCAAGATTATGCGCCTTTTATCGGAAGCAAAAAACGTACTTCCGATAAGCTATATTATCACTACTAAGGAGGAATCACTATGGAAAACCATGAGTTTTTAGATCACAAAGTAGGTATCAAAATATTGGATGACAATAAGCTGGAAAATATTTTTCCAATGTATAAAAGCTTAAAAAATAAAATAGATGACTGCAGAAAAGCTGCCTACACACAGCGCTACCAGTCTATCAAAAAACATTATCAGTACAATTTATATGTATGATAATGTTTTTTCTATTTTGGGAGAGAGGGGAACGGGAAAGACCTCAGTGGCTTTCACTTTAAAAGAAATTATTGAAAAGGAATCAAAAACAAAAAACCACTATGACACCGTCCTGCCCATTATTATTCCGGAAGCAATACCAGAAAACTGTACTATTCTAGGCTGGCTTCTTGCAGTAGTTAAAGAAGAAGTAGAACATTTAAAAATCCAGTTAAAACAACAAAAGAAAGATGCTTATGAAGAACATGACGCCTACTGGAATACCTGCAGATACCCTGCAGAATCCACAGAAAATGGAATAGATCACTTAAGTAAAAAATTAAGCCACCTCAGCAAAATGTTTTTTGCAGGAAATTACAATCCGGCAAATGAACATTCCTATTATGAAGCGATAGGAAACTCAGCAGTTCAGGTAGAAGACTATTATCAATTTGCACATGAGATTGCGGAATTATGGGACATCTGGATTGATGTTCTCTGCGATTTAGCCAAAAATAACAGCGAGCCCAAACAAAAGAAATGTCCTCTAATTTACTTTATATTTGACGATGTTGACCTTGCACCAGAGAAAATAGGCGAACTCCTTTCTGTCATTATCAAATACCTCTCCCACCCCAATTTAATCGTGATTACTACGGCAGATGAAAATCTATTTCTGGAAGTCATCGAAAACCGTCTGGACAAAAATATCGGAAGGCTACCGAGAGAATGGCGTACCTACCTATCAAAAGAAAACCAGGGAAAATTCGTCTATTTAGACGATAACAATATAACTGAAATGAAGGAACAGGATTTCATCGGCATGACAGCCCTGCGCTATCTTGGAAAAGTCATGCCCCCTTCCACACGCTATTATCTGCGTCTGTTTAAAACTGCGTCACAAAAAGAACATTTTCAATTAGAGAAAAGCAAAACTCTTGGAGAATGTGTGTGGATGCAAATCGACAGATTGTTGAAATGCGTAATAAGGGGCAAAAATAAACCTGACTGTTTTATGGGCAAAAATAATAACATCTGTAATTTTTACCTAAACTTTTTTGGCAACACATCCCGCCAGATAGGAAATATTTATATCGGGATTAAAGACCTCGTGGATAATCTTGTCGCTGAAATAAACTCATGCAAAAAAGAACTATATAAAAAGCAGTACTATCTTTCAAGAGTCTATGAGATCTGCAAATATTTTATAAATATCGTAATTCACACAAACCATAACCTGAGCAATATTAGGGATGATGTTGATGAATTTATAAACGAACTATTCCTGATGGAGTATATGGGCTGGAAGCTATATGTCAACTATGCATATCTGGACGAATTTCTTGAAACTTTCAGCGAAGATGACATTCAGCTGAACCTATCCGTAGGTTTGCAATTATACTCCCTTCTGGCTTTTATCGAAAACATTCTGCTGATTCTGGAATCCTGCACAAAATTCGGCATCACCGGAAGGCGGGAAATCAGCGTGGTTAAAAAAATTGCCAGCTACCTAAACAGCTATATTTTAAATGGACGGCATGTTTTCCGGACAAACTTTAATGCCAATAAATTTTTCCAGCACTACGGGCTGCTGTTAGATAGCTTAAATAAAATTATCGCCGACAGCGATTCCGATAAAAAGTTTGATATGGAATATTTTTATCTTTTCAAAAACCAGTCCTGTGAGGAAAATGCAATCGGATTCCATGAATTCCTGCAGATATATCAGGACAACCCGCACTGGTTAAAGGAAATGGTTAAAATGACATCCATGGTATATGGCAGTACCTATCTGATTGACGAAAAGCTGCTAGAAAGCATCATTCCACAGGGAAACGAAATATCAAAATTTGGTTATCAAGTATATATAGAACGGGCATTAGAGGAAAATATAAAAGACTATTTAGAGGTTTTTGACCTGCACGGAGCCGCAAAAAAGTTTATACAAAGCACCAACAAACTTAAGCCAAAGGTTACAGAAGATTATTATAAAGCATTTGCCCCTCAGTTAAAGAATAAGCTGCTGCAGGAATTACCAATATCATTTCCATCAAGGAAACAAGATACGACCCATTTGTTCCTTCCTTTAGCAACAATAATACATTATGTAGAAGACAGCTTTCTAAAGATAGAAAACCTATTAGAGCACTGTCCACAGGAAATTACAAATGTGATAGAGGAAATATCTCAGGATAGCCTCAATGAAATGGTAATACAGGATTTATTGGAGAAGGAGTTGGCCAACATAGAAAGAATAGAATGGCTGGTTAATTCTGTAACATTTTATAATCCGGAAAATTGGCTGGTAGTTATTGGTGAGATAAAGAGGCATGAAAATCCAACCGTCCGCAGAAAGGCAAAGGAACTGCATAAGATAATTAATCAGACATTCCAGAAAAGTGAACTTAAAGAATCTCCGGAACAAATTACCTGCCGGCTTGGACTGGGCGATTTATCAAGAATTCAGACATTCCTTGAAGAATTATCGGATGATCTAAAATATGACAGCGACCTAAACGGAGTCCTGCTGGAATTGTCTAATGACTTAGATATTGCAGTAAATATAAACCATCCTGACGAATTTGAAAAAGCAATAAAAATCGGAATGCATCTGTTACTGGCCAAATATCTCCAAAGACTCCATATCGCTTTAAAGGTAAAAGTTTCCTACGAATCCGGAAGTTACCTGTCATCCAAAAACCTCCAATGGATATCAACGGATTCCGGACAAGACAAAAAAACATATTATTACCAGTTATTCGAGATTATAAAGCATATAGTGGAAGGTACCCTTCCTGTCACAAAGGAAGAGAAACAAAACAAAAGATTCCAAAGAAACTTAAATGAACTAAGCCGTATGATCCATATCATTACAAGAAGCCATAAACGAAAATATATAGATAATATACTGAGGGAAATCCAATGAACCGATTCCGTTTAAACCAGATTTTAGAAGTCCTGCTGTTTCCAGTGTGCGACCCAATATTAGCCTCTAAGGATTTTTTGTTTGAAGAGTTTAACGCATATCAAAATTTTCTGGACATTCAAGGTTATGGAGCATCCGAAACGGAGAAACGCTCCAAACTAAATAAGGAATTCAGATCTGCAGAAAAGAACTTGCTGGACTATTTATTGAAACAAAGCACCGGGAACATAAAATCCTATGACGACTTAAAAATGCTATGCCATTTATATTATCCTTTCCAAAAAATCAAAAAGGATAACTTTTCCCCTGAAGCAAACAGATGCAAAGAGGCCATGTCGCTTTATTATATCCATAACCTCTCACTGATTGCCACATCCCTCTTAACTTTCCGGGACGGAACCACAGCAATCAAAACATGGAAAGAAAACAATGGCAGACAAAAAGACATATTTGACTTTTCTACCATTTTCAATAAAGTAGAAATCTGGAACCTCTTGGAGTGGATGACGGTACCTGATATCTATATTGCCATCCATGCAGCAGAAAGGGGAAATGGTATGCAGGTGCTGCAAGGCCAGCAGGGAAGCATTTCCCTTGCTGACAAGCTCCTATATCAAAAAATCGAACAGGGAATCGCAGAAAACCATATTCATGCGAACGCAGGCTATAGCTATGAAGTACTATGGCTGTACGAAATGAACCTGACCAGATGGCAGGCTCCGTCCAGACATAACTCCAATCAAAATAACTTACCAGAGGATTCTATCAGCAAAAATGAATGCAGATTACTGCAGGCCGGGCTGTTCCGCTGTGCCGCCGCCATATATCTGGAATCTGGGACAGCAGCAAAATCTGGATTTTATGACTGGCTGAAGAACTTAAAAAACAAAACAGTGAAAAATCTACTAATCAAAATGCGCACGGATAGCTCTATTGAAACATTTACTATCCATGACAGACATTCCTTAGCTGATTTTTATAATTCCATAATAGGTGGAAAATTTATAGCAGAATATGATTTTTTACTGGAAAGTATTTATGCAACTGACTTAAAACTTAGGACTTCCTCAGAAATTATCTTTTTATATAAAGCATATAAGCACATTAAATATACCTGCGATGATACTCATTTTGCACACTATTTCGTTCAATACCTGCGCATAAAAAACCAATACTTTCAAAATATTCAGGAAAAACACGAAATAAAAGGACTGCTTCATTTTCAAAAGAAATACCATAATGCCAGAAACCTGATACATACCCATGCACAAAGCGAAAAAACCATGATAGAAGTATTCCGTGCACAAAATAGCATGCATTCCTTAAAGAAACTGGAAATCCGCATTGCACCGCCTGCTGTGCCAAAAGAGTTTTTAGGCAACACATACGAAAATACCCGGCCTGTATTACTAGAACGTCTGTACAAACAGCTTCTTCAGGTCTTTTCTGCATACCGTCAATGTATCTTAGAAAATCTCATTGGAATCCGTGAAACCAGAGATTTTCTAACACAGGAAAAAGACAGGGCATCCGCAGGCAGAAACAGCAGCATATTATTCCGCCAACTTGCAAGAGGCAAAAAAAATGTCCCTACACTCGGTATCATCTTTCATTTCCTAAAGGGAAGCCACTTAAATGATACATCCGGATATTTCTGCTGGCGCAGCATCATAGACAAAGAACGTCTCAACACGGAATACCGTCTGGTAACAAGATGGAATATGCAGAATATTTCTCTGGCATTACAGGAAATAAGATGCAACATTCCCTTTATCAGCGAATACATAGTGGGCATAGATGCCGCCTCTGATGAGAACGCTATGGAACCTTGGATGTTTGCACCTGCTTACCGCATGATGCATCTGGAGAAAAATGCCAAAATCGAAACAGATAAATTTGGATACCAGAATATCCAGAATATGCGTTTTACCTATCACGTCGGTGAAGACTTCCGGCATATTCTTTCCGGGTTGCGCCACCTTGACGAAGTTATAGAAGAGTTCCACTATCAAACAGGTGACAGACTTGGGCATGCACTTGCTCTTGGCATTAATATAGATAAATGGATTGCAGAAAACGAAGTCGTCCCTATACCAATTGGAGAATATCTGGACAACTTATTATGGGTATGGGGAAAAAACACATACGAAGAAATAGATTTACCGATTCAGCTGGAAATATTAGAGAATAAAATAATCAGCATCGCAGAAAAGTTATATCTGCATCCAGAAACCCTGACCGTAAGGATGCTTTATCAGGCATACAAGAAAAAATTTGAAAACCACTCAAGAGAGTACATAGAAAAGCAATTTTATAAATTTCAAGAAAAGGAGTCCAATAGCGGTAATAAACATTCGCCCAAAAGCAATAGCCATTTCTGCTACTTTGAAAATGAAAACCAGTGCTTTGTTGAGTGGACTGCTGAAAAGTTATGCCTTACCAATTATTGCCCAGTATTTGAAGAAAAATACAATGAAATAGACCTGATTGCCGTACAAAAATCCGATGGAACATTACTAAAAACTCTTCAGCAATATCTTATCGAAAAAACGGAACGCCTTGGAATATTTGTTGAGACAAACCCAACATCAAATCTGACAATTGGGGATTTTTCCCAGATGAAGGATCACCCACTGTTCCGGTTAAGCACAATCGGAAACGAGTCTGGCAATCACATACAGATAATGGTTAATTCCGATAATCCTGTTATATTCAACACAAATGTTGAAAATGAATTAGCTTATATCTATTATGCAGCTGAATATCAAGGGCATTCCAAGGAACACGTCCTTGCATGGGTAGATACAATACGCCAAAACGGACTGGACGGGAGCTTCGTACTGGAAGAAAAAGAACCTTGGAGAATCCTTGACGAAGTAGAACAAATTATGGAAGCATTAAGTGAAAAAAAGGGACTTAGAATTTAAAAGGATTTTTTAGAAAATGCCTGAACTTGCCAATTTCCCCTGTATCTGCCTGAGCAAAGTACATTTTTAGAATAAAGAATTAGTGCGAAAAAACATGCACAGAAATGAGGATTAATATGAATTTATTAGAAAAAATAACTTTATACGATTTACTCGGTTATACCCTACCGGGATGTGTAATGCTATACATACTGAAAATCCCTAAAAAATTGGTTGAAGGAAACGGAACACAAATTAATACCATTTATTATATTGCTATCGGCTTTCTTGCAGGCATCATTCTTTCAGAACTTTCTAACCTGCTGACAGCGTTATATAAAGGACGCCCACAGACAAAAAAAAGAATTGAAGATAAGTTAGAAATCAGTCCCTCAAAAGTAAAAAAAGCCCTAAACAAGGCAGGGCTGTTAACCAAAAATGAAACAGCAGCAGACAAAGAATTACTATGGCGATACTTCACAAATATGTTTTCAGATATTCAAATCGATAATAAATATTCCAGAATCCATAATTATGCATCAGCCGAATTGCTGTATAAAAACATAGCATTAGTATGTATCATATGTGCGGCTGCCTTCTGGCACAGAAACCTTTGTATAGAGATGTGGCTCAGCCTAACAGCTTCCGCAATATTTTTTAGGCGCTGGCAGCGTTTTTATGAAAAAAAGGTACTTTACACAGTATACTGGTATGTTCATAAATATATATCCTCCTGCCCGCCCCAACCATAAAACATACATCTGCTGAAATCCCCATGCAGCACGTCTGCATCTGCGTTCCAGCAGATGCCCCACCACACAGGCAGAAATTTATCAATCCAAAGTATCTAAAATCCCCATCAGATATTTCATCATACGTATAACCGACCGCTTTAATACCTTTGAGGCCCCTTCCTGTTCTATCTTATTTATCTCATTAGTCAGCATATCGCTTCTTGCAATCCCGCCATATATAAAATTCAGGTCACAGTTTAACTCATTCAGTAAAATCTGGTTGTATGGGCGAGAAATTGCATTTGTGCCATTGAGTATCTTATTCACTGCACCATGACAATATAATATGCTTAACCGGGGAGCCGGTAGGGTGTGAATACCTCTGTTCCGAGCCTTGAACGGAAGGAGGGTTTTTATGACTACATACGAAGAATTTATGGTATTACTCACATTTACAATTCTTGTTGTTGCCATTTTGGACTATGTCAATCATAAAAAATAGCACCCCCGCTCTGACAAAGGTTCTTTCTGAACTTTGGGTATATGGATGCTGTAAAAAACTGGCACCTAGTTTTCTGATGCCAGTTTTTTAC
>RAYF01000083.1 GCA_003611745.1 bacterium D16-36 | reverse complement strand
GCTCAGACAGCGCTGCAAGGCGCATATCCATCAAAGCCCTGCAAGGCAGAGTTCCTCTGGAAAGCCGTTGTTGTCTGACGGCATATCTTGTCCCTCTTTTTAGGCGTATCATACTCTGTGAATGCAAAAACAGAAACACAGCCGGACGCAGGCACATTGGAAAATGACGGATAACAGGAAGTTATCGTTATAAACATCGTCTGTAAATGGTGACATATTGGTTTGGGGCAGTAATAAATATATATACTGAAAATTGGTTTCCGTGAAACACAAAATTCAGGTGTAAAAAAAGCATCAAAAACATCTCTTTTACACCTGAATCTCTTAAATGAGCAGTACCGATAAACCGGATGATGTACGCCTTACAGGTTTTCCTGAATAAAAGCTGTCACTTTCTCGTAAGCTGCTTCTTCATCCTCCCCGTCAAATGCAAACACCACCTCATTGCCTTTTTTCACGCCAAGCCCCATCAATCCAAAAATCTTCTTGCAGTCGCCGGACTTCCCATCCTTGGACAATGTAATTTTGCACGAAAACTCCTTAGCTGCCTTGACAAGCTCTCCTGCCGGGCGTGCATGGATTCCCTCTGGGTCTGTAATTGTGTAAGTAAATTCCTTCATAATAATTTCCTCCTTTTAATATATTATATTTTTAAGATTAAACTAATTCTGCGGGGGATGCAGCCTAGGGCGTGCCTGAAAAGCCATTCCTGCCATCTTCAGGCCGCCATTCCCCAAAAAAACATCTATTCCGCCACTTTTTTCTTCAAAGAGCCTAACAGCACAGCAGAAACCACAGTTCCCACAACCAGTGCCAGCAGATACATAAACGCATTTCCTACAACCGGGAACACAAAAATCCCACCGTGCGGAGCCATCAATGTACACTTAAACGCCATGCTCAATGCGCCTGCTGACGCGGAACCGATAATGCAGGCCGGCAGCACGTGCAGTGGGTCTGACGCCGCAAACGGTATTGCCCCCTCCGTGATAAATGCAAGCCCCATAATAAAATTGGTCGGCCCTGCATCCCGCTCTTCCTTTGTAAACTTATTCTTAAACAGCAGTGTTGCCAATGCAATCGCACAAGGAGGCGTCATCCCGCCAATCATAACTGCTGCCATAATCTCATAATTTCCAGATGCAATCGCCCCTGCGCCAAATACATAGGCTGCCTTATTAAATGGGCCTCCCATATCAATCGCCATCATGCCGCCTAACACAATTCCAAGCAGGATACGGCTGGAATCCCCCATGCTGCTAAGCCCATTATTTAATGCCGTGTTAATCGCCCCCATGACCGGCTCAATAATAAAATTCATGGACAAGCCCATAACAAGGACGCCAACCACCGGGAAAATCAGGACAGGCGTAAGCTTCTCCAATGCCTCCGGCAGTTTCTCACACACCATCCTCAATGCCTTAATAATATATCCTGCCAAAAATCCTGCCGCCAATGCCCCCAAAAAACCGGATGTGCCATTTGCCGCCAGCACTCCACCCACAAAACCTACTGTCAGTGCCGGCCTGTCACCAATCGCCATCGCAATAAACCCTGCAAGCACTGGAAGCATCAGGCCAAATGCCGCATCGCCAATCCCTTTAAATGTCGCTGCTATCGGTGTAATCGTACCAAATGCGGAACGTTCCTCCACCGATAATGCCGACATATCCACAAAAAGCCCGTCAAGCAGGAAAGCAACCGCAATCAGGATACCGCCGCCCACTACAAAAGGAAGCATATGGGATACCCCGTTCATCAACTGGGTATAGATCTGATGCCCGATACCGCCGCTGCCCTTCCCTGCCTGTTGCTTTGCCGGGGCATTTGCTGCATGGTAAACTGGGGCATCACCTGCCACTGCACGTTTAATCAATTCATCTGCCTTATTGATTCCGTCAGAAACCTGGCACTCAATCACTTTCTTTCCGTCAAAGCGGTCCATCGGCACCTGTGCATCAGCCGCCACAATAATACAGCCAGCCTCCGCAATTTCCTTATCCGTCAGAACATTCTTTGCCCCACCGGAGCCCCTTGTCTCAATCTTTATATTAATTCCAGCCGCCTTTGCCGCTTTTTCAAGCCCCTCAGCCGCCATATACGTATGTGCAATCCCGGTCGGGCAGGATGTAACCGCCAAAATCCCTGCTGCCGCATCCGCTTTCGTCCCTTCCAGCCTCTCATCAATATCCGGCTTCTCGTCATCCGCCTTATCAATAATAGCAAGAAACTGCTCTACAGATTCCGCCTGCCTCAAGGACTGTGAAAATTCCTCATCCATCATAAGTACAGACAATTTGCTTAAAACATCAAGATGGACATTGTCCTCCGTATTTGGCGCTGCAATCAGAAATATCAGCGTTACCGGTTCCCCATCCAGAGATTCAAAATCCACTCCGTCCTTAACTACCATCGCTGCAAGCCCCGGGCGTTCTACCGCACTGCACTTTCCATGGGGTATCGCAATACCCTCGCCGATACCTGTCGTACTCTCTTCTTCCCTCAGATAGACCTGTTTCCTGTATGCCTCCAAATCGCGGATTTTCCCGCTCTTAGCCATCAGGTCTACAATCTGGTCCAGTGCCTCACTCTTTGTCTTTGGTGCCGCATCCAAAAGAATGCTTCTCTGGTCAAGCAAGTCTGTAATTCTCATACAAAACCCTCCTTCTTATAAATACTCCCTTCTAATGTGCCCTGTGTCCATAAGTACCGTTTCAACATTTAACTTATTAACTGTATTATATGCCTAAACTCAGTCAAAATCAATCAAACTAATCCACAAATCGCCATAATGTTTTTGTGCAATTTGCACAAAAACACCACTAAACAACAACTACCTTGGCAATACTTTTTCAAAATGCTGATAATCCTTCACACTCCGCCAATTTCCGCCCCACGAAAAGCCATATTTTGTGAACAGCTTATAACAGATATCCTTTTTATCTATCTTGTGGGCAAATGATTTAGAACGGTTCAGATATTTTCTGGCCATCGCCGGCTCACATACCCTCTTCCCACCCACTGTATGAAGGTAGGGATTGTAAAACGGGTTAACATCCACAGCCAGCCCGTAACTGTGTTTCGAGAGGCGTGCCGTGCCTGACACCGGGCGGTAATTAAAGGAAGATGTATTATTATCCGCCATAGACTTTTCATCTGACGCACCATACTCGTCTACTAGAACCATTTTTTCTATCGGATACTTTTTACAATAAAGCTGGTAAAATATACTGCAAATATCCTTTGAAATCCGCCGGTTTACCACCAGTTCACCGATGTGCGTCTTTTTGTCAAAGCCATAATACAGCACCCTGACATAGCGCAGCTCACTTTTCGGTACAGTGCACCCTTTTTTATACGATTTCCGATACATTCTCCGGAATACCGCTTTAGAGATTTTTTCCTGATAAAACATGCTCCTGATTTGCTTTTTACTGGCTCCCCTGAGCGAAACAATGCTGGAAGCCTTTTTCTTTTTGTAACGTTTTTTATAATAATCTTCTGCCCGCTCTTGTTTTTTGGACGCCTCTGGTGATAACACATCCTGTTTATCCTGCCCATCCCCCTCCCCTGCAGCCACCTGCTGCCCTTTCGCGGAATTTTTTACAGGAACCCCATTTTTTATACAGGCCCCTGACAGAACCACCACAAGAGAAAGCCCTGCCGCAAACAGCCCCTTCATAAATGCCCCTTTCCTATCTTTCCATTGAAACAGCCTTTTATACATAATATTCCTCCCCCGTGCTTTGCACGGCGCAATAATATAGCGCAAAAGCTCCTTCCTGAACCATTTCCCCCGATCCAGGAAGGAGCTTTCCTTGATAAAACAATGTAGCTTCAAATCATTTCATAAGTCAAATCCCCACAGAGGCTGTGGGATATAACAGTTCCCAAGGGCTAATTCAACCCCAAAATCTTTTCTACCGTCTTCTGCATATCTTCCGTCTCACAGACAGTATCGTGAAGCACCTTAGCGCTGCGGAGTTCCTCAACTGCATTTGGAATCTTTGTGCCAGACACCCTGCAGAGTTCATCAATCAGAGCAAAATCATCCATGCCTTCATATTTTTTATCAATCGCAGCCATAACACTGGTGGCAAATTTATAAGGGCTGGCAGTCGATGCGATTACCGTCTTCGTTGTATCCTCCGTACGTTCCCTGTACTCATGGTACACTGCAGAAGCCACTGCGGTATGGGTATCCATCACATAACCGGATGCTCCATAAACCCGCTTAATCTCAGCCGCCGTCTTCTCTTCCCCTGCCCAGCCGCCAACAAAATCTTTCATCTGCCCTTTCATTTCAGCAGTAATTGTATATTTTCCGCTGCCTGCCAGAGCCGCCATCATATCAGCAGTCACTTTGGCATCCTCGCCCGCAATCTTATAAATCAGGCGCTCTAAATTGCTCGAAATCAGAATATCCATAGACGGGGAAGTCGTCAGAATAAACTCGCGGTTCCTGTCATACACACCTGTCTCAAAAAAATCATACAGCACCTTATTTTCATTAGAGGCACAGATCAGCTTTCCTACCGGCACCCCCATATTCTTCGCGTAAAACGCGGCAAGAATATTGCCGAAATTGCCGGTCGGCACCACGAAATTCACGGCCTCGCCGTCCTTTAAAGCCCCTTTTGCCAGAAGCCTTGTGTATGCATAAACATAATACACCACCTGTGGTACCAGACGCCCAATATTTATGGAATTGGCAGATGAAAACTGATATCCTTTCCCGTCCATCACCCCTGCCAGCTCCTTATTGCCAAACATAGCCTTCACGCCGCTCTGGGCATCATCAAAATTCCCTGTAATGCCAACCACAAAAGTATTAGACCCTTTCTGTGTCACCATCTGGCGCTCCTGAATCCTGCTGACGCCATTTTTCGGGTAAAATACAATAATGCTGGTTCCCTCTACATCTGCAAACCCGGCCAGTGCAGCCTTGCCTGTGTCACCAGAAGTTGCCGTCAAAATAACAATCTGGTTGCTGATATGGTTTTTCTTTGCGGATACAGTCAGCAGATGCGGCAGGATAGAAAGCGCCATATCCTTAAAGGCAATCGTTGCGCCATGGAACAGCTCCAGATAATAGACACCATCCTTTTCCACAAGCGGCGCAATCTCCTCTGTATCAAACTTCCCATCATAAGCCCGGTTAATACAGTTTTTAAGCTCTTCCTCTGTAAAATCTGTCAGAAACTGCTTCATCACTTCATAAGCGGTTTCCTTATAATCCATTTTTGATATATCTTCCAAAGATGCTGAAAGCTTCGGAATACTTGACGGCACAAACAGCCCCCCGTCATCTGCAAGCCCCTTTAAAATTGCCTGCGATGCGGTAACCGTCTCCCCTCTGCTCCTCGTACTCTGATACCTGATTTCCATAATAATCCTCATTTCTGCACACGTTCTTTGTGCATAACAAATTTGTGGCAAGTGTGCGCAGACACAAATTTGCGTGTGAAAAATGTATTTTTCACACTATTCTCTCCCTTTCTCTCTATCCACTGCAGCGCAGCCAGTTAAATATTGATTATCTTATTACTACAGTAATTAAATAGCGTAACCCCCTACGATATTTAACCGCCGCAGTAATAACTCCGAACCAAAACAACACCATTATATAATGCCAAACCTTTTTTTGCAAGAACTGCTTTCAGTATTACACAGAAATTAATTTTTAGTATATATATATACTTGCGTTTTTCAGGAAAACACACTGACAGAAAAAGTAATGCTTTGGCGAGGGCAGCCTCAAATAATTTTTCGCGCAGATTAGTGGAATCAATCTCCCTTCGATGTTGTGGGGCGCAGCACATCAGCCAGTATCCGGATCATGGTGGTCTTTCCTGCACCATTTGGGCCAAGAAGGCCGTAGACCCCTGTCCCCATGGTGAGTGAAATTCCTTTTAGAATCTTTTTGCTCTTGTAGTTCTTTGTTATATTTTTAAATTGCAACTCCATAAATCACCTCCTCGCCGGAGCGCCGCCGCCCTGCATCCCTGCGGCAACTTTGATGGTAGAGAAGTCTGCCCGGTTAAATTTACGGACACATAGCGCAAAGAAAAAGGCACCAATCAAAATTGTAATCGCCAGTCCCATCAGCGGCGTGATTACAAATCCGCCAATTGAAAACGCCATGCCCTGCCCTACCAATTCCTCTGTGGTCAGCGTGTGCGCCCCCAGGGCGATATAGCGGAAGATAGAGGTTGTATAAGTTAGCGGATTCAGGTAGACGATGGGAAGGAGGAAACCGGGTATGATGGTGGTAGGGATATACGCGCCGGAAACAAAGGTCAGTGGCATCATAATCATGGAGCTTAGGGTCTGAAAGGCGGGAGAGTTGCGGGAAACAGTTGCCAAAAACAGGCCGATGGCACTGAATGCCATAGCGGAAACCAACATCACCGCAGCCAACAGCAGAATTTGCAAGATGCCTACCCGCAGTCCAAGAACAATGCCGCAGATCATAGTAACGACGCCTTGCAGCGTGGCGATGACTGCCCCCGACAAAATATGCCCCATGGAAATCTGCGTCCGCGCAATGGGCGCTACCAAAACCTCCTTCATATAGCCGCTGGAAATGTCGGACAGAATATCGGAGGAATTATTTATGCTAACCTGAAACACGCTCATAATTATTACGCCGGAAACCAGATAAGACATTGGCGCGTCAAGGCCGCTCATGGAAGATTTCATCAAAAATGAAAACATCACCAGCATAAACATGGACATAAAGAGTGAGCCAAATACCCGTCCTTTACTCCTTACATAATTCAGTAAATTTCTTTGTAAAATAGCTGTAATTGGGTTCATGATTCTCGAATCTCCTTTCCTGTAATCGCCAGAAACACTTCGTTTAGTGTTCCTTTTTTTACTTCAAAGTCTGTGATTGCAGCCTTGTGTGCTGATAAAATTTCCAATGCGGCAGGCGCTTTCTTTGTATGGAAAACCAGCTTGTTCCCATCTTTTCGATAGGAACCCCCCCGTTCCTGCAATGCGGCCATGAACGGCTCAGTCTGTGTACAGACAACATCTACCTCTGTACCAGTATATTGGTGTTTTAAGTTCTCCGGCGTATCGTGGGCAACAATCTTTCCGTGATCCATAATGACGATCTTTGAACAAACCTCCGCCTCGTCCATATAGTGGGTGGTAAGAAAAATTGTCATATTTTTCTGCTTTTGGAGGCGCTGAATATATTCCCACACATTGGCCCTAGTCTGTGGGTCCAGACCAGTGGTAGGTTCGTCCAGAAACAAAACTTTTGGGTCATGTACCAGTCCTCTGGCAATTTCAGCACGCCGTTTCATACCACCGGACAAACTTCCTACCGCCGCACGCCTCCATTCTGTAAGCTCTACCAGATCAAGGGCAAAGTCGATACGCTCCCGCACCTCGTTCTTAGGCACTTTATAGAAGCTGCAATGGTATTTTAAATTTTCTTCTACTGTCATTTGGGAGTCGAGAGTGGAATCCTGAAAGACAATCCCAATGTCCTTCCGCACCAGACTTCGTTCCCTGCAGACATCATGACCGTTAATCATCAGACTGCCCTCCGTTTTGTCAAGGATCGTACACAGGGTATTTATGGTCGTGCTTTTGCCTGCGCCATTGGGGCCAAGGAAAGCAAAAATACTGCCCTCGTTTACAGTGAAGGAAATGTCGTCCACCGCTGTAAAATCCCCATATTTTTTAGAGAAATGCTCCACTTGTATAATTTTGTTCATGTTGTTACCTCCTAAAAAACTAAGTCCTATGCGAATTACTCGCATAGGACTTATCTCTATAGCAATCTATAGTGCCTCGGCTATTATGTTGTTCAATCCTGTGTTTTTATATAGGCATCACCTCCAGATATCGCCCAATTCAATCAGTCTGGCCTGAATGCGGACATAGGCTTTTGCATCCTCTTCCCCTAAAGCCTCCAGCATTTTTGCCACCGAATGAATCATTCCGGTTCGGCGCTCTTCAACCAAAGCTACACCTTTTTCTGTCAGGCAAACAATGACCTGCCGACTGTCTGAGGGGTCGGGACTTCGTGTAATCATGCCCTGTCCCTCTAAAGATTTCAGCATGGCTGCAACCCTCGCTGTAGTCAGCATAAGAGCCCTGCTCATATCTTTGGGGTATGCTTGATTTCCATTTGCCGCCAGATAATTTAACGCTAAAATCTCGCCCCTTGCTATTTGGGACATGGTCCGCTCCATCTTGATTTGCGGTACAGTAGCACGCATATCAATGAGTTGTACCGCCAATTCGATGTAGTCCATAAAACACCTCCATCCCTAACAATATTACTAATATTGTTAGGGATATTAGCACATATTTTTGCCGCTGTCAATAAGGTAGGCGAAAATATAATACAAAAAATGCATTGCGGCGCAATAGGTCATGTTTAAATTTCATTCTCAAACACGCTCTAGTAAAATCTCTAAATACGCCTCAATGCATTTCCATTCTGTCTATTTAAAAAATTCATGGCAGCCATAGCGGAACAATCTCGTCAATGCCCTGTCGAACCAGCTTACATTAGACCTGCTCGCACTTGCCCTCTCCATAAAATACAATGCCCCCTTTGATGGATTTTTGCCATTCAGTGCAGCCCGTACCGCCCTTTTGGTATGCTTTGATACCTTCACCGTATAATATCTTCCATCTGATATCGGTGAAAACTGATAACGGGAACCCCTGTGTGCAAAAACCACCCCCCGGATTGTAGAAGGAAACTCCTTATTCTTCACACGGTTCAGCACCACGTTAGCTACAAGCACTTTGCCTGTAAAATTCTCGCCGCCTGCCTCCGCTTCCACAATCCTTTCCAGAATACGGCAGTCCTCCATTCCTGCTGACACGCCGCAGCATGCCTTGATTTCCCTTCTCCGCTTTGCCTCCTGCCTCTTCTTCTTTTCCTGCAGCCGCTTCTTGCGAAGTTTTTCCTCCTGAATCTTTTCTTCCTTGACACGCTCAGAACGGTTCTCTGCCAAAGCCTCTATTTTCTGCTGTGCCAGATCCTGAACCGCAAAAGCTGTGACGCTCTCTTCTGCCTTCTGGTTGCTCCTAAGAATCGGATTCGATAAAAGCTCAACCTTGGCACCGGAAACTTTTTCAAGTCCGGCAGATACAGGAAGAATCGTTTGTGTAGGTGCCTGTGCAATCACATAATTTGTTGGTGAACATAATGCAATCCCCGTCGCTGTCGCAGCCGTCACTGCACCTTTTACTACTTTATTCATAATAGTTAACCTCCATGCCGCATCTGCGGCTCAAATGATTCAGCGGATTTGTAATCCGCATGTGAAATTTTCAGCATTGCAAAAGTTTATGATGTTACATAATTTTTAAAACTATTACAATTCTATTACAAATTATATGTTTGACTTGGAACTTTTATTCACTTATTACATATTTTTGTAACAATTGCAGAAAAATATACATAAAAATATAAAATTTTGGTGCATATCCATTATTTACCATTCCTCCCTCGACTGCCTTTGACAAAATATGATATACTAAATGAAAGAAGAAAAAGGGGGAGCCAAAGCATGAAACGACTGCCGGGAGTATTTGAAGCCAAAAAAAAAGACGGAAGCATTTACTACCGCGCTTCCATCACATTCCGTTCAAAACATATCAGCCTTGGAAGTTTCCCTACAGAACTTCAGGCCGGGCAGGCTTACAAAGAGGCAAAACTTCTTCTGGAAACCCCCACTGCCCTGACCCCTGACGACTACCCAGCCGACAGCTGTCCTGTACTAAGCTTCGCGAAATGGATCTCCCTTATCAATTTTAAAAACAATGGCTTCTATATTAAAACCCCCATTTACCTGCGGAGCAATTTTTTCTCCTACTATCTGTCCCCTACTGATGTACTAACCTTCGATGCGGACGACCTGTTTTATTACTCCAACCATTCCATTATGCGCCGCGGGAACCACCTGTTTGTCGCAGAATACGGGATGCAGACTAACATCCATTCCAGATATGGCATCAAAAATTTTGCCCGTCCCGGCATTGATTACCGTTTCGTCAATGGCGATACCAATGACTTCAGGTACAGCAATATTGAAATAATCAATTCCTACCACGGCGTCACCAGCAAAAATCAGGGAACTGCCAAAATATATACTGCTAAAATCCACATACATGGAGATTATGTGATTGGGAATTATCCTACCGACATAGAAGCCGCTGTTGCTTATAATAAGGCCGCAGACATCCTGCAGCAGAATAAATGCCCAAAAAAATTCGAAAAAAACTATATAGATAAACTAGATTCAAAAGAATACCACAGGCTCTATGACTCCATAGCCATATCACAAAAAATCATAGACTACAGGCCGCCATCCCCACAGTAATCTGCAAAGATGGTACACGCAATACGGCAAACCGTTTCTGTTTGGGATTATTAGTATAACCCCATCTGCTGTAAAATTCAACAGCAAAATTTACAACACCACGAAAATCTGTTGGAACTGATTTTTTCTATGGCTTTTGGCGGTATAAATTTGCTAATTCTGTTAATTCTTCTACTACATGCGGCCTCCAAACAACTTTTTTGACCAGCCACTCACAGGGAAATTCCGTACACAATCCACAGAATTGTACATTATGCTCCTTTGCACATTTATGTATTGGACAACCGTTAGATTTCTCCCATTCTGTACAATATCCATCGGACTCTATACAACCTTGGCAGATACCATCATCTCTTTTCTTGCATCCTACACAACATTCTCCACAAGCCGTAATTTTTGTAAAATCCATATGGCTGTTCTCCTTATTTTCTCCATAACTCCCGTCTGTCTTTTTCCAGATGTCTTCAAAAAACAAATATGGGTTTTGCCAGCGATAAAGCAATTTTCAAACACACTCTATCTAGGGCACAAGCGAAGTCTGTGCCCTTTTTATACTATATCCAGAGGCTGCTTCCTATCCGGCGGTGGATACTGCGCGCTAATCCTCTGCAGATCCTGCGGTTCCAAAACAATATTCCCTGCCTCCACATTTTCTAAGACATGCTCCCTGCTGCCGCTGCGGGGAATTGCTGCCACACCTTCCTGCTGCATCACAAAGGCCAGAAGCAGCTGCATCACCGTAATGCTGTACCGGGAAGCAGTTTCCCGAAGTACCTGATTTTCCATTATCTCCTTACGCAGAGCCCCTGCCTGTGCCAGAGGACAGTATGCCATCACAGGGATGCCACGCTCCCCAAGCCACGGCATCAAATCAAATTCAATCCCTCTGGAACCGAGATGGTACAAAACCTGATTTACTGCACAATTCGCCCCTGACTCTTCCTGAAAAAGCTCCTCCATATCCGATGTATCAAAATTAGATACTCCCCAGTGCCTGATTTTTCCACTCCTGACAAGCTCCTCCATGCATTCCACCGTCTCGCCTAAAGGAACAGAACCTCTCCAGTGCAAAAGATACAAATCCAGATAATCCGTCCCCAGCCTTTTTAAAGAACCCTCCAGGCTCCTGTATATCCTCGCCCTTCCGGCATTATGGGGATACACCTTGGAAACCAGAAATAAGTTCTCCCTCCTATACCCTCTGAGTGCTTCCCCGACCAGTTTCTCCGACTTTCCTTCGCCGTACATTTCTGCCGTATCAATCATTTCTATGCCGGCATCAAGCCCTGCCCGCAGTGCATCGATTTCCTTATCCCTTTCACTCCGATAGTCCCCTAAGCACCATGTTCCCATGCCGAGTTTTGGCATGGGCGTGCCATCCTTTAATGTAATATACTGCTGTCCATCCATGTGCCATCTCCTAATCTGCTGCGCCTTCTTTTTTTCTATAATATCCTTTTAGGACAATTTTCTCCAAAAACCTTTTCAGGACAATCTGGATTTCCTCGTGGCGTGCTATCTGCTTTACCAAAATAGAATGTATATTTGCCCTGTTTGCCCCCCAGATGTCCGTAAAAATCTGGTCGCCGACAAAAAGCGTTGTCGCAGGAGTGGTCCCCATCTGCTTCATTCCCTGATTGTAACCCCTTGCAGACGGTTTTCCTGCTTTGTAGACATAATCTGATTCCAGTGCATCCGCTAGTGGCTTTACCCTTTCATCTTTGTTATTTGAAATGATACATGTCTTAAACCCCATCTCATTTAACTCCTCAAATAAGGCAATTGCCACAAGCGTAACCGGCTGGCCATGCTCCACAAGCGTGTTGTCAACATCAAATAAAATACCGCGGTACCCTTTATCATAATATGACTGATAATCAATCTCATATGCCGAGTCTGCATCCTCATCGGGATATAAATTTTGAAACATCTAAACAAAATCCTTTCTTTGTTAAACAGTTGGCAAAGACTCTCTGGAGCCTTTTATCAGCAACAGCATAAATCACCCATAGTATAATATAACTTATCAAAAATTGCAAAACAATTTTTGATAAAAGGCACACGCTTTTTGTGCCGCAAATCAATTATAGGAAACTGTTTTTTGTTTCCTATGATATAACTTATCAAAAATTGCAAAACAATTTTTGATAAGTTATATTCATAAAACCGACTTCAGGGAGGCTAAAGGAACGCAATAATTTAGGGGCGAAATTGCCTCGCCCCCTTGTCAACCAAATATTTAAAAAGAAGAATATCCCGTCCTACCGCAGATGCTCTTTCAAATTCTCGTCCTCAAAGTCAAATACACAGCGCTCGTAGGCATTGATAATATGGGTATCCTGATACTTGTCATACCGTTTATACTCTTTTCCATAGGACTGGTGGATATGCCCATGTAGAAAAAATCGGGGCTTATATTTTTCCATCAGCGCCCGGAACACCTGAAATCCCTGATGGGGCAAATCACGTCCATCGTTTATCTGAAAGGCAGGCGCATGTGAAACTAAAATATCAAAACCATGCCTCAATAAAATCTTCGGCCACATTCTTTTCGCCCTCTTCTTCATCTCCCGCTCCGTGTACTGGTGAGGTCCCGGGCGGTAACGCATAGAACCGCCCAGCCCCATAATCCTTATGCCATTATGGACATAAATCTGGTCGTCAATACAGATACACCCCTCCGGCGGAGTATTCTCATATTTCCCATCATGATTCCCATGGACATACAGCACCGGAACAGATGAAAGGGTGACAAGAAAAGAAAGATAATGCGGATCCAAATCGCCGCAGGAAATAATTAAATCTATTCCCTCCAGCTTACTTTTTTCATAGTAATCCCATAAATATTTTGATTCTTCGTCCGCAATTGCAAGTATCTTCATAGAACTGTTAACCTTCCTTTATCTTTACTCCCTGCTCCTTAATCACTGGCTCTGCCTGTTCCTTAAGTTCTTCTTTTTTTGGTATCGACCCACTCACGTTTTCTGCCAGCCAGTCCATTGTCATAATCTCCTCCGGCAGAAGAGTCTTATCCGGATTTTCCTCAACCACGCCATCCTGTGAAAACAATACGCCGGAAAATGGGTTAAATACCTCCGAACTGATTGTTGTTTTCAAAAGCTCTGCCAAACGCTTTGTCCCATTCGGCAGATATTTAGAATACACAACATCAATAACCCCGGCAGACATCCCCCACCAGTAGTTAATCGCCTTCGTTGCCGAAGAACTGTCATCATATTTCCATGTTCCATCCATAATCGTGCGGATCAGCTGTTCATAGAATTTCCCCCAATGCCACAAAGGCATTGCAAGATTGCGCATATGCCCTTCTCTTCTGTGATAAATGCCGAAGAAACGGGAAGCCTCCTCTGGAATCATCATGTCCCTTCCAGAGACACAGGAAGAGCCAACTTCTTTAATCCTCTCCTCTATATCCACATCCTTCATGGTTGACCATTCCAGATAAACTTTTGCCCTCGGGTTGACCATCTGCGCCCCCAATGCAAATGCGTTGATATTTGCGATAGAACCGCAGATCGGATAATCCGCAATATAAGTCAGCCTGTTATTGTCAGCCACTGCACCTGCAATCGCCCCCATCAAAAACTTTGCTTCATGCATTCTTGAATAATATGTACGGATATAGCGGTGGGAAGTATTCAGGGAACAATTGAGGATGCGTACCTTTGGATTTGCAATTGCCGCCTTCACGCTTGCCTGGACAAAAGACGGTGTTGTGGTAAATATAAGATTACATCCTGATTCTATAGCATTCTCCAATAGAGAATCTATATTCTCCTGTGTCCCATTTTCATAGCTGACCATAGTTACCTCATCAGAAAATGCCTGTTCCAGATGAAGCCTTCCAAGCTCATGTGCATATGTCCATGCAGAAGTCCCCGGCGTCTTCTCATAAATAAAAGCTATTTTAAGCTTCGTGGAACTGAGCGGAAGACGGATATTTAAAAGAGGTTTTTTCTCCTTGGTCGGCTCCATCTTCAGGTCAATCTCCTGATCCTCCTGCAAAAGCTCAAATTCTTCCCAGCTCTTCACTATCAGTTCTTTTATCTCACTTGTGGTCTTCTCATCAATCGCATCATACCCATACAGGCCGGCAAAAACCAGAAAAGCGTCCCCCACCGTAATCTTCAGCTTACCTCCGCCGTTTGCCTGATACTCCGCCGAAAACCTTGTATAAATCGAACTGAACTTTAAAAGTTCATCTTCTGTCCACACAGCCCCCGGTTCTTTCCCCACTACCTCCTGCAGCTTAGCAAAGCTCCCTTCCTCAGAAAACCAGATATAATTTATCGGTGCAAGCCGATAAAAGTCCAGAAATTCGTAATAAATCTTATTTTCCTTCTCCTCTGTGCGCTTAGGCACAATACGGGTAACGTTTCCCAGAATAGAAACCACCCCGAAAAATTTCATAACACTGACACGTTTATTTCCCTCTTCTACATAAAACTTATTCATGTATTCATATGCCTTGATCGGATCCCTAATCCCCTCTTCCAGATGGCTTTCACTCAGGTGGCCCCATTTAGCAGCAAATTCCGTATCTTCTGACAGAATTGGCATAAAATTTGCCGCAAAAGAATTGCTCCTGCCCACTGTCTTTGTCCCCACAATCTGATTTGCAGGAATCTGCACAAGCCCGAGCGGTACTTCTGAATAATCCCCCTTCTCCGGCATAATATCATCTAATACCTGCAGCGTCGGCATTGCACCGCGCAGCATCCGTGAATGATAATCCTTTTTTCCTATTTTTAAAGCTTCATTGTAATCTTCTCTTCCCATCATAACCTCCATACCGCATTTTGCGGCTCAAACACACTCTAGTACACGAAAATCATTTTCAACTTGCCATCATCTCTATCTTGATGGATATATTTGTCACTTCTGTTTCAAACACGCTCTAAGTATAACACAAATGAAAAAAAATGGAAGAACGAATTCGTTTCACTTGCTGTTCTTGCTTAATGCCATTACGTTTGCGACAGATTTATGCCCATTTAAGAAAAAAACGGGCACGGAAACCGAAAACGCTTATAATGGGACTAGAGCGTGTTTGAAAATTCATTCTCAAACACGCTCTAAGTCAAAAGGGAGGCCAATGTCATGAAGAAGACAATAAACATTACATTTCTGGAACTTAAAAAACTATTAGAAAAAAGAGAGTTCCTGATAGGACTAATTATGGTGCTGGTTCTGGGTGGAGGAATGGCATACGGTGCGTATACGTTCCCGGGTTTCCTGAATACCACTATTACGCCTTTTATTTATCTAATTGTGCTGTTCTGGGTAATGCCCAGGCTTTGTTAAAAGATCCTGATGTTTTGGTATTAGATGAACCCACCAACGGACTTGATCCGGAAGGCATTTATGAAGTCCGTGAATATATCAGAAAAATCGCAAATGAGAAAAATATCACTGTATTGATTTCAAGCCATCTGTTGGATGAACTGGAAAAAATGTGCGACAGGGCAATCATAATCAAGAAAGGGGAAATCATTCAGTTTATGGATCTCCACGATGATAAGCAAGAAAAACAAATTACTTATGTACTGGAAGGCCTGGATATAGAGGCTGCACAAAAAATTCTTCTGGAAAATGGATATCATGTGGTTTCACAGGATAGGCAGGAGATCCGAATCCGGATTGACACCAATGAAAAGAATGATGTCGCAAAATTACTGGTATCACACAATATAGTCATGACAGGACTTTATGAAGCATGTGAAACGCTGGAAGATACATTCTTAGAGCTTATGAAAGATTAAGGGGCGGTTTGGAATAGCTGGCTGTAATGTCATTTTTTGCCCCTTTTTAAATATTTGTAAAGTGTGTTTGCTGCAAGGCTTTTTCCGCGCCCTGTATCCGCAATCATCTGTATAGACCGTTTTGGAATGCAGCAGTTTATCTGCATCTGTACCAGCTTTCCATGTTCCAACAGCGGCAGGGCAAGGGCTTCGGGAACAAAACCAATTCCGAAATTGTTTTCAATAAGAGGCAGCATAAGGTCTGATGTTGCAACTTCCATATCAGGTTCGTAGTCTACACCATGTTCTATAAAAAAATCTTTATAGAGACGATATGTGGCACTTTCCCTGCCCAATGCGATTAGAGAATGATTCCCAATGTCTTTTAATTCCAATACATTTTCACTTAGGGCTCTGTACTGCGTCCCGCCTACAAGCACTTCATCATAATCCATTATTTTATTGCACGAAACTGTTTCAGAGAGTTCAAAAGGATCTGTGACAACAGCAAAATCCAATTTTCCGCTGATAAGATTCCGTATCGTTTCAGGTGTTGTATGGTTATGAATCTTTATCTTGATTTCAGGAAATTCCAGCCTGAAATGATGAAGGGCATTTAACAAATAAAGATGCAGTGCCGTTTCCGTTACTCCTATTTCGACTGTACCGCCGCCAAATGAACCCTGTCTTCCTATTTCTTCCTGTGCGCCAAGCAGCTGTTTATATGCAATTTCCACATGGGAATACAACAATTCCCCCTCTTCTGTCAGGCTGATTCCTCTTGCCCCGCGGACAAACAGACGGCAGCCTAACTGGGACTCCAATAGCTTCATAATACGTGAGACATTGGGCTGATTGCTGCCCAATGCTGCAGCGGCTTTCGTAATATTTTCATATTTTGCCACATAGTAAAAAATCTTATAATACTCAAAATTTATATCCATATATTTTTCATATGCCTCTAATATAATATATGCATTTTTCATATGCTACGAAACAGATTATAATACATCTTCAGAAATATGTAAACAGTAAAACGAGAAAGGACACGGAAATCAATTTTCAGTATATATATTCATTACTGCCCCGAATCAATATGTCACCATTTACAGACAATGTTTATTTAACGATAACTCCCTGTTATCCGTCATTTTCCAATGTGCCTGCGTCCGGCTGTGTTTCTGTTTTTGTCCTCACAGAGTATGATACGCCTAAAAAGAAGTACAAGATATGCCGCCAGACAACAACGGCTTTCCAGAGGAACTCTG
>RAYF01000082.1 GCA_003611745.1 bacterium D16-36 | reverse complement strand
TGACTGGATAGCATCTCAGCCTTTATTTATTCAGGCATTGTTCCGTGACTTATGCTGGGAAAGTTGAGTAATTTACTTGACAAACCCTCCGACAAAAAGCGATACACCATCATAGCGTACCGCCCTGCTGCCTAAAATTGCCTTAATATGTCATGATGCCCTACGTCCACCAGTATAATCATTTTATCGCCTTCGTAATACGAGATAATGCGGATGTCCATGTTGACACTGCACTCGAAAAAATCCGTGGCACCTTGGATGCGTTTGGTCCGTAACGACGGTTGGGAAGGATTTTCAGCTAGAAGTTTCAATTTATTTTTAAGCTGTTTCTTTTCCTGTGCGGTCAGACCCTTAAAATGTTTTTGGAAACGAGGCGTAAAGGTAAATTCATACGCCATTATTCCGTCTCCAATTTGTCAAACAGGGCGTCCACGCTGTCAAAGACCGGCTGTTCCCCAGATGCGAGTTTTGCTTTTACATCGTTGATTTCTTCTTTGAGTTCGCTCAAATATTTCTTTGGGTAGACTACTACCGGCATAATGTAGATGAAACCGTCTTTCTCGAAAATATCGAGTTTGTCACCTTCTGACAGGCCGAGCTTGACAATGATTTCTCTTGGTATCGTCACCTGAGCTTTCTGGCGTAATTCGGCCAGCATAGTATCATCTCCTTTTTTGTTTGGAAGTAGGAAATTCCTACTTTCCTATTTGTAGTATATCTTGTTTGGGGGATTGATGCAAGGGGGTATGAAAAAGATTTACAGATATTTTATAAAGAACTTATTTGCCAAAGTAAAATCCATCCTTGCAACGGGTGGTATCCTTTATAGGGTAGAAAATTTACATAATTGGAAAAGGCATATGCGGATAGCGTATGCCCTTTTTGCCGTAAGATTCATATATTCAGGGTGGAAAGGTTGATACAGAACCCAGGGTATATACTGGCAGGAATATCATCGGAAAAGGTATAATTTGTTGCATTGTCATTTTGGAAGTCATATACAGTGACCAGGCTTCTTTCATAGTCTACAATCCAGTATTCCTTAACACCAGTGGCTCGGTATTTGAAAAGTTTTGTGTAATAATCCACAGGCCGGTTGCTGGGTGATACGATTTCGATTATCCAGTCCGGGGCACCAGAGCAGCCTTTATCTGTGAGCTTGTTGTGGTCGCAGATAACGCATATATCCGGTTCGACATAATTTGTATTATCTTCATTCAAAAACACAGCGAATGGGGCAAAAAACGGCTCACAGGAACCGTCATTTGATTTGATGTAGGAATCTATTGAAGTGAAAAGTTCCCTGGCTATTGTCTGGTGTTTGCGATTAGGCGGCGCCATGTAGTATATTTGGCCGTCAATCAGCTCGGCACGCTCTCCGTTTGGCAAGGCATAAATATCATCAATGGTATAGAGTCTTTCCTGTGCTAATGCTGGCATAAGTATCACTTCCTTTCTTGGTTATTGTATGTGGTTTGGTGTTGCCTATTCCTCGGTTCTCGTAGTAGGAAACCATTTTATACTGCGTCCTATGCAGCTTTTCTTTCATTTTGGATATTAATAATATCTTGTGTCATATGTTCACCTTCTTTTTGTCTGTTTAATATGAGTCTTTACTGAAATGTACTTTGACGGTGTAAGTGGTATTCCCCAACTTTCGCTTAAAACTAGGGCATGCCTCGTTGCTCTGCAGCGGGGTATTTGACTTAGCTGTGATTGTGGTAATGATTGTTTCAACAAATTTGAAGTTGTTTCACACGATTGCTTTCAATATCAATACAATTATAATCAACCATATAAAAATAATAGGGATTGTATAATACCACTTTTGAGGTTTGCCATCTTTCCACATACCTTCTGCGCTCTTACGGTTTCTTTCAAGTACATCATTTGGAATGAATTTCATAGTTAATGCTACCAACATCGGCAACAAAATCACATCATCCAAATACCCAAGCACTGGTATGAAATCGGGAACTAAATCAACTGGAGATAATGCATACGCCACCGTTACACCTGCAAATATTTTAGCAGGCATAGGTGTATCTCTATCCCTTAAGGATAAAAACAAAGCTGGTATATCTGTTTTTAGTTTTCTGGCTCTTGCATTTAAATCCATCAATAAATCACCACCAAGTCCCGATTGTATTTTCAATAGAATACCACAATCACACTCACATTTCTATCAAATTTTCATTAAGTTTCTTCCTTCCATCAATTTTTCCTGTAATTCACTGCAAATCTTCCTGCCATAATCCGGTTTTCCTATTTTATCTTTTTCTCCGCCCACTTTTGTGCGCTTTTAGCAGACGAATCCGTCAAGTCCTTGCCTTTTATTACTTTTGCACCCTTTGCTGCGGCCTGGATTCCTTTCATGCTGCCAGAGATTCCACTTCCTCCACTGGTACAGAATGGTACAATCTTTTTGCCTTTCAGATTATAGGATTCCAGAAAGGTGCGGATAATCATCGGTTCCTTTCCCCACCATATCGGATAGCCTATAAAAATCACATCATATTTGCGGATATTCTTTACTTTTCCCTTAATTTGAGGCCTGCTGCTTTCGTCATTTTGTTCCTTATTTGCCCTGCAGCCATCGTTGCTGTAATCCAAATCCGCAGATGTATATTGTTTTGCAGGCTTAATCTGATATAATTTTCCGTCTGTCGCTTTTTTTACCTTTTCTGCAGCGTTTTTTGTTGTTCCTGTTGCTGAGAAATACACAACCAACACTTTTTTTGTTTCCTTTTTTTGCTTACCTGCAGCGCTTACATTTGATGCCGGAAATATCAGTCCTGCAACCAACGCAAACACCAGCATCAGATTCATCCATAATATTCTCTTTCCCTTATTCATAATATTTTTCCTCCAATCCTTTCAAAATAAATTTTGTAAAACAATTGCACCTGCTTCATTCTGTTTCTTTCCATACATCCTTTGCCAGACGAAAAACCGCCCAGCCCTTCGGCCAGCCGACATATATAGCCACGTGTGTAATAATGGCTGCCATTTCCTCTTTTGTTACCCCATGGCTTTTTGCATTTTCCAGATGGTAAGTAAGAGAGTGTTTCCGCATTGCCGCTTCTTGTAAAATACGCTATCAGTATTCTACCGCTATCCAGAGATGGTGTATCCGTTGGTACTGCCGTATTTGCCGGCCTGTCTGTTGCAGATGGATTTTGGGGCTTCACCACCCGCACCTTCATCCAGACCGTCTTTTTTCTCTGTTTGCTCCTGGATGTTCCCATCCGAACGGCTGCTGTTATCTTTTCCGTTCCCGCTTTTTTCGCACGGATGATTCCTGTTTTACTGACAGATGCCACACTTTTTTTACCGGAGCGGAACTGCACTGATTTTATTTTTTGTCCTTATTTTTTTATTCATCGTTTTCCTCCATTCCTGATTTTATGTCTCAGATAATCCAGCCGGCTGATCTGGGCTTCCTTAAAATGAACTTCATCCAGCGTCTCGCTTCTTTTTTGATTCAGCATGGAGAGCCTCTGCGTTTCCGTTGATTGTCCCTTCAATAACAGATGCATATATTTCTCTACCTCATCCTTTTCAAAGCCAATATCATACAATGTCATAATGATGCTTAACCGTTCAATATCCCTGTCATCATATTCCCATGCCCCCATTACTTTTTTTACAGTGTCGCACAATCCCCAGCTTTCATATTCTTTCAGGATATCAAGGGGGATAAGGTAACGCTCACTTGCCTCCTCTATTGTCATATTTTCCCCCTCCTCCTTTCTGTCGGCAATGCCAAAGATGCCTTCATATAATCAATAAACCTCGTTAAAGCTAATGGAAGCACCTGGTTCTTTTTCCAGACCAATACGCAGCCGCTTACAATCTCCGGTTCCAAAGGCCTTAAACATAATGTCTGGTCATTACATGAAAAATCCATTACCAATGCCACTCCTATACCACTTTCCACCATAATTGACTGATTGATATGGGAAAGATTACAGGTTGAGGCAATCTGCATTCCCTCCGCCACGTTACCAAACCAATTCTCCAGTAAATTGCGTACCGACTGCCTCCTTGCAATAATAAGGGGCAGCCCTGCCAAGTCAGAAGGGCAGATCTTTTCCTTTTCTGCCAACGGACAGTCTTTCCGCATAAGAACCTGCCACTTTTCTTCCAATGGCATCCTTACAAAATGATACCTGCTGATTTCTACCGGCTCAAGCAAAAGCCCCATATCCAGTACGCCGTTTTCCAAGCGTTCTGTCACATCATCTGCAATGGCAGTATATATATGGAACACCACCTCGGGGTATTTTTCCTGAAAAGCAGCGATCATTTCACACAACGGTTTCATATTCTGTGTTTCACCACAGCCAATGGATATTTCCCCTGATACCGTTTTTGAGCCATGGGTCAGTTCCTTTTCTGTCTTTTCCGTTAAATCCACAATTTCCTGCGCCCGGCGCCTGAGAAGCATCCCTTCCTCCGTCAGCAAGATATTATGCCTGCCCCTTTGGAAAAGTTTGGTGCCAAGTTCCTCCTCTAACTGTATCAGCTGTCTGGAAAGCGTAGGCTGGGTAATATGTAGCAGATTCGCTGCCTTTGTGACATTCTCCTCCCTCGCCACTGCTAAAAAATACTTTAAAACACGCAGTTCCATAATCATCCCCATTTCTGTAAATAAATGTCTCCAAGATAGTGTCAAATTTCAGGCCAATTCCTTACAACGACTTTCCAAATTCATAGGCTTTCCCCGGAAATTCTGTCGATGCCGTCATCGAAACATTACCGCAGCCCGTTCCCAGAATCTGTCCCTGATCCTGAAAGTGCAGATATTCGCACAATGTTTCATAATGCGCCTTGATTTCCCGCATCGTCCATTCCTTATTATCCCAGGATGCCACAATCAGCGCTGTCTTTAACCCCTTCCCTGTCAGTTCCCCATTGAAACTGTAAAAACGGTCAATAACCATTTTCAGCTGCGCTGATACGCCAAAGTAATACAGTGGCGTCACAAACACTGCCATGTCTGTGCCCAATATCTGTCCCTTTAACTCTGCCATATCATCCTTCTGACAGCAGGGTCCAGCCATTCCACATGCCTCACAGCCAAGGCATGGATGAAGCTTGGCATGCCCGGCATCAAATACCGTAATCTCATGGCCGGCGCCCTCTGCCCCTCTGATAAAATGTTCTGCAAGCAAATTTGACGACCCCTTTTTATGTGGGCTGCTTTCAATCACTAAAATTTTCATCTTATTCCTCCTCATCCCACAAGTTTGGCTCTGCCAAACTTGCAATGGCTCGCCTACGGCGAGACTATTCAAATTCTCAAATCAACTGAAATTGTTTCCATTTTCCTTTCCGGAACCGGATATAAAAAAATACGGCACGGCTGCACCAATCCAGACACATTGCCCATGCAATTCCGATTACTCCCATATCCATCACAATGGCAAACAGCAGGGAAAAGATAAGCCTTACGCCAATCGTCGTCGCAAGGGATATCGCCATAGTAAACCTGACATCTCCGGCTGCACGCATTCCCTTCCCCAGCGGGTCTGCGAAAGGAAAGGCAATGCAGTTAAAAATGTTATGAATCAGAACCAGAATGATTGTCAGTTTTTTTGTTTCCTCCGACACATCATAAAACTGCATAACCAGAGGCGTTAGGGCAAATACCAGCACATTCCACACGACAGAAATTAGAAGCGTTATTTTCAGAAGTTTCCGGAAATAATATTCTGCCTGCTCCGTGTCCCGGCTTCCCATGCACTGGCCAATCACCGTAATAAACACCGGTCCCATCGTCACACAGACCAGCGCCGCCAGCGACCAGATGCTCTGGGCAATGCCATTGGCGGCAATCTGCGACGTGCCAAACAGCGCCACCACGCTGCTTAAAGCCACCTTGACAAACTGAAAAATCCCCTGTTCCACACCATTTGGCACCGCAATCCCTAATATCCGTTTCAAAAGCCCGGCATTATAATGACAAATCCACCGCTTTTTATAATAAACACCGTTTCCCTTCCGGAAGCAGAGAATGGTCACCACGACTGCCGAAAATGTCCTTGCAATCAGGGAGGGAACTGCTACTCCCGCCACCCCTGCATGTAAGGCAAACACACCAATGATATTTCCAACGACATTGATGACATTGGAAAAGATGGCAATATTCATGGTCGTGCTTGTTTTTCCAATGCTGCGGAAAAGCGCTGCCCCCACATTATAAATAGCAAGCGCCGGATAAGAGTAAGCGGAAATACGCAGGTAAATCATGCAGGCGTCCATCACATCGCTTTCCACTTTTCCGAACAACAGCCCCATCAGCGGACATCCCGACAGCAGGATCACAGCCATAACCACCCCTGAAAACAGAGTGGAGACCATCAAAAGCTGGCTGGCAGATTCCCCTGCCATCTCCATTTTCTCCCCGCCAATATACTGGCTGACAATCACGGCGCCGCCCGACGCCAGTGCCGTAAAAAGAAAGATAAAAATGGTATTGAAGGAATTGACCAGTGACACCCCGGACACCGCAGCCTCCCCGGCATAACTAATGACAAAAGTGTCTGCCAGCCCCACCAGTATAACAAGAAGCTGTTCCAGAAACAGAGGGACAATCAGTCTCCTTAAATCCCTATTGCTAAACATAACTTTTCACCTCTGCTTTTTGCATGATGGATATGCCAGTTATTGCGGCAGCCCGGCTCAAACGTCACGTTTGCCAGAAATACGGCACATTCTTTCGGGTTCGTCAGCGGATTTAGATAGGAATTGCCGATAAAATACTCCGCAAACGCCGCATTGGCATCGCCCAATCCGAGCACATTCGACTTGTCAAATTCTTCCTTGTTATTTACCTTCATACTAAGACCTCCTTCATTTTTTATCTGCGGTGAGAGCAACCTCAATACAAAAGGTTAACTCATATGTTTTGCGTTTACTTTATCTTATTACGATACCTTGAAAATGTCTAATGCTTATATTATATTGTTAAAAATGCTTAAAAGGCATAGTTGCAGTGAAAAAGTAAACCTCAAATGCCTTTGGAGGAAGTCATTGAACTAACAGGGAAATTGCTGGATGAAGGGATTTCTGGGCTTACCACGAATAATTAAAGTGTATTGTATGTATTAAAGTTGCAGTCTATAAAAGTTGAAAAAATTGGAAAATTATGGTATATTTGGAAATAAATGTCAGATTTTGTCGTTTTTGGGGGGATGATAATGGTTCGGAAATATATAGGGCAGAATGTTATGGATGCCTTATGGGACAGGCTGGAGTTTATTTTTAATGAATTTGACAATATCTATGTATCATTTTCCGGCGGAAAAGACAGTGGGTTACTGCTGAATATAGTTTTGGATTATCAAAAGAAATATTATCCCGATAGAAAAATCGGTGTATTCCATCAGGATTTTGAAGCACAGTACAGCGTAACAACAGAGTATGTCGAAAGGACATTTAAAAGAATTGAGAAGGAAGTGGAGCCGTATTGGGTGTGCCTTCCTATGGCAACCCGTACTGCGCTGAGCAGTTATGAAATGTTTTGGTATCCGTGGGATGATACCCAGAAAGAGGCGTGGGTGCGGCCAATGCCCAAACATAAGTATGTAATTAATATGGAAAACAATCCGATTACTACATATAAGTACCGTATGCATCAGGAAGATTTGGCAAAACAGTTTGGCAGATGGTATAAGCAGGCGCATGGCAGAAAAAAGACGGTCTGCCTTCTAGGGCTTCGTGCGGAAGAGTCCCTGCAGCGGTACAGCGGTTTTCTTAACAAAAAATACGGCTATAAAGATGAATGTTGGATTAGCAGGCAGTTTAAGGATGTGTGGTGTGCATCCCCATTATATGACTGGTCATTAAAAGATATCTGGCATGCCAATTATCTCTACCGATATGATTATAACCATATTTATGATTTGTATTATATGGCTGGGTTGAATGTATCCCAGATGCGGGTTTCTTCTCCTTTTAATGATTATGCCAAGGACAGCCTGAACCTTTACCGGGTGATAGACCCGGAAATGTGGGCAAAACTGTTGGGAAGGGTGCAGGGGGCAAATTTTGCATGCATCTATGCGCGTTCCAAAGCAATGGGGTATCGGAGTATCGCGCTTCCGGAGGGGCATACATGGGAGTCATATACGAGGTTTCTTTTAGATACCCTGCCGGTCCGCCTTAGAAATAATTACGTTAAAAAATTTAATTCTTCCATCAAATTCTGGCACAGGACAGGGGGAGGGCTGGATGAAGAGACCATAGAAGAACTGATTGAGCATGGTTATCAGATAAAAAGAAATGGGGTATCAAATTATACTTTAAATAAAAAATCCCGTATTGTTTTCACAAGTAAAATTCCTGACCATACAGATGATATTAAAACAACAAAGGATGTCCCAAGTTGGAAGAGGATGTGTTATTGCATTCTGAAAAACGACCATATCTGCCGCTTTATGGGCTTTGGAATTACAAGGGAGCAGCAAAAACGTATTGATTCTATCAAGAGAAAGTATAGAAATATAAAGGAGATTAGTTGATGGCATGTACAAGTCCAGTATACAATGTAGTTGCAGTACCAATAGAAAAAATAGAACCGAATTCATATAATCCAAACTCTGTTGCGCCGCCTGAGATGAAGCTGTTATATGACAGCATCAAGGAAGACGGCTACACCATGCCGATTGTCTGTTATTATTCAGGAGAGGATGACAAATATATTATCGTAGATGGATTCCATCGCTACCGCATTATGTTGGATTATCAGGATATTTATGACAGGGAAAAGGGGATGCTTCCGGTTACAATAATTGATAAGCCTATTGATGAGCGTATGGCGAGCACGATACGCCACAACAGGGCAAGAGGTAGCCATAATGTGGATTTGATGAGCAATATTATTAATGAACTTCATGAGATTGGAAGGTCGGATTCATGGATTGCAAAACACCTTGGCATGGATAAGGATGAAATACTGCGTTTAAAACAGATTACCGGATTGACTGTATTATTTAAAGATGTAGAGTTTGGGCAGGCATGGAAACCGGTAGAGGAAGAGGAGTAACCAAAGGGGGCACCGGATGATGCCCTCTTTTATCTAGCTATTCCTGCGCTGCCTCCGAAGGCTGGGTTTCTGAAATTAGATGCTGCCGTCCCTCGACATTGATTTCATAATTATCCTGATAAATCAAATCGGACATTTTTACTAGTTTAAAGCCTTTGCCCTGCAGGCCGTCAATCAGCTGTTCCAATGCCTGCGCTGTATACTTGGCGCCATTGTGGCAGAGGATGATGGAGCCGTTTCCAAGATGTTTGTGGTTTAAGACAGTGTTTAAGATAGATTCCACGCCATAATCTTTCCAATCCAGGCTGTCAACATCCCATTGGATTGGATAATATCCGCAATTATTTACTGTCTCAATTAACGTATCATTGTAATCTCCGTATGGCGGCCGGAAAACCCGCATTTCCATGCCTGTCAGCTGTTTCACTTTTTCGTGGGGTTTCATAATTTCCTCTTTGCATTGTTCGGCTGAGAGCGTAGACATTTGTTTATGGTTTTCGCTATGGTTGCCAAGTTCATGTCCTGCTTTGGCAATTGCTTTGACATCATCGGGGTATTTTTCAATCCATCCGCCAGTCATAAAAAAGGTGACATGGACCTTCTTCTTTTTCAAAATTTCTAAGATTTTTGCAGTATCTTCATTTCCCCATGCCGCGTCAAAACTAAGCGCTACTTTTTTTTCGTTCTGCTCTACGCAGTAAATAGGCAGTTTTTTGTTAGAAATCCGGTTTCCAGAGGTGGAAGTGTAGTTAGTCATTAAGTTTTTCTGGCCATAGGCAATAGCGATACTGGAGATAAGAATAGCAGAAAGGACGAATAGCCCGCTGCGGATAAACGCGTTAATTTTATTCAATTCATTGTCAATTTTTTCATTTGATAAAGTATGTTTTTTTCTTTGATTCTGGACTGCCTTTTCTGATGACAGCGGAAGGTGGTATTCTGAAAAAAATTTAGAAAAATGTTTCATAGTAATCCTCCATATGTCCGTAGACTGCAAGAAAAACTAAAATATTTTAGATTGAGTTATTCTGCAGCAGAAGCGATTTAAGTAGTTTTATTATCAATATATGTAATGATTTTTTAAAAATGCGGAACAATAGAAAAAAGAAAAAGAAAATTAATATAAATCTAAAAAAAAGCATATAGAAAAATTTTCCACAAATTAGTAATATATAGATTGAAAATTGATAATTTTCACTTTTTGCCAGAGTGTGTTAGCGAATGAATTTTCAGACACGCTTCAGGGCAGAGAATTCTGTTTTGTGTAATAATTTGCAGCATAATATTGCGGCGTGGAAAGTGACCAGCAAGCTTTAAGGAGGAGGCAGCAGTATGTTAAAGGAATTTGCAGAGAAAAAATATGGCAGGGGAATTTCAGAGTGCAGTAATGAGGAATTATATGTTGCTTTGTTGGAGATGACAAAGGACATGGCAAAGGATAAGGAGAGTAATGAGGGAAAGAAAAAAGTTTACTACATTTCAGCGGAATTTCTAATTGGAAAACTATTATCAAATAATTTAATTAATCTTGGTATTTTTGATACCGTAAAGAAAGAACTTAGCGATAATGGGAAAAGTATTTACGAAATCGAAGAGATTGAAAATGAGCCGTCTCTTGGAAATGGCGGTCTGGGACGACTTGCTGCCTGCTTTTTGGACTCCATTGCAACACTTGGGATTAATGGCGATGGCATTGGGATAAATTATCATCTGGGGCTGTTTAAGCAGGTATTTGAAAATAACCTGCAGAAAGAATATCCAAATCCATGGATTACCGGGGCCAGCTGGCTTACTGATACTGGGAAGAGCTATACAGTGCAGTTCCGCCACCATACGGTAGAAGCGAAATTGTTTGATATTGCGGTAACAGGGTATGAGAACAGGACAAATAAGCTCCATCTATTTGACATTGGCAATGTAGATGAAAATGTGGTAAAGGATGGGATATCTTTTGACAAGGACGATGTTGAGAAGAACCTGACATTATTTTTGTATCCGGATGACAGCGATGAGAAAGGGCAGCTCCTCAGAATCTATCAGCAGTATTTTATGGTTTCAGCAGGTGCACAGTATATTCTGGAGGAATGCATGGCAAAAGGATCTAACCTCCATGATTTGGCGGATTATGCTGCTATCCAGATTAATGACACCCATCCGACTATGGTAATTCCGGAGTTGATTCGCCTTCTGATGGAACATGGAATCTGCATAGGGGAGGCAATGGAGATTGTCTCAAAGACTTGTGCTTACACAAACCATACTATTCTTGCAGAGGCGTTAGAAAAGTGGCCGCTTGACTATCTATGGAAGGTAGTTCCGCAGCTCATTCCGATTATTTTTATGCTGGACAATGAAGTCCGCAGGAAATATGATGATCCATCTGTATATATTATTGATGACAGCAGGCGTGTCCATATGGCACATATTGATATGCACTACGGCTACAGCATAAACGGCGTGGCATATCTGCATACGGAAATTTTGAAAAACAGTGAGTTAAATAATTTTTATAAATTATATCCGGAAAAGTTTAATAACAAGACGAATGGTATTACATTTAGAAGATGGCTGATGCACTGCAATGAGGATTTAACTGCACTGATTACTGAGTGCATTGGCAGCGGCTACAAGAAGGATGCTGACGAATTAGAAAAGCTGGCACAGTTTGCAGAGGACGAAGTGGTATTAAACAAACTTCTTGACATAAAGATGAAGAAGAAGGAAGAACTGAAGGATTATCTGGAGAAGACACAGAATATTACAATAGATCCGAATGCAATCTTTGACATTCAGGTAAAACGTTTGCATGAATATAAGAGGCAGCAGTTAAATGCGCTCTATATTATTCACAAATATCTTGAAATCAAGAAGGGCAAACTGCCTGAGACACCGATTGCTGCTATTTTTGGCGCAAAGGCGGCGCCGGCATATACGATAGCAAAGGACATTATTCATTTGATTCTCTGCCTGCAGAAATTGATTGAAAAGGATGACAGTGTAAATCCATACTTGAAAGTAGTTATGGTGGAAAATTATAATGTCAGCAAAGCAGCGAAGCTTATACCGGCATGTGATGTTTCTGAACAGATTTCTTTGGCTTCCAAAGAGGCAAGCGGGACAGGAAATATGAAGTTTATGTTAAATGGCGCGGTTACGCTTGGCACATTAGATGGTGCAAATGTGGAAATTTCTGACTTAGTTGGAAAAGAAAACATTTATGTCTTTGGTGAGGACAGCGATACTGTTATTAAGCGTTATGAGGAGGGCAGTTATAGTTCAAAAGATTACTATAATAAAGATGAAATGCTGAAAGAGGCTGTGGACTTTATTGTCAGTGAAGAACTTCTTTCTGTTGGGGATAAGGAGCATCTGGAGCGGCTCTACCATGAGCTTTTAGAGAAAGACTGGTTTATGACATTCCCTGATTTTGCTGATTATGTGGCAGTTAAGGAAAAGATGTTTGCTGATTATGCAGACCGCAGAAGCTGGGCGAAGAAGATGCTAATAAATATCAGCAAAGCAGGGTTCTTCTCTTCTGACCGCACAATTGCAGAATACGACAGGGACATCTGGAAAACGGGGACTGTAAAGTAAAACAGGCATGATAAATGCAAAGCAGCTTTACGGATTGGCTTATACCGTGTAAAATAGAATAAAAGTATGTAAGGACGTAGAGGGATACTTTGCGTCCTTTGCTTTGTTTACTATAAAAATAGTTGACTTAAAAAAGCCAGTGTTTTTTGGTATAGGAAGCAGCAGGTTGAGATGTAATTGGTTTCACAGCTTTTGCGTGGCAAGGATTTGCATAATATAATGTAAGTTTGGAGGAGCTTTAGTTCTTTGGCTGCAACAGGGGATGTGTACAGAAGTGGGGATTATGATAAAAATACTGATTGTAGATGATGAAAAAATAGAAAGAAATGGAATTCGTTTTCTTTTGAAGCAGATGGGAGTTCATGCGGAATTGTTTGAGGCAGCCAACGGCCTTAAGGCGCTGGAGCTTTTAGAAGAGCAGAGGGTGGAGTTGCTCTTGACAGACATCAAAATGCCTTTTATGGATGGGATGGCTTTGATTCAGAATGTGGCGCCAATTCGGGATATTGAGCAGGAAGAATGGTATCAAAAAGGGGGCTTCGGCCAGAATATACGCTGGGAGGCGGATGCGAAAAAGAAAAAAGTGTTTTTATTCCGTACAATGCCGATTCTGGAGCAGTCTGGCAGTAGGGGCATTTTGTATCTGGAAGTAAGCTATAAAGAATTATTTTCAGGATTTGATGAGATTTTTCATAATAATTATGGGCTGTGTGTTTATGACGAGCAGAATCATCCGGTATATCAGAGTGTCCATTTTAATAAGAAGAATCAGGGGTATGCGCTTTCGGAACAAAGGCTTTTATCTGAATTTGGGGAGGTGCAGAATGGAGCAGCGTCCCAATATACGATTGTCTCTGACAACATGGGAGTCAGGGGGTGGAGGGTTCTTTTGTACCGGCCAAACCAGATTGTAGCGGAGGGCGGCAGGGGCTTGATTGTTATTACGGCAGGAATTATTGCGGCATGTATATTGATATCCATGCTGGCTTCCGTTATCTTTTCGAGGCTGATTGTCAGGGATATTGAGAAGCTGCAGCAGAATATGCAATCTGTAGAAGAAGGTGATATGACAATTAGGGTTACAAGCGATGCTGCAGATGAAATAGGCGGTCTGATCCGTGGCTTTGGCAGTATGATTGATAAAATTAATTATTTGATCAATGAGGTATATGAGGGGAAGCTGTTACAGAAGCAGTATGAGATGCGTGCCCTGCAGGCTCAGATTAATCCTCATTTTTTGTATAATTCGCTCTCGCTGATAAACTGGAAGGCTCTGGAGGCTGGAAAGGATGATATCAGTAAATTGACGCTGGCGCTTTCTTCTTTTTACCGCACTTCGCTGAACAGGGGGAACAATGTGCTGACAATCAGGCAGGAACTGGAAAATATGAAATCGTACCTTGAAATCCAATCCTGTATGCATGATGATTCCTTTGATGTTATATTGGACATTCAGGAAGATATTTTAAACTATCAGACGCTGAACCTTCTGCTGCAGCCTTTGGTTGAAAATGCGATAGAGCATGGGATTGATTTGCTTGAGGACAGAAAGGGGGTTATTAAAATTACTGGGCGGATGGATGAGGAAAGAATATATTTGTATGTAGAGGATAATGGTGTTGGGATTGAGCCGGAGCTGCTGTCGTCCATATTAGAATTTAAGACAAGGGGTTATGGTGTCCGAAATGTAAATGAGCGCATTAAACTCTTTTATGGGGAAGAATATAAGCTCCAGATAGAAAGCAGTGAGGGGCAGGGAACCAGAAGTACCATAACCATCCCGAAAGGGATATAGCATAAAGAATACTAAGTTGTCAATTTTATTCCCACGTACGCAACGAGCCAAACGCATGCCCCCATTGCTCTGCAGCGGGGTATTTGACTATTGAAAAGAGGAGGAGAAAATCGTATAATAAAAGAGGATTTGCGGATGTCAGAATTATTTTGATATTTGCCACAAAAATAAAACACATGCAGAGTATACTGTAAAAAAATGGATATTACGATAGTATGGAAAAATGGAGGGAGAGTATGAGTATAAGAATGGAGGAGAAATGGTGTAGACGGATTGCAGTGCTGTTGGCAGCAGTTTTGTTATTATCTTTGGGAGGCCAGCATACGCCTGTTGTAAATGCAGCGACAGGGTTTGTTTCTCACAATATACATCACGAGGATTATTACGAGGACAGTGGAAATTGGGCATCTAACGTAAAGTCCTATTTGTATCAGAATCGCGATGGGAGCATCACCCGTGTAGAAGCAGTGGATTCTTCTATAATTGTAGAAACATACAACAGTTCAACATTTGCCCTGCAGGGGAGCCAGACGACTATTCCCATGGAACTGCCTCTTTTTGGCGGATTCTATGCTGGTGACGATTACAATTACATTGTCTTTGGCCAGGCAAATTCAGATGAAAACAATGACACAGAAGTATTTCGGATTGTTCAGTACGATAAAAACTGGAACAAGTTAAAAAGTGCGGGTTTATCAGATGTCAATACTACCATGCCGTTTGTTTCGGGAAGTCTGCGTTTCTGTGAGTATCAGGATATGATATATGTCAGGACCAGCCACAGGATGTACCGTTCTAATGACGGCGTCAATCATCAGGCAAACGCAACATTTTCTTATAATGAGAAAACAGGTGTATTAAAATCAGCATACATGGGAAGCCTTAACCTCCCGGAAATAGGCTGTGTAAATAGATCTTACAACCAGTTTATTAAAGTGGACAATGGCCAGATTACCGCACTTGACCACGTGGCAGATGACCCACGTTCGTTGATGCTGTTCCGTTATAATGCTAAGGCAGGCGGAGATATCTTTGCGGACGCCTGCAGTGTGGTGAAAGTCTGCTCCCTAGGGGGAAATGCAAATGAAGAATATACTGGGGCTGCTGTCGGTGGTTTTGAAATCTCTGGAAGCCATTATCTGGCAGCATTTCAGTCTGTAGACCAAAAAAATGATTTTCACGGGAATGGGCGGAACATTTATCTGGGCAAAGTACCGCGTTCTGATTTTGCTCAGCCATATGTTCAAACTGAGCGGATAACATCTTATACCTCTAGTGATTTTGGCTCCGTCTCCAATCCTATTTTGGTAAAAGTATCAAATAATTCCTTTGTAATGCTTTGGGAAAAATATGATTTAAAGCAGGCATCTGATACAAATCCGGATGCCAAGGGAACAAACACGTTGCAGTTTATTAAACTGGATGGTGCAGGGAACCATCCGGAAGGTGTGCAGACAGTTAATGGCAGCTTGTCGGATTGTCAGCCGCTTGTCATTGGAAATAAAATTATCTGGTATGTCACAGAAAATTCCATGCCAAAGTTTTATACATTAGATCTGACAACGAATAGGATAACGGAAAAGAATACAGACCCGGCAGCGACTGCAACTCCAGTAGCATCTTCCTCTGCTGGCCCGTCTGCCAGTGCATCCGTTACCCCATCCGTCAGTCCGTCAGTCCGCCCAACGGCCACTCCGACGGCCACACCGATAAGGACACCAAGGCCAACGGGAACACCGGTGCCGGTTACGACGCCAAGGCCAACGGCAAGTCCTTATCCGCCATATGATGTAGTAGTCCCGGATGACAGTGATTTAGAAATAAATGATGATGTGGGCCCGGAAAACCCGACATGGGATGATATTAATTCCAATGCTACACAGGATGTAGAAAATAACAATGATAATAATGAAAATAACAATGGCGATGACAATAATAACAATACTCCGATTTTTGTGCCAGAGAAAGGGGCTTCTATCAGTAATGCCAGTGCGCAGTATGTTGTGACAGGTTCAGATGATACGTTTGGTACAGTGGAATATTATAAGCCGAAAACAAATAAGTCTTCTGTTAAGATACCTGATACAGTCCGGATAGGAGGGATTACATACGATGTTACTTCAATAGCAGATGGCGCATTTAAAAATAATACACATATTAAAAGTGTTGAAATAGGTGACGGAGTTACTAGAATCGGTGCAAGGGCTTTCAGTGGCTGTAAAAATTTAAAGAAAGCAGAATTGGGGACAGATGTAGAGGAGATAGGTGCAAAGGCATTTTATAATTGCAAAAAGCTTTCAAAGATTACAATTCCATCCAATGTCTCTAAAATAGGAAAGCAAGCATTGGCAGGATGCAGTAAGATGAAGAATTTAGTATTTAAGACAACGGAACTTACAGATGGTGGAACTGGAGCCAATGTGTTTAAGGGGATTCCGCAAAATGCTGTAGTTAAGGTGCCAAAAGGAAAAAAGGCAGCTTATAAAAAACTTTTCAGGAGAAAAGGATTAAATTCAAAGATAAAGTTTAAATAAGTATACTGATTCCTGTCTGGGATGCAGCAGTATTTGATTTCTGAAGTAATATATAGGGAATAAAGTGTACTGATATATTAGGGCGTGTTTGAAAACTGCTTTCCATGCTTGCGTATGCAGCGGGCGGACTTTCAAGCACGCTCTAATACTATATTAAGGAACTGGATACGTATTGATTTCCGTGTAAATGCAAAAAATATGTTGACAAAAGGTTAAATAGGTGGTAATATAGTTTTCGCTGTCGAAAAGTTAAGTAACATTTTCACAGCAAAAAAGAATAAAAAAAGTAAAAAAAAGTTGTTGACAAGATGTGGAAAGCGTGGTAATATAAATCTCGCTGACGCACAGAAGAGGCACAGCAGCGGTGCGGGAAACCGTCCCGGACAGGCGCCCTGATATTTGGAGGCACTGTGAAAAGAAGATTGACAGCTGAACAGTAAAACAACCCTGAAAATTCTAATAAAGGATTGCACAATCCTTAAAAATTTTCAAGATGCCCCTGCCGGAAACACACATGCCACGGCGGGGGCGCGCGAACCAAGGCAGGGATGCATGACATACTGCCACGGTAAAAACGGACGAATGCCAGAAGGATATGGGGACATATCTTTGGGGCAGGCAGACTTTAACATG
>RAYF01000081.1 GCA_003611745.1 bacterium D16-36 | reverse complement strand
CTGTCCGTCGGACCAAGGGTTTGCCTACAGCTTCCTTCAGATTCCACCTCGCGATGGACACCCTTGCTGTTCAGCTATACACTTCCTCGTTGCCTAGGCGTGTTCGGGACTTTCACCCGTTAGAGCGCGCCCATGGCGCGCAAACCAAAAAGACACCGCATTTTTTACGGTGTCCTTACAGTCCATCTATTACATTGTCATTTTCGGTTCCGACAATTCCTGCTTTTCTGACATCACCATGTCATAAGCAGGCTTTAAAATCTGTTCAAACCTTGCAGATACATACCTCTTATAAAAAGTTTTCTGCAACTCGGTAATAAAGGGTACTTCATCAATAAACCCTTTTATCTGCTCCAAGTTGATTTTCGGAACCATTCTTTGTATTGCGGCATTGCATTCCGGCTCCTCTGCTGACATCAGAAAATCATAGTAATTAATTTTTCTTCCGTCTAACTTAATTGCTGATGTTGGGAATTGGTATATTCTGGCATTCATCACATCTTCATTTACCAGTGCCTGTTCCATAATCCTTTCATCTGCCTGTGGCAACAGACAGCTTCCACAGTCATAAATCGGAGCAAGGCTTGCCTCTTTTGTAGAATCATCATACAAAAAGCCCCAGTTTCCATTGTGTCTGTCAAAATTTCCAAGCAGGGCATCTACCACAAAGACATTCCAAAAGTGCTGCATCAAAATGGATGGTTCCACATACTGCTGTTTTTCTATGGTATCCATAATGTCTGCCAGTTCGGTTCCGCTTCCTCCGGACTCAGAATCCAGAATGGTATTTTTTATGGAGCAAAAGTCAAACAGCCGATACCTGTCTTCCGTAAAGTCCCGGCATGCACATACCACCTTCACTTTCCCACTTACTTCATAGGTTCCAAGCAGGGTTTCCTGCGCCTTGATACCAATCATATTAAAAATACTGCTTGCGATATGCTCACTAATACAACTGTTCGTATAGGACAACTCTGTCGGCTTCATCGCACCGGACGGTGGAAACTTAAGCATATACTCTCTTCCGTTATATTCCACTGCAATCTTCTTTCCGTTAGCACCATTGTATGCTCTTCCTAAAATCTTTTTGCAGTTTGTAAAATCAATCGTTCCTGTCATGTTTTCCTCCGAAAAGATACTTCTTTCGCAAAAATTCTGCATGTTCCCGTGTAATTGCTCCATCATTAATTTCTGCTATGTTAATGCTTCCGTACAGTTCTCCCCACAGGCAATCTAATAAATCAGACTTGTTTTTCAACCCTTCCTTGTAGGCATCTAAATCATGCTGCAGATATTCCGGCAGGCCATATTCGTAGGCACGTTCCCTTTCTGCATTCTGTATTCCTGCAACTGTCAGCATCTCCATGGAAACGCCCAATACCTTTGCCAATTTATATACCGTTTCTGCACTGCATTTTTCCAGTCTGGTTTTTCCACTGCATATATCATTCAGTGTAGCGTGAGGAATACCTGCTTCTACCGCAAGTCGGTATTTTGTCATGTTCTGTTTCTTCAATAACCTTTCTACCATCGCCTCTTCCTCCTCTCTATCTATTATATCGGCATACCGAAATATTATCAATAGAAAGCAAAAAGTTTTTTGCAAGGTTTTAGAAATGCTATTTTACAAAAGACTTAAAACACTTATTACCATCCCCAGCAGTAAGAAAGGAACAAGCGGATATGCCTGTTCCTTCTCTGCTACACAATTCGCTTTTCTTATTTTCCTTACGCACTGCCTTACTGCATGAAACAGTAACAAAAAACTTAGTGCCATCAGAAGTCCAGCAAGAGTTCTTTCAAACCCAAGCACCAATCCGCAGGCTCCTGTCAGCTTGATATCTCCTCCTCCGATACCTCCTACAGTTATCCCTGCAACAAGTAGTGGTAACGCCACAAGAAGACCTGTCAGATAAACCGGCTCCGATGGAAACAGACTTACCCCTGCGATAAAAAACGGCATCCAGTCCGGAATCATTCGCTTTCGGATATCAGAAACTGCCGCCAAAGACAGAATGAGAAAAAATAGGGCAAGCCTTATCATCCCTTCCACTTACTGTATTCCCATGCTCATGCCGGCATCTTCTTCCTGCTCCATGCCCTCTTCCGGCTCATCCTGTTCCATTGTCTGTGTCTGAACACTCTCCTGATAAGCTGTTTCTACTGCCATGTCAAACTGCTGTTTCATGGACTTGTCCGCAAAATACACGGAGTCCTTATACTGCTCTGTGTGAGGCATCTTAGTTCGGGGCATGGTCACGGTAAGACCATAGTCATCCTGCTTAATCTTCACGTTGCGGATCGTCATAATGCCTGCCACATTTACATCTGCATTGGCAAGCACACCTCTCTCCGGGTTATGCTCTGTGATGGTCACCTTAAAAGGTACCTGCTGTTCCATGTTCTCTGTATTATTATTCTGTGTAGCTGCGTTTCTCGGCATACTCTCTTCCTCCATATCTCTATTTTTAGGTTGTCTACTGTGGAGAATCGCCCTGAGATTCTCCGAAACGAAACTTAGAATTTCTTAGGCTGTGTCCTTCACAGTCTTAGAAATTCTTTTCGTTTTAGCCTGCGTAGTTAAACATTTCCTGAATTCTTCTGGTAAGGGTAGGCATTACCACATCTCCGAAGAGGGCATACAAACCGGCAAGCAAAAGGGCACCGATTACCACCGCAATCAAAATCTTCACTGCGGTATCCACATAGTTCTCTCCCTTCTTATCCTTTAACAACATTGCTGCCTTTGCTACGGTTACCTTCATGTTTCCTGCTACCTTGTTCATCATCTTTCTCATTGATTTTTCCTCCATATAATTTCATTTTATTTTTCTGGTTATTTTGGTTTCTTTACATACCGGTCATATCCATTGCCTGACCTTCCGGTGCCTGCTGCATTTCATGATGCTTTGCCATACTGTTCTGGCTCTGGGTAAGTGCCTGTTCATAGGCACCAAGGACTGCATCGTTCAACTGCTTTCTGCATTCCGGTGTAATAGGGAAACAGATATCTTTATACTCATTCCCTACCTTGTAGCTGGGCATGGATACAAATAATCCATTGCTGCCCTCAATAATCTTGACTCCTCTGATGGCAAAGGCTCCGTTAATGTTCACACTTGCGGTACCTTTGATGGACTCATTTGGTTTGATGGACTGGATTCGTACATCAAAATCAAGAGGCTGTGTCTGTTTCGCCTGTTCGGACTGTGCTTCGCCCTGTGTATTCTGCTGACTGTTTTTTGTTCCTTTTCCTGCCATGTTCTTCCTTTCCGCCTCCCGGCTATTCTGATTTAAATACAATTTCCGCAAAGCCTTTCGGCTCTACATAAAAATAGCGGCTTGCCATCTCGTCCGAAAACTCCACCACATCAGATATGGATAATGCATGTCCTTCAAAGTCCCTTGGCACCCTTCTGCCAAACTTCTCCCAGACATCTTCCAGACTGAAGGTATCCACCTCTCCCTCGTAAACAAGCGCATACTCCTTTTGCTGTGGTTTTTCAAAGCCTCTCTTTTCCCTTTCTGCCAGACTGATAAACCGCATCATAAACGGACTGTCTTGTTTAAGCTGATAGATTCTTATCCTCCTTCCTTTAGCCGCTTCCACTGTCATTTCCATCCCACCACCCTCTGACAGACGGTCATAGACTCCTGACCTTATTTCCACTGCCAGCTTTTCTTTCCCGGACAGGAAAGCTATGATTTCCTCTTTATCAAAAATGGAATCCAACACTACCGTTCCCTCTGACAGATAACCTGCCGGATTTCCATAGTAGATAAGGATTCCATCACGAAAATATATGTTTTTCATACTGCTTCTCCATTCATATCCCACGAAGATACGGTATCAACTGATTATTTAGGAACTCATTGTCCTCACAATACAGGAATAATTTGGACAGCCCGATTAAAAATGGCTCTCCATCTAACGTGTGGATGGTGATAATGCTCCCTTCCTTGCAATTTTTAATAAAATCTGCAATGGCTATCAGGTTTCCTTCCACCACCGTTTCACTGACCTTGTCATCCTGAATTTCAAAGGCCTTGTATTTACTTTTTAGCAATCCGCTCCTCCCTCCTGCTGTGCAAGTTTCAAAATCCTCGCGGCAAGTGCCACCTGCTTTTCATGGCTCATGGTCTTTACGGCTGCATGGACATAAGCCTCCACAGCTTCTGCATCCTGCTTTCCTACCTCTAAAATGTCTACCTTGGATATGACAATCTTCCCGGAGTTTATGGAAACCTTTAAGATATCCCCTTTCTCCATCTCCGCTTTTTGTCGCATTTCAAGAGGTATCAGTACCCTGCCCTTTTCATCTAACAGCTTATACACCGGCTTTTTCATCGCTTCCCTCCTCGGTCATACGCAAAACAATGTTTACTTTTTCTCTGGGGATGCCAAGCTCTGCACAAATATCCAGAAGTTCTTTGGGTACATCCTCTGACTCCACATCCTCCGTAGGCAGAATCACAATCTTTCTATCCAAGCAGACAATGTCCAAGTCTGCATCCAAGGGAATGTGTGCATCTGCAAGCAACTGTGGCGGCAGTTTCAACTCCGTTTCCCCACTCTGCAGCTCTTTAAGCGGATTTTCCCCTGCTCTCTTTAACATAAATTCCCTTGATTCATTCCGGTAATCCTTCTCACCTGCGGCAAGATAAATCAGATTTACCTCTTCTCCGGTATGAATACCTGTCTGTGCAAGCAATACAATGGGAATTTCAATACAGCCTTTTTCATTCAGCACTCCTGTTATCTCCACTAACTGAACCATCTTCGTCCTCCTTCCTGCTACTGCCATGCCACACAGAAGTCTTCTGCTCATCAAACATTTCAAACAGATTCATCTGCATCGGCAGGCTCTTTCTTCTTTCTTCCATGTCATAGTTGGCAATCAGCACCTCCGGAAACTCACTTCCGTTGTCATAGCGCTGTGCCAGATTGTTGATTCGTGTTACCGCTTCAATCTGAAAGTCCTGATACAATTCCCTGATGTACTCACAGTCATTGTAGGAGACCATGAATTTCCCCTCGATGCCTGCCAGCGTATCCCTAAGTCTCACATGGTCTTCTTTGCGGAACACCACTTCATAATGCCCTTCGGTTTCAAAATACGGTGGATCGCAATAAAAAAAGGCATTCGGTCTGTCATACTGACGGATGAGTGCCTCAAAATCTTTATTTTCAATCACGGTATCTTTTAACCTCCGGTTTGCCTCCCAGAGAATAGTAAAGGTCTTCCTTATGTCAAATGGCTGGCACCCATAAGAGGTACAGCCACTTCCATAGCTGTAGCGGATAATCTTATAAAAGGCCGCCGCCCTTTTCACATCCCCGACTACTGCTCGTTCCATAAGGATGTCACAAATTTCCGCTGCCTCCGGCTCTTTCAGAAAATGAGTTGCTATCTCCAGTTCCTCTGCCAGATGCTCACTTTTGAATTCTTCCATCGTAAGGAATTTCCGAAGTGTCACAAACTCATCCCTGGAGTTAAGCGGCAGGAAAGACAGTTCCCGAAGCAGTGCCATCGGTCTTTCCTTGACACAATAAAAGAGGTTTGCAAGATTCGAATTGAAATCATTGTAAACCTCCATACATTTATCAGGCGGCTTTCCAAATAAAACCCATCCGCCTCCGCCAAATACTTCTATGTAGCGGTCATAGTGTTTTGGCATTCTCAGGTATATCAGGTCACGGAGTGCCTTCTTACCGCCTACCCAACTGATAATGCTATTCAATTATTTCCTCCTCTCCTTTATTTCGGTCCCTCCATCTGCTGTGCCTGTCCTGTCACCAAGGATTCATCCACCAGCCTGCGGATATCTGCAACTGACTCCGGCATATCCGTAAAGTTCACATGGTGGTCACGTTCCACGAGTGGTGTGTACCAATAATCGTAAGGAATATAGTATTCCCTGATGGCACGCTTCTGCTCCTCCGTAAGCTCTGCATGTCCCTGCACCAATGGTCCTCCCGGTGTAAGGAATGTAGTACCCCAATGCTCACCGGATGATTCCAAGTCCAGTGTTACCAACGCAAGGGCCTGTATGCCGGATTCCCTTCCTCTTACCACCGCAGGCATCATAATCATACCATAGCTTTCATCCACATACCCTTCTCCATACACTTCCTCGAATGCCTGATGCATGGCAAGGAGCTTCTCGGCAGCATAAGATGTATTCTCCGTATTACAGGACGTGTTTAAGAGCAGGAAGTCTGTCTTATCCAAGATTTCATTTATCTTGTAAATAAACTCCTGCTCCTTCTTTTCACATAATTCATCCTGCTGTGTGATAATTTCAAAGCGGTCTTCCTCCACATTTAATGCAAGGCAGCTTCTGTTCTCCCACTTCATATGGATTTGCCCGATGTCATCCACATGGTCAACAATTCCCCTGCTCCCCGGCGGCACTGTCTGCTCACCTTCCATGCTGTAAAGACGAATGGGCGTACCTTTCGGGTACTGCTCTTTCACACGTTCTACTTCTTCTCTTCTTAACATGATTCTTCTTCCTCAATCTCCTTGATTCTTTTCTTTAGGCGGATTCAATATATTTATTAGCACATATCCATTCCCTGAACCTGTCCTCCCATCAGTTCCTCCTCGGTCATAACATTCCAGAAATTCTCGCTGTTCCAAAAACTGACATAGATTTCTCCGTCCTCTACTGAAATCGGATGCTGTTCAAAGCCTTCACCCCATCCGTCACTCATCTGTCCGGTCCAATATTCCTTTAACACTTCAATATCATGCTCTGTTAATGCTTCACTGACTTTACATTCCAGCACACCATATAACTCTCCATCCACAATCTCTACCTTGGGATATGCAGACATTACTTTCGCCGCCACCACCAGACTTCTATCAAAGTAATGCATGAGACCTCTTGGCTCTTCCCCGACACAATATTCATTTTCAATGGCTTCTGCAATTTCCTCCGCATACGGTGTCAGATCGCTACGATATAAGTTTCCCTGCTCACAGCCACCTTCAAATAAATTTCCTGTCAGCGGACTATAAAGTTTAAATGTTTCATAGCAGTCTTCATCAATTTCTAACGGATCAGCAAACTCTCCATTATACTGCTGGTACTCTGAAAGTTCTCTGGTGGCTCCCACAAAACCATTTTCTACATAACCACTTTGCACAAGTGTTCCCTGTCTCTTATCCGCTGCAAAGGCTGCATAATTAATATGAGGGAGCAATAACTCATCCACATCAAATAACCCGGACTCTTCCACCATGTACTTTCCATACTCTTCATCATTGTGTACGAAAGGATTCACTTCAAATTCCCCAAGCAGTCTTGCAATACTTGTCACCTCAGTAGAACTACTAAATCCGGTAAATTCTACCACCATCGCAAGCTGCGTCATCTGCACTTCATCAAAACGTTTTACCGCCTGACATGTCTCATTAAATAATGTCAGTGCTTCCACACAATCAATGTTTTCCGGCATCGGTACAAGGATATCCGGCAAACGAAGGTTTTCAATTCCGGTTACTTCCATCTCCCAATAATCCTGCACCTGCAACCGCTCCTTTACCTTGTTCATAGAACTGATATCCGTTGGCAGGTACAGATACTCCGTATCTCCGGCTTTGTTCTGTAACTCGACAATTGCCACAGTCTCATCTGATGCAACGAAGGGCGGAAATGTTTTTCCATTGTACACTTCCTGCATTTCAAAGCCATGATTTACAAAGACACCATAGGGCAAGACTTCCACCCGGCTCTCCTTTAAGGTCTTTTCCGCAAACTCGATAAAGTTGGTCTGCGCTTTTTCTTCTTCTGATATTCCCAAGAATTCATCCAAATAAAGACGTTCCCCGACCTGTCTGGCATCTGAAAAATCTGTAAGCAGTGAAAGACCTTTCATGCTGAAAGTCAGATTGATTAAATCCTGCATGGCAGCCACACCATAATCCTCAGCATACGCTGACAGAACTTTTCTTTCATATTCCGTCAGGCTTTCCATCCTCTTGGCAAAGAAATTGACTTCATCCATGTTTACAGTCTGCCCCTCGAACCGTTGTAGAGGATTATCTTTCTCTGACACTTCCACAAGCCTGCACATAGGTACCGTTTCCTCAATGCCAATCCGCCTCATCTGAGAATTCAATTCCGCATCTGACAGAGGCAGTTCGATACTTTTTCTTCCTCCACTCAACACCTTAATCCGCATTCCACACCTCCTGCTTTACAATTTCCACTCCACACTTCTCGATGACAAAGGCATTCACGATGAGTCTGAGTATCTCATCGGGTATCAAATCCCGGTCAGTCAGCTCCGACAATCGGATATGTTTGGTTCCGTTATAAACATCCTTCGCTGCATGGAATAATATATACTGTACCAGCGTCACACCTCCAAGCCTTACCCGGTCAAAGTAAATCCCGGTATCCAACACATTTTTGCATACCTTATCCCAGAGTTCTTCATCCGCAGACAAAAGAAATACAGCAGCAGCATAGTTTGGTGTGTGCTGTAATGTTTTTGATCTCTTTCCCATAAGCAGGGAATAAAAATCATTTCTGTGTTTCATGCTTCGAAAAATCAGTTCCTTATCCACTTCTGTGAAGATTTCCTCCACTCTTTTCTTCAGATGTTCCAACTGCATCCGACTGATAACACAATCCACGATTTCGGAATAGTTGCCCCGGCTTTTCCAGTCCATCTCCTCAATGATGCAGATGCCATATCCTCTCGGTCTGTATCCCGGTGGTTGCTGCATCTGCCTTTCCAGTATCCGAAGTCCCGGACTTAAACAAAATAATTTTGACATTTCTACCTCCACAAACAAAAATAAGGCGGCACCTATTTCATTTTCTAAAATAAGTACCGCCTTACATATTCATCTGCATCCCCTGTGCTGTGTCTTCCAGCGGAATGCTTTTTCTCAGTTCTGAAACCTCCTGCATGATATCAAAGACTTCATCATATGGATGATAATTGATTGCTCCGGATTCATCCACCATGACTGCAAACTCTTCTTTTAAGGTAAGCGTTAACGCTCCACCCTGCACACCTTTTATCTTAAATCCCTTGCTTTTTGCAAGTTCTGCTACTGCTGAGAAAAAAGGTGTCATTCCTTCCATTGATATCTCTTCCTCTACAGGCTGCCTGTCCTCTGACAATGCACTACATACAAGTTCCGTAAATTCCTGTTCGTTCATACAAATTTCACGGAACTGCCTGCCATACTCTGCAAGGACATCAAAATCACGAGAGTAACAAAAGAACCCTCCGGCCTCACAATCAAATGTAATCTGTTTCAGATTCTCCTCACCTTCAAATGCCTTTTCAAACACATACTTCCATTCATGACCATCTCCATGCGTATAAAATCTGCCATCGGTCACAGGCTCGCCTGCCCGGATAGCATACTGATTAAATGCTTCCTGTCCAAAGTCTCTGTACTCCTCACTTAAGAAACTAAGGGGAAGACACAAACTGTAAACACCATCTTCATGGTCAACCATATAGAATGGTTTATTTTCTGCATCGAACTTTTCTATCTGCTGCTTAATATCCATAGACCACCATCCTTTCCATTGCCTACATATTCATCTGCATTCCCTGCTCCATATTTAATTTTTCCTGTTTTACCTCCTCATAAATTTTCATCACATCAACGCAACCCTCAGTAAAATCATACTTTTGCAGTTGTGGGTATACAGGTATGCTCGCTTTCGGAACCTGCCTATAACTTGATGAGGTATATCCCATCTGTATCAGCTCCTTATAAGTTTTTACCTTGCCATTTAAAATATATCCCTCCTTGGTTTCAAGCTGCATCGCCTGTAAAGTATCTATAACTCCTTCACACCCATGCCTGTACTTATAAGTTGCCAACGCACTTGTACTGATACCTATTTCATTGGCGAGTTCCACCACCGTCTTATAATATCTGCCCCGTATAATACACACAGGCAGATAGGACAACATTTCTTCCGCCGGTATACCTGCTTTTACTTTGGTTTCCCAATAAATATCCACTGCGGTTTCAAAATCTGTACCATGATTCGTCATCATCTCATGAATGCAAACTCCGGCAATCCCAAGTTCCCGGTATAATTCATTTTTACTGGCATATACTTTTCCGCGATAGGTTATTTCAAACTCAGGTCGGTTTATTTTTCTTATTGGCTGTAGCAATGCCCTTTCCAATTCAAAACCATACTTCAGTCGGTCAAATATAATTGATGGATCATGATTGTACGCAGTCGCCAGTGCAGAGATACCGTTATATTCTTTTCCATGGAAAGTTATCGTTTCCTTTTGCAACAAGACTTTTACGATTTCTTCCAGCGATTCGTTTTCCTTCAGCCTTGCAAATATAGAACCCGCATTCAATCCAAACGCTAATGCAATACTGTTTACATTTTCATACTGTCGATTCCATAGGATATAGGATTTTTTCTTTTCCTCCGATTTTGCCGCCCATAAAACTGCATCCTCAATATCTCCTGTCCTATAATATCTGTGCATCAACTGCGAATATGGAACCTGGATATCTTTACTGAGTTCCTTGAGCGAGACATATTTTTTCCCTTTATACTCCACCTGCGTTCCCGGTTTTGGTATTCTCTCTCCCTCCTTCCTTTTTTCCTGTTTTTCTCCAAATCACTCCCAAAACCATTTTTTTACCCCTGTGCATCTTTAAAAATAGGCAAAAAAATCGGGCAAAAACTAGCCATTTTTCAGCCTAATTTTTGCCCTCAAACCACAACATCTTGTGGTCAAACCCTACTTTTTCTTCTCTTTTCCACAATACTGCATCATTATTACACACTCAACGTGTGTCGCTTTGCAAAGATAAACACATTTTTTCCGTGTCGTTTTGCATATCCGAACACACATCAGTGGTCAAATCCCCTATGCATTCCATTTCCAATTCATCATTCACTGCATTATCCAAAAAGTCATTATGAGTGTTCATTTCCCTCAGTCCTTTCTTTTTGACAATACCAAAACTAAACAACTTTCTTATTCAAATTTTTATATCTGTTCTTTGCGTCTGACACAACCCGATCCTCCATCCCCTTCAGCACAAATGTCAGCTTATACGGATCAATGGTGCCATCCTCACTAATATCTCCTACAATTACTTTTTCCACAATGCTCTCAAAAACTACCCTGTCAAATTTGTCTAACATATCTGCCTCTGCAATACAGGCACGAATCTCCCGCATTCTCCGGCTGATATGCTGCTGTGCCTCCACATTGGCAGAATATAGGGCACGCTCCCCTTTTACTTGGTTAATCTTCCGTGTCAGTTCATTATACTTCGCATCGTATGCCTCTTTTGTAATTTTATCATCCAAGAGCATATCGGTCAATTTCTTTCTCTTTGATTCCATAGAACTGAACGATTTATCCAACCTTTGCAGCTTAACGGCACTCTCATCATCAGATAATGTTTCTTCCACGGAACGGATAACAGAATCCAGCACATCATCAAAATTATCTGCCAACAAATGAAACATCTCCAGAAAAGCATTTTCAATGATTGCCTCGTCAATGGACTTGCTGTGCGGGCAGTTCTCAATGCCAAAATTGGTAGCAGTCCGGCATTTCCACACGGGTTTTGTCTGTGTTGTAGTCTGGTTATGGGCACGTCTTGTCATATACTTTCCACAAAACCCACACTCACACATGCTGCTGAAAGCATATTTTCTGCTGTACTTCTTCCTTGTCCCCGGAACGGACATGGTACTCCTGCGGTAACGGCTCTTTTTAATCTCCTGTGCCGCCTCCCATATTTCAGGCGAAATAATGGGCTCATGATGTTCCTTGATATAATATTGCTCTTCCTCTCCCATATTTTCCAGCCTGCGTTTAGAAATCGGATCTACCGTAAATGTTTTTCCCAGCAGAAGGTCTCCCTTGTATTTTTCATTATTAATAATCGAACGTATTCCACTGTCTGTCCACTTCACCTCCCCTTTTTTGTTTTTCCTCCCAAGTCTGGTCAGTTCCTTTGCGATGGTTGGCGCCCCATATCCACTGAGGTACATATCATAAATTTCACGGACCACCTCTGCCTCTTCCGGATTAACCGTAATCGACTTGTCTTCCGGGTGGTAATCATAACCGAGGCAGCCATTGAATCCCATCATTTCTCCCCGTTTCATCTTCATTTTGATGCCCAGTTTTACATTGGCAGATAATGACTCCACCTCATTTTGTGCAAGGGTAGAAAGCAATGCCAGTGCCATCTCACTTTCCATGGAAAGCGTGTTGATATTTTCTTTTTCAAAAATAACAGCAATCCCTTTGTCCTTGAGCATACGGACATATTGTAGGGTATCTACCAGATTACGGGAAAATCTGGAGATGGACTTTGTGAGAATGACATCAACCATGCCTGCCATGCAGTCGTTAATCATTTTCAGAAAACCGTCTCTTTTGACCGTTTTAGTCCCGGTGATTGCTTCATCTGCGTAGATGCCAACCATCACCCACTCTTTGTTTTTGGAAATCTTGTCCTGATAATACTCTTTTTGCGACTGGAAACTCTGTAGCTGTTCCTCCCCATCCGTGCTTACCCGCACATAGGCTGCCACCCGTTTCCGGTCAATGGAAAGCCCATTACCAATCATATTCCTGCGTCTGGTTCCATTCCCTTCTACTGCCTTGATAACTTCCACTTCTCCTGCCATATCTGTTCCTCCTCCCTTTAAATATATATTTTTAGAAACTCTCTGTTTCTGGTTTCACTATACCGCCATAATGAAATATTAACCAATGTACAAAATGAAGTTTTTAATTATTTTATAAGGAATTATACAGCCTCAAAGGTAACGGTCCCATGTTCCCGCATAATTCTGTTTTTGACCTTTGTATATTCATCTTCATTTAATAACCCTAATGCGTATATTCTTCCAAGAACCGCCAGCTTTTTTGCCAATCTTAAAGCATCCAAAATATTCTCCTGCATCTCCTTCCTTCTTTTTCAAGCAACAGACCGCCAAATTCGATATAAACAAATCCTATACACGTTGCAATGCGGCTGTCTTTTTAGCTTGTAAAACTATTTTACATGCAGCATACAGAAATGAAAAGATAACAGTTCGGACACTTTAGTGACCGTGGCACGGTTACCTCTGGTTTTTTAAAAAGGAGCAATTTCTTTTAGAAAATCATAAACTGCATACTTTTCTACTTGCAGCGTATACTACTAAATAGCTGGATTCTATTTGACAAAATGTCAATTTTGTTGTATAGTAATACCAGTGAATGAGTTACGGAAACTTGAGAAGCCCGTAACCCGGGCGGCTCCTGCGGGGGCCGTTTCGTTTTTAAGGAGATTTTTATGGCATCAAACAGAACTACTTTTATGGATTATAAGGCTCAAATCCAACATTTAAAGAACAAAAATTTAATCATTGAGGACGAAAACTTTGCTATTCATATCCTAAGCAAAATTGGTTATTATGGACTTATCAATGGATACAAAGAAGTCTTCAAAGATAGCACAACCAGCCGTTACATACCAGATACTACATTTGACGACATTTATCAAATGTATCTTTTTAATGCAACTTTACGAGAAGTTTTTTTGAAATATATCTTAATCGTTGAAAAAAATATAAAGTCCTCTATCTCATACCACTTTTCAGACTTATATGGAAATAGTATGAATAATTACCAAAATTCTGCCAATTATGATTATGGTAAACGTCAAAATCAAATACGCATTTTATTTACAAAAATAAACCAAAAGATATATGGAAAAAATGCATCTCCGCAGATAAAACATCATTTATCATTGTACCAAGATGTTCCTCTTTGGGTATTAACCACTGATCTTACTCTCGGTGAAATCACTTCTATGTATCGATATTTAAAAGGACATTGCAAGACTCTAGTATGCAATGATTTCCATCAAATCGGACGGGCTGAATTGGGTAAAATGTTGGTCATACTAACCAAAACACGGAATATCTGCGCCCACGGAAACCGCCTTTTTAACGTTCGGCATGGTAACGCAATTATGGATTGTGACGCCCATAAAAAACTACGGATTCCTAAAACCGGTTCTTTGTATAACTACGGCAAATCTGATTTGTTTGCAACCGTAATTTCATTAAAATACCTGCTTGATACGGCAGATTTCCGAATGTTCTACTATGATTTTAAAAAAATCATTAAAAAGTACAATCTGTCATTGAACACCCTCGATACAATGGGATTCCCGGAAAACTGGATGTCGATTTTGCGAATTAAAGTGTATTGACGTTTGATTAATGCATTTCGAAAATACTCTATTGCGAAATATAAAAAAGAGCCTTACTTCAAATACACATATCAAACTCTGTAATTGTTTTAACATAATCCTGCAATTCTCTTAACTTCGAAAACTCCTTAAACGACTTTTGAGTGCTTCTTGGTTGACCCTGAAGAATTGCATCAAAAAGCGTTTCCAAACTCACTCTTGGATTTCTCCATAATAATGATTGCTTAAACTCATTACAATATAATACCATTTTTACATCATAAAACTCAGACCACTTTCTTCTTTGCTCATTTTCATTTTCTGGTAGATTTATAATAGTAAACGGTGCAATATCTTTCATCTGACTAATACTAATAGCAGATTTCATAAGTTCCACAGCTTCAACATCAGTAACAGGTGCACTATATCCATAAACAGTTATTCCAGCCGCCCTTGACAAAACATCCTTAGCTCTATTCCACTCATTTTTTATAATGGACTTGCTATTATAATCTTTCTTGCCTGTAGGATACAACAATGGCATTTGCTCCAATGCTTTAAAGCAGTTCGGACATAGACAACCTGCATACCCCTTAACTTTACAGTCATTGCATAGTCCTACCCCTGAATTTCCATGTGGAAATATCAGCTCAGGTAAATTACCAACATCTATGTTACGCCTATATGCCTGCATAAGGAATGGATCCCAATTAAATGAAATTATTGCATCCTTTTCCGTCAGTGACAAAACCAAATAATCATATAATGTAGGCTCATCTGGTATTTTCAAATCACTAAAATAATTACATACTTCAAATTCTAATTTTTCTTGCAAATCTTTGTATTCATCTCTGCCATAAATATCTGAAAACAGTTTTTCAAAATCTCCCATCTGCTCGTTAGAAAAATTATACTTCTCTAATTCGTCTGTAAGTCTCAAGATATTATGAATATTTTTTAAGAGTGGTACTTCTCTCCCATTTTTATCTGTTTTACATGCTGCTATAGATGCACCTGCTCCCACAATCACCACGTGCGGATCTAATAAACGTTTATTTTTAAAGTTCGGCAACCTATAAGGCAAAATATCTTGTATTGACATTTAAAATCTCCCTTCCGTTAAAGCACATTTAACTGCCACTTGGAATTCCTAGCTTATCAAAAAGAACCTTATTCCTTTTTTCCGAGTCATTTCTTACCTTGTCATAAGACATCACCTCAATATACGCATGTATCACATCATTATATTTGTATGCACCCATATTATCTGCTGTACGGGTAAAACCCATTTGAGTTAACACTCTTTCCAGCGTAGGGGTAATATCACATAATGCATATAAATAAAATTGAGTATTAGACGACGTACTTATATTTCTGTGCTTACTGTCTTTAACCTTTCCATCTTTTATTTTTTGTGCATAATCAATCAACTGCGTAATAGGATTACTCTCCATATTATAATCATCGCGCATCGGACGCTTAAGTTCAAAAATTATAATAGAATCATATGTACTTCCTGTATTTTTACTTTCTGCTATAGCAACCGGATTATCTAAAATTAAAAGATCTGTTCTATCCTCACCCATAGCATTATCAAAAGGTTTGTCAGATGAAATAAACTGACAAAAAGAGAGTTTCTCATCTAATAACCATAGATTATGGTTTTCATACGGCATATCTTCCGATGTTGTCCTCATTGGATAAATCAGTTGGTGCATATATTTTTCAAGATTAAACTTTCCATCGTTTTTAATCTCAAGTCCCCTACTAAATAGATTCAAAATTATTCTTCTATGAACAATATAATCTGCGAGCACCGCCATATTAACATCACTCACTTTTTCAATCGTTTCTTGAAATTGTTTCTGATATTCCTCCGATGAAATATCCCCTTTATCCAATTTTTTTAGCAGGTCATTGCATTCTGCCTTTGTTTGATTTTCGAACTGTCTTTTCATTACATATAACTTATCATCTAATTCTTCATTTGATAATCCTGGCTTAAGTGCAGCAAGCTTATCAGGAATATAATATGCTAAATGTCTATATTGTGGTGCTATCTCAGTTGTATATTTCTGAAGCCTTTCTTTCTTGCTCATTTCTACTTCAGACAAATATTCTTTAAGATATTGTTCAATAGACTTACATGTTTCCTTTATAATTGCATCCATGCCGGGATAATCAGGCAAAAGTCCGCTACTCTCAGCCGGAATTGTAAATGATAGACGATTCATGTCAACACTATCATCAAAATATTTACTCGTAAGTACCCCTAAATACCAATATCCCATATTATCAAATATTTGAGAATCCAAATCAACAATTAAATTTTCAAGATCCTTGCTATCAACTAAACGCTCATTCGCACATAAATACAAACGATTTCTATGTTGAAATGTTTTATCCGTTATCTTAATATTCAATAATTCAAATCTCTGATTTCCTATTTCAAGTTTTTTAGTGTTTTCATCTGTTGAAAATTTGTCTCTCCACATCTGATTTAATGACTGCCTAGCCTCATGATCAAATATTACAATTTCAGGACAATTATCTGACAGAAAATACACAAAACAATGCTGGATAATTCTCATAGCTATAGTATCTATTTGTTTAGGAACATTTTTTTCATATCCCTTCAAATAATCATTAAGCACTACTGTCGTCCTATATTCATCACTTTCATTTACAGCTGATAAGGAATCTTCAATTTCCTCTTGTTTAAGATTAAAATCAAACTTTCTTGTCACAAAAGTATCATCATCCTTAAATGTACTGGAAATCTGTACTGACAAAAAAGCCTTTAGCCACGAAAATCGTCCTACACCCTTTCCACCTATAGCTAATTTATACTCTGAATCAGCTTCCATAAATGATGACATATTATCTTCATCAAATCCTATTCCATTATCAGTAACTCTAAACCCTTTTACAGTATTGGAATCGGATTCAGAAAAAAGCGTTCTATCACGTATTATTTCAATTTCAATTTTTCCTTGTAACAAAACATCCTGTTTTTTTCTATCATCAATTGCGTTAATAGAATTGACAACAGCCTCATATAAAGGAACCAACGGTCTATTTTGAGGCAATGGAAAATTTCTCACCTTGCCTCTAAGATTTGAAGAAAAATTTCTTTTCATAACTTTACTCCTTACTCAATTCTGTTCCAAATATTTGCTTTGATTAATTTAACTATATTTTTTATATAACCAATTATGCCAACTCAACAATATGCACACACTGTAGCATGTCAAGAGAATATCATTCCAAAATGCGTATGTCCCAAATAGTTTCTTCTATTACCCGAATACATTCGTCTATATTCCGCAATATATCCTTTCCCCAAAAATGAATTACCGTCCATCCTAAAAACAATAGTTTTTTATCATTCTCCATATCCCTATCCCGGTTTCTTTCAATCTTTTTAATCCAATAGTCTGGATTACTTCCTTTTGCCAGCCTCGCTTTCAAAACCTCCCAGTCTTTTCCATGAAAGAACTCACTGTCACAAAATATGGCTATTTTATATTTTGTAAGTACAATATCCGGACTACCGGGCAACTCCTTATAATTTTTTCGATAACGATATCCTTTATGCCACAATTCTTTCCGTAGCTTAACTTCTATTGAAGTATCTTTGCTACGGATATGTCTCATATTTTTTGAAATTATTTCCTTATCTCTTGGCAAATTTTTCACCACTTTTATATATTATTTCTCAAACTTCCCATCCAAAATCAGGGCATAAAGCCTGAATAAATGCAGGCTGGGACACAAACCAATTGATAAGTTG
>RAYF01000080.1 GCA_003611745.1 bacterium D16-36 | reverse complement strand
TGAATGACTGGATAGCATCTCAGCCTTTATTTATTCAGGCATTGTTCCGTGACTTATGCTGGGAAAGTTGAGTTATTTAGAGTCACATCTTCCAACTGTACTGTTTCTAGCGGATTATCAAAATCATACGTCAAAAGCACCTCACAATCTATTTCTGCCAAACCATTTGTAAAAACTAAATTTTCAAATGACTTAAACAAATAAACTCCATCCTCATCATCCCAATAAGAATTATCCTCATTAAGAATAATTCCAGAACCATCAACAGATAATGATACTGTAACTTTCATCAAAATTGAGGAATGTGTTATTTTTAATGGTATATAATTATATATTTCACTAATTTCTACAATGTCAATCTCTACATCATCTAAAATTTCATAGTCACCTATGGTATAACTTTCGCTTTCAACCAAAGAATGGATACTATTCTCCATTTCTTGATACATCTTTGTATTCAATTTTTCTACAATTGCATTATCCAGAATGCAATCTATACTATTTAACATATTATTTGCAGACGAAATAGAATCACAAATTACAACATTTCTTTCATTTTCAAAAGATTTTTCCCAATCACTATCCTTACTAACAACAAGCAATATCTCATTAGTATGTTCGGATAAATATTGTTTAACCGCTTAAATAACAAAAGCATCTGAAAATTCACTTTTCTTTTTTCCCGATGAAAAGGGAGGGATTGAATTAAAATATTTCTCAAAAATCATCTCTGCATTTACATATGGCAACCGAACTGCATCTACAAAATTATTTTTATAGGTTTCAAAAGTATATTCACGAACATCAAACTCCTCAATTTTTTGGAATAATTTTTCATCAGAACATCCTATATTCTCAAGTAAAATATTACATTGTTTTAATTTTTTTACCAAATCCTGATAATTTCTAAAAATGCTAGAATCTTCAATATGCTTATATATCTCATTATCAAGTATAGGATGAGTAATTAAAAGAATCCCCTTTGTTTCTATATTTTCAAAAAATGCAGGTAATAGTCTGCTCCGCAAACCAATAAAATCACTATCAGCCTCAGCAAAAGCGGAAGTATCCACTAATATTGACGTTATTCTTTCTTCATTTCTCTTGTTATCGTCCATTTTCTACCTCTCCATTACGTTAGCAATCTGATGTAATATTTACAATCAATATGTATCTCAAACACTTATCTCTATTCCTTACAGATATATCATTATAATTGTACTACATCTCAGCACGTTTATAAAGCACTATCTCACTTTTTTCCTATATGTACTCTCCTGTTTTGATATTTCTCTCCCTTCCCGCCACTTCTCCCAATCCCCTTTCTCCACACCAAACATTCCGTCATGCCCCTGCAAATCCTCCACTCCCTGGACATAAGTTTCCGTATCATTCGGATATAACTTCTGCACCATAAGCCCTTTCTGATACAACTCCATTGCCTTTTCTTTCCCCATCGGCAGCATCCTATCCCACTGATAGCCATATTCCTTCATATCCAAAACATTTACTGTACCATCCGGCACATCAAGCCATACAAACAATTCCGGCTGAATATCTCCTATGATTTCATAATCCGGCAGCCGATGAATCAGTTCCGCTACCTTTGCCATAACATGAGGTTCTTTTCTCATGGACGGAGTATATTCCAAAATACTCACATCAATCGTTCTTCCGGAAACCAGATCAATCTGTCCGTCCATATAATCCTCCTGTCCCGGTATATGGACATGGATACCAAGTCCTGGCACGGTATTCAGATTTTTGCTCTGCACTCTCTGCCAGATTTCCACCGCCTCATCTGCCGTCTTTATTCCCTCATAACAATTCCCCAGCGTCGGAAACTCCCCGCACTCTGCCACAGTAAATGTCACTTCCGGCTCTATCCTATTTACGGTTTCTATGTGTTCCGCATCTTCCATCTTTTCCTTCAGCTCCCCATAATTTACCGGAACCAGTTCGCTCTCCTCTGTAATGCGACCTTTCGCCCCATTGGTATCCGGATTTTGTTTCAAATCTTCCACAATACCCTGCAACACCTCACGAATCGTAACATTGGAATCATCATAAACACCACCATCTATCTCACGATAATCCTCACCTAAAATACTGTAGTCATATCCCCCATCCGTTTCATGAATCAGGATATATCGGTCAGCAATCGAAAAGGCAAGTTCCCTGTCCATATATTCCTGTGCCTTTGTCAGATAAGACGCAAGCGTACCTGTCTTTGCCTCTTTGATTGGATTGATGTCTACCTCTATCCCGCCTATCTGCAGACCATCTTCATGCAGTATGCCAAACAAGTCATCTTCTCTTATGTCTCCCTGGTATTCTGCCACAATATCCAAATCAGAACTATCACGCTCTACACCCCGGCAGCGGCTCCCAATGACAGCCAGTCCCAACAGCTTTGCATCAGCGCCCCATTCCGCTATTTTCTGGACAATATATTCCCCTGCCGTCTGTTCTACCTCACTGGCATTCATGCCGTCAATCTTATGAAAGCACTTTTCTGTTTCTGCCTTAAAATTCTCTATCTGTTTCCGGTCCGTCTCATTTGTTCCAAGCACTTCCCGCATCCTCTCTCCTGTTTTCTGTGCCATTTCCGGTGACACTTCTCGTTTTTTCCGTATCTTCTGAATATTTTCCTCAATCTTCCCAATCAACTCCGCAGCAGTCTTTTGTATGGTCTGCATTGACTTTTTCAGTTCTGTCATTTCCCTGCCAGACGACCATCCTGCCACATAGCCGAAACTGTAATCTGAAGTATCAATTCCAAAGTGCTGGCATACGGTATAAGCCACCGCCTCTGCCTCCACTTCTTTTGTATTCCTGTCTTTTTTCTCTGTGACGTCCACTCCCTCCAGTCTTGCATAATCTGTGTCATGCAGCAGACTGTGTGCTATCTCATGCACCGTTGTTTTTACTGTCTGGCTCTCACTCATTCTAGACTGTATGACGATTTTTTGTTTCACGGGGCTGAAATATCCCTTTGCCTCTCCGTCTACCTCCTGCATCTCAACCAGAACGGGTGCAACATTCCATAATGCCTCCATAAATATCTGATAATCATCTACGGACTGTAACAATTCTTCTGCACCTATCTCCGGCAGAGGTTCCTCGCTGGTCTGTGACACATCAAAAACATATGCTACCTTGAACCCGGTCAGCGACACCTCCACTTCCTCCGTCTGCACATCTCCCTTTTCATCTAACATCGGCAGTCCCGACAAAGGATTGATTACCTCCCGTTCCTCTTTGATTTTGTATGGTGTCGGGGCAAGTATGCGTATTCCTTTTTCGCCTTTATTGACGTTCCGGTTGAAATTTTTCTGCCATGAGCGATAACTGGCTACCAGTGTTGCATCCGGTTTCTGCATGGCAATCAGTAAGGAATTATTGAAACTGTAATGATAAAATTTTGACATGGTATCAAGGTACTCCTTGAATTTATCACTGTCGAACAGTTCTTCTAAACCATGTTCCAGCTTTTCCGTAATCTCCCTTACCGCCTCTGCCCTTGTTTTCTTCTTTGATTTTGGATCATTTGCCGGAGTTTTGTTTTCTGCTTTTTCCTCCTGTGTTGACTGGTTTTCAATCTCGGCAGTTATGTTTTCTTCTCCCAAATTGTCTGATAGTATCCCCTGCTCTCTCTGGTTTCCTATCTCTAAAAATGTGCTTTCTTCTCCCAAATTGTCCGGCGATATTTCCTGTTCCCTCTGCCTCACAAAATCCGGCAGTTCTGTAAAACCATAGGAATCTACATAATATGCCTTTGGTTCTTTCCCATCATTCCAGACAATCACATCACTGACAGACAGCGAATGCCCGGTAAAATCCTCCGGATGGTACAGATTGAATTTCTCATAAAGGGAATCCAATGTCTCCCCCGGCTCTGCCGTACCGGAATAAATAAAATTGTAATCCTTTCCGGATATATCCAGACCATGTTTCTTCACAAAATCAGTTCCCCAAAATATGTATTCATCTCCCGGACTTCCCTTTGCAATCTGATAAATCCCATATTGTGCTTTCTGCCCTGTCTGGTACAAAAGATGGTTTTCCCTGACCTCGTTTTCCAAGCACGCAGCCCCGGCATCATGGACAGATTGCAGTTTTCTCCCGTAATAGTCCGGCTCAAATAATTCCGGATAATGGCTACGCAGACTGTAGCACTCCCCTGTCATGCCACCCACAATGATATGGTCGAGGACGGCTATTCCCATAATCTGCCCTGCATACATAAGCTGCTTTGTCACGTTCTCATCCTGCCTGCTCATACTGACATCCGAGGACGGGTGGTTATGCATGAGCAGAATACTGGCAGCATTGGAGAGAATCGCTGTCTTAAAAACATTCCCCATTGGAATGATACTGCCATTCAGGCTCCCAATGCTGACCACATTAAAATTGATGGGATGCCCTTTGCTATCCATATTTACCACACAGACTTCTTCCCGGTCTAATCCCGCCATCGCATCTGCCATGACACGCACCGCCGTCTCTGCCTTATCAATGGATTCGCTGCTGTATAAGCCATTCCCCTCCGTCAGTTTCAGACGGACTTCTACTTTTTTTAATTCTTTATCCATTACCATTTACCTCCACCATAACAGAAAGCATTGTCCCATCCTCTGCCATCTGCTGCAGCAATTCCGTTAATGTTTCCACAGAATTCATTTCCACAATGTTTCCCGTATTTTTCTCTGATATCCCGTTAGTCTTAATAAGTTCTTGAAACGGTTCTCTTTTCTGTTCCATTCGCCCGACCTCCATATTCGTATTCCTGTTCTCCCACGGCAGCCAGTTCATGGCTGTCATCCAGCGGAGAAAGGTAACGGATTGCTTTCTGCAGTTCCGCATTATAAAAATAAATTTTCTTCGATAACTTCTCCCCCGGTATTCTCACAGACTGGCTGAGCATCTGTGCCGCCTTATAAAATTCCTCTTTGAAGTTTCCTCCCTTTTTGGGAACAATGAGAAGATTTCGCACCGAGGACTGTACCGCAAAATAATTACCACCTACATAGTCTGCTATCTGCCTTAATACAGTCGGATTTTCCACACATTCCTCTCCGCTGATGCCCTGCCCATCTGCCACACAGGAGATATTTTGGTAATCCTCCGATACAGCATCCGTAAGCAGTTCCCTGGCCTGTTCCTCCCCTATCCCGTGTTTCTCCATGAAATCAGGCAGCATATAACCCAACATCCACTCATGTAACGGTTGGATTATTACTTTTTCAGATGTCTGTACTGTCCAATTTCCTGCTACCCCTTCAGTATCTATCGTTTCCTCACTGTCCATTACTTCAGAAATGCCACTTTCCTCTATCTCTTCCGCTGCCGTATCCTCCGGCTGCTCCGCTATATTTCCAAACCCGACAGCTTCATTATCACAAACAATGGAAGAATGCTGTTTTGCAGCAAGTCCGCTTTTGCGGACGTTTCTTCCCATGTGAATGGTTTTTTCATTCACATTTTCTTCCTCCTGTATTTCTTCCTCATCCATGCCGACCACCTCATCGCCTTTTTCATCCATGTTAAGCAAAGCATTTAAGGCATTCAGACGATCCAGTTTTTCTGCCAATTCTGCCTCCTGTGCAAAGGGTTTCTGTACTTCTGCTTTTGCCGTTTCCAACTGGTGTTCCACATTCGCCAGTTTCCTTTCTGTCTCTGCCAGTTCTTTTCCCATGTTTTCAATTTTATTATTGATACGGGTAATGTTTCCAAAGGCATCGGTGCTGATTTCCATATCATGGGTAATCCGCCCTTTGAGCGACAGTCTGAACTTACTATGGAAAGAATCAAATGCAACCACCATCCGGAATCCGCCATATTCCCCAACCGTAGTAGCAATACTGGCAGACTTTACCGCTTTGCACATTTCGATAATTGCGGTTCCTGCCTCTTTTTTATCATGATAGACCTTATCGCCTACTTTCATGGAGAACCATTCTTTATCTGCCGGAATATTTTCCCCTGCCATCTGTATGTCTGCCCGCAGCCCGCTGATACGTTCTTTCAAAATGGCAATCTGCTGTGGATAATGCTTGACGATATTATCTTCCAGTCGGTATTTCTGGCTTGTATGGTTGGCTTTCATAAGTTTTAGTTTTGACACCTGTATGTCCAAATCATGAGGTAAGCACAGTCTGCCATCAGCTTCGGCAGAACCATACTCCCTCCAGAACCGTACTTACACCTCTCGATGTATACGGCTCGCCATAAGTTCAACTTATCGTTCTTCATCACAGGAATGAATTTGTTTGTGACACTCTGGGCATACCGCAAGTGTTTTTCTCCTACGCTTTAGCATAAGTTTTTCCCACTCACTGTTACCCTTAAGATTTTTCAGCTTTTTAACCTGATGAATTTCCAAGTCCGTACAATAACTTCCGCATAATTCACATGTTTTGGTTTTCAACTTCCTTGCAAGGCTGTTTGGTCTGTCATATCTCTTGTATTGTGGCAGTAATTCCACTTGTCCAGCAATAGAGCTGTCTCTTTTACCATATCCTTGATTGTAAAATACAGAAGTTTTCATGCCCTGTTTTGTTTCATAGCTGACTGTAAAATCCCCATTCTTCACGTATTTCTTCTTGATTTTGGAGACTTTCGTTTTGTACTTGAATGCAAAAGTTTTCATCATGCTGTATTTCATTGCCCTGCCAAATTTGCCAATTACATAGGCATTATCAGCAATGCAGTAATAGTTAAACAGTCCTCTTACTTTTGCATTATAATCACTTAAAATCTCAATGTCGCTCTTATTCAGAACTTTGCCACTGTGTATGGCTTTCCATTTTTCTTTACCGTTTTCGTCAGATACAATCTTTATTGCCTCATATTCCAGCAACTTCTTTATCCAATTCTCTTTTGGCACATACAGCTTTACGACACCACTGAAAGGTCTTGATTTTATTCCGTCCTTTCTCCTTTTTATCCCCTCATTTCTTGACACTTTGATTTTGTAGCCAAGAAAATCAGCACATTCGCTTGTATGTGTAATCTTTGTTTTCTCATCCGAGAGAATCAGATTTAATTCTTCCGCAAGAAATTTTCTTACTTCCTCTTTTATGCTTTCCGCATCTTCCCTGCTTCCGATAACCCCAATCAGAAAATCATCACAGTATCTTGTATACTGTATCTTCTTGAAGTTTGTATCCCGTGCATCATGCAATGGCAGTTTTGTATATACCGCCCTTAAATCCCTGATTTCTTTTGCACGCCGTTTCCGTTCTTCCTCACTGACCTCATTCCAATCTTTGGCATACTTCTTTTTCAAGCGTTTTGCCCTGCCCCTTACACTTTCATATTCATAGGACACTTTACGTCTGTTACAGTCTCCGACATCAAATTTTTCTTTTAATCCCTGCATAAATTCATCCAACTCATTCAAGTAGATATTCGCAAGTATCGGACTGCACCCCGAACCCTGCGGAATGCCGAAATACGTTTTGTTGTACGTCCACTGCTCCATATACCCTGCCTTTAAGAACTTCCATATCAGATTTAGAAATGCTTCGTCCTCAATTCGTTTTCTTAAAATACGGATTAGCACTGCATGGTCAAAACTGTCAAAACACGCCTTAATATCGCCCTCAACGAACCACTTAGCGCCTGTAAAAGTTTTCCTAATCTGTATCAGTGCTGTGTGACAGCTTTTATTCGGTCTGAAACCATGTGATTTTACAGAAAAACTTTCCTCGTAGATACTTTCCAGTATCATTCTGACTACTTCCTGCACCAGTTTGTCATCAGCGGAAGAAATCCCAAGAGGTCTTTTCTTATTGCCTGTTTTCTTCTTGATATACTCCCGTCTTGCAGGTTTTGGCTGGTAATTCTGGTTTCGCATACTCTCTATTATTCTGTTAATCCGAGCCATGCTGATACCGTCAATGGTCATGCCATCTACTCCTGGTGTCATACTGCCTTTGTTGGCATAAATATTTTGGTATGCCAGCAGATAAAACTCCGGATTGTATAAGTTCCTGTATAACCTTCGGTACTTATACGTTTTTTCCTGCGATTTCTCGCTTAAGCTTTTCAATACGTTAATTGGATTTCTCAATGCCTCACGCACCTTCCTTTCTTTGTATTTTCCAAACTTACTGCTTCCCTTCGCCATGTGGGCGGCTTTCCCGCATCTGGTTTTACAGCTTTCCCTGTTAATTCAGGTTCCTCAGACTACTACGGAAGCTCTGTTACCATGCCCTTATGGGTTTAGGTAATCCCCGTTTAGTCTAATCAAAACATTAGCTTTTCGTATTGTCGGAGTACGACTTTCGCCATTTACACACTACTCATGGTTGCTCTATCCTAAGTATTCCGCTGTTATACAAAATGGAAATATAACAGCTAGGATACTGCACGTTTCAATTCCTTTCGTGCAGGGGCAAAGGCTATACCCAAGCTCTGGCTATCGTTCAAGCAATCCAGCTTTTACCCTCATATACGAATTTTCATTCTCACAGCAGGGCTGCTTATTAGGAATTTTAATCGTTACCCTGCCATCTGTCTGTATACAGACAACAACATGCTACACTCCCTGTTTTGTTTCCAAAATCAGATAAGTTGCAGAATGATAGGTTGTGGATTCCTCCACGTTAATACTTTTACCTACTCCTTGCTAAAGGGAGTATTTTAACTAGACCGCACCGCCAATAAATTAGCGGTTTACAGGCGCACCATCTTTTCTTTTATCATCGGGTTGCCTGTCGCCACCGCTTTTATCTCTGCATAAGTAAGTGCTGCCTCATCTATATCCTCACAGGTCCTTGAAACAGATTTTCCTGTCATTACCTGCGAAATAAAACGCTGCTTGTTTTCGACCAGCGCGTCGGGTAGGTCAGCGGTATTACTACCGCCTTCCCCCCTAAGAACCGTACGTGAGAGTTTCCCCTCATACGGCTCAAGCACTTATAAACCCTGTTGTTCTAACAGAGCCAGCTCATCAACTTCAATCGAGTAGTGTATCTTTCTGTGACAATCGGCATGAAGTAAATAATGTCTTTCTTTATAGTCTTTGCCTAATGTCGTGTGTATTCGGAAACCTCTTTCAATCGTAATGCGTTCGTTACAGTGAGGGCATATTCCATTCTGCTTTTTATACAGTGCATTTATTTTCTTTCTTCCCTTTATCTCACGCATCATCCGCTTAGTGTCTCTTTCCTCAAAATATTCTTCCCATCTGCTGTCAAACGGTGTTGCTTCTGATTTTGTTTTCAAAAATCTCGTGATATGAGTATCCGTTGCATAAATCAGTTTTAGTGCAAAACCATCTTCCGTTGTGGCACAGAAAGTCCAGCTTCTTGTACCTATCTGTCTGAAATATCTCTTGGCAATCCACTTTTTACCCTTTTTCGGATGTCTGCGGCAGCACCATCTCCAAAGGCTTCTCCATACATCGAAGTCAAATCTTTCAAACGCTTCATGTGATACATTGTATTTCTGATAATTAACCCAGCCACGGATTATGGGATTTAACTGTCTGATTAAATCTTCCTGTCGGCATGTTGCGTTACTTTTAATGATTGAACGGACTTTATCCACGATTGCTTTGTAATTCTTTTTAGATGGCTTGGTTAGTAGCTTATCCTTATACCACCTGATGTTACAGCCGAGAAAATCAAAGCCATCTGTGATGTGTGTGATTTCCGTCTTTTCCTTAGACAGCTCCAATCCCCTTTCTGCCATAAATTCCTCAACAATCGGTAATACCCCATTTTCAAGGAGTTCCTTTGTTTCGCCTGTGATAATAAAGTCATCTGCATATCTGATAAAGTTTACTTTCGGAAAATATGCTTTCCCTTTTATCTTCGTTTTATGGTATTTTGCTTTCAGTTTTGTTTCCAATCCGTCAAGCACCATGTTACAGATAACTGGCGATATAGCTGAACCTTGCGGACTTCCCTGCTCCGTAGGGAACAGTTTCCCAGTTTCGATATATCCGCATTTCAGCCATTTACACAGGATTTCCTTATCCAATGGAATATTGTTTAAAATCCATTCGTGACTGATGTTGTCAAAACATCCCTTGATGTCTCCCTCAAGCACCCATTTTGGTGATTTCGCTTTGTTCAGGCTTGTAAAGCACTGCTCTATTGCGTCCTGTGTACATCTGCCTATCCTAAAACCATAGGAGTTGGGGTCTGCTGTAACTTCCGCAACCGGCTCTAATGCAAATTTGTATAATGTCTGCATTGCCCTGTCTTTCATAGTCGGAATACTTAAAGGTCTCTTCTTCCCATTCTTCTTGGGTATATATACCCTTTTTAATGGCTGTGGTTTGTAGTTCTTGCGTTTTAAATCAAGAATTGCTTCGTATTTGGACTTTGGTGTAGACCATAATACTCCGTCTGCTCCTGCTGTCCTTTTCCCTCGATTTTCTGTTACCCTTTTTACTGCTAAAGCTCTGGCGTAAAAAGAGTGTGTGAGTAACCACTGCAAGGATTTTACCCTGCCATGTTTACCCTCCTGATGAGCCTTTACGATACGCATTTGTAGTTTTTTAACGTACGCATTGGCTTTGTTCCAATCAATCTTGTCCCATTCCTTTGCGACGTCAGAAGCCGCACACATTTTCATGTCCATTTGCTTTACTCCTTTCAAAAATTCTATAAATTCTCTCGTAATTAAGCACCATGCGGAAGTCTGCTCCCCTTTCGGGTGGGGCAAATTTATAGCTGAAAGAATTTCAGCTTACCCCTATCCACTTCATTACAAAATGGCATTCGCTTTTTCCGCAATCCCATACCCGCATTCCCAACAGCTTCCCTTACGGTCTGCCTGCCCAATGGGCAGAAATACGGGCTTACCGTGTTCCACTTAATTAACATGATAGGTTAGGTTCCGCCTCTTCTCCGGCAGTCTTATGTCCGTGTACCCCCATCGCTGGAGAGGGGTAACCAACTGCACACCTTTTGGTTCAAGCCTGTCAGCTACTTTGGCTTGTTTCGCCTTAACGAAGTTTATCAGCGGTTCACATATATTAACCATACTATCAAAGCCTGCACCCTAACCGCTTTGTAGCTAGCAGTTTCGGTTTTAACCTCACGGTTTAAACCTCTAAATAGGGTTACTTTTATCACCAGCTTTTGAACAATGTCATTACTTCCAAAGCCAATGGTGAGGGCTTCAGCCAACGGAATGGCTGGTTTGGTCGGATAGTCCGCCAAACAGTTAAATTAAGCGACTTCACGTCGCACCCACGAGTAACTGTCAAATGTACCTTCCGTAACATAACGAAATATCTTGACCTTATCATTCTGGTTGCCCTGTCGTAAGATTCTTCCCTCCTGCTGTTCAATATCAGTCGGTCATTTTTTGCGGACAGTTCAATACATGCCATCCGTTTCTGCTCCCTGCTCCTGCGTTTGCTCTCGTTTGACTTCTCCCTCTGCATCTTCTTGGCGCAAACGGGACAATACTTTGATATGCCAGAGCCAGGGACGTATTCAACGCCGCACACTGTACAGCATTTAGCGGGCAACGCTGTCCACCGCTTTGTGGGTGTGATATGTAATTCACCGACAAAGCCGATGAATTTATAGTAAATCTTGATTTCCTGCCTAACCGTTCCGTCCGCTGACTTCTCACGCTCCGAAACAAGTATCTTTTCTATCAGCGCATTTATAACGGTTGCGTCCAGTTCCTTTAAGCCTTGGTAGTTACGGATAAGGGAGAGGAAGTCACGGATTCCCTGCGATTTCTCGTAGCTTTCATTAAGGGTTTCCGTTACCTCTTTTAATCTCGCTTCAATTTCAAGCTGTTCTTTCTGGTATTTCCCCGACATCATCTCGAAATTCCGCTCGGTGATACGCTCCATGACCTTATCCTCATAGAGAGAGGAAAACAGCCTGTCAAGCTCCATAAGACGTTTATTCAGCTTCTTCCGTTCTTTCTCCATTGCCTTTGTCTTGCTCTGGTCTGTTTCCGTGAGCCGCTTCTCAATCGCCCTTACCGCCCGCTCGTCATTCACCGCCATATCTGCAAAGCGGTTGATGTCGGCAAGGACGGCATTGATTAAATCCCTTGCTTCAATGGCGTGTGCGGTACACATGACGTTGCCGTACCTGCCATAATTATTGCAGGTGTATTGTACGCAGTCGATAATGTCGGGGCGTTTCCTCCTGTTTGCGCTCATAGCCCGCAGAGCATAGCCGCAGTCCGCACATTTGATAACGCCTGAAAAAATATTCTCAAAGCCGCCCTTATTCTTTTCCCGCCTGCGGCTCGTCATAAGCTGTTGGACAGTATCAAATTCTTCTTGTGTGACTATCCCCTCATGGGTATTGGGTATCACTTCCCATTCTTCTGGCAGCTTGGACGGTCTTTTCTTGCTTTTCATATTGGCGGCAATCCGCTTGTAGCCTGCAAGGTTTCCCGCATATATCGGGCTTCTTAGAATACTTCTCACACTATTTTCGCTCCAAATATAACGGTTTTCCTCGTTATCCTCAAAGTATCTCTCATAACCTGCCGCCCCCTGCTCCGCCGCATAAGCGGCAGGGCGTAAAACGTGCTGGCTGTTGATGTGCTTACGGATTTTTCCAAGTCCGTTTCCCGCTAATGCAAGGTCAAATATTTCCCTTACAACGTGCGCCACCTTATCGTCAATCAGCAGATGGTTGTGGTCGGCAGGGTCTTTGATATACCCATAGGGCGCATACGTCCCCATGAATTTCCCCTGCTGAAACCTCGCTCGGTACGCCGATTTTATCTTGACCGACACATCGGCAGAATACATTTCGTTTAGGATATTGCGGAACGGCGTGATGTCCATCGCCGACTTATTGAGAGTGTCCACGCCGTCATTGACTGCAATATACCTCACATTATGCTCTGGGAAAAAGACTTCTGTATAATTCCATTAGAGAACATATAGGGAGATACCATATATAAAGAATGAATGAGTGAGAAGCCTTTGACCTCTCACCCAACATCTCACAGAAAAGCAGGCTGCATTGTTATAAAACCTTACGCAGCTTCTTACGCAAATGAGCCAATCTCGCATAGACAGCCCCTACCGTCAAATGCACAAGCGGGGCAATCTCTTTTGTGGAATATCCCTGCATTTTCAGCAGGACGATTTGTAATGTACACCTGTCCACTGTGACTAATGCAAAATACAGCGTTTCGCTCTCAATCTCATCCAATAAATCCATTACCGTCCTTATCTCTGCCTGTTTCTCCCTGACCGCCATTTCCTCAAGGTATTCTCCGAAGTCGCTTGTCCATCGGTAAAACCGCCTGTTGGAATTAAAATCTGCCCTGTCGCCTGTGCGGATTTGTTCAATGACCGCTTCATCAACGCCGCACTTACGCAGAACCTTTTCCTCGGCTTCTTTCCAGATGCGCCATTTCCTGTCCTCCCGTCCGTGGTTGTATGCCATCCTTATTTCCTCCAATCAGAATTGATTGAGGGGGCAGGAAAAAGCCCCCTCATTTTCCCAAAGGAAAAAACAAGAGGGCTGAACGCCTTAAATTTTGTTTTCCATTATCTTTCTCAGCTTCGCAAGGATTTTGGATTTGCGCTTGTTGACAACGCTCTGCGTTATGCCTAACCTTAAACCGACTTCCCTCTCGGAAAGTTCTTCAAAGAAGATTGCCTGTATCAACGCCTGTTCACTGTCCGACAATAAGGGCAGGGCGGCTTTCAGCCTGTCCACCATCACTGCATGGACAACAGTTTCTGCAATGTCCACCGCTTCATCCACAACGAAGTCAAGCACATTTCCCTCGCTGTCCGTAAATCCTTTCAATGAGAGTAGCTTGTGGTTCGTGTCCAGTTTTTGCAGATAACGCCACCGCTCTTTCTCCTTGTAGAAATCTGCGTACTGTTCCCGCACTACCTCAAGCAGACAGCCCTGCACGGGGATAAACAGCTTGTCCATGTAACTCTGGTCGGCTTGCCTGCGGCGGCAGAAATCCGTATAGGACAGCTCCACATAGCCGTCATTCTTTTTGATATATACTTTTCTTGGTGCGTATTTCACCGTATTTTCCTCCAATCTAAATTTTTGAAAATGTAAAAATCCAGATTGAAAAGGCGGCGAACGACAGCCAACAGTGGAAACAGCCCTGCGGCACATTCCGATAAAAAAGAACATAAGAAAAACCGCACAGGCTGTCACACCTTTACGGTTTATGGAGATTTTATTTCTATTGTGTAGATATTTGACTTCTACTTGCAGGGTGCAAAGTCCCTGTGTGTTAATAAAGATTTTTTTAACAGGCTATCCATCCATTTTCGAAATGATATGTATAAACAGGAAATACTGCTTGCGGGCAAAAGAAATCCCTCCAAACTTCAAAAAGCGAAGTCGGAGGGTAATGAAAGCATTACAGAGCAATCCACCGAAACATCGTTTTTTTTAATTCAGTGGACTTGCCCTGTCTTACTGTTACTGCCTATTGCATAAAGCTAATGCTAAACATTTATATAAATGCATCAGCCGCATAAAGGCTTTACTTTTCCTCTACAGAAAGCCATATTTCAAAATGGAAATTATCGTCATGAATTTCATCACTCGGATAGACCTCAATGCACATCCCGCCTGCCGACTGATATTTGCTGGTCGGGAAAAATTCTGTATAAATCTTTCGATATAAGTCTTGGAATGCCTCTGGCATTTTCCCAGTACAAGGGAACACCGCCCAAGTATTTGCAGGCACTTTCTCAATCGTCAGCCCTGCCGCCACATCACCGCCCGAATAAGCCGCCCCGATTGCATAGTCAAAATCCCCTTCTGTCGGGTTGTCAAAGCATATTCCTACGATTGCCCCTCCGAAGATATTTTCTGGATTGGCGTATCTGCACAACGTGTCAATCGTCCCATCCGCTCTGCAAGCCGCCCATGTCGCATGGATATTCTTCTGGCTGATTTCCTGTCCTCCTCCATATCTGGCTCGTTTGGCAATGACCTCAAACTCTTTTCGTTTTTCAATTCTGTAATCCATTGTCGTTCCTCCTTCTAATGTGATTTTTACGGAAACTCTGGAAAAGGATTTGAGTGTAAGTTTTTCGTTTTTCGCTTGGACAGGCGTAATCCCGTGGAACTTTGTGAATGCCCTGCTAAAGCTCTCTGGGCTGTTATATCCGTATTTTAAGGCAATATCTATCACCTTTTCATTTCCAGACGATAAATCCGTTCCTGCCAGCGACAATCGCCTGTTGCGGATATACTCGCCAATAGAATAGCCGCAAATAATATGGAAAACCCTCTGGAAATGGAAACTGGAAGAATACGCCTGTTTCGCAATTTCAGCATAATCTATATCTTCCGTAATATGGTCTTCAATATAATCTATTGCCTTCTGTAACCCTTTCACCCATTCCATGTTTTTTCCTCCTTCCGTAACCATAGTATAGTAAACTAACAACGGCTTTTCCTGATATTCTATGCTTTGCTTTGTTAAGTTTCAATTATCCCTGCTTGCTTAAATTTTAAATCATGCAGCCTGTTATCGCTGATAAATTTCTTTTTTCTTGGGTCGCCCTCTGCACGGTAAATGGCTAAACTTTCCAAATCAAATATGGAACTCCAAACGGTTTCAAAATCTGGCTCATTGTCATATTGGCACATAAATCCATAATCGCCTTTCAAAAGCTGCTCAGTAGTCTTGATATAATCGTCCCTTATCTTCCCCGAAAAAAACTGTCTATGACAACTTTATACCGCTTGCGGGAATCATAATCATCCCCATTTGCATCGTCATAGGGCTTCATTTCATCAGAAGTAAAGCTGTTTACAGTACAAACTATCCTGTTTCCATGAAAGATTTCCGCTTCACGGACTTTTTTGAGAGTCGGCGTACATTCGGCTACCACCATATTGCCGCTTTTATCCGCAAGTAAAATGTTGCAGTTAGACGCTATCGGCAGATTCATAAGTAACGAAACCGCCTGCTCTGTATCATTTGCCTTTTCAAGCAAATACCGTACAATAAAACATGAGTTAAACCCTGCTTTTATCTTTTTAAGGTCGGTCATTACAAACGTCATTGCCACGGCAAGCCCGTGTTCGTTTAGTCCCTCTTCCCCGTTGATGAAAGAGGATGTAGTGATATTGAATCTGTTTCCATTCCTCGGTGCATAAATTTCACTTTTACATCCATCACGCAGATAAGGCGGCAAATCATTATTTCTGCCATATATCAATCTGCCATTTTGGGAATAGGCAAAAGCCGTACAGCCCCGAATCTCAATAGGGAAGTTATCTTCCAAATTATACATACAGCAGCCCATACACAGCATCCACGAAGCAAAATGCAGATAGTCTGCTCCTATGGTGTCGCTTACCCCTCTTATTTCTTCACATACTTCTGGAAAAAACTTTCTTAATATTTCCTCACTTTGTTTTCCATGTTCCAGTTGAAAATTATCTAACAGCAGCGGAAAAGAGATTTGGCATTTGTTAAAAATTTTTCCACGCTTCACACCCATTTCATAATGGTCGCCTTTTAGCCTTAAATGATACATTTCCTATCTGTCCTCCTCTTTGATTGCAATCCATACTTTGGAATGTCCATGTGCCGGCTGGCTGTCACAAATCGGATACACTTCAATGTCTGGCAGTTCAGCATATTTATATCCAGAGAACGGCAGCCATTCCATATAAAACCGTCTGAATACACTTTGGACATCTTCTTTAAAACATCCATCATTCTCAAATATAACCCAAGTAGCCGCAGGAATTTCATACTCATACATATCCGCAGGGGCAGAAGCATTTGTGGCAACGCCGATATAATAATAGATTTCTTTTGGACTTTCGTATACACTGATTCCTAAAATCCCATTTGGCTCTTGATTAGATAATTTGCATATTTCCGAAAACTGGTTTCCCTGCAACGTGGTTTTCCAAAAATCGGGAACTATCCTTAAATTTTCTTCCATATCACACGTCAAAGGAATGCGGATTCCCACAATATGCAAAGGCTGTTTTTCCGCAATGTGATACACCATAGCGCTTCCTCCTGTTATTTCGATTCTAAACTGAATTGACGGATATGCTTGCAGGATACACCCCATAGCTTTTGCGGCTGTTGGCGTAATTCCATGAACATTCTGAAAAGCCCGATTAAAAGAAGTCGGAGAGGAATAGCCATACTTCAAAGCAATATCTATAACTTTCTCGTCTGTCCGCTGCAATTCAAGCGCTGCCTGTGTCATTTTTCGGCGGCGTATGTATTCTGCCAATGACACGCCCGAAACATAAGAAAAAATACGCTGAAAATAATAGGGAGAACAACACGCAATGCGGGCGGCTTCGTCATATGATATTTCCTTGTCCAGATTATCTTCTATGTAATCAATGGCGGCTCCAAGCTTTTTCAACCATTCCATCTTCTTACCTCCTCGCAAACAAGAATATCTTAATCTGCTTTATATTTCCTCTCTTTTTCTGCTATCTTTTGTAAACCCACATATAGTGTATCTGAATAAAAAATTCGTTTCAATAACTTCCCGAAAAGAAAAACGACAGAGATTTCACCCTCTGCCGCCATGTTGCCTATGCGTATATGATTTCCTCGTTTACAATCTCTCTTGCACAAGCCCTTATGTTGTTAAGCCGTCCTGTCCATTCTAAGGCGTTTTCTTCCTTTAGCTGTTCCGTTATGCCCTGTGCATGTTTCATGCCCTCTATGAGCCGATAGAAGCGTTCCTGCGCTTGTCTGTCGATGTCGGCAAGATAGGAGTTGAGTTTGCCGCTTGTGAGAAGATTCATGTATGTAACCTTTCGGTATTGCTTCAGATAGTCCAGATGCCGCCGCCCGAATAAGCCAATCGGCTGTTCTTTTTCGGGTGGTAAGGCAAGGCGGGGAATAAGGTAATCGCCTTGCCGTTCAAATTCGCCGCCGATTTTTTCAAAGATTGTTTTCTCCATTGTGTGTGCCTCCTCTGTCATAGTTTATTTTGCCACCGCTGTTTTTCGTGGGCAGTCCCTCTTTCTGCGTGGCTTGCGAATTATCTTTGTCTTGACTGTCTGCTCCCCTATGTAACCGCCGAAGCGGTAACAGATTTTGACGGTCTGCTGCATCCCGTCCCCTGTTTCCGTTCGGTCAGACACCTCAATCCGCTCCACTAAGAGGTTAAGGTTCTCGGCGGTCAGTTCCGTTATCCCCACATGCCCCGCCATCAGTTCCGCCCACTGTACCGCATTGCTCTGGCTGTCCTTAACTTCCTGCAAGGCATCCTCAATCATTGCTATCTGCTCCAATAATTTCTCCTGCTCGGTCTGGTATTTGCCAATCAGCCTTGTAAAATTCTCATTGGAGATACGCCCCGAAAGGGAATCCTCATACAGACGGTCAAACAATCTCGTCACTTCATCATAGCGTTTCCTCGCCTGTTTCAGTTTCGTTTCATTGCTTTTCCCTCTGCTCCCGTCCGCTCTGGCATTCATCTTCACCGCTAGGGCAACCGCTTTCTCCCTATCTTCAAAGGCAAGACGGGCATGGTACTGGACGTCGGCAAGCACGGCATTGTATAAATCCTCATAGTAAATGCGGTGGTCTGTGCAGGCTTTTGTGTTGTGGGCGTAGGTGGTGCAGACATAGATACGGTGCCTGTCCCTGCCCCAGTACCGCAGGGCAAGGGCTTTTCCGCAAGCGCCGCACTTTACAAGCCCAGAGAAAACAGACACAAAATTATTTGTGGTGTCGCGCTTCCTGCTCAGGATTTTTGCGTTCGCCCCGTCAAAGATTTCCTGCGAAACCAATGGCTCGTGGGTGTTGTCCGTCCGTATCCATTCCTCCTCTGGCAGCTTCTTGTATTTACCGAGTTTAAAAATGGCTTCCGTCTTGCACATCACGGAATGACCGAGATACACGGGGTTTCCTATCATGTTCCGTATGATGGTGTGCGACCATTCATACTGGTTCTGGGGGTTTTTGAACCGTTCGGGGTAATGCTTCTCCCCACGGGTGTAGTGGTCAAGCATTTTTGTAACACTTATGGCTAAAAAATCACTTTTTATTTATGAGACAGCTTCACCTTATT
>RAYF01000079.1 GCA_003611745.1 bacterium D16-36 | reverse complement strand
ACACCATAGAATTTTGCCAAGTCAATAACGTTCCTGTGGGGTATTTCTTTATAATCATCAGATTCGTAAGAACCAAGCGTGGAAGCCGGAATTTTTGTCTGCTGTGATAGCTGCTCTAAAGTCAGTCCGTTTTCCACACGCAGGTCTTTCAGACGTTCCTGAATACTTAATTGTGTTTTCATTGATAAATCCTATGTAAAACTAAGGAATTCTTAGGTGGTGTTCTTTATCACCTTAGAATTTCTTTTCACATTTCCTTTCACGAAAAACAGAATATCACATAAAACGACGGATTACTACCATATTTTTCCAGCATGATAGAAATTTTTAGTTTTAGGGCGAATTTCTGACATGATGGATATACGGGAAAGCAGGCTGTTTTGCTGGATAATGGCAGTACAATTAAATGACTGTCCAAGCTGACATATACCGCCAAGACCAATTTTAAAGTAATTTGAGCGCCAATACTGGACGACACAGTGCCGACAAGGGTTGCCTGTCAGGAAACAGCAAGGGGAGAACAGCAGATTTATAAAACCGCCCAATTTGGGACAGAAAATGGGAACCGGAGAAAGGGGTATGGAATGAAATTATCAAGATATGAACAAGAAATTGTAATCAACTTCAATGCAGATGAGAAGGAAGCAACAGTTTACAAAGCTAATCCGGCGTGGGTGCGGAAAATGGATAAGCTGTGCAATGAATTTCCGGAGATAATCCGGTTAAAATCGTGGACAGAAATTAGCAAGACATATGTTCTCCCAAAGAATCTTGTAAAGATAGGGAAACCAAGAACATTGAGTGAAGCACAGCTTAGGCATTTGCGGGAGTTACAAAACAAGGCATAAGATTACGAAAATAATTGGAAATTAAGAAAACCAATCACTTTTCTTTTGCCTGTATTCATTTGGACTCATATGATAATGCTGTCTAAACTTACGGCAAAAATAGCCAGAACTTGAAAATCCCGTTTCTTCTGCAATGGAAGAAACAGATTTTTGAGTGGCATAGAGCTGTTCGGCAGCCTGCGCTAGTCTGTATTGGATGAGATACGCTACCGGAGAAATATGGATACCCGACTGAAAAATGTTTAAAGCCCCACTTTTGCTGATAGATGCAGATGCTGCAATCATTTCAAGAGTAATTTCTTCCATGTAGTGATCATGAATATACTGCATCATAGCTTGTAACCTTGCCTGCTTGTGATTTAAACGATGATTATCGCTAGAACCGGAATCCAAGTCTATATTTTTTAACAATATGTTCCAAAGCTGAAATAGAAGTTGTACTGTACATAATTCATTATCCTGCTCTGTCTCCTGAAGGGTAAAAATTTGTGACAAAAGTTGCAGAGCATTGCTTTCCCATGTTGCGTATGGACTAAAAATCTGATATGGAACAGACGAGTTTATAACAGGGAGGATATACTTTTCGTAAATAAGACTTTTTTCAGGCGCTAACAGGGTTGGTGAAAAAACAATATTTGGGGTATATGTACTGTATTGTGCTTCAAAACGGTGCAGTATACCGCTGTTGACAAATATTCCGTAACCTTTATGCAGTTCTATTTTGCTTGTTCCTACAAGGCAGAGTGCAGTGCCTTCGGCAACAAACAGGAATTCCAGTTCATGATGCCAGTGCCAGTCAATGCGGTGGAAGTCAAATTGCCAAATATTTTCGGGATAGTATGCAAAAGGATAACTATTGTTGCCATGCCGGATGGTTTCTCGCAGTGTTTCATCTGTAGTTATCTTAAAAATGCCCATAGCGTATCTCCTCATTAAAACAAAATAGAATTTGTTATATTATACCATAAATATGTGATTTTGTGCAATGACTGGATATAAAACATGCGATATAATCTCATTTGTTAGGAGGGAATAAAATGGAAAACCAATATAATAAAACAATTGCAGCCTGCTTTGTGGGATATATCGTACAGGCTGTAGTCAACAATTTTACACCACTGCTGTTTTTGTTTTTTCAGAAAAGCTATCATATTCCGCTTTCTCAGATTACGTTGCTGGTGACTTTTAATTTTGGAATACAACTGTTGGTTGATCTTCTTTCAGTCGGATTTATAGATAAAATAGGGTATCGTGCATCAATGATTATAGCTCATGTTCTATCAGCGGCAGGTTTAATTCTTCTTACGGTCTTGCCGGAGATTTTACCAGTACCCTTTATCGGAATTTTGATTGCTGTAATGATTTATGCAATTGGTGGTGGACTTTTGGAAGTTCTAGTCAGTCCAGTTGTTGAGGCGTGCCCTTCTGACAATAAGGAGAAGGCAATGAGTATGCTTCATTCTTTTTATTGTTGGGGACATGCCGGAGTCGTACTCATTTCAACATTATTTTTTTATGTGGCTGGTATAGAAAATTGGAAAATTTTAGCTGCTATTTGGGCAGTTATCCCAATTGGAAATGCTTTTGCATTTGCCAAGATTCCAATTGCACCGTTGATTGAGGACGGAGAGTCAGGGCTTGAATTAAAGGATTTGTTTCGGATAAAAGTATTTTGGATCTTGCTGATTATGATGGTATGCGCAGGGGCAAGCGAGCAGGCAGTAAGCCAATGGGCGTCAGCTTTTGCAGAAAAAGGACTTGGAATTTCCAAGGCAGCGGGTGATTTAGCGGGACCGATGGCGTTTGCAGTTTTAATGGGGATGTCAAGATTGTTTTATGGTAAGTATGGCGATCGTATTCATTTGGAGCGCTTTATGGTTTATAGTAGTTTTTTGTGTGTTTTGTCTTATTTGGGAATTTCTCTTTTTCCCATTCCGCTGTTTAACCTGATTGCCTGTGCTGTCTGTGGGCTGTCAGTTGGAATCATGTGGCCGGGAACTTTCAGCAAGGCATCAGCAGCTTTGCCCAAAGGTGGAACAGCCATGTTTGCGTTATTGGCTTTAGGTGGAGATATAGGCTGTTCGGGAGGCCCTACATTGGTTGGAATGGTATCAGGGACACTGGGGGATAACCTAAAGATGGGAATTTTGGCAGGTATTATTTTTCCAGTGCTGCTACTCATGGGAATCATTCTTTGTAAAAAAACAAAAGGAGAATTCTCATAATATGCAGGAAAAAATATTTATAGAAGAAGGATATGTAGTGAAAAAATAGGCATCAAATAGTTGCCTATCAAAAATAAAAAGAGAAAGAGAGGAAAAAAGATGGATTTTTTGAAATGCAGTCCAAAATGGACACGTCAACCGAAGCAGGTACAGATTAGCGAGGATAAAGTTGTGATTATTACGGAAAGGGGAACTGACTTATGGGCGCGCACTTATTACGGCTTTCAAAATGATAATGCTCCAGTGTTTCAGATTGAAACAACTGATAAGTATTTTTCCTTTATTGTTCAAACAGAATTTGAGAGTGCCTGCCGCTTTGACCAGTGCGGTGTGGTTATGTATTTAAATAGTGATAACTGGTTTAAGGCATCTATCGAATATGAAGATGAAAAGATACAGCGGTTGGGAAGTGTTGTCACGAATCATGGATATTCTGACTGGGCAACAACAGACATATCTTCTAATATTAAAAGTATGTGGTATCGCTTTTCACGCAGGAACAGCGACTACTGCATTGAATGTAGTGAGGACGGTATAAATTTCAGACAAATGCGGATTTTCCATATGTGGGAGGGGGCAGAAAAAATTACATATGGAATATATGCCTGCAGCCCGACAGAAGGTTCATACAAGGCAACTTTCTCAGATATGCAGATTACAGAATGCCAGTGGGAATCAGATGCAGATTGGCGTGACTAATGGAATGCATGGGATTTTATATAGAAAAGGAGTCGATTTAAGATGGAATTTAAATGGCTTAATGAAAGCGCAATTAATAAAACGGGGGATAGGTGGGAGATAACCGCTCCAAAAGAGAGTGATTTTTTTTGTAATAATGGTGCCGTTGGAGAAGAAGGTATTACTCCGGAATCGTTAAGCAATGCCCCCTTTTATTATACAGAAATTAGCGGAGACTTTGTGATGCGGGTAAAAGTATCGCTTGATTTTAAAGATACTTATGATTCTTCTTCGATTATGGTCATGGAGGATAGTAAGAATTGGGCAAAAGCCTGTTTTGAACTTACAGATTTCAATACACATGCAGTTGTCAGTGTTGTTACAAAAGAGGAGTCTGATGATGCCAATGGTTGTAATATCAAAAATGACTTTGTTTGGTTACAGGTGTGTCGGGTAGGACAATCGTTTGCTTTTCACTATTCAATAGATGGGGAAAGGTTCTATATGATGAGGTTTTTCAACCTGCCTGCAAAAAAAACCATGAAGGTAGGACTTTTAGCACAGGCACCGACTGGAAATGGCGGGATTCGAGTTTATGAAAACCTGACGATAGAGAGTCGGACGGTTAAAAACATACGAATGGGAGAATGAGTGATTTTAGATTTTCTGCATAAAAAGCTGAAGATAAAGCGTCATGTAGTGATCATGTAAATCATATTGTAAAGGCGGGAAAGCGTTTGTTGGAAGAAACCCAATGAACGCTTTTCTGTTTTTTAAAGCAACAATGCACTGCCGTTCCCCGCCAGTCCTGACTTCGTTTCAGATAAATCAATTTTTCAGAAATGGGGGACAGGACATTGATAAACAAAGATAAAAAGGACAGGGTGGTGCGCCAGTTTGTGACATACTGCCGCATGGCATTGAGATACGAAAAAATTAACTATTACAACGAACGGAAACGTATGGCGGAACGGGAATCGCACATGGAGATGTTTTCCGATAAGCAGTTGGAAACAATTGATAAAATCTTTGATACATACCACGCTGATTATTTTTATGTCATGGGTTATGAAATTGGTATAGTGGATGGTGACTTGGCACAGGCATTAAGGGAACTGCCGGACAGACAGTTACAGATTGTGCTGATGTATTACTTCATCGGATGGACGGACAGGGAGATTGGGGGAATCCTCGGTCTGGCAAAAAGCACTGTCTGCAAATGGAGGAATGATACGGTAAAAACACTGCGGCGGCTGGTGGAGGGAATGGGTCATGGAGAATAAATTTAAAGACAGGAACATTTCCTTTGAAACACTGGAAAAGGCAGTAAATGGCGATTGTTTTGCCATGCAGGAGGTGATACGTCTGTTCAAGCCGTACATGGCAAGGCTTAGCATTGAGGAAGGCAGATTCAACAGGGAACTGTATGAAAGGCTCGTGCGGAAAGTCATGCTTATAACGGTACGGTTTAAGACGGACTATGATGAAAAATAAACAGGCGTGATGAAACAGGGGGCATTCTGGATACGGGTGTCCTCTTTTTGTGTGCCTGTTATTGATATGCAATATTAACAGCGTTACAGGCAGGGAGGAAGTGAGAAAATGAGCGAAAATAAATTAAGAAACAGAGCGGTAATTGATGCGGAATTGCAGAAAACGAAAGCCGAGCTTGCCATTGCAAAACACAGGCAGGCGAAACTCCGTAACCAGATAAAAGGTATGACAGAAAAGGAACGCCGACACCGCAACATCGTATGGGGAAGCCACTTTGAATACCTTATCAGAGAAAGGCTGAATATTGCCAAAGAACAGCTTGCCGCTCTGAATGATGATTCAGTAAAAGATATTCTGAATACTCTCTTTTCTGATTCGTATTTCCGCCGGACGATGCAAAATATTTTGACAGAAAAAGTAAACCCACAATCCCCGACGGAAATGAATAAAGAGCATTCATAGAAATTATCTGCCGAAACGTGGCGGGCGGCACTATAAAACTTTGTGGGCAGATAAAGGCTGCTTTTTAGCCTTTATCTTAACGCAAAGATAATCAGCCGGGGCGGGGAAAAGCCGCAGTCGGCTGTGGCTTCCGCAGCATACCGGAGCGCAACAAAAATTTACTGCGAATATGACGGGGAGATGAAGGATTTTTCAAGAAAAGGTCATGTGATATATTCCGAAATCCTCTTGCCGGAATATGCACCGAAAGAATTTGCAGACCGTTCCGTTTTGTGGAACGCTGTTGAAAATTTTGAAAAAGGAAGCAGGGCGCAGCTTTCAAGGGAGGTTGAATTTTCATTGCCCTGTGAGCTGGATGCGAAGGAACGGTTAAAGGCGGCAAGAACACTAGCGGATTTTTTTAGGGATAAAGGAATGGTTGTCGATATGAATCTGCACAATCCAGACCATGAGAATCCGAATCCGCATTGTCATCTCATGCTTACCATGCGCCCGTTCCAAAAAGACGGGACTTTTTTAGAAAAGAAATGCTGGCGGGAATATGACCTTGATAAAAACGGGCAGAAAATCCCCACAAAGAAGGGCAACGATTATAAGTCGCATAAGGTTTATGCTACTGATTGGGATGACAGAGGGAACGTAGAAAAATGGCGGGCATTGTGGGCGGACATTGAAACGGAATTTTATAAAAAGAACGGCTATGAGATTACAGCGGAACACCGCTCTTTTGAAAGACAGGGGATAGACCTTCTGCCGACAATCCATATGGGTGCGGCAGTGACTGCAATGGAGCGCAGGGGTATTCAAACCGAAGTCGGCAACATGAACAGGGAGATAAAAAAAATCAATGCCCTTATTTTATCCAGCATGGAGAACATAGAACGTCTGACGGATAAGATGGCGATCCTTGAAAAAGAGAAAAAAGCCATTGAACAGGAAAAGCAGCCAGACACTTTAATTTCAATCCTGATGGAATGGCAGAAAAACCGCAGCGCCTTTATTCAGGATAACAATATCCGCCAGCGCACAGAAACAAAAGCGGGTAATGTAAAAGATTTTTCTTTAATGGTGGCGTTTCTCCAATCACATAAGATTGAAACGCTTGAAGATTTGCGGAAACTGGCAGAGGATACCAAAAAGCGGCGGAGCGACAACATTCACAACCAGCGTGAATTAAATGCAAAGCTGAAAAAAATGTCCAATATTGTAGACATCTATCAAGCCTACAAGCCATATGCGGAGTATCTGAAAAAGTACGAAAGTCTTTCCGGCAGGCAGAAACAGTCTTACTATGGCAAGAATGCGGACAAGATTGAAACTGCCCTCTCCTACCGCACAGGGCTGAAAAATATGAGCGGTACGGATAAGCTGCTTCCAAAAACGTGGAAGAAGGAACTTGACGGACTGAAAGCGGAAAGTGCAAAGATAAGGCATGATTTAGCGGAAAATGACATCATTCTTGGGGAACTTGCAGAGATTGCGGACAAGGCGGCAATGGTACAGAGGGCTAAAGAAAAACAAAAAGAAATACTTCCCAATCTTGGGGAGAAAAAAAGCGCAAAAAAGGAAAGGGGCAATTATGGCAGAGAATAAGAAATATTATTTCCTCAAGCTCAAGGAGGATTTTTTTGACCAGCGTGAGATTGTGGTTTTGGAAGGCTCAAAGGACGGTATTTTATATGTGAATATCCTTCTCAAACTGTATTTAAAATCCTTGCAGCATAACGGCAAACTGCTTTTAAACGAGATGACACCGCTTTCGGCAGAGATGATCGCACTGCTTACAAGGCACGAGGTAGGCACTGTTGAGAGGGCGATGCGGGCATTCATGCAGCTTGGTCTTGTAGCAATGCAGGAAGATGACACCTACTATATGCCGGAAATCGAGCAGATGACCGGAAAAGGCTCATCTGAGGGGGAACGCAAGGCAAGATACCGCAGGCAGAAAGTGGAAGGCAGCACGCCGCTTTTGACGGATACAAATATGGGAATTGGACAGAGTTGGGACAATGTCCCGCCTGTGTCCCAATTTAGTCCGCCAGAGATTAGAGATAAGAGTATAGAGAACAGAGATTATATAAAAGAGAGTGAGAGAGAAAAAGACGCACACGCACTTATGAGGGAGGATAAACGAATATGTGTTTATGGCAGATATGAAAATGTCATTCTTACAGATAAGGAGATGGAAACGCTCAAAAGAGACTTCCCGGCAGATTACCAATCAATGATAGAGCATTTGTCGGAATACATGGCTTATACCGGAAGGAGATACAAAAACCATTTAGCCACTATGGAATGCTGGAAAAAGGCGGACATGAAGAAAGAACAGGAAAAAGGGAAAGGGTATTCCTATAATGGCAGTTTTAAGGAGGGGGAGAGTTTATGAGCGGAACAGATATGCAGACAGCGGTTACGGATATGCTTGCCGGACTTATTCAGGAGGGGATTGCAGACAGTGGTGATTATATTGATGCTGACACCGGACTTCTGATGTGCGGGAAATGCCAATCAAAAAAGCAGACGGTCGTAAAGCTGATGGGGCGCACCATGAAGCCGTCCTGTCTGTGCAGGTGCAAATCGGAGGAATTGGAGAAAGAAGAACAGAAACGAAAAAACAAGGAGCTGATGGAGGGCATTTTCAGGCTGAAAAGCGCAGGTCTGCAGGACAGAACATTTTTTGGCTATACGTTTGCAAACTGTGACGAGGCGCACCCTTGCGCCGGATATGCGTACCGTTATGTTGGGCATTTTGCAGAATTTCAGAAAAACGGACAGGGGTTATTGTTTTGGGGTGACGTGGGAACGGGAAAGACATTCCTTGCAGGCTGTATTGCAAATGCGCTCATGGAGAAAAATATCCCTGTGCTGATGACAAGTTTCCCGAAACTGTTAAATGGGCTTGGCGGGATATACAGCGGCGAAAAAAATGAGTACCTGAAAAGCCTGAACCGATACCAGCTCCTTATCATTGACGATTTAGGCGTGGAACGTGACACTCCCTATGTGCTGGAAACGGTCTATCTCGTGATAGATGAGCGTTATAAAAGCGGGAAACCGTTTATTATTACAACAAACCTGTCACTGGAAAAATTACAGAATCCGGCAGATTTGGAGCATGGGCGCATCTATGACCGCATTATGGAGAGATGCATTCCTGTTGCTTTTTCGGGGAAAAATTACCGGACGGGTAAAGGCAGGACAAACATGGAGAGTGCTTCGGGCATTTTAAAGGCTTAAAAATTAACAGTAACTTATGGATATGGCAGTGCCAATAAGTCCGTATCCTTGTACAGCGTCAGGGCAATTACGGAGAAATCTGTACTTGTCTTTATTTTTGCAAAAGATGAAGGCGGTACAGGCGGAAAGGGAATAAATATGGGTAACATGACAGGTAATTGCACCGATACAAAAAAAGGCATTACAGTAAAAACGGTCTTTGACGGAAACCAAAGCGGACAGCAGGCATTTATGAAACTGATACAAAGGCAGTACCGTATCAGTGGTTCGGATATACAAAACAATAATATTGATAATGCAAGATATAATATTGACAAAACACAATATAGAGATTATACTAAAGGCAGTGAAGCAGATGTTGGCGGTACAACTGTTGGTTTTGCGGAAAACGGAGGACAGCATGATGGATTCTAATTTCGCAGCATTACAACAGCTTCACAGCAGCTTACGGGTTGCCATATATTGCAGGCTCTCAAAGGACGATAACCTTGACGGGGAAAGCGCAAGCATACACAACCAGCGGGATATGCTGGAAACGTGGTGTCAGGAGCATGGTTATACAGTTGCAGGCGTGTACGCTGATGACGGGTATTCCGGTTTATATATGGACAGACCGGACTTTCAAAGAATGTTAGCCGACTGCAAACAGGGCAAGATTGACATTGTGGTAACGAAGGATATGTCAAGGCTTACCCGGAATAGCACACATTCAGGGCAGTTGAGGGATGAATTTTTCCCGAAGCACCATATCCGTTACATAGGTGTGACAGACGGCGTATATACGGGAAAAGATGATGACCTTATCGCATTCCGCAGCGTTTTCAATGAGATTTATTCAAAAGACATCGGGAAAAAGGTACATTCCTCTTACGTCATCAAGGCGAAAAAAGGCAAGTTTACCGGATGTGTCACACCGTTTGGGTACATGAAGTCACCAGAGGATAAGAATTTCCTGATACCAGACAAGGACACTGCCTGGATTGTGCAGAAAATATTTGGATGGGCGGCTGAAGGGCATGGCACGAACTGGATCAGGCGCAGACTGGAGGACGAGAAAATCCCTGCTCCCTGTTGGTGGAACAGGAAGAAAGGCTTGCGCAACCATGTGACAAAATGGGAAAAGGAATACGGTGAAAAGGGCATTTATATGTGGGATTTCTCTACAATCAAGCAGATAATCGCCAATCCCGTCTATATCGGCACGATAGCGTCGCAGAAAGCAAACTACCGTTTCAAGGTCGGCTGGCTTGGGGATAAAAAGCCGGAGGAATGGATTCAGGTAGAGAACGTGCATGAACCGCTTGTGGATATGGACACCTACAATCTTGTGCAGGAAAAGGTAAAGATGCGCAAAAGACCGGACGCATGGGGCAATTATGGGATATTTGCAGGACTTGTCAAATGTGGGGAATGCGGAAGTACAATGAACCAGCGTGTGGCAAATGCGAAAGCAAAGACAAGGATACTGACCTGTGCAAAGTACAATAAATATGGCGTGGCACATTGCAGCCAGCACCGCTTGGAGCTTGACACGCTGTATCAGATTGTATTGGAGCAGATACGCACCTGTGCGGCACTCGCCCTTGCAGATGAAACAAAAGTCATGGAGGAACTTCGGAAAAGCAGCCAGTGTGACAGTGAGGAAGAAAGCAGGCGCATGAAAGCAAAACTTTCGGAAAGTGCGAACAGGCTTTCCGAACTGGATGTGCTGATTTCCAAACTTTATGAGGACTGGGTGGCAGGCAGGATTAACGAAACATATTTTACTCGCATGATGGAGAAAGCATAGGGCGAACAGGAAGCCTTGCAGAAAAAGGCGGATACGATGCGTGAATGTCTTGACGGGGCAGCAAGGGAACAGGAGGACAATTCAAAGTGGCTTTCACTGATTAGGCAGTATGCCGACATTAAGGAGCTTGACAGGGAGATGTTACACTTACTCATTAAAGAGATTGTTGTCCATGAGGATTTGTCAGAAGGCAGACGCAACACAACAGTGGAGATACATTTTAATTTTATGAAACAGGGAAACCAGCTAACGGTAAAAGGTTAGTCTAATGTTTTCAAAAACCGCATACAGGGGAATGATGTTTATCCCCTGTGGCGGAGAAACATCTGCAAAACACAATCAAATCTTGAAGTTTCACAATCATTTCGATTATTTTTCAACTATTTAGGTATGACACAGCTTATGAGTGGCGGTGGCATCATCATTGTGGCACAGACGGTAATCCCACAGCTTACCACACTGTTCTCATAATTCATGGGCGGGATCATTGATAAGATTACTGAATTCATAAAGGAACTGTTGCAGGGATGGGTGCTGACAAATTTTGAAACCATGTTTACCGAAGTGAATTGTTAGTAAAGTGGGTTTTGCCAAAAACAAGTGGAAGAAAAGCTGGTGTGCAGGTGGTTCTTATAAAATGAATATGGTAAAATTTTATAAGAAACGAGGTAAAGCAATATGGAAAAGAAAATTTATATCACAGAGGAAGAACGGGAAAAGTGCCAGAAGGTGGCTGAAGCATTTGCAGAGTTGTACGAAATGGCGGACATTGTGATAGTTGATGTAGGCAGATACGGTTTTGTAATGCTCAAATATTATACGCCGCCGCATGGCTTTGAGGAAGATGAAACTTTTACGGACAGCAAGGCATTGTTTGAAGCATTATGGCAGGAATGGCTTGACATGAAGCTGTATCTTATCGCAAAGGGTACTCCATTGCTGGAAAAAGGGTATAAGGGTGTATTTGAGAGCCTGTCAGAAGAAAAACAGTCGGAACTTATCGGGCGAAAAACCGTTTTCGCAAGAATGGCGGGAATAGGTCTGTAAAAAGATGTTTCTAACAAAGAAATAGATAGAGAGATGCAGTCCTTAAACACTTGAAATTATTCGCCTGACCGCATATAATTATATGGCAGAATTTAGAGAAAGGGTGAATGAAGATGTTAGAGTTTATTTCCGCCCCGGAAGCGGCGAAGAAATGGGGCATTTCAGAAAGACGGGTACAAAAGCTATGTGAGGAAAACCGCATACCGGGGGTTGCAAAATTTAGTCGTTTATGGCTGATACCAAAGGACGCAGAAAAACCAACAGATGCCCGATTAAAAGCAGAAAGGAAGAAAAAGCATGAATAAAGTTTTAATTATAGATGATGATAAAGAACTTTGCGCACTTATGAAAAAATGCGTAGAGCAGGAAAACCTTACTGCGATTGTCGCAGGCGGCGGGATAGAAGGACTGCATGTATTGGAGGAAATCAAAGATACCTGTTCACTTATTATTCTTGATATTATGATGCCCGATTTAGACGGTTTTCAAGTGTTGCAACAAGTACGGCATACAAGCAATGTTCCCGTTCTTATGCTTACCGCAAAAAGCGGTGAGGAAGATAAGGTTTCCGGCTTAAGGATGGGGGCAGACGATTATCTGACAAAGCCATTTAGCATTAACGAGCTTATGGCACGTGTAAATTCTCTTATCCGGCGTTTTACATTGTTCAATACTGTTTCCGGCACAGAAACGGATTGTATGGTATTTCAAGGAATGACGATAGATAACCTTAACCGTCTTGTTTTGGTTAATGATATACAAGTGGAACTTACAGTAAAAGAATTTGATCTGCTTTCTTTCCTTGCAGCAAATAAAGGAAAAGTGTTTACAAAAAAGCAGATTTATACCCATGTATGGGAGGAAGAGTATGTTTTTGATGATAGTAATATCATGTCGTTTATCAGCAAATTACGGAAAAAAATCGAACCAGACCCGGAACACCCTTTTTATATTCTGACTGTTCGGGGCGTTGGTTACCGATTTAACAGGGAGGCATAACATGAACTTAAATTCATTTTTATTAATTGCTCTCTGTACAGCGCTTTTGGCTGTCCTGTTTTTTATTACGAAACTTAGGCGTGTAAGAGGACAATTATCTATTATTGAAGAAGCCCTTGAAGATATAAAGTCCGGTAATCCGAACCGACGGGTTTTGGCGAGAAAAAGCGATATGACAAAGCGTATTTGCTATGCAATCAATGAAATTGCGGTCAAGAACCAGTCACAGCTTATCCAACAAAAACAATCGGAGCAGGCATACAAGCGACTTATGACAAGCCTTTCCCATGATGTAAAGACACCATTAGCTTCATTGTTTGGCTACTTGGATGCTGTTGAAAATGGTCTTGTGGCTGGGAAAGAAAAAGAAGCCTATATCCATATTGCAGTAGAAAAAGCGTGTCACTTAAAACATTTTGTGGAAGCACTATTTGAGTGGGTAAAACTAGACGCTAAAGAACAGGTTTTTCATTTTGAGTTATGTGATTTTAACGAATTGACCCGCAATATTGTCGCAGAGTGGGTTCCAATCTTGGAACGCAACCATTTTGAATATGATTTTGATATTCCTGAAGATGAATATTTTTTACGTATTGACCCTCATTCCTATACCCGCATTCTTAATAATCTGTTTCAAAATGTGCTTATGCACAGTGGCGGCAATAAATTGACTTTGAAATTATTGGAGAATGAACAGCAAGTAGAAATTATCATTTCAGATAATGGAAAAGGTATTTCCTCCTCTGATATTCCGCATATTTTTGAGAGAATGTATCAATGTGACAGTTCACGTTCTGCCAGGGGCAATGGCTTGGGGCTATCTATTACGACAGAACTTGTAAATGCTCACAATGGGAAAATTAAAGCAGACAGCAATCCCGGAATGGGTGCAACATTTACGATACTATTTCCAAAAGCTCTGTAACAGCACAGGGCTTTTTGTATATTTATTGGAGGAAAACATGAAAAAAGCAAGGTTACGGCAAGGTTAATGCTATATAATTAGGGATTGGAAAGGAGGAAAAGGCAATGACAATTATCTTTACTGAGATACTGAAATGGAAACGGAATAAGACAGTTTGGGGTATTTTTATTCTTACTGCTATTTTGGGAGTATTTGCGGTTGAGCGTGCCTGCAGCATATCAAGAAGCAGTCCTCTCATGGATAGCTTTGGTGACTTATACACTTTGGCATTTAAGAACCTTACAAGCCTGTTTCTGCCTATTGTGTTGGGGATGTTTGCCACCACATTGTTCTTTGATGAACAGAAAAACGATACATTAAAAGGACTTTTGATTATTCCGGTTTCCAAAGCACAGCTTTATTTTTCAAAGATAGCGGTTGTAATCCTTATGTCATTGGGGCTATGCCTGTTTACCTTTGTTATCTGTATCGTTGGCGGCTTAATGGCTGGCGGCTTTACTGATTTGAATACGGAAACAATACTACAGGCGGGGCTATTGTTTTTGGCTGGCGGTGCGCTGATCCCGGTTGCCATGCTCCCAATCATATTTTTAGCAACGCTATCAAAAGGGTACATTTTACCGATTGGGGCTGTATTACTTTATCTTGTGCCTGTTGTGCTTGCCCCGTCCCAGCTCATGGGACTGCACTCCTTGGCGAGTGTTATGGGAATTTATCCCCACATTTCACCTGCTGCTATTGAAATGGTAAACAGTTGGACAGGAAATGCAGTAATAACAGCATCACCGATGACTTGTTCTGTTTCTTTACTGGCTATAGGCATTATTTCGACAATCGTTTCTGTAATTGTTTTACAGAAGAAAACATTTTGAAGAGTTTTTACCAACTATTCAGCAAGCGGAAACTTGTATAACTATGTGATTTAGAAAGACCACGATAATTAAGAAAGTGAGGAAATATTATGTGCAGCTATGTGATTGAAACAAAGCGGTTAACAAAAAAATATGGTGAGCAGACAGCGGTCAATGCTGTTAATATCCATGTAGAAAAAGGGCGGATATACGGACTACTAGGGCGTAATGGAGCTGGCAAAACCACAATAATGAAAATGATTTTGGGATTAACCCCTGTTACTTCTGGGGAAATAGATGTGTTCGGACAAAATATCAAAGGAAGGGAAAAACGGGTATATCCCCGGATTGGGGCTATTATTGAAACACCCGGCTTCTACCCAAACCTGACGGGTACGGAAAACCTTGAAATATTTGCGAAGCTGCGTGGCACTGCTGCCCCCAATGCTGTAAAAAATGCTTTGGATATTGTCGGACTCCCTTACCGGGATAAAAAGCTGTTCAGCAAATATTCTCTTGGAATGAAGCAGCGTCTTGGTATTGCAAATGCTATTTTGCATGATCCGGAGCTGTTGATTTTAGACGAGCCTACGAATGGTCTTGACCCTATCGGCATTGCAGAAGTAAGAGATTTTATTAAAGACTTGAGCACCGAGCGAGGGAAAACAATCCTCATTTCCAGCCATATCCTGTCCGAGATTGCATTGTTGGCTGATGATATTGGCATTATTGACCACGGTGTCTTACTGGAAGAAAACAGCATGGAAACACTGAAAAGAAAAAACAGTAAATATATACTTCTGCAAGTTTCTGATATTCCGAAAACTTCTCTTGTTTTGGAAAGGCAATTTGGAGTTACAGATTATTCCGTACAGGATGACCATTCCCTGCGGATTTATAATACGTCATTGGATATGGCGGCTGTCAATAAGGCTCTTGTGGTGCAGGATGTGGCAGTTATCAGTTCTCAATTATGTAATGATACATTGGAGGACTATTTCAAAAAAATTACAGGGGGAGAAGGCATTGCTTAAATTGACACAAACAGAATTTCTAAAACTGCGCCGTAGAAAGTTTATCCTGTTAATGCTGTTGGCAGCTCTTCTCATGCCATTTCTTGCAATCTTTTATTTTAGAGACATTAGAGAGACAGGCATAGATACAATACAATTTTATAAATGGACTGCTTTCAGCTACACGCCTTGGATTATACTTCCTGTCGTATTGGGGGTATTTTCCACTATGCTTATGTATGATGAACACCAAAATGATATGCTTAAACAGTTGTGGATTGTACCGATTAGCAAGACAAAATATTTTTTTAGCAAATTTATTGTTGTGCTGTCTTATTCTATTTGTTTTATGCTGCTCACAGCCGGATTGTCCGTGATTTTTGGTACGCTTCCCGGTTATATAACATTTGAATGGAGCAGTTTTTGTTACTTGCTAAAAAAATGTATGGAAATTGCTATATTAACCGCATTCGCCATAATGCCGCTTTTGGCGGTTGCAGCTGCTGGAAAAAGTTATATATTTCCAGTATGCGTAACGCTGGTTTATACGTTCCTTGGTTTTATTCTGCTTATGGTTAATATGTATCTGCACCCTCTATCCAGTATGAGCGCCATTGTCATGCGTGATATTCCCGGTGTAGTTTTGGCACAAACTCTTAATATTCCGGCGGCATTAATATGTATTACTATATGGTGTGCGGGTTCAGTGGTGTTGGCTATATTTGCTTTAGAAAAAAGAAAGTGAGGTGGGTAGTATGAAACAATTACTTTGGGCTGAACGCCGAAAACTTCGTCATTCTAAAATCGTTTGGATTGCTGTCTTTGCGGTGGTTATGATTGCTGTTATCGTTTTTGCAGAGGGGCAGTTTGTATTTAAGGGTTCACGATATATAGATGGGGCTAGCTGGTTTATGACTGCCGCACAGTCTTTGGCAACCTTTTTTGTGCTTCCGGCTGTCATTGCATTGTTAGGCAGCTATATGATTTGCCGGGAGGAACAGGAAGATACTCTGAAATCACTGCGGCTTGTGCCAGTAGATGAAGCGAAACTGACTGTTGTTAAAATGATCGTTGCAATGGTTTTCAGTATTTTGATTTATCTTCTGCTGTTTGTAATTACTTTTGCGGTTGAAGCTATAATGCATTTCGGAACATTATCTATTCAGACAGTATGGGGCTTCCTTTTTACCTATTTTGTAAATGGTATTGGCGTATTTCTTGCTATTTCACCGATTGTGGCATTAGTAGCCCGTATAAAAAAAGGGTATTGGCTTGCTTTGGTATTTACTGAAATCTATTCCTTTGCCGGTCTGTTTGCAAGTATGTCTGAAACTCTGAAAACTGTTTACCCGATTACTGCGGTGTTCCAGCTTTCAGGATATTATGAAACAACAATCGGAAACAAAGCAGCCAGCTTAGTTATTCTGATAGTTTGTATGGTTCTTGCAGTTTTAATTTTGAACGGATTAAGCCGTAAAAACAAAAAGAGTATTTATTAATTGTGTAAAATATCCGTATTGTAAATCTGCCGTACAACGGCAAAAGAAAAAAGCCGTTGTATAGCAGACATATTTGGGTGCATTGATGCAGCAGCTTTGGAAACCTGGGCTGCTGTTTTTGCTGTAACTTTTGTTGGAGTGATAGGAGAAAAATGAAACGATAGTTTAAAGACAAGGAGATGTAGAACGATGAGAATAAAGCGAAAAATACTTAAGGCCAGGATAAGGACATTCATCAAAATTATCGGCATATTGCACACATCAAGGTGTACCGCAAGGAAGAAAGAAACTTCACTGCGGCACACCTTTTTTAATGGTGCGAAATTTGTCTGATTTTGGCTTTTGTTGCCGTTTATCCGTTGCGTATTTGTGTGCAAAATGTGGCTGGAACTATTCCGCTTTTGGAGGGGGATTCCGCTTGGGTTTACTGCTTCATGGTGGGCTGTTTTGAGAGCATGGATTTCTGTGTATCCCAAACCTGTTTCATCAACTTTTTTACTTCCTCGACATCGGCTTTATAAACATTGCCTGTGGCATTCATGCGCTTGGCGATCTGGTTTAAGTTGCTGCTGATTTTTCCGAGCGTGTAGTTGTATTCCCGCAGGTCTGAATAGTCAATGTCTGTTTCACACACTTAAAGACACTGTTAATAAAAAATTTGATGCATCACTCGATTTTGCCGATAAAGCGGTAGTATATCTCAATTTCCTGTTCCTTTGTGCCATCTTCCACTTTGACCGCATCATGAACTACTATCTTTTCAATCAGCGTGTTTAGAAGCGGTGCTGTCAGTTCTGTAGGATAAGCAGTTTCCCTGATATAAGAAATCCATTGTTCCGCATCAGTGGAAGTCTGCCTTGTTTCGTTCAGCTTAGCCTTTAATCCGTTAAGCTGTTCATCAAGCTGTGCCTGTTCATCCTGATACTTTGCAGAGAGCATATTGAAATTGTATTCTGTAATACGTCCTGCCACCCAGTCCTCATATAGCCTTGTGAATAAATTATCTAATTCTGCCCTGCGTTTTTCCGCACGTTTCAGGTCATTTTCCTGTTTTTTACGGACAGCGCCGGACTCCCTGTCGCCTGCGTTCAGCAGCTTCTTCAACAGTTTTTCTTCGTCCGTATGGGCCTGCTTTGACCAGTACTGCAATCTTGACAGGACATATGCATAGAGTGTGTCATAATGTATATGGTGGTTGCTGCAGTATCCTTTTCCGTACATACTGTATTTGCCGCATTTATAGTAGCCGTATGTTCCATCTTTCCGTTTATGGGTAGCATAAGTCAGCGCCCAGCCACAGCCGGAGCATTTTAGCAGCCCTGCGAATACCTGTGTTGTAAAGTCCTTTTTCTCCCTGCGCCTTGATGCCAGTTGTCCCTGCACATTGTCAAAATCCGATTTTGATATGATCGGTTCATGTGTCCCCTCAATCGTTAACCATTCGCTTTTGTCCCTGTACACGCGGCGTTTACTTTTAAAAGATGCCTTTGTCTGCCTGTAATGGACGGAATTGCCGATATAGGTTTCGTCTTTTAAGATACTCTTTACCTGACCAATGTTCCATTCCCATGCCTTTTCTTCCGGCGCATCTGCATAGATGTTTGAAAATGTGCCAAACCGTTTATAATTAAGGTAGCTGGGGGTAGGGACTTTATCTGCTATAAGAAGTTTCATGATTTTTGAAGTGCCGTTGCCAAGGAGCGCAAGCTCAAAAATCTTTTCCACAATCCACCTTGTTTCCTCGTCAATCATCAGTTTGTTTTTTATATCAGGGTTCTTTTTGTAGCCTATCGGGGCATATGCACAGGTATGTTCGCCTGCGCGGAATTTGGCATTCATGGAGGTCTTTATTTTGCGGCTGGTGTCTTTGGCAAACCATTCATTGAACAGGTTTTTAAACAGAACAAAGTCACTCAATCCCTTTTCTGTGTCCTCACCGTCGGAAACCGCTATGTAGTGTCTACTGATTAATAAGACATTTGCAAGCTCCAGTATTTATATCTGTCCCAAAATCGGAACAAATGCAAAAG
>RAYF01000078.1 GCA_003611745.1 bacterium D16-36 | reverse complement strand
AATAAGGTGAAGCTGTCTCATAAATAAAAAGTGATTTTTTAGCCATAAGTGTTACAAAAATGCTTGACCACTACACCTCGGATAGGGGGTGCTGCTATGGAATACAACTGTATCCTCAGGCACGGCTCCCGCAGGGAGACCTGGACAGGAAGGCTCATCTTACTGGGCAGGGGCCCCGGATGGTATGAAGCCGAGATCGATGGGCGGGGGACTTACTTCCACATCCTCGCCGGACGGCATAAATATGGGAACTATCTGTGCATCCCGAACCACGATATTGGCTGTGAGCTTTCTGATTTTTCTGATATCTTCTGGAACGAGGAACGGCTCAGCCATCTGATACGGAAGGTGGATGCCGTGACCGTTGCTACCGGGCTGGTCCATCTTCCGGCCCTGGCCGACAAGCAGGGGAAAAACTAAATGTTTCATATGGGCTGTGGATCTCATGATGGGATCCATGGCCTTTTGCATTTCAGGCGGAAAGCAATACCGGCAACAACGTGCAGCATTTTGGGTAGGATTGTGCATTTGCAGACAGCACTGCGCAGTCAATGGGATAAATGTCAGAAAAATAATTCGCTGTTTGCTTCTCCCTCAATTCGCCGTCCGACAGTAAAGCGGCTTGCCCGGATTATCCTCTATTTTCTCCCTTATATGGCGGATATGGCTCATAACAATGTTGTAATCGCCGGAATACGGTTCCTGCCAGACAATATCATAAATCTGCTCTTTGCTGAATACCCTGCCGGGACTCTGTGCCAACAAATACAGTATTTCAAACTCTCTATTGGTAAGCATAACCTCCGCACCATGTATGACTACATTTTTCTCTGCTAAGTTCAGCTTCATTCCTCCGATACTAAGGTGTTTTTCCACTTGAAGTACATTACATCCTTCAAAGCGAGGGCTTTCACTTATAATCTGCAACATTCTCTGGCAGACATCTTCCTCATCCTCTGAAAAAGACAGTATCATCACCTTACCCATTATAACCACCTGCCTAACACTGATAAAACAACTTGTCTTAACTTCATTCTAACGTCCAAAACAACCTCCCTTCCCATTATGCTTTGCTGCTTTTAGCTCCATCCTACTCACTGGCATTTTGTTTTCGATATTCTGCGGGTGTTATTTTCAATACATCCCGAAAAGCTGTTGAAAACTTGCTCTGGTTCTCATATCCCACCTGATTTGCGATTTCCGCTATTGTACTTTTCGTCTGCCGAAGAAGCACAGCCGCCTGTTTCATGCGGTATTCTTTCATGTAAGTTCCGATAGGCTGTCCATAAATCCCTTTAAATGTGGCTTTTAAAGTAGCCGTATTGATAAGGAATTCTTTGGAAAGTTCCTCTATCGTAGAACGCTCCTGCAAGTTTGAAATTAGTTTTTTATGAATTTCCTTGACAATCTCCACCTGCGGCGAAGTATACATTTCCCGCTGTTTCTCTTTTGTTACATCCACCATGCAGAGGAATAGAAGAAGCTCCTGCACCTTTAGCTTAAAATATGGCTTTTGCAGACAGTCCGGCACAGAATAAAGCTCCGAAAAAATATGCTCGATTTCATCTTTTGCCCGCATAATAAAACAATTTCCATCTGCACAAAACTTTTCTTTAAATTCCAATATGTCAATTCCACTTTCTGCCAAAGTCTGCGGCGGATATTCTGATACCAGTTCTAAATTGATAACAACGGAAATTCCCCGGTAATGCTTTAGTGGAAATGCCATTTCGGAAGCACAGTTATCCATTGTATGAATAGACATATCTCCTTCTCCAAGATACAGACAAGAACCGCTTAATAATTTGCTTCCCTCACGTCCCTCTCTGCAATGGTTGATTTCCAATATGTTCTGTCCAAGCGCACCTTCCCATTCACAGCCTGTTGCTTCAAAATCATTGTAAATAAGCTGTATGCCCGGATAAACCTGATAAACTGTCATCAATCCTAAACCATCGGCACAGTCCATTTTATAGACTGTACAATATCCGTCATTGTCTTTTGGAATAACCGCAGACAGCCCTTTTGTGTTTTTCACTAAGTTTTCCTGCATGGCAGTCCCCTCTATTCCTTCTATACCGTTAATCTGTTCCACCAGATGTTTTCTGGCATCTTCTATTATATATCTTTTCTTCATAATATACTGCTCCAATCGGTAGGATTTACACTCCAAATAGAATTATATTCTATCTCCACCGATTGTGCAAACTAAGAAAAGAGCCAATACCTTATCAAACAAAGTATCGGCTCAATATACATTTCCTCACTCTATCTTGTTTCCGGCATCTTGCGAAATTCTGAAAGCATCATCAATACGGTAATCACAACCAGAACCGCATCGGTCAGGGCAATCGCCAGCCAGACACCACGAATCCCCATACCGCCAACCATCGGCAAAACCACACAAAGCGGGATAAATAAAATAATCTGCCGGAACAATACTAACCAAGTAGCCTTATTCGCCTTTCCCAATGACTGGAACAGCGTTACCGCAATCAGGAAACTTCCCTGTAAAATATAGGTACTGAACATAATCCGGAAATTGGTTGCCCCCGAAGCTGCCACACCCGGTGTTGTAATAAACATGGAAAGTACCTTATCCGGGAACAGTTCAACCGGAATGTAGAACAGTAAGGACAACACTGTTGCCGCCGTAATGAATACGCCTGTCAATTTCTTTACCCGGTCATAATCTTTCGCACCGTAGTTTGTCCCTGCGGCTGGCTGAAATCCCTGACTGATACCCCAAAGAGGAACAAACGAGAAGTTCCAGAAACGCAGCGCAGCTCCTAACAATATCTGCGAATTTTCCCCACCATACACAGACGCCACACGATAAATCACTGTCTGCTGTACCAGTGTCAAAACCTGCATCAGCAAAGCAGAAACCCCAACCGCCAGAACCTGCGGCAGTAATTCCCCGTCAATATGTATCCGTCCGATTTTTACATTTATGCTTTTCTTCTTAAAATACCATAATGTAATCACCGCCTGAATGAACTGTGAAAAAATCGTTGCATACGCAGCCGCTTCCACTCCCAACCCGTAAGGCTTTAAAACCGTAATAAAAATCGGATCAAGGATAATGTTCAGGATTGCCCCGCTTGCTATAATAGCCATTGCCTTTTTAAGCTGCCCTTCCCCACGAATGACCATATTCGCACTCTGGAAGAAATTCACAAACAGGCTTCCTGCAAACACAATACGCAGATACTTTTCCGCATAGTTCAGGATATTGTCGCTTGCGCCTGCCAAAGATAAAAGCTGGCGGGTAAATACCATACCTATCACAGTGTAAATAACAGACAGAAGAAGCACCATTGCAATCAGGTTTCCCATAATCTTTTTTACGGTGTCCTGATCCTTCTTTCCAATCGCACGAGATAGCACCGAAGCAGAGCCTACCCCCAACATCGCCGCCGAACCCGCATTGATGAGCGTAAACGGATAAGATACGGATACCGCCCCCATTTGCGCTGCGCCTACCATCTGCCCTACAAAAATGGAATCCATCATGTTATAAAGCCCTACAACCACCATGCCAAGAACCGCAGGTATACTAAGCTCCAGCATGAGGGGAAACGGACTTTTCGTCAATAATTTTGTCCTTGTATCAAGTGACTGTTTCATCATGTTTCCTCCTTATATCTATATTAGCCATACCTAACCATATAGAGTATATTAAAAGTCAATCCCTTTTGTCTGCTCTTATCCGAAGGACTTTTGCTCCAATCGGAAATATCTGCTCTATTGCACCATTTTTTCCAATAGCTGCAACGCTTCCTCCAGTTTCGGGTTTTCTGCATCGGTCTGTAACGCTTCCCTGACACAGTTACGGATATGTGCCTGTAAAATCTGTTGGTTAGCACTCTTTAATAGTGCCTGTGTCGCTAAAAGCTGATTTGATATATCCACGCAGTAACGATCTTCCTCTATCATTTGCAGGATACCGTCTAACTGACCTTTCGCAATTTTCAGTTTATGGGTAACATTTCCTTTTTTCGCTTTCATAGGCAACCCGGCTACTGAACACTTATAAGCTGATAGCCAGCATCTTCAACTGCTGTTTTCAACCTGTCCTCTGATACCACATAGCGCATCTGTACCAATGCCGTTTTTGCTTCCAGTTGCACTGTGACATCTGAAACGCCCTCAATCTCCATTAACGCCTTAGAAACGTGTTTTACACAGTTTCCGCAAACCATTCCTTCAATCTTCAATAATTTTTCCATGTTCTTTTCTCCTTCACCTTTTTTTGATAAAATTATCTGACTGCTGTTATATGTTTCTTCCTGTTCCGGTCTTGCAAGATGCTTTGCTTTGAACCAGCGAAGCCGCAGAGCATTTGATACCACAAAGACAGAGCTGAAACTCATTGCAAAGGCTCCGATCATTGGGTTTAACTTCAAGCCGAAGGACAGGTAAAATACCCCCGCCGCAACCGGAATACCAATGATATTATAGATAAACGCCCAAAACAGGTTTTGCTTGATGTTGCGGATAACCGCCTTGCTTAACTGGACAGCGGTGGACACGTCCAAAAGGTCACTTTTCATTAATACAATATCCGCTGATTCAATCGCCACATCCGTACCTGCCCCGATAGCAATTCCTACATCTGCCCTTGCAAGCGCAGGCGCATCATTGATGCCATCCCCAACCATAGCTACCTTCCTGCCCTTTTCCTGTAAACGCCGGATTTCCTTTTCCTTATCCTGCGGGAACACTTCGGCAACCACCCGGTCTACGCCCACCTGCTTTCTGATTGCTTCCGCAGTTTTAGCATTGTCCCCGGTAAGCATGACAACCTCCATTCCCAAGCCGGATAATTCCTGTATTGCCTGTTTACTGGTAGGCTTTACCACATCTGCCACAGCCACCACACCGATAAGCTGTCCGCCCCTCGCAAAGAATAATGGTGTTTTTCCGTCCACAGCCATTTCTTCTCCAAGCTGGAGCAGCGCACCTCCCTCTATGCCCTGTGCTGACATCAGGCGGCGGTTTCCGGCAAGGCAGATAACATTTTGGATTTCTCCCATAATCCCCTGTCCCGGAATCTGCTTAAAGTTATTTACAGGCAGAAAACCTAAAGCATTCTTTTCTGCTTCCTCCACAATCGCATCCGCAAGTGGGTGTTCCGACATTTTTTCCAGAGAAGCGGCAACCTGCAGGAGTTCATTTTGTGAAATTCCCTCTTTTACAAGCACATTCGTTACTACAGGCGTTCCCTGTGTGATTGTCCCGGTCTTATCCAAAACAACCGTATCAATGTTATGCGCTACCTCCAGAGCTTCCGCCGACTTAATCAAAATGCCATTTGATGCCCCCTTCCCTGTGCCTACCATGATTGCGGTAGGTGTTGCCAATCCAAGTGCGCAAGGACAGGATATAACGAGAATAGAGATACCAATAGAAAGGGCAAATTCAAATCCATATCCTGCAAGCAGCCATACTATAACCACAATTAAGGCAATGCTGATAACCACTGGAACGAATACCCCGCTGACCTTATCCGCCAGCTTTGCGATAGGCGCTTTGGAACTGGTTGCTTCATCCACAAGCCGCACGATCTGTGCCAGTGTAGTATCATCCCCTACTTTCGTAGCCTGCATTTTAAAATAACCGGATTTATTGATTGTTGCACCGATTACTTTATCCCCGGTCTGCTTTTCCACAGGTATGCTCTCCCCTGTCAGGGCTGATTCATCCACAGAAGAAACACCTTCCACGATAACCCCATCTACCGGAATGGACTCCCCCGCTTTTACAACTAAAATTTCTCCTGCCTGTACTTCCTCTACCGGAACCTGTATATCCATTCCGTCCCTCTCCACTGTGGCGGTCTTGGGCGCAAGGTTCATCAGTTTTGTAATGGCATCTGAGGTCTTTCCTTTTGCACGAGCTTCTAACGTCTTACCCAATGTTATAAGTGTCAGAATCATACCAGCGGATTCAAAATACAAATCCATCATAAAGCTGTGTACGGTTTCCATATCGTCATGACCGAACCCTATGCCGATTTTATAAATGGCATAGATGCCATAGACGATTGCCGCCCCAGAGCCAATGGCAATCAGGGAATCCATATTCGGTGAACCATGAAACAGCGTCTTAAAACCCATACGGTAATATTTAAAGTTGATAAACACTACCGGAATCAGCAACAGGAACTGCGTAAATGCAAAACTCATCGCATTTTCCATGCCGAGCAGCCCCTCCGGAAGTATCCACCCCATCATATGCCCCATAGATATGTAGAACAATGGAATGGTAAACAACGCCGACAGAAACAGCCGCTTTTTCATCTGCGCATATTCTTTCTGTGCTGTGTTTGCTTCCGGCTGCGCTGTTCGCTTCGTAGAAGCATTTACAGTCTGCTTCTTATTCTGAACCGATTTGGGAAATGCCCCGTACCCGGCTTTTTCAACTGCCTGCACAATTCCCTCCGTATCCAAAACAGACTCATCATAAGAAGCAACCATACTGTTTTTTAGCAGGTTTACAGATACCTCCTGTATTCCCGGCAGCTTCGCCACGCTTTTCTCAATTCTTGCAGAGCAGGCGGAACAGGTCATACCCGTAATGTCAAATTGCTCCTTTTGCAAAATTATCCCTTCTTTCTTTTCTATATTTGTAACAGTTTGTTGTACCCCTCCCCCGTAGGGAATTGGGCTGTTACCGTTTATCATTATAAACACCCGATTTTCCTTTTGTCCGCTCTGAAAAGGAGCTTTTTTTATCCGAAAAGAAATTTCTTTTTTTGCAAAAATCCAATCAGGAGGTTTTATGCTCCAAAGAGGAATACCGACTTCAAACCCATTGACTTATAGCCGATTGGTGGCTATACTTTGCGCTGAACGATTAAACATTTCTTTAATTGTTCAGCCATGCCAAACCAACAAAAACATTTTAGAAAGGTGGATTATTCCCATGAAAAAAACAATCAAACTTATCGACTTGGATTGCGGTCACTGTGCAGATAAGATTCAGAACGCAGTACAGAAGATTGACGGTGTAACCAGTGTATCCGTCAATTTCCTCGGTCAAAAAATGGTACTGGAAGCACCCGATGACAGGTTTGACACCATATTGAATGAAGCAAAGGCACTGATTAAAAAAATCGAGCCGGACGTAACGGTAAAAGCATAAAAACTCAGGCATAACCGTTAGGTGGCATCTGTCAAAAGTATCGTGTTCTTTGACGGGCATGATGCGGCACGAACCGGACACCGGCTGTCATTTCTGGCATCCGGTGTTTTTTCAAAACGAAAATGCCTGAATTATGAAAGGAGTATTCTAATGACACGAAAACAAAAACATTTATTGATCCGCATTATTGCAGCGGCAGTCCTGTTTCTTGCAGGCAGTCTGCTCCATCTTCCAGAGCAGGTGGAAATGGGCATATTCTTAGCCTGTTATGTAATAATCGGTTGGGATATTGTCTGGAAAGCCATTACAAACATATTAAGCGGTCAGGTATTTGACGAAAATTTCCTGATGACGATTGCAACGATTGGCGCACTGATTTTAGGGGAACATTCAGAAGGCGTAGCAGTTATGCTGTTTTATCAGGTAGGGGAATGGTTTCAGTCTTATGCGGTTTCCAAATCCCGTAAATCCATTGCAAGCCTAATGGACATCCGACCGGATTACGCAAATGTGGAACGGGACGGGAAACTGGTACAGGTTGATCCAGAAGAAGTTTCTATTGGAAATACCATTGTTGTAAAACCCGGCGAGCGAATCCCTCTGGACGGTATCATTATAAATGGCGTTTCTGCTTTGGATACCTCTGCACTGACTGGAGAATCCATGCCTCGTGAAGTTGCTCCGGGTGCGGAAGTCATCAGTGGCTGCATCAACCAGACAGGCATTTTATCTATTCGCACAACAAAGGAGTTCGGGGAATCCACCGTAGCAAAAATCCTTGATTTAGTAGAAAATGCAAGCGATAAAAAAGGCAGGACAGAGAATTTTATCACACGCTTTGCACGTTACTACACCCCGGCAGTGGTATTTGCGGCTCTGGCTCTTGCCATATTGCCGCCGGTTATCACTGGTCAGTCCTTTAGCATATGGATTTATCGTGCTTTGACGTTCCTTGTAATCTCCTGCCCCTGTGCGCTGGTAATCTCTATCCCGTTAAGTTTCTTTGGCGGCATCGGCGGCGCATCGAAAATCGGTGTCCTTGTAAAAGGCAGTAATTATCTGGAATCCTTAGCTCATGCCGAAATGGTTGTATTTGATAAGACAGGCACACTCACAAAAGGCTCTTTTGCAGTCAGTGAAATCCATCCTGTGGGCATGGACGAAACACAGCTTTTAGAACTTGCGGCATACGCAGAGGATTATTCCAACCATCCTATTTCTGCTTCCATCAAAAAAGCCTATGGCAAAAAAATAGTCCAGAACCGCATATCTGATGTTCAGGAGATTGCAGGTCATGGCGTACAGGCAGTCATAGACGGAAAGAAAGTCCTTGCGGGAAATGCAAAGCTCATGGAACGGGAACATATCCGCTACCAGCCTTCAGGTGCAGTTGGAACGGTGATTTATCTCGCCTGTGACGGAAAGTATTCCGGTTCGATTGTCATAGAAGATGAAATCAAGCCAGACGCTCCGGCGGCAATCCGTCAACTCAAATCTTCTGGCATACGGAAAACGGTTATGCTGACCGGAGATGCTGACGCAGTAGGACAGAAAGTTTCGGGGCGTCTTGGACTGCATCAGGCTTATACCGAGCTGCTCCCCGCCGACAAAGTTGACCGGGTAGAAGCACTGTTAAGGGAAAAAACAGAAAAAGGCAAACTTGTCTTTGTCGGGGACGGAATCAATGATGCCCCCGTACTGGCAAGGGCAGATGTCGGTATCGCTATGGGCGGTCTTGGCTCTGATGCCGCTATCGAAGCCGCAGATGTGGTCTTAATGACAGATGAGCCTTCAAAAATTGCCGCAGTTATGAAGATTGCCCGAAAGACAATCCGCATCGCAAACCAGAACATTGTATTTGCTTTGGGTATTAAGTTTTTAGTGTTGATTTTAGGAGCTTTAGGATATGCCAATATGTGGGCGGCGGTATTTGCCGATGTTGGTGTTTCCGTTATTGCAATCTTGAACGCAATCCGGGCAATGCGGGTAAAAGTATCCCCCGTTTCTGATTAAAGTCAATTTAAAAACACAACAGAAATGCGCTACACCCCACAAGGTAGCGCATTTTCTTAAATATCGGTTGGACAGGACATTTCAAACAAAGCATCTATGGAGCGGTGCAGCAATTTCGCCTGTGGCGTTTTAGACAGAGAATAGTATACTTCCTTTCCTTCCCTCCGGCTTGATATAATCCCGCTTTTCTTTAAAGCCCGAAGGTGGTGCGACACAGCAGGTGCGCTCATACCAACAGCCGCCGCTATATTGCAGACACATTCCTCACAATGGCATAACAGCCACAAAATCCGCAACCTTGTAGGATCGTCTAATTGCTGGAACAAAAACGCTATATCTTTAAACCGTTCTGCAGGTGGAATCTTATCTAGGACTTTCTCAATATTCTGTCCATGATTGTGAGGTAAGTTATAGTGTGGCATTTAACCACCCCCTTCCAGATAAAATTATGATACCCATATACCTATGGTCTGTCAAACAGCTTATACCTTGTCGTGCAACGCCCACTCCGAAGGAGTATGGATTACGGAATGCCCGAAAGGGTATACATAAGATTGGAGCAACACTATGAATCAAACAAACAAAACAATTTTTTCTGTCCCCAATTCTTCCGAACTGGAACAATTAACAGAATTACACAAAGCAATGGGCGATTACACCCGAATGAAAATACTCTGGCATTTGATGAAGCAGGAATATTGTGTGAGCGAACTTGCAAAGAAAATCGAAGTCACTGAATCTGCTATATCCCATCAACTACATGAACTTCGCATTGCAAGGTTAGTCCGTTCCCGCAAGGAAGGCAAAAAGGTCTTTTACAGTATTCAGGACGAACACATTCAATGGATTTTGGAAGAAACATATGCGCATATTTCTGAACGGTATCCATAAAACACAACGGACAGTACGCTGTGCGCACTGCCCATTATGTTCAAATATTTGCAATCGCTTCCATTACAGATTTTCGTATGATACCAACTGGTTTATCGGAATACGCATCTCCGAATGGCGTTCCGGATCAGCGGCTTCTTCATCCGAATAACCAACCGCAAGGATATTGACAGGTTCCAGATTTTCAGGAAGTCCAAATTCCCTGCGGATAACATCCGGCTTGAAATAGCAAATCCATACAGAGCCAAGCCCCAACTCCGTAGCCTGAAGCATCATGTGGTCTGTCAGAATGGAGGTATCAATATCACCTGTCTGCTTCTTATCAAACGGGCGCACCCATGCCTTTTCATGGTCAGCGCAGACGATGATTGCCAGCGGCGCACCGTAAAGATTTGCCCCCTGTCCTATTTTTTCAAGTCCCTCTTTGCTTTGCACCACAATCATATGCACAGGCTGGAGGTTAGCGGCGGTTGGAGCTACATGGGCAGCTTCCAGAATCTTATCCAGTTTTTCCTTTTCCACCGCCTGATCTGTGTAGCTGCGTACTGAGAAACGCTGTTTTGCAATGTTTAAAAAATCCATAGTATCAAGTCCTTTCTTATGTTATATTTAGTATGCCAAACCAACTGACAACTCTATTGTAACGCTGAAATATAATTCCGCAAGATTGCACTTTTTTGATAGATACTTTCAAAAAAGATAGCACCCTTGCAGTTAGGAGAAGCAAAATGAAAATTGAACAAAAGCAATTTAACTGTCCCGTAGAAGCTACCCTGTCCCTGATTGGCGGGAAATATAAACCTCTGGTATTGTGGCATTTAAAATCACAGCCATTACACTATATGGAACTGCAACGCCTTATCCCAAAAGCAACCCCTAAAATGCTCTCCGGTCAGCTCCATGATTTAGAAGATTGCGGCATGATAAACAGAGAAGTAATTCCAGAAAAGCCGCCTAAAACAATCTACTCTCTTACTGCCTTTGGAAAAAGCATCATACCTGTACTGAACGCCATGTGCGATTGGGGAACATCATATTTGGACGGATTGGATATACAGCCTGTATGCTGCCCTTCCCAAAGCAAAAAATAATTATTTTTATCGACTATCCTTATGGCAAAAAAGAACCTGCACAGCAAAAACCTGAAACAGCTATGCGGGTTCTCTTATTGTTCTAAATCTGTGACTGCCTGACATAATTACAAAGTCTGGTAAAATCAACCTGCGGATTTTTCTGCAAAATCTTCTCCATACATTCCTGTGCTTTTTGATACTGTTTAGGCTTTTTCAAATCATCCAGCATAAAGAAAATGTTAAGCCGCCTGCCTACAATGAATAGAAGTTTTTCATCTTCCGGCAATCCTAAAAATTTATTTATTGCAGACAGCATTTCTAATTTATCTGTCCGCAAATTCCCTCTAACCTCCAGCAACAGGTTGATGATATGTTCATTCACATAATAGCTGTCCATTTCAAGCAGCTTCTCCAAGAATAATTTCTGCTCTATCATAATTTCTTCCTCTGACTGTAATGTAAAAGAACCTTCCTGAACAAACTCCCACATTTTGGACTCCGGCTTTATTCCGGTTGCATGGACACGAATAAAATCCGGCTGAATCATGTTCAGCGCATCCGCTGTCTGGATTGCATTTTCCTCTGAATGTTCCTTTCCACCAATCCCAAGCAATATAAACTCTGATAATATCATGCCTGCGTCTTTTGCCATACACCCGCTTTTCACAACTGTATCTGCATGAAAACCTTTATTGATAAGCTGTAATATCTTATCCGATCCGGTTTCCATTCCACAGTACAAATGGTTCAGTCCGGCTTGCCGAAGCTCCTGTAATTCTACCGGGCTTTTTCGTGTGATACTGTCTGCACGAGCATAGGAAGTTATATATTCCAAATCAGGAAAATATTTATTTAGCGCTTCCAAAATACGGAGCAGATAATCTGTTTTTAATACCAGCGCATCCCCATCCTGCAAAAAACAGGATTTGAATTTTCTCCCTTGATATAATGCTGCCTGTTCCTTAATATCCTGTATGATATCTTCTATCGGACGCATGGAGAAATTCATAGATTTGTATAGTCCGCAAAAATAACACTTATTCCAATGGCATCCTCTCGTTACCCGGACAAGCAGACTTTCACTTTCTGACGGCGGACGGATTGAACCGATTTCTATATTTTTCATCATTCCATATCCTTTCCCTGTTATTCAAACTTAAAAATAACATTCCATTGCTGTCAACACAAGAACGCACTTTTTAGGTAGCAACTACCCAATATGATAGTATGTCTGGTATAGGAAGGTCTTAGAGCGACACACCCTCCGGGAGTGTCGAAAGACAAGAATAGCAAGCACTGCCCATGTCCGGACACATGGGCGAAATTCATCATTCCGTCCTACCGTCCGTTTGATGAAATTTCCATAGGGAAGTGTCCCTAACCCTCTTTGGTTTTCTTTCCGTTTTTTCTCTGCCAGTCCTTGACCTTTATCCGCAGATTTGCTACAATAACACATGGATAAGTCTATCCAAAAAAACTGAACAGACACGAAACCAGACTGTTGTAAACCGGACAATTTACAGCAGTTTTTTTATGCCCAAAAACAGAAAAGGAGTGTTAAAAATGGCAAACAGAATCCGCACCAACCGGAACGAATTTCACTTAGATGATAAGGAGCAGTATATCCTTGATGAAAAGTTTAAACTGTCCGGCATGAAAAGCAAGTCGGCTTTCCTCCGGAAGCTCATTCTCTACGGATATGTCTATGACGTGGATTACAGTTTTTTGCGGGAATACAATACGGAGCTTGGACGGATCAGCTCCAGCCTGAACCAGATTGCAAAAAGAATTAACAGCACAAACCATGTCTATCAGGAAGATATGGACGAAGTAAAGGAGTTGATGAAACAGGTATGGCATACACAAAAATCCATGCTATCACAGCAACCGTTGATAAAGCGGTAGCCTACATATGCAACCCGGATAAAACGGACGAAAGCATCTACATTTCTTCCTATGCCTGTGCGCCGGAAACCGCAGCGATTGACTTCAAATATACCTTAGACCACTGCCGTGAAAACAGCCCCAATAAAGCCTATCATCTGATACAGGCTTTCGCTCCCGGTGAGGTCAGTTTTGATGAAGCGCACCAGATCGGGAAGGAGCTTGCGGATAAGGTTTTAGAGGGTAAATTTTCTTATGTTGTCACCACACATATTGATAAAGGTCACGTCCACAACCACATCATTTTTTGTGCCGCCGACAACATGGAACACAACAAATACCATGACTGCAAGCAGAGCTATTACCACATCCGGAAATTAAGTGACGAGCTGTGTAGCGAGCATAATCTTTCCGTCATTATCCCCGGTGGGGAGCGTGGCAAAAAATACAATGAATGGCAGTCAGACAAGAATGGTACAGCATGGAAAACGCAGATAAGAAAAGACATCAATGCTGCCATCAAAGCATCCTCCACCTATGAAGAATTTCTGCTCCTGATGCGGGCAAAAGGCTATGAGATAAAAGGTGAAGCCTTTGGGGAAGATGCCCCCAAATTTATCTCTTTCCGTCCACTTGGCAAAGACCGTTTTGTGCGTGGCAGTGCGAAGTCACTCGGCAGGGAATATACAAAGGAACACATCAAAGAACGGATAGAATTGAAACGGGAACGGAAGGCAGTTATCCCGAAAAGAGATTATGCAGATAAGAGATTGATTGACACCTCTGATGAGAAATTCCAGAACTGTCCGGGACTGCAGAGGTGGGCGGCGGTTGAGAATTTAAAGATTGCAGCACAGGCGTACAATGAAGTTGGTTCGATTAAGGAACTGGAACAGAAAATCGCCGCCACTGCCGCCACCGGAAAGGAAGCAAAGCAGACTGTACGGAAACTGGAAAACCGTATGAAAGACCTTGCAGAAATTATCAAATATGCGGAACAATACAAAGCAAACAAGTCTTACAATGTTGCCTATAAGAAATCAAAAAATCCTGACGCATATTTCCGCAAGCATGAAAGCCAGATTATACTTTATGGCGGCGCAAGGCGTATGCTGGAACAGGCGGGCATTTCCTTAAAAGGCTTGAACATTGACAAGCTGAAAGCGGAATATCAGGAGCTGACCGCACAGAAGAAGGAACTGACCGCCACTTACAAAAACTGTGACAAAGAGCTGAAATCGCTGAACCGGAAACTGGAGAACCTGAACCAGTATTTAGGGCGCACAGAGCCGCCAAAAAACGCACAGGAACAGCCAGACCGGGACAATAACCCTGCCCGGTAATATCCAGCCCCGAAAAGGCTTTAAAAGCAAAAAAAGCATCGTGGACAGTGTGCATAACTCCCCATTCCGCTATGGACAACACTATTCACAGCATATGGAAAAGCAAAAACAGCTTTCCCACATCCTGCAAACAGTGTTGCCCACAGCTCCATTAGACGGGGAGTTATACACACTGCCCACAATGCCGGCTGCGGCGGAATCCCACTCTTTCCTTCCTACCTTTATAAAAACCTGAAAAAATTTCTTGCGGATAAGACCTCTTTCATGTAATATAGTCTACAAATCCGCAAAAAAATAGGAGCGCCGAAGCACCCCCATCTCCTAAACCCTCTTGCAAAATCCGCAGTGTTGGTTTATAATCATCATAGAAGCCGAAGGATATTTGCACGTCCGACGGTTGTTCAATCGGAAACTTATAAAGCGTAAAAATTACGGATTACAAGGCTATCCTCTATTGCAGTAGAAGATAGCCTTTTCCGTTACTTGCGGTTGTGTTTATTGTCTATGTATGTTAATGCTGCGAAAATGACCAACAGCAGTGTAAGTATCTCAAGTGTGTTCATACCGACCTCCTTTCCGTTTCCAGAAAGGACAACCGCAGACTATCCCTACTCGCTCTAATCTGACTAAGAGGATTATAGCACGTTATGTCGAATAATGCTATAAAAGTTTTGCGTTAATTACTCCGCCGCATCCAATGCGACCTGTGCAAATTCTTCATCGCTCATGGCTTCCAGTTTCCCTGTGACCTGCCTCGCAAGCTCCACCATATCGCTGTCCTGTATGTGGGGGATTACATTCTTTATTTCAGCAATCATGCCCGTTCTGTCCTGCCCCTCAAACACGCACATCAAATTGATTTCTTCCACTGTAAATTTATCCATATCCTATATCTCCCTCTCTGATTTTTTCTCCGTTCCCTTTTCCGGGACTTCTTTTTCTCCCTTATCCCTCTGTTCGATAACCGCTTTTTTCTCCGCCAGTTTTTCCTTTATGGAAATTCTGCCTGTCTGCTTTTCCTCTTTCGGCTTCTCATTGTTCAGAACGTTATCAATCATATTATAGTTACATTCTTCCAGTTCCTCAATCTTTGCAAGCGGCTTGTATTCTGCTAGCTTATCTAACAGCTCCTTTGCTTTCCTTGCGGTCTGTACACCCTCGCTGTCATCAAGCTCCGTCCCTTTCCCGAAAATATCCGTCATGCCCTCTCTGATACTGTCTGAAATGAGCGCATTGAGGAAATCATTCAGATACCCGGTATTTCCGTTCCTAATGTCCTCTGTGATGTTCGCTATCTGCGCTTCCCTGTCCTCCACAGTATGATTGTACTGGTAAGTGTCAAAATCATAAGATAACTGGTCTATCTCCGCAGCTAACAATGCGATTTTATCCGGCTCTGTTTCTATACGCTGTGTATCAACCGGCAGCCATTGTTCCAGAGAACCATATACATCCATTTCCGGTAAGTTTTCTATAAGCTCTGAAATAAATTCCAATGCCTTTTTATTTCCCGCAACTTCCGGATAGTATTCAAGGGATTCCACATCAATAGCCTGACCGAATACAATGAGCATATTTGCATCCTCATAGGGTTCTGTTCCCTCTGTATGGATATTGATAATAATGCTTGGGATAGCATTCATTCTCTCTGGCGGTATTTGTTTGAAAACAGCCACCGCTTCCTCAACATTCGTTATATTCTCATGGTATTCTCCAAGATTAGGGTACTCCCCACACTCTGCCACCGCAAGGGTAACAACTGTCTGTTTTTCCTCCTGTACCTCTGTTTCCACCTTGTCCGCTTCCCTGGCATTGGCATCTATGTACGGATTCTTCCATTCTGTAAAAGGGATATTTTCAAGGATTCGGTTCTGTCCCCCTTCCGGAATCAGGTGTTCCATTTTCCCCTGTTCATAAAGAGTGTCAAACCTGTCCATATAAATGGAAACATCATTGATGCCGCTGGTCTTTAGCTGAACCTCAAACAACTCCTTTACCAAGTCCTTTGTTTCCTCTGGCGATCTCTCCCGGTAAACCTCCGCCCGGTCAAAACCGGCCTCTTGATATAAAGCCTGTAAGTCGCTCTTGAACCGACTGTTTTCCACTCCGTTCTGTGTAAATTCAATCGGTACATGTAACGCGGCGAAATAAAATACCCATCTACTGTAGCTTTCCTGCAGATTAAATTCGCAGCATAAAAATTTCATCTGCACAAGTGTGCCGTTTCTTGCCGCACGCTTTTTCCGCTACACAATACAGACAGCTGTGCCGATATACTGCCTGGATAACAGACAAAAGAAAAGAGGAAGCCCACCCGCTAAAGTCGGTCTTCCTCTCTCCATGAATAAAGCCATGCGCTCCTGCCCATGCAGAACCGCCAAGGCTGTACCCTCAACACTATGATACGGTTAAATGCCCTTGATTGCAAGTTAAAAAATACCATCCTGTATATCAAAAAACTATACCGGCAGTCCCTTCAGCTCAATCCGCTGTTTCTTTTAGCCTGCCCTTACTGCGGCGCGAAAGGAGCCTGCAAAAAAAGGGGCAGCTATGAACGCAGCCTTGTCACCTTCCCCGATGGAAAGCCGGAAGTACTCCGCCTGAAAATCCCACGCGTGCAGTGCCCCTGCGGAAAGTCCCACGCTCTCCTGCCGGATTTTATCGTGCCATACTTTTCTTACTCCCTTCCCATGATCCTTATGCTCCTTTCCGACTACTTCCACAGGCGGCTCACGGTCCGCGGCATCTGCGAAAAATACATGGTCAGCCCGCCTCTCATCTACCGCTTGAAAAAACAGTTCCTTCTCCATAAGAAACAGTGGCTTGGCGCCCTGCGTGACATGGAGCTTTCCTCTCCCGATTTTATGGAGGAATTACTGACGTCTTTTTACGCCCGGTTCCAAAATGCTTTCCTGCGGCTGGCCACATACAGTTTTCTCCAGTCACACAAAAACCCGGCGAACTGTAGAAGACCCCGTTTTGGTCCTGCGGACACCTGCCCTTTCTGCCATAACCTGTGAATCGACTCTGTCTGTTGCCTCCTTTATCATAAAGGGGACTACAAAAAAGGAGGCTTTTTCATGGAAGAAAAGAAAAACAACCAAATGCAGGCGGATGACTGTGACGCTGCCATAAAGACTGCACAGTTCCGCTTTGCACTCATTGCCCCTCTTGTGCAGGGGCTTGTTCCTGATGGAAGCGATACGGCTTACTTCATGCGTATCACAAAAGAGCCGCTTACTTTACCCGATGGCAGATGTGTGAAGTACAGCTGGAAGACGCCGCAGAAATGGCACTACCTCTATAAAAAAGGCGGGTTCGATGCCCTCCTGCCAAAAACCCGTTCCGATAAAGGCGTCCCCCGTGCACTGCCCGATACCGCGGTCGAAGAAATCTACCGCCTGAAAGAAAAATACCCGCGCCTGAATGCCACCCAGATCCATATCCGCCTTGTGCAGGATGCCTTTATCCCGGCAAGCGTCAGCGTGGACGCCGTACAGCGTTTTATCAGGAACAGCGGCCTGAAATCTCCACGGGAACTGAGCCGGAAGGACAGGAAAGCCTTTGAAGAGGATTCCTTCGGCAGGCTGTGGCAGGCCGATACCTGCCACTTCTGTTACATCAACGATGCCGCGGATAAAAAAGCCCATAAGGTCTATCTGGTCGTCATCATCGACGATCATTCCCGCCTGATTGTCGGCGCAGGACTGTCCTACAGCGACAATTCCTACGGTTTTCAGAAGGTGTTGAAACAGGCAGTCTCCACCTACGGCATCCCTGACAAACTTTACACTGACAACGGCTCTCCCTACATCGATAAGCAGCTCTCCCTGATCTGCGGCTCCATCGGCACCGTGCTTTTGCACGCACCGGTCAGGGACGGCGCCGCCAAAGCCAAGGTGGAAAGGAATTTCAGGTCCATGCGTGAAAGGTTCCTGTATGGGCTTGACCTTGAAAAGATCCATTCCCTTCATGAATTTGAGGCGCTCCTTATGGATTACATCCGCGCCTACAACACCGGATACCACGCCGGCATCGGCTGTTCCCCCTTTGAGCGCTGCCAGTCCACAAAGGACCACGTGAGGCTCCCACGCTCACGGGAATGGCTGGAAGAGAGCTTTTTAAACCGCGTCACCCGCAAGGTAAGAAAAGACGCCACCGTCCCCATCGACTGCAGAAGCTATGACGTCCCCATGCAGTTCATCTCACAGAAAGTGGAGATCCGCTACCTGCCCGATGACATGGACTCGGCGTTCATCCTTTCTGAAGGGGAACATTTCCCCATCCGTGCCACGGATAAAAACGAAAACTGCCGCACAAGGCGGGAAACCGCCATCCCTGTCGATTATACGAAGATCGGAGGTGGAAACTGATGTTCACGGATTATTACGGCCTTTCCTTCAACCCCTTTGACAAACAGTGCCAGAAAGAAAAGGACTGTTTCCAGTCCAACGATTTCAAGCAGATGTCCTCCCGCCTCTCCTATGTGCGGGATGTCAGGGGCATCGGTGTCTTTACCGCACAGCCCGGCATGGGCAAGTCCTTCTGCCTGCGCTGTTTTGCCAAAAGCATGAACCAGAACCTGGGGCATATGGAATATATCTGCCTCTCCACCGTCGGCATCCGGGAGTTCTATTACCTTCTGTGCTCCGCCCTCGGCTTAGAACCGGCCGGCTCCAAGCCCCAGATGTTTAAGGCCGTGCAGGAGCAGGTTTACTATCTCTACCACGAGAAAAAACGCCCCCTGTGCCTTGCCATCGATGAATGCCAGTACCTCTCCCCGGCAATCCTCAATGACCTCAAGCTGATCATGAACCACGGCTATGACTCCTTGAACTGCTTTTCCCTCATCCTCTGCGGGGAATCTTATTTTAACCGCACCCTTGCAAAGCCCGTAAACGAGGCGCTGCGCCAGCGGGTCGTTGTCCATTATGACTTTGGGGGCCTCTCAGACGAGGAAGTGGCAAAGTATGTCTCCCACAAAATCCAGATGGCAGGCGGCAGCCTTTCCATCTTAAGCGAAGCGGCTTTGTCCGCCGTCCATGGGTATGCACAGGGCAATGCCCGCATGATCGACAACCTGATGACCGATGCCCTGATCATCGGTGCGCAGACAGAAAAACAGGTCATTGACCCGGAAACCATTCTGGCAGCTGTCAATAACCAGCAGCTTTGAAGCCGCGCATCCAACCATCTATGCGTTAAATGCCTGTTTTTTGAAGTGTTTCAGAACAGGGGACAATTCTTATAAAGAGCAGGAAAAGACCGCGTGCATCTGTGTATGCGGTTCTTTTCTTACCCGTTGTGTGTAAAAATGGCACAATTTTTCAGGAACCGCTTTTTTCTGTCTGAAATATTTTTCAGACAATTTCAGACCCTGCCTCCCGGCTGTCCCGCTTATCTGGTCCCATATGCTGTCAGCAGCCTTATTGTACACACAATTCAAGCCGGAAGATTTCGATTTGACTGCACAGTCTCCTTGACAGCAGTGTGCGGTCAGCGAAATGAAGGTGCCGTAATGGTGTTTATACTGTCGAAAATAAAATGCTTTTTTCGTCTACTATAAAGTGCCGCGTTACATCATAAATTCAAAATTCATTCGGTGTGTTCCTCCTTTTTCTTTGCTCGTTTGGATAAATAACGGGGGCAGTCAATCACAACCGCCCGGAAGCTCTGCTTGCACCCATGCTGGCATTTCCGGCATAATTCGTTGTAAGTGACACGCCCCCGGTCATTGAGGTAAAAGGAAAGCTCATTCTTCCTCTTTTTGCTCATTCTCGGCATATTGCGCTTCCTCCCGTTTTAGTGTATGGTTTCGGGACGATTTTCGGCAAAATTACGGTCATAGAGCCGCTTTGTAGTGGTCAAGCATTTTTGTAACACTTATGGCTAAAAAATCACTTTTTATTTATGAGACAGCTTCACCTTATT
>RAYF01000077.1 GCA_003611745.1 bacterium D16-36 | reverse complement strand
AAGTATATGCGTATAAAAAAAACAGGTATTTCATGTACCTGCTTTTTTATAAAACACCCAAAGTTCAGAAAGAACCCGTCCAAAGTGTAGGATGCTTATTCTCATAAACAATTCTTTACTGAGGGCAATCGGATATTGCATCCGATAAACCTTTCTGGTTAGATTATACACTAGGGCTGCTTGCATTGCAAGTGGCTCTTTTAATGTTTTTACTCCAATTCTTCCACCCCAAAATAAAGCCTTGAAACAGGGCGGTTTGTGTTTTATTATTCAACTATCGGCGATACATTGACTTGAGACAGCAATGAATATATATACTAAAATTGATTTCCGTGGAATTCCCTGTTCTGAGATAGTTAATCTGTAAAAAATGTGTTACAATGTATTAAACATAGTTTTTGGAAGGGGGGACTTTTTATGTCGATATTAGAAAAAACCATAGTCTTGCTAAATGATTTGCCAGAAAATGAAATTGAGGTGATATATAGTTTTGTGCAGTTTTTAACTTCTAAACAGACGGCAGAGAAAATTGTTGATACAGAATCACTGGAAGATATTTTGAATAAAATAGTTGGTGCTGTACCAGATACGGGGAAGACTTTAGAAGAATACAGGAAGGAGAGATTAAAGGGGCGATATGAGAATGTTGATTGATACAAATGTAATATTAGATATAATATTTAATCGAAAAAACTGTAATGTCAGTACAGAACTATTTAGGAAAATGGGGAAATTGGGTATAGATGCGTGTATAACGGCATCATCCGTAACGGACTTGTTTTATATCATTCGAAAGGAAACTCATGATATCGGCCATACATATGAAGTTATGGAAAATGTTTTCAAATTGGTGTTTGTGCTTTCTGTAACGGAAAAAGAAATCCAAAATGCCTTTTTTCAAAAATGGAAAGATTTTGAGGATTGTGTACAGTATATGGTAGCTAAAAGTAATAGTGTGGATTACATTATTACTAGCAATCAGAAAGATTATGTGGATTCATTACTGCCTGTCCTGACACCACAGGAATGTATTGAAATCCTTTAAGTGATTAGTATGTTGTTTTGTCTCCTGATTGTTTGATGGTATATTTCGTGCTGCTTTAATAAAAAACACATATATAGAAAGGCGGTTTTATGACATATATTTTGATTCTTGTAGCATCTGTTATTTTCTTATGTATTCTGGCTGATAAATTATCTGACCGTTTAGGGTTGCCTGCATTGCTTTTATTTATGTTTATTGGCATTTTGTTTGGCAGCGACGGCATTGTAAAAATACCATTTGATGATTTTCATATAGCAGAGAATATATGTCACATTGCGCTGCTCTTTATTATGTTCTATGGAGGGTTTAACACGAAGTGGCAGGCGGCAAAAAAAGTAGCTGTAAAATCCATTGTTTTATCAACGGCAGGTGTTGCTGTTACGGCAGTGATTACTGCATTTCTATGTTATGCCATTCTTGGCTTTGGGCCGGCGGAGAGTTTCTTGGTGGGGGCTGTGTTGTCTTCAACAGATGCTGCCAGTGTCTTTTCTATTTTAAGAAAAAAGAAATTAAACCTAAAAGACGGTTCTGCCTCACTGCTTGAGGTGGAGAGCGGAAGTAATGACCCTATGGCGTATATGCTGACGGTGATTGCAATTAACCTGTTGAAAACAGGCACCGTGGGCAATATCGGTTATCTGATTTTTTCCCAGTTGGTATATGGTATCATAATCGGAGTGGTTTTTGCTGTTCTGTCTATATGGCTGATGACGAAAAAAATAATTCCGGAGGGGCTTGAAACCATTTTTATGACTGCTGTGGCACTGCTTTGCTTTGGCTTAGTTATGGCGGTAAATGGGAACCAGTATCTCGGTGTATACTTGATGGGCATTATTATCGGAAACAGCAATATCAGAAGTAAAAATATATTAATTCCCTTTTTTGACGGGATTACGAGCCTGGCGCAGATTATGCTGTTCTTTTTGCTGGGGCTTTTGGCATTCCCGCACCAGATTCCTGCGGTAATACCGATTTCTGTCTGTATCACCCTGTTCCTGACAGTGATTGCAAGACCGATTACAGTTTATTTGCTGCTTTTGCCATTCCGGTGCAGCCTAAAACAGTGCATGCTGATTTCATGGGCAGGGCTGAGGGGTGCAGCTTCTATTGTGTTTACAATCCTTGCTATTGCCAGCGGTGCAGCAATATCTTGTGACTTATATCATATAGTATTTATGGCGGCGCTTTTCTCAGTTGCAGTGCAGGGGACGCTTCTGCCCTTCGCCGCAAAAAAGCTGGATATGGTGGATGAGGCATCCGATGTACGGAAAACATTTAACGATTATCAGGAGGAGTCTGCAATTACGTTAACGCAGATGGCGGTTCCAGAGGGGCATCATTGGGAAAACAGGCAGATTAAAGATGTAAACATCCCAAATGGCTGCCTTGCCATAATGATTAAGAGGGGGCAGGATACTGTCATACCAAAGGGTGACACAATAATACTGGCGGGGGACCAGATTATATTAAGTGTTCCGGTGTATGAATCTGCCGCCCACGAGCAGTTGGAGGAAATACACATAGAAAGAGGGCATGAATGGTGCGGCAGGGCAATTGCTGATTTAGAGCTTTCCGATAATGAACTGATTACAATGATTATCCGGGGGGAGGAAAATCTGATACCGGACGGAAAAACAATTATCTGTGAAGATGATATTGTTGTTGCATTCCGTTGACTTTTGGGCAAAAGCAATATACTATAGATATATAGCAGAAGTTTCCGGCAGGGGCGTTATGTGCCCCGTATCACTTACAAAATGGGAGATTTCCTATCAGTGAGTTATGTCGGCGTATTATAGAAATGAGGTGGAAAATGGACGAGAATATAAAAAAATTAGCGGAACTAACAGCAAAAAGCAGCCATATTGTGTTTTTTGGCGGCGCAGGCGTCAGCACAGAAAGCGGCATTCCGGATTTCCGGAGTGTAGATGGCCTTTACCATCAGAAATATGATTATCCCCCAGAGACAATTTTAAGCCATTCTTTTTTCCTGAAAAAGACAGGGGAATTTTACGACTTTTACCGGGATAAAATGATTTATCTGGATGCACTGCCGAATACTACCCACAAGAAACTGGCGGAATGGGAGAGCGAGGGGAAATTAGAGGGAATCGTAACCCAGAATATTGACGGGCTGCACCAGCAGGCAGGGAATAAAAAGGTATTTGAGCTTCATGGTTCGATTCACCGTAATTACTGTACGAAGTGCCATAAGTTCTTTTCCGTCGATGAGATTCTGCACAGCGAGGGTATCCCGCACTGTGAATGTGGCGGCATCATTAAGCCGGATGTAGTCCTTTATGAAGAGGGGCTGGATGACACAGTGATAGACGGCGCAGTACGTGCCCTAAAAAATGCAGATTTATTGATTGTAGGTGGAACTTCCCTGTCAGTCTATCCGGCAGCCGGAATGCTGCAGTATTTTAAGGGCGGTACGCTGGCATTAATCAATAAATCACCAACCCCGTATGATGCAGAAGCAGATATTCTAATCCAGAAAGGGTTAGGGGAAGTTTTTGAGCAATTATAGAAGAGGAGGAATTTCTTAATTATGACATATTCATACAAAACAAAAGGGACCTGTTCCCAGAGGATTGATTTCGATTTGGAAGATAATACAGTGCATAACATTACATTTATAGGCGGGTGTAATGGAAACACAAAGGGGGTTGCCGCACTCTGTGAAGGGCTTACAGTTGACCAGATTGAGGAACGGCTGAAAGGGATCCAATGCGGCGTGAAGGGGACTTCCTGCGTAGACCAGCTTGCCACTGCGGTGCGCGAGGCGTTAAATTCTACATTAAAGGTATAAAACTTACAATTTTGCCACCTGTGCGGTTGTGAATTGCAAAGGGCTGAGTTGCCATGAATCGCCATCCAACCGCACAGGTGGCAGGCTTTTGCTTATACTTTAAATCGGTAGCCGACTCCCCATATCGTCTCAATATACTGAGGCTTTGAGGAGGATTTTTCGATTTTTTCGCGTATTTTCTTGATATGTACTGTCACCGTGGCAATATCGCCTACCGACTCCATTTCCCATATTTCCTTAAAAAGTTCCTCTTTAGAAAAAACATGGTTTGGATGCTGTGCGAGGAATGTTAACAGGTCAAATTCCTTCGTCGTAAATGTCTTTTCCTTTCCGTCTACATAGACACGGCGGGCTGTCTTATCGATTTTCAGGCTGCGGATTTCGATAATTTCATTTTCGGGGATACCGGAGGAGGTCAGCCTTTTATAACGCGCCAGATGTGCCTTGACGCGCGCCACAAGTTCGCTCGGGCTGAAAGGTTTTGTTATATAATCATCAGCGCCCAGCCCAAGGCCGCGGATTTTGTCTATATCATCCTTTTTTGCCGAAACCATCAGAATCGGCGTGTTTTTCTTCTCGCGGATTAATTTGCATATTTCAAACCCGTCCATATTAGGCAGCATCAAATCTAGGATAATTAAGTTGTAATCTTCTGCCAGAGCACGGGCGGCGCCTTTGCAGCCGTCATTCTCAATCGTAACTTCAAAATTACTAAGTTCCAGATAATCCTTTTCTAATTCCGCAATGGAAGTTTCATCTTCAATAATCAAAATTGTTTCCATAAAAACCCTCATTTCTGCACATTGGCTATTTTCTAAACTTAGGAACTGTTAAGGAATTATTTGTGACAAGTAATAATTGTCATGGGTATTTGACTAACAGTTCCTTAACTACGGGAAATGTCCTTTTTTACTGTAAAGTAAAAGCTGCTTCCTACGCCCTCAATACTCTCTGCCCAGACTTTACCGCCATGGTCTGAAATAATTCTTTTAACGATAGCAAGCCCAAGCCCGCTTCCCCTTTTGGAAGAATTGCGGGATGTATCGGCGCGGAAAAAGCGGTCAAAAATATGCGGCAGGTTGTTTGCAGCGATGCCGGGGCCGTTATCCTCGATTTGTACCTGAATAAATTCATCAGGAATCTGCGGAGGGACTAAATCAGTGCCATCCTCCTTGAGCTGGCGGTACAAGGGCGGCGGGATCTTTGGTGCCACTGCGTCCTCGACACGGATGGATATATGGCCGCCTTCCGGCTTATCATTATATTTTACCGCATTTTCTATGATATTGTGAAGTACCCTTTTTAATTGCTCTGCATCTGCCAGAATATAAGTATCATTGTCTGTTGTGTTATAATAATCTATAGTCATATTCTGGGACTCCATATCCAGCGAGACGTCCTCTATACAGTCTGTAAAGTAATTTTCCAGATTGACAGATACAAAGTTATATGCAAGGGAATTGCGCTCTACCTTGGAAAAGAGCGACAGTTCATCTATTAGATAAGTAATGTCGTTTGCTTTGGTATAAATCGTCTGCAAATATTTCTGCTGCTTTTCCGGAGTGTCAGCCACACCGTCCAAGATGCCTTCTGTATAGCCTTTTATAGCAGTGACGGGTGTTTTGAGGTCATGCGAAATGCTACTCATGATTTCGCGGGTATTTTCCTCAGATTCAATGCGCTCCTCCAGCAAATCCTTTAAGCGGATGCGCATATCTTCAAAATCGCGGCACAGTTGGCCGATTTCATCGGAAGAAGTAATATGAATCGGCTGATCCAGATTGCCGGCGCCAATCTGCGTTGCGGCGAGGCGCAGGATGTTCAGCGGATGTAAAATGCTTTTATAGATCCAAATGCTGAGAATAATTCCAGTCGTTAATAGGATTGCAAAAAAAGCCGCGGCAATCTCAAGGATAGAATGTTTCCATCTGGGGAGGAGATGGGAAAAATCGGTAACCAGAAAAACCTGCCCCAGACTGTTATCTGTAAAAAGAAATGCCCGTCCTTTTATAATAGATGTAGACTGTAGATCAATATATGTTAAATGCTTTGATTTATCATTATAATTGCCTAGCAGTGGGATGTCCACCAAGTCATCGAAGCCGGATTTATCACCAATATAATAGTAAGAACTATTTTTTACAATAAAAAGAAAGGAGTCCCTTTCCTGCAGTTTGCCGTTAAAATCCTTCAGAAAATCCTTATTTAAAAATTTATCAGGATTTTTATTGGCGATGCGGTTTAATGCTTTATAGTCCTTTTGGGATATATTGTAAAGGTAGGCAACGGGATTGACCAATACATCGTAATTTTTGTATAAGGATTCACTAATATTGTAAGAGTCTGTCACAAATTCGGCCTGCTTCCCCAAAATTATATGGACGCATATAAACATCAATACAATCGGGAAAATTGTCATAATCAAAAAAGCTGTAAAAAGCCTGCTCCGTATTTTCATAGGTAATTCCCGCCTTTCTAGTAGGCATTTTTGTTGACATTTCTGCCGAAAAACGTTAGGAAGAGGATTTTAAAATCCAACTGCAGGGTCCAGTTTTCAACATAGTATAAATCGCACTGGATGCGCTTCGTAATAGAAGTATCGCCGCGGTAGCCGTTTACCTGTGCCCATCCGGTCATGCCGGGGCGCACTTGGTGTTTGATCATATATCTGGGGATAACTTCTTTAAACTTATCGACAAAATAAGGGCGTTCCGGACGCGGACCCACCATGCTCATATCTCCTTTCAGCACATTGAACAGCTGAGGAAGTTCATCGATATTGGTTTTCCGCATAAATTTTCCGATAGGGGTGACACGCGGGTCATCCTGAGTTGTCCATGCCTTTTTTTCCTCGGATTCATTTTGCACCCGCATAGAGCGGAACTTGTACATTTTAAATTCGCGGTTGTGCAGCCCTACCCTGTCCTGCTTAAAAATCAGCGGCCCCGGTGAGGTGATTTTCACGATGCATGCCACGATTATCATAGGGATGGCGAATATAATGATAGCAGTCAGGGAGCCGAAAATATCAACCAGACGTTTAATTGTGTTATTAAAAGAACTGCTTAGCGGTACATGGCGCACATGGATAACCGGCAGCCCGTCCAAATCTTCTGTATATGGTTTTGTAGGGATTATGTGGTTATAATCCGGAATAAACTTTGTGTGCACGCCGGACTTTTCGCAGATTGCAACAATCCCCTCCAATTTGGAATATTCATCAATGCTTAATGTGATAGCGATTTCGTCGTATTCGTTTGTAGCGAGAATCGCTTCCAGCATGTTGATTTTGCCGATAATATCCACCTTGCGGTAGGAATCGCCTTTATTGCGCCTGTCGTCCAGAATGCCGTGAACCTTGTAACCCCATTCCGGGTGGGAGCGGAGGCGGTCAATGTATCCTTCTGCCGTACGGCTATAACCCACTAAGATAATATGCTTTAGATTTAAGCCGGAACGGCGCATTCTGCGCAGAGTCCGCATGACAAAAAGCCTAAAAATATAATCAATTATAAGGTTTATTGCAGCAAACATAAAGAGGAACAGGCGGGCAAAATCCGGTTCTTTAATCAGGTAAAGGACAGCAACGCAGTAAATCAAACCGAAGGTATTAGCTTTCAGCAGCCCCCAGAGTTCAGAGCGGCGCCCTGCCGTCCTTTTTGGGTCGTACATGCCGAACAGGCGGTATAAAATAAGGTAGCAGGGGATTAAAAGTATCAGCATGGTCTGATAATCCTCCGGGGTGCGCCAGTATCCGCGCGGTGGTTCAATAATCTGGTATTTGATTAATGGGCTCCACGTATCATCAAAACGCAGGTTATATGCTAACAGAAAGGCAAATGCAATGATAATGGCATCTACCAGCAGCTGTGACAGATTTAGTAATTTTTGGTTTTCTTTAATCAAATCTCCACCTTCTCTTTCCGATAGGAATGTTTTGTCGTAATTTTTGTGCTTATGACAATATATTATATATATTCCGTATTTAAATCGCAAGATTCTTTTTGTATTTTTGTCCGTTTTCTGGTATGATAGAAAATATTTATATATTTTTCACATGTTTTACACAATTCATTGATAAACTAATATCATGATGTTTGGAGCAAAGGGGATTTTGAGTTTGGCATCATACTATGCAAGGAGGATTAGCCATGGAAGAAAATAATATGGAAGAAAATAATGAGGAAAAGAGTACCGGATATACCGGAGAATATGGAAATTCAGTAGAAGGCGATTATCAGGACAGTAGCCAGTCGACATACCGTTATTCTTATAAGGATGGCGAGAACGAAAGCACGCATTCCGGTGATTATTATGCGGAACAGAACACGCAGAGTGCTGAGAGTGAGGCGGAAAGCCCGGTTAATGGGGTTCAGCAGCCAGGGCAGGATGGCTATGAGAGCGGGCAGGGGCAGCATTTCAACAGTGATGATGCAGGCCGCCAGAGTACCGGTTATCAAAATAACAGTTATCAGAATACTGGTTACCAGAATGCCGGCTATCAGAATAACAGCTATCAAAACAGCAGTTATCAAAACAATGGTTACCAGAATAATGGCTATCAAAATGGGGCTTACCAGAATCCAAACAGCAGGGTGCCTAAGGATAGCAGGCAGGGTTCCTCCCTCGGAAAGAAAATCCTGCTTACCGCAGCGCTTGCAGCTATGTTTGGTATTATTGCAGCAGTATGCTTTAATGCGGTTGATTATGCATCAGGAATGCTGTTTGGGACACGGGAAAGGGCGGAAAACAATGTCCAGTTAGGAAAAACAACAGATCAGGCGTCTGTTGCGACAGCAAAACCTAGTAACAGGACTGACAGCACAACCGCACAGCATGGCGTGACTGATGTATCAACTATTACGGAGCAGAGTATGCCTGCAGTTGTGGCAATCACCAGTACGACAAAGGGCGCTGATTATTATGATTTGTTCGGGCAGTACTATCAGGGGCAGGATACGACAGGTTCCGGAAGCGGTTTTATTGTGGGGCAGAATGATAAGGAGCTGCTGATTGCTACCAATAATCATGTTATCGACGGCGCTAAGACGATTTCTGTCCAGTTTATTGATGGGGAGATTTATGAGGCGACAGAAAAGGGATCGGATTCCAGCAATGATCTGGCGGTGGTTGCTGTAAAGCTGAATGATGTCAAGAAAACCACCATGGAAAAGATTAAGATTGCCGATATGGGGGACTCCGATAAGGCAAAAGTTGGTGAGATGGTGATTGCAATCGGGAATGCGCTGGGATATGGGCAGTCTGTGACAGTCGGCTACATCAGTGCGAAAGACCGCGAGATAACAGAGACTTCTTCCAATGGAAAGCAGGGCAATAAAATCAAGGCACTTCAGACAGATGCAGCGATTAACCCCGGAAACAGCGGAGGCGCCCTTTTGAACATGCAGGGGCAGGTGATTGGCATTAATTCTGCCAAGATAGCTGATTCCGCCGTGGAGGGCGTTGGGTATGCTATTCCGATATCTGTAGCCACACCGATTATTGATGAACTGATGAATCGGGAGATATTAAGCGATGATGAGAAAGGATACCTTGGCATTACCGGCAACACTGTGACACAGGAGGGGCTTGCATATAATCTTCCATATGGTGTCTATGTAAAAGAAGTTGCTCCGGACGGGGCTGCAGGCAAAGCTGGGATAAAGGTAAATGACATTATTACAGCAATCAATAAAATGGAAGTTACGACGATGGAAAGCCTTCAGCAGAAGGTGAACAGTTATCGGAAGGGTACTAAGATAGAGGTAACAGTCCAGCGCAGCAACAATGGAAGTTATGAGGAGAAAAAATTAACCGTGACACTGCAGGGGCAGGCGTCCTTAGATGGGTTATCAAAGAACGACAGTAACTCTTCGGGTTCCGGAAATTCAGGCAAGGGGGATTCCAGAGACAATGAAAACAATAATCAGCCGGGTAATGACGGCGATAACGACTCCGATAATGGCGGGGGAAGCTTCTGGGACTTCTTCAGATAGGGATTCTAAACGGCCAGGCAGGCGAAAAAGCACTCCTGCGGACTTTTTACGGAAAGTCCGCGGAAGCGTCTGCTTTCAGGCTGTTTTTTTTGTGCTTTTCTCTCTTTTAGAGTTCATTGCTCTGGAACTGTTTTTCAAAGTCCCTGTATGGGATTTCAGTTTGGAAATAATACTAAAAAATGTCTTAATTATTGCCTTTTTCAATCTCTTCCTGATGGGGTTATTTCATGCCATAAGGCTGCCGCTGATGATTTCAGCAGCCTTATTTACGCTGCTTGGGATTGCCAATTACTTTGTAATCTCATTCCGTGGATATGGAATCGTTTTTCTGGATTTGTATGCAGTCAGTACAGCCGCCGGGGTAGCCGGAGGATATCATTATCAGGTGGAACAGTACTTTATAGGGGCGCTTTCGCTTAATGCCTTTCTGTTTGGAATGTGCTTTTTGCTGCCAAAGAGGAGGCATGCCTACCGCCATCCTAAATATATGCTGGTTTCCCTGTTAGGTATGGCAGCAAGCGTATTCTTTTTCTTCTGGATTGATTCGGATACGGTATTCTTTAAGGATGTGAGCCATCTGACGTGGGACCACAATATCGGCATGAAAAATTACGGCTATGTCCTATACTTTTGTTCTAATGGGGGGATGGCGACAGTTGAGAAGCCGCAGGGTTATTCCGTGGAGAAAGTAGACCGCATATTATCGAGATATGAACAGAAGGACAATACAGCCAAACATACAAAAAGCCCTAATTTAATCATGGTTATGAATGAATCTTTTGCTGATTTGAGTGTGCTTGGCAGGGTGTCAACGAACAGGGAAGTGCTTTCATTCTACAATAGTCTAACAGAAAACACTATCAAGGGGTATGCAGAGTCCTCTGTCTATGGCGGCTATACTGCCAATTCTGAATTTGAATTCCTGACGGGATGTACCAAAGCATTTCTGCCGGGAAACCCATATCTGCAGTACCTTGATGATTATGTCCCCTCACTGGTTACAAATCTGAAAAAGCAGGGCGGATACAAGGAGGCGGTTGCAGTCCATCCGTACTATCCTTCAGGATATAACAGGAACCGTGTATATCCCCTGCTGGGGTTTGACAGGTTTTTATCACTGGAGGATTTTGAAAATAATAAACCAGTGCGGAAGTTTGTAGGTGATTTGGAAAACTATCAGAAGATAGAGGAGCTTTATGAGCAGAAAGAGCAGGGAAGCTCGCTCTGCGTTTTCAATGTAACAATGCAGAACCACAATCCTTATGATGATGTGGCATATAAGTTTGAGAACCCGGTATCTGTCACGAATTTTTCTACAACTGCTTCAGTCAACCAATATCTTTCGCTGCTCAAAATGTCGGATGACGCATTAAGGCAGTTGATTACGTATTTTCAGGATGTGGAGGAGCCGACGATTATTGTATTTTTTGGGGACCACCAGCCGCATCTGCCGGATGGGTTTTATAAGGAAGTGATGGGGGCAGTGCCGGATCTGTTTACAAGGGAGCAGACAATGCAGAAATATCTGGTTCCGTTTCTGATTTGGGCCAACTATGACATTCCGGAGCAGGATGTCGGTAAGGTCTCTCTGAATTATTTGTCGAGCCTTATGCTGCAGGCGGCAGGGCTGCAGATGAGCAACTATAACCGCTATCTGCTGGATCTGCATGACAAGCTTCCGTCCGTCAGTGCGAACGGCTTCTATGATACGGAGGGGGAGCTTCATGATTACGGGGAGGAAGATGGAAATACAGAATACAAACGGCTTCTGGAGGAGTACGAGATGGTACAGTACCACTACCTTTTTGATGGGAAAAACAGGCTGGAGAAGCATTTCATGAAAATTAATTTTTAGTATATCTCCATTCCTTCTCCATACTAATATGTTATTATTTGCAGCTAGTTCCTTTCTGTAAGATAAATCCCTATTATCCTTCAGTTTTTTCTTATGCCTGCATCTGGTTATGTTTCTGGTTTTTTGCATCAAAAACAAACAAAACGCCTAAAAGGAAGTTACAGCATATGCCTTGCAACATTTCGCCTTTCCGAGGAACTAACTGTCTTGCGGCTTTGATACTTGATTTATGTGCCCTTCCGCAAACTCGCATCACGCAGCGGTTTTCATGGCTTTCCGCAGAGACACTCTCGAATCGCCGGTACTTGCAGGACGTATTTTGTCCTGCTATGTACCGCTGCGTTATGAGAGGTAGCGGGAGCGTGCCTCCTAGGAAAGCCTGAAACCGCGCGTGCTGTTCAGACAGTGCTGCAGGGCACATATCCTATCAAAGCCCTGCAAGACAGAGTTCCTCTGGAAAGCCGTTGTTGTCTGGCGGCATATGCTGTACCTCCTTTTAGGCGTATCATACTCTATGAGAGCAAAAAATTAGAAACACAACCAGATGCAGGTATATTGAATCATTTGAAGGATAACAGGGATTTATCATTAAGTAAGCACTAGCTGCAAATAATAATATGTTGGTATGGAGAAGCAATGAGGAGATATGCTAAAAATTGATTTTCGTGATTTTCGTGAGAAGCGAAGCATTTTTCGGTGGTGGACAAATCTTTTTGAAGATGTTATAATAATTAGTGGTGTGTTAGCGGCTGGTGAATGAATCCGGCATTTTAAGTACATAATTAAATTTGTTGTATGAGGTGCAGGATAAAGGACAGGTGGAGCCATGATTCGGAAAGGGAAGAAAGCAGAGTTCGCATATTGCAGGCAGGGCAGGACGCTGGCGCCTGTTGCAGGCTTTACTAAAAGTCCGTTTGCCGGAAATGTCCGCAATGGGGAGCAGTCTGCACGGACAGTAAAAGAGGCAGTTGTGATTACAGCGGTTCCGCTAAAGCATGAGGAGCCAGCCAGTTTACAGCAGGTTCCGGCAGGCAGAACATTTGTCAGGGAAGCTAAGGTACGGCTGGCCGGTACAGCGGCATCTTTGCAGAATGCTTCGTCAGCACAGCGTGTTAGTTGTAAAAATATAGAGTGCAGCAGTGTGCAGAATGATATTACGATAAATAAATTATTTCATATATAGTTTTAATGAAGATAAGGAGCTGTAGGAAAATAGACAGGTTCAAGATGCGTCAGTTATTTTCTTACAATTCCTAAGTGTGGACTGAGGAAAGGAGAGCGTATGCTTCAAAGTATTTCATATTTAAATATTAAGCCTTTTGAGACTTTTTCAGGCAGGGTAAATAACCGTAAGACAACTATTACCAGTTTTGAGCATATGCTGAGGAATGAAAAGACAGCTGCGGACGGCGCAGCCAAGGCTGCCGTGGAGAATACCGTACCAGAAGAGAAAGAAGCGGAGGAAACAGTATCAGATACCGCAGAAAGCCAGTCAATTATTTATAAAGACCCGCTGACAGGCAAGGAAGTGATTTACATAGATGTTGCTAAGGAGGATGCTGCAGATAAGGCGTCGTCCAGCAGTAAGGTTGCAGAGACTGCGGATTCTATGAAAAAGACGAAATATGATTCGTATTTTAAAGCCGCAGCTAAGAAATATAATGTTTCGGAGAGTTTGCTAAAGGCGATTGCTAAAGCAGAATCAAATTTTAATCCCAAGGATGTGTCAAGTTCCGGAGCAATGGGCGTGATGCAGCTGATGCCGGAGACAGCCAAGGGGCTTGGCGTAAAAGACCCATTTGACCCAGAGCAGAATATTATGGGTGGGGCAAAATGTATTTCCCAGAAGTTAAAAGAATTTAATGGCGATGTCAGGCTTGCACTCGCAGCCTATAATGCCGGAAGCGGCGCAGTAAGACGGAATGGCGGTGTGCCGTCATATTGTAAGACTTATGTGTCAAGGGTGTTGAGCTATAAAAGTGCTTTTGAAACAGCAGCAGCGGTAGGGTAACCGCTGCTGCTGTTTTGAAGTGCGCCTTGCGGCGCACGTCGCTAACGGATGAAAGTTCCCAATCCGCCCTAGTAGTGGGAAGGATATAGCTGAACACCAAGGGTGTCCATCGCGAGGTGGAATCTGAAGGAAGGTGCAGGCAAATCTCTGGTCTGACGAACAGAAATCACATCAGGCTATAGTTAGGGATAAGGTTGCTTTACAAACTAAAGTCCAATAACTACTCGGAACTAACTGTAGTAAATGTGGCAGATATATGGAGAGAAAGTGACGTGTGGTACCAAGGGAGGTCTTGTCAGCGGATGGAAACAGAGTATGAGATCCGTGAGTAACAACGAATGGCAAGAAGTCAGCAGAAGCCATAGTAAACCGATGGTTGCAAACATCGGCGAAGGGCTGAACTTTAGGAGACACAAGCAATGAATGTAACTGAAAGTAGATTTAAGAACAGACAACTTCATATAGAGGACTATCTGCAAATGGTATCTGCGGAACAGAAAGAGTATGCAGAAGTGTTCGACTACTCAAAGATTACTGAAAAGAGCGGTGTCATCACAGACTACTGGACGAACAATCTTTTGGAATTGATTCTGCGGAAAGAAAACCTCAACAAGGCATATCAGCAGGTAAAATCAAACAAGGGAAGCGGTGGAATCGACGGAATGCAGGTGGATGAACTTCTGCCTTACCTAAGAGAAAACCAGGAACCCCTAATCCAAGAGTTAAGGGATGGCAAATATAAGCCAAACCCTGTCCGGAGGGTAGAAATACCCAAGGAAACAAAAGGCGAGTTTAGAAAGCTTGGAGTTCCCACTGTGGTTGACCGAGTGATACAACAGGCAATGGCACAGGAACTCACACCAATCTATGAGGAACAATTCTCAAAGAACAGCTTTGGTTTTCGACCGAAACGGGGGACGCACGACGCCCTCAGACAATGCCAAAAAAACGTGAACGATGGCTATGTATATGTGGTGGATATGGATTTGGAAAAATTCTTTGACACAGTATGCCAGAGTAAACTGATTGAGGTATTGTCACGAACCATCGAGGATGGCAGAGTTATTTCACTGATACACAAATACCTGAATGCTGGAGTTATAGCAAATGGGATGTTTGAGCGTACAGAAATAGGAATGCCCCAAGGAGGTCCGCTTAGTCCGTTACTCAGCAATGTCATGTTAAATGAGTTGGACAAGGAATTAGAACGCAGAGGACATAGATTCGTCCGTTATGCCGATGACTGTATGATTTTCTGCAAGAGCAGGAAAAGCGCAGAAAGAACCTTGAAAAACATCATTCCGTTTATTGAAGGAAAACTATTTCTCAAAGTAAACCGGAAGAAAACAGAGGTGGCTCACATCAGCAGGGTCAAATACCTTGGTTACAGCTTTTACAAATACAAGGGGAAATGCAGATTTAGAGTTCATCCGAAGTCAGTTACAAAGATGAAGAATAAAATCAGGGAACTGACAGACAGAAACAATGGCATGAGCAATACGAAAAGAGAAGAGAAATACCAGCAATTCGTGCGGGGATGGATAAATTACTTCAAACTTGCAGACATGAAGAGTCTTCTCAAAAAAACGGATGAATGGGCAAGACGCAGAATCAGGGCGGTCTACTGGAAACAATGGAAGAAAATCAAAACAAAGTACCGAATGCTGAAAGCACTGGGGATGGAACATTGGAGGGCAAAAGAACTTGCATGTAGCAGAAAAGGTTACTGGCGTATGGCGCAAGTCCTAAACCAAATCTTTTCAAATAAAATAATAGCCAAGCTGGGATATACATCCATGCTTGACTATTATCTGGTAGTTTGTGAAAACTAAGGAACCGCCGTGTACGGAACCGTACGCACGGTGGTGTGAGAGGTCGGCTAATCAATTAATGATTAGCCTCCTACTCGATTATATAGAAAAGTTCTTCTTACACCCTGTCCTGTTCCAGATTGCCGAATTTTGTAAGGTTTGACAGCCATGCCAGCTTTACTTTCCCAGTAGGGCCGCTGCGCTGCTTGGCAATAATAATCTCAGCAATGCCTTTGTCTTCTGTATCAGGGTTATAATATTCATCCCTGTACAGAAACATAACTAGGTCAGCATCCTGTTCAATCGCCCCTGATTCACGCAGGTCAGAGAGCATTGGGCGTTTATCCGGGCGCTGCTCGACCGCACGTGACAGCTGTGACAGGGCAATAACTGGTATATTGAGTTCCCTTGCCATAACTTTTAAGGCACGGGAAATATCGGAAATCTCTTGCTGCCTGCTGTCGCCCCTGCGTTTCCCGGAACCGCTCATTAACTGCAGATAGTCGATGATAATCAGGTCAAGCCCCTTATTAAGTTTTAATTTGCGGCATTTAGAACGGATCTCCGATGCCGTAATACCTGATGTATCGTCAATCACCAGATTAGTATTACCGATGCGCCGCACACTGTCTACCAGCCTTACCCAGTCCTCGTCCTCAAGGTTTCCGGTACGGATTTTCTGGGAATCTACCTTGGAGTTCATGGCAAGCATTCTCTTTACCAGCTGCTCTTTGCTCATTTCCAGGCTGAACATGGCAATTGTATGTGCGCCATGCAGCGCAATATATTCGATTAAGTTCAGCACCAGCGCTGTTTTGCCCATAGCCGGGCGGGCTGCCAGCAGAATCAGGTCTGATTTTTGCAGCCCTGCCGTTTTGAAATCCAAATCGCGGAATCCCGTTTCCAGCCCGGTAATATGCCCTTCCTGCTTAGAAGCTTGGGAAATTTCGTCCAATGTCCGAAGGACTACTTGGCTGATTGGTTCAAATTCATTGATGGAGCGCTGCTGCAGCACATCAAAAATGTCTTTCTCTGCATGTTCCAGAACATCTTCCAGAGGCTGGTTATCAAGATAGCAGAGGCTGCTTATTTTTTCTGTAGCTTGAATCAACCGCCGCAGTACCGCTTTCTCATGGACAATATCTGCGTAATGCTTTATATTTGCGGAAGTTGGCACACTCAGTGTCAGTTCTGCCAGATATTCTGTGCTGGAAAGCTCCGGTGAAGTCTCCATTTCCTTTAGTTTGTTTTTGAGCGTAACTACATCTATCGCAATTCCGGCACGGTACAAGTCAACAAGTGCCTGAAAGAGCTGCCCGTACTGTCCCTGATAAAAATCTTCTGCAGACAAAATCTCCGAACTGGTCAGTATTGCCTCTTTATCCATAATCATGGAGCCGATTACAGCGCGCTCCGCCTCTATGCTGTGGGGCGGTATCCTCTTAATCAATGCTTCATCCATGTGAATTTCCATTTCTGCGCTGCTTTTGCGCATAAATTAGCTCTGTGCCAAGCAGCGCGCAGGCACAGAGCGCTGTGTATTTGACTTTCCACGCTAAGCCTCTTTGACAATTACTTTAAGTTCACCGGTAACCTTTGGATGCAGTTTAATCGGCATGGTAAAAATTCCCGGGCTCTTAATTGGCACGTCAAGAACCATCTTTTTTTTGTCCAAATCGTAGCCGAGCTGCTCTTTTGCAGCGGCGGCAAGCTCTTTTGTGGATACAGAACCAAAGCTGCGGCCGCCGGAGCCGGTCTTGATGGAAACAGTAATGGATTTCTCCTTTAACTCTTCAGCAAATGCCTTTGCCTCTTCCAGTTTTTCCTTTGCCACTTTTTCCTCATGCTGCTTCTGTAGCTTTAAATCGTTTTTGTTTTTGGCAGTTGCCTCCACGCCCATTTTCTTCTTTAATAAGAAATTTCTGGCATAGCCCTCGCTGACATTTACCATATCACCCTTCTTGCCAAGTGACTTCACATCTTCTAACAAAATAATCTCCATTTTATGCCTCTCCTTCCGTAATCATATTGTCTATTGTTTCGCGGATAATGCCTTTTGCAGCCTCAACTGTTACGTCCGTAAGCTGTGCGCCTGCCACATTGATGTGGCCGCCGCCGCCCAGACGCTCCATCATTACCTGTACATTTAGTTCATCTATGGAACGGGCGCTGATGTACACTTTCCCATTATACTTTGTCAGCACAAAAGATGCCTTTACGCCATTAATGTCCAGAAGTGAATTTGCAATTTTTGCCCCCAGTACAGTCGGGCTTTCTATGCCTTCTGATAAGCTTTCGGCAATTGCATATTCCCCGCGGTATAGCTCAGTATCCTGAATGGCGGCTGCCTTAATCTTATATTCCTCAATATCTTCGCGAAATGCTTTGCGCACCCTGACTGCGTCCGCGCCATTCCTGCGCAGGTATGCCATCGCCTCAAAGGTGCGTACGCCTGTTTTGTTTGAAAAGAAATTTGTGTCTATCATGATTCCGGCATACATTGCCTCTGCCTCTGCCGGATGGAGCCTCAGCCCGTTTCCAATGTACTGTGAAATTTCTGCCACCATTTCGCTTGCAGAAGAAGCATACGGCTCTATATAGAATAATACCGCTTTTGTAATGGCATCCCCTGCCTGACGGTGATGGTCAATTACTACTACACTCTGTGCTAGGTCAATCAGTTCCGGGCATTCCGTATAACTGCCTTTATTTACATCAACAATAACCAGAAGCGTTGAATCGTCTACTAATTCTTTCGCCTCTTCACTGCCTATAATCATATCGTTTTCATATTCTTTTGAGTGGAAACGTTCTTTAATCGGCTTAACTGAGGTTGTCACCTCATTTAAGACAATGTGTGCTTTCCGGTTCAGTGTTTTGGCGATGCGGTAGATACCCACCGAAGCGCCGAAGGAATCCATGTCGCCGATGGAATGCCCCATTACCAGAACGCGCTCTTTCCCCTCTATCAGTTCTTTGAGCACGTGTGCCCTTACTCTTGCCTTGACACGGGTATTTCTTTCGATCTGGACACGTTTGCCGCCAAAGAACTGCTCATTGTCACCGTCTTTGATAACGGCCTGGTCGCCGCCGCGCCCCAGTGCCAGATCCATTGCCGCTCGTGCCCACTCGTAGCGTTCCATATAGGAACCCTTGCCTACGCCGATACCGATACTAATTGTGGCAGACTGGTCGTTGCCAAGATTGATATTGCGGATTTCTTCTAATATAGAGAAGCGGTTTGCTACCAGCCCATCAAGGTGTTTTTGTTTAAATGCAAAGAAGAATTTATCTTTTTCCAGTTTTTTGGAGATTGCGTCTATTCCCTGCATATATTTATTTACCTTGCGGTCAATCAGGGCAACTGTTAAAGACTGCCTTACTTCATCAATGCTGTCAATCAGCTCATCATAATTATCAATATAGAGGAGGCCGACCACAAGATTTTCCGCATCGCGCACTTTTTCCAGATTAATGACTTCTGTCTCCTCGTACATGCACATCGCAATAATCCGCTTATTTTCTATAATCTGGTCAAACTGCAGCATTTCATCTGTGCTGCCCGTACTGTCATTCACTACAAGGTTTAAAACGCAGCGGTAATAACGTTCCTGCGCCTGCACATGGACTACCCTGCTCTCTGGTGTTTTTGGGAGCTTGCCGTACGTGATTTCAGGAAAAATATTTTCGATGTTCTTTCTTGCGGCCTTTTTATTTACAATTACTTCCAAAAACTTGTCATTTCCCCACAAAAGCTGTCCCGTTTCGCTTAAAACGCAGTAAGGAATATCCATTTCCTTTATCATGCTTACCTGCATCTGGCCGTAATTTGATGCAAAATTTATTAAATCTCTGCGGATTCTCCGGCGGCTGCCGAAATAAATCAGACTGGAAACCAGAACATAGACCAGCCAGTATATTCCGCCAATATATCCCGCTTTATGGCTAATCAGAAAAATCTGAATATCCATAATCAAAAAGAGAATACTTAAAAACAGAGGAATACATAAATAGGTTCGCATAAATCCCTTTAATTTTAATCCCCGTTTCATAATGTCAATCCCCCATGCCGCCTGCGGCAGCCAAATATTGATAAAAAATATTAAATACCGTCAATCATACAATTATATCATTTATCAGTATCGGCGTCAAACCATCGGCCGGAGGCACCACAGGGCAGTATAAGGCCGTTTTTAGATACGGGGAGGCCAATTTCCCGTGCTTCGGTGTGCCCGCCGAATTTTGGCACCAGCTCTGTCTCCATCATATAGGACAATACGGCAGGCTGCAGCCCGGTCGTATATGAATTAATCAGGAAAAACAGCGGCTGGGGGGACAAAAGTTTAGTGCAGAGCTGGATGAAGGGATGTATTTTCTCTTCCATTTTCCATACTTCGCCTTTCGGGCCTCTTCCGTAGGAGGGCGGATCCATAATAATTCCGTCATACTGATTGCCGCGGCGGATTTCCCGCTCTACAAATTTAATGCAGTCATCTACCAGCCAGCGGATCGGGGCATCCTGCAGCCCGGATGCCGCAGCATTTTCCCTTGCCCATGAAACCATCCCTTTTGAGGCATCCACATGGGTTACGCTGGCGCCTGCAGCCGCCGCTGCAAGGGTCGCCCCGCCTGTATATGCAAAAAGGTTTAGTACCTTAATCGGTCTGCCGGCGCTTCTGATTTTCTCACCGAACCATTCCCAGTTTACAGCCTGCTCCGGAAAGAGGCCCGTATGCTTAAACTGGAAGGGCTGCAAATGAAATACCAGAGACTTGTAGTGGATTTTCCATCTGTCCGGCAGATTAAAAAATTCCCAGTCCCCGCCGCCCTTGCTGCTGCGGTGGTAGTGGCCGTTCCTGTTCTTCCAGCCTGCATGCTTTTTCGGTGTATTCCATATAACCTGAGGGTCCGGACGCACTAGGATGTATTTCCCCCACCGCTCTAGCTTTTCCCCTGCTGAGGTATCTAACACTTCATAATCTTTCCAATCTCTGGCAACCCACATTCTCTTATCTTCCTTTACTATCATGATGCCATCTATTATAGCCGACTCCCGCTGTAGGTGCAACTAATTTCCTCCTTTTCGTGTACAGAAATCAATTTTTAGTATATATCCATTCCTGCCCCTATTAATTTGTCACTATTTGCAGACGACTGTTTTCTAAATAATAACTCCCTGTTATCCGTCATTTTCCAATGTGCCTG
>RAYF01000076.1 GCA_003611745.1 bacterium D16-36 | reverse complement strand
TGAGGTATCGGCATTGGTTGTAATGGTAACTACGGCGAATTTTATGTGAGTTTATACTGCCGTGAATAATTCAGGATTAGTGACTAAAAGCGATAGTTTCTATGATTTGATAATTGAACCAATGGATTGTAGCGGATGCAAGATTTCATTGATTAGAAAGAGAGCGGAAAAGGAAATTGTTCATACTCCAGAGGAATATGATTTTCCAGATTCCTTGTATCAGGAGCATTGGGAGAAAGCGGAAGCGTATGGCATAGTAAGCGATAGTGGGGATTTGCTGGCTTGTATAGAGGTATGCCCTGAAGAATGGTCGAACAGGCTTATGGTAACAGAATTATGGGTATCAGATGAACTCCGCAATAAGGGTATTGGGAAAAGTCTGATGGATAAAGCAAAAAAGATTGCCATAAAGCAAAAAAGGCGTGCCATAATTTTGGAAACTCAATCATGTAATGTGAATGCAATAGGCTTTTATCTTCATGAAGGATTTGAACTGATTGGGTTTGACACATGCTGTTATACAAACAATGATATTAAAAGGCGGGAAGTAAGAATCAAATTGGGATACTTCTTTAACAGAGAAGAACAGAGATGGTAAATCAGAATTTATCCGTAAAATAAACAAAACATAACAGGAGGCCTAAATAATGGATTTTTGTGTTGAATGGCTTAATCATTTATTGAATTCGCTAGATGAAAATTGTGATAGCTGTGTATTGTCTGTATAATGGGGTTAAAACCCTCGCCTTAAGGCGAAACCTTTAGGTCAACCCCATAGCTTCAAGTTTAGAAAAAAAGAAAACAGAGATACTAAAACTTGAGGTGATATTATGGAGAATTATAGGAAGTCGTCCCATTGCACATATGATATAAAATACCATTTAGTATGGATAACGAAATACCGAAAACCAGTGATAACTGGTCAGATAGCTATACGGACAAGAGAACTCGTTCGTATGATCTGTCAAAGTAATGAGGTAGAAATATTGGCAGGACATGTAGGGAGCGATCACATTCACTTGTTGGTATCAGTACCACCCCATTTGTCTGCAAGTAAGTTAGTGCAGTATATAAAAGGAAATACATCAAGAAAATTACAGATGGAATATAAGGAATTAAGCAAACAATTTTGGGGACAACATTTGTGGGCAAGAGGGTATTTTGTGGCAAGTAGCGGGAACGTAACGGATGAAATAATCAAAGCGTATATTCAGAATCAAGATCTACAGGAGAAGAGTAACTCTGATAACTTTGAGATAGGTTAAGAAGTAAAGGAAAAAAGATAACCTTTAGCGTGCACGCTTTAGGCTGCTTTAGCAGCATACCGAACCTACCGGCTTTAGCCGGTAGTGGTTCAGTTGAAAATTGTGCAAAGTTACATTATCAAGTAAATGGAATGGATAATATATTGGAGAAATATGTGGGGAATTTGCCCTCATTTATTTCATTTTTGGAAAAAGAATGGGGCTGGGAGATTACATATAGTGAAGATGGACAGCAACTATTAGTTGATGAAAACAAAGATTTTTGTGTATGTCCTATTGCAAATAATATACAAGGGAAAGCTTCGGGTAAACTTTGTAATTGTTCTGAAAAATTTGCGGAGCAAATATTTTCAAGAGTTTGTCAAAAAAATATAAATGCAAAAGTAAAACGTTCTGTTTTGCGTGATGGGCAATCCTGTATTTATGAGATAAGTGGTTTATAGATAAGTGATGTGAAGAAAAATCGGGAATTATGGAGGTAGAAAAATGAGAATAATAATGACAAGCTCTATAGGTGGCTCGATAAAGGAAAATGGTAAAAAAATACCAGCACCATTATTGGGGGATAACAATTTTTTAGAAAAAATTCAAAATGAGTGGATTCACAATTCTAAAGTGATGATTATCGCAGCTTCGCCTGATGACTATGAAAGAAATGATATGATTTGTGAATGTTTTACACAATCATTCCCTATGAGTGGACTAAGTATTTCTTGTATGGAGATATGCGATAATAGAAATGAAAAATTAGCAGACAAAATTAAAGAAATGGATGTTGTGCTGTTAGCAGGAGGACATGTGCCAACACAAAATAACTTCTTTCATAGAATTGGTTTGAAAAACAGACTGGAAGATTTTAATGGACTTCTAATTTCTTGGAGTGCAGGTTCTATGAATTGTGCTGACATTGTGTATGCTGGACCTGAAATGGAAGGAGAAGCAATCGACCCTAATTATACGAGATGGATTCAGGGACTTGGTATCACTAATATAAATATACTTCCTCATTTTCAAAGCCTGAGAGAGGAATGGCTTGACGGGTTTCGTTTGATTGAAGATATCACATTTGAAGATAGTATGGGACATGAGATAATTGCTTTGAATGATGGAAGCTATATAACTATTGAAGATGGTGTTACTAGACTTTTTGGAGAAGCATATAAAATTATAGATGGAAAGATTGAAATAATTTGCCAAAATGGAATGTCAATTGTTTTGAAAGAATAAGAACAAATTCCTGTTTGCGGAACTGGAAATCAGGCATTGATTAATCTAAAAGCATCATCATGGAAGAATTAAAAACGATTATGGAGGAATTCGCTGCATCTGGCTGGGATTAATATCTGTCCCCGCCCAACAATGGTTAGTCGGAAAAGCTGATAAAGATACCTTAGTATCAGCAATCAATCAGGCAGACAAAGAATGTGGAAGCTGTGGCTGTAATTTAGACCCATTGTATAAAAGAGCTTTAGAGCTGCTTTGACAGCACTATTAATTCAATCTGCCATCTGAAAACTTCATAAGCACCACCAAAATGCCGCTGCATGGACAAAATCCAGACAGCGGCATTTCCCTGTCAGCGTTTCCGGCTTCCTAAAGGCGAATCCCTGTAGATACCGGATTTTTTCATAATGTTTTTCAAGTCCGTGCGTTCTTTTTCGGTCAGCTTTTCATAGCTGATTTGAAGTTGTGAACACATGACATAACAGAATTTATCTAATGCGTTTCCCGGAAAGCGCATGGCTTTTTCTGCATCTGCAATTATTTTCAGCGTGCTGGAATCATCCGGCGCACTCTCCGCATCAGCTTCATGCGCCAGCCGGATATCGTGGAGAATTGCGTCCCACTCCTTATGTGTGACATGGCAGAAATAATCTTCTTCCTGTATCTGTGAAGCCTGCAATGCTTTCAGTGTTGTATCTTCCTCCTCCGGCTGGTACTTCTTTAGGATTTCTGCCCTCACAGCCTCAAGCGAGGCATTGATATCCTGAAAACGCATGGTGGCGATACCGTCCACATATATTTCTGCATCTGTCATAAGGGCAGTGAAATTTTCATGCGTGGTAATTTCACAGAGCAGACGGTTGTTGATGCGCCCGCTTTTTAACAGTTCCACCATGTCATCATTGATATGCAGTTCTGTAAGTCCGGCATCTGGGCGGTTCCTGTTTTCAGTGGCACATAAAAGGTAATCCGTGGAAACACCATAAAAATCTGCAAGCTTCAGGATGGATTTGTGGCTGATTTCTTTTTTTACATCATTTTCATAGCTGCCGAGGGCGGACTTTGAAATTTGTGTCAGCTCCGCAAGTTCTTCCAGTTTTAAATGCCGCTCTATTCGTAAGTCTTTGAGCCGCTCCTGTATGGTTATGCCATGCTTCATGGTTTTATCCCCTTTCCGGCGGCTTGTTACCCGCCGCCATACTGATTATACCACACCATTCCGCAAACGTGGAATTTTTTGATTTTTATATTCCATTCCTGATTTATGGATATACAGGAATGGGGACAAAAATGTTCTATGATGGTATCAGTTCATCGATGGATTACTCCAATCGTATGACCGGGCTGATGGGATATGCTTCCCAGACGAAGTGACGCCATGAACTGTGAAAGGAATGAAAATCCCTGCCGCAGCGAGCGCACCAGAGGGAACAAAACGCTGCCGGAGAAACCGGGGGCAGGAACGGCATCAGGAAGAACCGGCTGGACTGTACTGAAATATGAATAACACAGTATGCAGGCAGAGGCATTACTCTGCCCTGCCTGCATTGACAGGGGCTTAAAGCGGCATGAAAAAACGGGCTCTGCCCTGAATGTTTCTGCCCAAAACAGCCCCAAAATAATACACAAAATGAAGGGAGAAATAAAAAAATGGAATATGAATTTATGACATCAGACACGCCGCTGCCGCCCTGTATGCCATTCCCAAAAGCACTGGCAGGACTTCCAATCAGCAGCACGGCAAAGGTGATATATTGTAAGATGCTGGATGCCATGATTACAAAAAAGCTGGAGGACGAGAACGGAATCCTGTTTGTATATTTTCCTGTCAGGCAGCTTGCCGCTGAACTCTCCCGGTGTGAGATGACAGTTAAGCGTTCCCTGAACGAACTGGAAAATGCAGGGCTGGTTATGCGGGTAAGGCAGAGGGGATTTGCGGAACTAAACCGCATATACATTCTCATACCAAAAATATAATCGGGTATTCCAAAAAGTGGTGAATAGATGTATAATAAATTCAAAGGTAAATCGGGATTTGCAGATGAATTTATAGAACTTTCCCTATTTTTCAAGGCTTTTAGAGCCTCATACAGTGAATTGCTATGTATTTTCCCTTGTTTTTGCCCTTATGGGCAGTTTGCAAGGGAAAGTTTTTCTGAATGTATCTAATCGTTGCCTGCCACCTTATCCAACAGCCTTGCGGAAGTCCGCTTTGCCTCCCTTGTGGCATGGGCATACACATTCATGGTGGTACTCACGTCAGAGTGTCCCAAGAGTTCCTGCACGTCCTTCGGCGCTGCACCGTTTGACAGCAGGTTGCTTGTATAAGTATGGCGGAGCTGGTGGAAGTGAAAGCCCTCAAACCCGTCCAGTTTCTTTGCGAGCGTCCGGCAGACAATACTCAATGTACTCGGCGTTTCAAGGCAGCCGTCCGGTCTTAAACATACAAATGAGATTTCGTTGTAATCCGCCGGAATGTCCTGCGTGTTCTCCAAGCTGTAATACTCATAGTAAACCCTGTTTTTGTCTTGCACTTCTTTGTAGTAATTGCGGTGGTACAGTTCCCCGTACTGCATTTGGTTTTTAAGCTGTTCTTTCCTTGCTTTTTTCAGTATCGCGGTAAGCGTGTCCCCAAAATCAACCGTCCGCACTTTCTTACGTTTTGTCGGTCCGATAATCGTTTTGTGCTTTGCACCGTCATAGCGGACACTCCGTTTTACCGTTAAATACTGTTCCTCAAGGTTAATGTCCTGCCAGGTCAGCCCGCATACTTCGCCAATCCTAAGACCTGCATAATAAGCTATCTGTATCGGCAGAACCGCAGGGGGATTTTTCTTTTCAAGATAAGCGATAAGTTTCTCATAGTCATCATGGGAAATTGGCTGTGTGTCTGACTGTCCCATATCTTCCCCTGAAAACAAATCCACTTCCTCTGCTTTTCGTTTCAGCTTGATGTACTGCATGGGATTGAACGTAATCAGTTGCTTTGGAAATACCGCAAAACGGAACGACTGCTGCAAAACTGCCGAGAAAGAGTGGATATAATCTTTGCTCAATCCCTTCTTGACTTTTCCGTCAGGGTAAGTCCCACCGAAAGTAAGCAGGTCAAGGAATGTCTGCAAATGCTCCGCTGTTACGGTCTTTAACCTGCGGTCAGCAACAGGGTGTTTCTTAATGCACCGTATCGCACCGAGATAATTTTCCACCGTACCATTGCTAAGAGTGCCGACCTTTAATTCCTCCTCCGCCCAAATATCGAGCAGTTCCCCAAGTGTGATGTTGTCAGCCTTTGCAATGAACTTCTTTTCCTCGTAGTCCTCCATTGCTTGTCTTAACAGCTTTTCCGTCTCGCTCTTGCTTTCCATGCCTGTAAACTCTTTCTGTACCAAGTTGCCGCTTGCGTCCTCCACATAGAAGCGGTAGTACCATTTCTTTCCTTTTTTCCTTACAGAACCTTTTGCCATAATCCGTTCTCCTTTCGATAACGGGCAATCGGAACTGATGAAATGCTTTCTGCGTGTAAGTATCTTACGGACAAGTCCGTAAGCCAATTCGTCGCTCGCCAATCAGATAAATCTGTTGGCTCGCTTGCACTCATTGTATCATGACTCCGATTGCTTTACTATACCGATTCGGATTCTTCCTCTGATACCATAGAAAGAAGATTTGCAAGCCTTGTAGTGGCTGTTTCGGGATTTTTGGAATAGAGCCTCACAATATCGCCCATATCATTAAACATGTTTACAGTGTGGGTGATTTCCCGAAGGAACATGATCTCGTTATATTCCTTATTTGATTCAAACCCCATTGTCTGGGCAAGTGCGGCATTTTCCGCATTGTCCTTAAAATTCTTACAGGCAAACTGGAAAGAATCCACGAACAATTCATACTCCCTTAACATCAGCAGCAGTAAATCCTTTGTAAAGTCTGACTCCGCCTGTTCCATATTAAACGGTAGCTTTGCGAGAATGGAGGACATCACATCACGAATGAATAATTCCCTTTTATCCGTAATGTCTGTTTCGTATTCCTCCGTTTCCCCTTTCAGCCACTCCACAGACACATGGAGGGCTTCCGACAGACCTTCCAAGACCAGCTTCTTTGTATTGTCGATTGTTCCCGCCTCATAGCGCACGATTGTGGAAGTGGCTACCCCCATCTTCTCTGCGACATAAGGCTGGTTCAATCCTAACTCGACTCTACGCTGTTTTGCCCTGCTACCGATCAGCTTGCGTAATTCTTTATCTTTCATATTGATACGCCTCCTTTGTCGGTATGTTTATACTATAGCACACAAAAAACAATAATGCAATATGCAACTTAAAAATAATTTTTATATTATCATAATGCTTGACAAGGGAATATAAAAGAAGTATAGTATCAGTACACGCAAAATTGCGTAATGCAATTCAAAAGGAGGTAAGTTGATGACAGAAACGAAGATTGCAATGACAATCAAGGAAGCGTCCGAGTATACGGGAATCGGCAGGAACACCATGAGAAACCTTGTGGAATGGGGAAAGCTGCCGGTCTTAAAAATCGGGCGAAAGGTACTTATCAAAAGCGATATTTTGGAAAAGTTCATGGAAGTGAACGAGGGAAAGAACCTGCGGGATAAGGGCGATGTAAAAGCGGTAACACGAAAATCAGCAGTATAAAAGGCGGCTTCTTACGAAACCGCCTCAGGTATGTATCAGACTGAAGCCATGATATACCTACACGCAAATAGATTATATCATGTGCTTTCTTCTGGTACAAGCGGAAATTTGCGGGAATGGGCAGAAAGTGGGTTGAAAAAATAAGTCCATATGGCAAAAGCTGACTTAAAAAAACGATTGATTTCTGTATTTTCGGTTGAAAAAGTCAACTGATGTTTTGGCGACGCTTTCAATGTAGCATAAAGTGACTGTAAAAGTTCAACTGATTTTCTCCATTTTCAGTTGAAAGAAATTTCAGGTAGTACTTTTTACTATCATGTGCGGCAGCACTTTTTGATGGCATGATGGCAGTTTTTACCGTCATAAGTGCCATCACTTTTTGCTATCATAGCGGCATCATTTTAGGCGAAGTGATAGCGTTTTTTGCCATCACAAATGGCAAAGTGCATCATTTTTCACTATCATGGCGGCAGTTTTGTAGGTATAATTCGAGTGCCTATAGGGGAGTTCCTTTCTCTTAAAGCCCTCGGCGTTTGAGAGCGAAATACACCCATTGCACAAACTTCGTTTATGCAATGGGGATTTCGCCCCTGCGGGGAGCAAATTCACGCAAACGTGAATTACAAATGCTGACGCATTGGAATTAACCGACTATGCCGCCCACTCACAATCTGTCCCGCCATACCTCCGCTTGCTCCAATCTAATACTGCCATTTGCAGGAGGGAGGACAAAGCACAATACAGAGACATTCATTTATCCGCATGAGCAAGTTGCCCAATGTCAGGGGCAGGATTACCTATATATCCAGCCACGCAAAGCAGGAAAACCTGTATGCGGTCTATGAAACGACAGACTGTCACTACTGGACGGAGCTTGCGAAATGCAATCAGCAGGAATTTGAAAAAAGCAATACGGAGGGGAAGTGCATTGAGGCAAGGGAATTTATCATTGCCCTGCCCGAATCATTCCCAAACCTCTATGAGCCAGACAAGCTGTTACAGCTTTTTACAGACCGTTTCAAAGAAAAATATGGTGTGGAGTGCGTATCGGCGTTGCACCATAACAAACGAAAGACAAATTACCATATCCATCTTATTTTTTCGGAACGGGAACTGTTGCCCGAACCCATAGAAAAAACTGCCACACGCAATATGTTCTATAACGAACAGGGAAAACACGTCCGCACCAAAAAAGAGATATTTGACGAAAACGGAAATGTCCGCAAAGGCTGTAAAATCGTGAAGAAAGGCGAAGTATATGAGCGCAATCTCTTTACTGCCAAGGACAAGCTGTTCAAGCAGGAGAATTTTGTTGACGAGGTAAAGCATTTCTATACTGACCTTATCAACCTTCTTGTAAAAGATGACAAAGAAAAACTCCATGTGTTCGACAACAGCAGATTGTATCTTGCTACCAAGAAGATAGGGAAAAATAACCCGAAAGCGGAACAGATACAGACCAATAATGAAATGCGTATGCGCTGGAATTGTGAGGTAGACAGGGCAATTGTCAGCGGTGTTTCTGAAACGGAGATACAACAGATAAAGAAAAAATATATCACAGACCGCATCAGAGAATCCGTTGATATATTCGGCAGTCAGCCGGAACGTCTGGGAAGTATTATAATGACTGCTGTTACGGCGCTGGCGTTGCTGATTTCTAAAGTATTGGATAAGGCGAGGAAACTGTCGGCAAAGTTTTTTGAGAAAGAAGTGGTACAGATGGTTACAGAACCAAGCGAGGAAAGAACGCTAGAAAAAATGCCACAAACGGATAAAAAGCCAAAGCAGGAGCATAATCTCCTTAAAGAATTGATTGCTAATCCGTCAGCACAAAAACAGGAGTTACAGTCACAAACACAGGTAACAGAACAGAAAACACCGCAGATACCGCCAAAGCCTGTCGTGTCCACTGAAGCCGCCGCATATCCAAAACTGCTGAAGATTTATAAGGAACTGAACCGCCAAAACGGGATTATCTTTGACGCAGAGAGGGAACGCAATGAGTTGGAACTGGAACGTGACAGTCTGAAAGGATTTGCGAAACTGACGAAAAAAGGGGAACTGCAAAGTAGGATTGACCGTAAAAACGAGGAAATAGACCTTTTGAAAGTTGGTTTGTCGGGTATCATCAAAAGATACGGTTATCAAAATGTGCAGGAATTTTACCAGATTTATCGCAAATCCTACAACGCCTATATCGCATGTAAGGAACAAGTGACTAAATGGGAAAAAACTTATGGGGATGATAATCAAAAGAAAAGTAAGGAAAGTGTGCTTGAGCGGTTGAGGAATCCGCCAAAGAAAACCGCAGATTACCAACAACAAGGGATTCTTAAGGGAAAAGACCGAGGGGCGAGATAGTCCTTTGGTCTTTGTTAAATATAATAACCTTTTGATGATGAACACCCCAAAATATGATATAATAGATTTGTAACTGATTATTACAAGAACCGAAATGGGGTTGTTATGAAAACTTTGATATTGAATGGTTCTCCAAGAATAAATGGTGATACAAACAGTCTTATTAAGAAATTTACCGAAAAAAAGATAGATGAATATAAAATTGTTGATGCATATAGATGTAATATTTCGGCTTGCCTTGATTGTCGGAACTGCTGGAAAAATAATGGCTGCTCAATAAATGATGAAATGCAGGAAATATATAAATACATACAGGAATGCGATAACATTTTAATTGCTTCACCGCTCTATTTTTCGGAGTTGACTGGAAAATTATTAGATGTTGGGAGCAGACTTCAAACATATTTTTGCGCTAGATTTTTCAGGAATGAAGAACCTATTGCAAAATCTAAGAAAGGAGCAGTTATATTAGTTGGGGGTGGTGACGGTCATATAGACAAAGCATACAGTACGGCATGTACGCTTTTACATCATATGAACTGCAGTAACATTCATGAAGTTGTATGTAGCCATAACACTAATACAAGACCTGCAATAAATGACAAAAACACACTTATGGGATTAAATAGTATATATGATTTTTTTAAGAATAACGAATAAGCCAAGTTGTTTTTTACAGAGTGGATTCAAGAAGGATAAACTTATGAAAGTAGAAGATTATAAAATGCGTATTTTATTTGAAATGGACAAAAAAGATTATGTTCCTGACGGAGGCGTTTATAGCAGACCTTCTGCAAGGGCTGTCATCATTAAGGATGGAAAAATAGCAATGGTATATAGTAAGAAATATAATTATTATAAATTTCCGGGTGGAGGCATAGAAGCTGATGAATGTATGGAAGATGCATTGATAAGAGAAGTATTAGAGGAAACGGGGTTATGTGTTATCAGGGATTCCATTCAGGAATATGGGCAGGTTCATCGTATTCAGAAAGGTACAAAAGAGGATATTTTTATACAGGATAATTATTATTTCCTGTGTAGCGTGAAAAAGGATATAGAACAACAAAATTTGGACAAGTATGAAGCGGACGAAGGCTTTACGCTTGAATTCCTGAAGCCGCAGCTTGCGATAGATGTAAACAGGAAAACGATACTGGATGATTTCACTCAGGTAATGTTGGAACGAGAGGCGCTTGTATTGGAATTACTGATACAAGAAGGATATTTTGAATATGGAGGTAAATTACATGAAAATACCTAAAATGGTATTGTTTGATTATGGCCAGACACTTATTGCAGAAAAATTTGACGGCTTAAAGGGAACAGAGGCTGTCTTACAGTATGCTAAAAGAAATAAGTATCATTTGTCGGCAGAGCAGGTGCAGGCTAAAGCAAATGAAATCAATCAGGAATTCGGGAGATTTGATCCTGAAAAAAGACACTTATTTCAAATAGAAATACCCAATACCATGTTTACGCCTTACCTTTATGAATCGCAGGGAATAGAGATTGCATTAAGCAACTCTGAAATTGATACCGTATTCTGGAATGCCGCTGCTCCGGGAATGCCGACAGAGGGTATCAAAGAATTTTTGGGATATTTGAAAAACAAAGGTATCCGCACAGGCGTAATCAGCAATATTTGTTATGATTTTTCTGTGGTTGCAGAACGTATCAACAGGCTGCTTCCGGAAAATGCTTTTGAATTTATCATTACCTCAAGCAATTATATCTTCCGCAAGCCAAACAAAAGGATATTCGATCTGGCTTTGGAAAAAGCCGGATTAGAGCCGGATGAAGTTTGGTATATCGGGGATCAGTATGAATGCGATGTAAAAGGCGCCTTGAATGCCGGCCTGTTTCCGGTATGGTATATAGGGGCGATCGATCTGCCCTACACAGAAGATACAAATATCTTGACGGTAAAGACTTGGAATGAAATAGAGCGGTACATGGAGGGATAGCGTGTGCAGAGAACAGAAAATGTCGAATTAACGGTTTTATGCCTGATTCATCAAAATGATAAATACCTTCTGCAGAACAGATTAAAAGAGGATTGGAAAGGTTTGACTCTGCCCGGAGGACATATTGAGAAAAATGAATCTATCATAGATGCTGTTATTCGGGAAATGAAAGAGGAAACGGGACTTGATATTCAGAATCCAAGATTATGTGGAATCAAGCAATTTCCCATTGAGAATGGGCGGTACATTGTATTTTTATTTCATACAGACGAATTTCTCGGAGAAGTAACATCATCAGAGGAGGGAGAAATGATTTGGGTAAAAAAGGCAGACCTGTCAAAGATGAATACTGTAAATGACCTACCGCCACTTCTTCAAGTGATGGAAGATGATAATTTAACGGAATTTCAATATGTAATTGAAAACGGTGAATGGAATATGATTATTAAATGAAAGGAATCTTCTTATGGGAAAACTAAATGTTGACGGAACAGAGATACAAGTCTTACAGATTGAAGAAGACGATTATATTTCTTTAACGGATATGGTAAGGAAAATTGACAACGGACCTGCTCTGATAGAAAAATGGCTGCGCAACAAGAATACAATAGAATTTCTTGGCATATGGGAAGAAATGTATAATGCAGACTTCAATGCTGCCGCCTATGAAGAAATCATGCTGGAGGCAGGATTAAACCGTTTTATTATGTCGGTTAAGCAATGGGTATCTCGCACAAATTCAAAGGGTATTGTGGCAAAGGCTGGACGGTATGGAGGGACATACGCATATAAAGATATTGCATTTGAGTTTGCAAGCTGGGTATCTCCGCAATTCAAATTATATCTTATCAAAGAATTTGAACGGCTAAAGAAAGAAGAACAGGCTTTACTTGGATGGAGCGCGAAGAGGGAATTGGCAAAAATAAATTACCGGATACATACGGATGCAATCAAAGTCAATCTCATTCCGCCGGAACTCACACCACAGCAGACTTCAGTCATATACGCATCAGAGGCTGATGTGCTGAATATGGCATTATTTGGCATGACAGCGAAGCAATGGCGGGATAAGAATCCTGATAAAAAGGGCAATATCAGGGATTATGCGAGCATAAATGAATTGATATGCCTGTCAAATATGGAAAACATTAACGCAGTGTTGATTGAAGATGGGCTGAACCAGAAAGAACGCTTAATAAAGCTTAACAAGATTGCCATACATCAGATGTCTATTTTGGAAGAACAGACTACAAAGATTTTGAAGTGATTTAATTCCCCCGAATTCGGGGGAATTAAAATTACCACAGTTCAAGGCTGTCTTCCGCATCCACCCACATTTGCATATTTCCCTCAAGATACAGTCTTGCATATTCAAGTGGCTCATCTATTGCCAAAGCATTTAAGGCACATTCAGAGCAGGGAGTAGTTTTCAATCCTTCTTCTGCTTTATTGCAGTCTATCCGTAAGAAATAACCTGCGTGGGTGTATACGTCAATGCTGTTATGGTGGATATTGTATGTTGCGTAAATCATATTCATTTTACCTGTCCTCTTTTCATTGATTTTTTGAAAGCATTTCAATCAGTTTACCAATTCCCGTATATTATGTGTTATAATGTTTTATGTGATTTTGTTTCCCTCATTTTTTCCCTTATCAGGGTTCGTAATGCCTTTTGGGAAGATATAACATGAGGGAAACTATAAGGGAAAGCTCACCTGCGACAAACTTAGTGTTTTCAAGGGTTAGCGGAGAATTTATTAATAAAATATAACAGCTAATGTTTCCCTTAAAAATCATCAAATCACAATCGGAATTTGTTGGTGTATTTGAATGCGATAGAATTGGAAGTTAAGTAAGATAGTTTAAATTTGTGAAGATAGATATAAAAGGAGCGATGATATGCAAAACCTGTTTTGTGAGGGTCTGTTAGAGAATGATACAGCCAAATTGCTGGAAGTTCCAAAGAGCGATATCCACAATCATTCTACCAAAGGATGCAGGAGAGCCTGGTTGGAAGCACACTTGAAACGCAGTTTTCCAAAACCGCCCGACAGATTTGACGGTCTTAGAGGAATGCAGGAATGGTTTACAGTTACTATCAAGCCATACTGCAAAGATGTTGGAGGAATGCTCATAAGATGGGAAGGCGCTTTTGCAGAAGCGAGGAGGAACAATATCAAGAGGCTTTCGATGAATTTTGGGGCTTCGGAGATCGATCTGATTGGTGGGATGGATGCATTCAAATCCATTATCGGAGGTTTTCATTTGAAATATTGTCCCAATACAGTGTTTGAACCTGAGATTACATATATTTCAGCTTGCAATGTCGAACAGGAAGCTGAAAAAATCGATCGTTATATTTCCTCCAGTTTTTTCAAGTCCATTGATGTATGCGGTGGCGAGAATGTGCAGCCATTTGAGGCTTTTTTGCCATTGTATAGAAAAGTGGAACAATATCATCTGACCAAGAAAATGCATGTAGGTGAAACCGGGCCAGCAGAGAATGTAATGCGGGCAGTTGAAGTATTAGGGCTTAGTGAAGTTCACCATGGGATAAACGCGGCTGCCTCGGAGAAGGTTATGCGATTTCTCGCAGATAATCGGATACAGCTGAATGTCTGCCCGAGCAGTAACGTAATGCTTGGATATGCAACCGGATATAGAGACCACCCTATTAAGATACTGTATGAGAATGGAGTTAAGGTTACAATCAATACCGATGACCTGCTGATATTTGACAGTTCGATTGAAAACGAGTACCTATTGCTTTATCGGGCAGGGACGTTAAGTGCTGGTCAATTGGATGAAATACGAAAGAATGGGTTAGACATCCACTCAGAATATAAATTATAGAGATGCGAAAATTCCAATTTATTGAGATGACGTAAAACATTTTACACAAATATTTTGGGCAGTGGCAACATAAAAAACGTCGCTGCTTTCTCATTGTAAAACTAAATATAATACAGGACAAACGAAACAGCCAGTTATCGAAAAACTTTCAGTGAAAGTGTATCGTAAACTGGCTTTTCTTTTGCAAAAATTTCCGTCAGAGAATTTGTAAAACCGTAGGAATTTTGACCAAGCCATTTTTAGGAATGGTGAAAGGAATTATCCTGTGACGAGAGTACAGAGGGCGGCAAGGTCTATGCTCCGCTTCGGTCGGTGCTGGACAAGTGCAACTGGTACTTAGCATTCTTTGAGAAGGGTACAGGGAGCGAAGTTTCCCTGTGCAGGTCAAGGGCGGCAGCCATTGCCCAGTAGGAGTGATGCGTGCGTCGCTCCGTACTGGGTATTGCCTGACGCTGGAATCGGCAGGACTGGCAGCAAAGCTGCCCTTCTCCCAAACTCTGCTTTGGGAGAAAATGAGCGGAACTGCCCTGTCCCCTGCGTGCAGGGAACAGGCAGTTTCCGTCGGATAGAAAATTGGACGAAGGGGGAAAAGACGATTGAATGAAACTGACAAGGCATAACGGTAGAGCCGGAAAAAACGGCGTTTACAATCCCAAGCATAATGACCGCAGATTTGACATTGAAAACAGTGAGCATATCGATGCGGACAAGGCAAATCAAAATATTTATTGGGACTGCTACACCGGATTTTCTTCCGCCAAAATAAGAGAGCATGACAAAGAAAATGATTACTCTTTTGAAAAGATTGAACAGCTTTACTACTTTGAACATTACGCAGACCACATACAGGCGCAGAATGAACGGAACGAAAAAACAAGACACACCGAGCGCAATCGGACAGTGACGGATTTACTCACGAATAACAAAACGTGTCCTGAAGAAAGCATTTATCAAATCGGTACGATTGATGAGTCCGTATCGGGAGAAGTGTTAGTTAAGATTGCGACAGAATTTTTTGCAGAAATGGAAGAAAAATTCGGCACTCATGTACACATCTTAGACTGGGCATTACATCTTGACGAGGGTACTCCGCATATCCATGAAAGGCACGTTTTTGACTGCAAAAATAATTACGGAGAACTGTGCCCCCAGCAGGAAAAAGTGCTTGAAGAATTAGGCGTACCATTACCCAATCCCGACAAGAAAAAAGGCAGGAACAACAACCGCAAACAGACCTTTGATGCGGAATGCCGGAAGATGCTTTTCCGTATCTGTGAAAGGCATAATCTCCACTTACAGACGGAACCGACATATGGCGGCAGGGGCTATCTGGAGAAACAGGATTTTATCATTGAGAAACAGAAAGATACAATCTCTGTGCAGAGGAAAGTTCTTGCTGAAACGGATAAAGCCATAGAGGAACAGGGGCAGAAACTCCAAAAGGCAGAAAACACCCTTTCTCAAAGAATAAAAGTAATTGAAAAGCAGGATAAAATTATTGCGGAGAAAAATGCCGCAATTATGAAAAAACATTCTACACTTGAAGATGTCACAATGAAACTTGCAGAGGTGGAAACGCTGGTTGACGAAGTGGCGGAACGGGCGTATGAAAAAGCCTGTGAGGCTGTTGCCAATACTGTCCGGCAGGAAACACAGAAAGAGGATATAAAAATCCTTGATGATTATTCCAGATGGCTGTCAGCGCCGGAGCGCACTGCTGACAAAAAGCTGCGGGATTATGCGGTAAGGCGTCTGGGAGCATTGAAAGAAAAACTTATAAAATCTGCGAAAGCCACCGTGCACAAAGTTACGGATTCTTTGCAGGAGCCGGAACACAGGCAGAAAAATCTTGAACAGGTCAGGGAGAAAGCGAGGGAATCCATTAAGGACAGGCTTGCAAGGGGAAAAACAGAAGCAGACCGTCAGAACTGGGAGCGTATGGAACGCATACGCCCGACAATAAAAAAGGATATGGAAATTTAAAGCATTTGCTTTTCTTTATGGAGATGGCATCTGCTTTTTTTATGCACACGGGCGCATGAGGAAATTAGCTGCTGATGCAGCATGCGCCCGGCGCGGCGGGCAGTGGAGAAGGTCACTCCCCTGCCCAATTTTCAGAAAGGAAATGGCATGAATGTATTTGAATCGGTAAAAGAAAACGTGACAGCAAGACAGGCTGCGGAGATGTATGGAATCAGGGTAAACAGAAACGGTATGGCTTGCTGCCCTTTTCATGATGATAAGCATCCCAGCATGAAAGTGGATAAACGCTTCCACTGTTTCGGCTGTCAGGAGGACGGCGATGTAATTGATTTTGCCGCAAAGCTGTACGGGCTGAACAGTCTTGGGGCGGCTGTGAAGCTGGCGGCTGATTTTGGGATTGACTATGACAGCAAAGGGCGGGCTTCTCCACGTCCTGCAAAAAAGAAATTATCGGAGGAACTGCGGTTTAAACAGACGTTGTTACAGTGTTTCCGAATTTTATCAGACTACAATCATCTGCTGGAAAAATGGAAAACAGAATATGCGCCAAAAGAGCCGGAGGAGGAATGGCATCCCCTGTTTGTGGAGGCTTTACAGAAGCAGACATACATTGAGTATCTGCTGGATATCCTTCTGACCGGCACAGCGGAAGAAAAGGCAGAACTGATAAGGGGATATGGAAAGGAAGTGATGCGGATTGGGGAACGGATTTCAGGACTTGCCGCCTGCCGCAAGGCAAGCCGTGATGAACGCAGCGGATATGCTCGCCCCGGCAATGACAGTCGGTGAGGTTAGAGAAAGCCTTGATACCACGCAGAAGGGGCAGACAGCGAATACAATCGCAAACTGCAAGACCGTGTTCCAGTGCGATCCGCTCTTAAAGGGGGCAGTCCGTTTCAATCTCCTGACGGAACGGATTGATATTGTCCGGGAAGTCGGGTGGCGCAGGGACACCAGCGTACTCACGGACACGGATATAAAATATCTGCTCCTTTACTTCGAAGAAAACTACGGAATCACCAGTGAGAAAAAGATACAAAATGCTTTGGCGATTGTGGCAAATGAAAACTGCTATCACCCGATTCAGGATTGTTTAAAAGGACTTATATGGGACGGGAGGCCACGCATCCGCTCATGCCTGCACCATTTTTTAGGGGCTGACGCGGATGACTATGTGGAGGAAATGTTGAAGCACTTCCTGCTGGGCGCAGTCCGGCGTGTATTTGTGCCCGGTTCAAAATATGAGGAAATGCTTTGTCTTGTGGGCGGACAGGGGGCTGGAAAATCTACTTTTTTCCGCTTACTGGCGATAAAAGACGAATGGTTCAGTGACGATTTAAAGAAGCTGGACGATGACAAGGTGTTCACGAAATTACAGGGGCACTGGATTATCGAGATGTCAGAGATGCTTGCCACCAGCAGTGCAAAGAGCATTGAAGAAATCCGCTCTTTCATCAGCAGGCAGAAGGAAACGTACCGCACGCCTTATGAATCACAGCCAAAGGACTTTTGGCTACAGGAAAGACCCAGAGGACAAAAACCATCTTCTTGTGGATGAGGAAACAGCGCCAGTTGTGCGGCAGATTTTTGCTTACGCACTCGAAGGGCACGGGCCAAACTATATTCGGCGCAGGCTGGAAGAAAACAAAATCCCCTGCCCTACATGGTGGAATCGTAACAGGGGGCTGCGGAATATCCGCACAAAATGGGAGAAGAAAGACCCTGTAAACGGACAGTTTATGTGGGATTTTTCCGTAATCAAGGAACTTTTGATGAATCCTGTTTATACCGGGGCAATCGCATCACAAAAGGCGCACTATAAATTTAAAATCGGCACTATCGGAGATAAAAAGCCGGAGGAATGGATTGTAGTGGAGGGACAGCATGAAGCCATCATTGACAGGGAAAGCTTCAACATCGTGCAGGAAAAGCTGAAATCACGCCAGCGTCCGGGAAAGTCCGGGGAAATCAGCCTGTTTGCAGGGCTGGTGAAATGCGGGGAGTGTGGAAAGGCACTTTGCATCAGGACAACGCATGAGAAGTTCCCCAAACGGATTTATTCCTGCAAGACTTACAATGCCTTCGGGAAAACGCACTGCACCCAGCACCGTGTAGAATATGACACGCTTTATGCCCTTGTGTTGAACAAAATTCGGGAATGTGCCAAGATGGCGCTGGTGGACGGCGAAGCGGTTGCAGGGAAGCTCTCCGACACCTGCGAAGCCGAACAGAAAGGGCAGAAAGAAGCGTTGGAACGTTCCCTTGCCAAAGATGAAGAACGTATTAATATACTGGAAAAGATGGTGCTGCGCCTGTATGAAGATATAGCTGCCGGACGCATCAATGAGCAGAATTTTAATCTGATGCTGGAAAAGACACAGAAAGAGCAGGAAGAATTAAAGGCAAAAATCAGCGAAGAAAAGAAAAAGGTAGCTGACGAAATCCAGCTTGTAAACAGCGCAAGGCAGTGGATAACTGCCATTCAGGAATATGCAGACATCGCAGAACTGGATGCGGCAGTATTAAACAAGCTGGTTAAAGAAATCGTTGTCCATGAAGAAATAGACAGCGATAAAACAAGACACATTTCTATTGAAATTCATTTTAATCTGAAACCAATCCCGGAAGTGGAGCAGGTCAGAAAATGACCTGCCCCAGCTGGGGAGGTTTCTAATAATTTCATAAATATTTTTTGACGAACGCCGCCCGCTATTGAGTGTGATTGTTCCTACTAATTGGGGATAACACACTTCATACCCAAATAGGTGTAGCAAAAATATGATTGGCAAAACAACAGGAAATGCCGTCAACAGTCAAGATTTGATTGATAAAAGGCAATATCTCTGATAGAATAAACAAAACAGATACAGAAAACGGGCAGGAAAAATTAGCCGAACAATGGAGGGTTGCTATGCGGAAAGTCAGTTACTTACCTCTGTGGCATTTGCTCTTAGAGAGGGGAATGACTAAGAGCCAAATGCGTATTGAAGCAGGGCTTACCACAAATGTACTTGCCAACATGAACAAGGGGCAGTACATCTCTATGGACTCACTAATACGGATTTGTGATGCGTTGGATTGCAATTTGAATGATGTGGTGGAGCTGGTTAAGACAGAGGAATAATAAAATATGGTTACAGTAACAGGGAATTGCGGATAGATGCAGTTCCTTTTGTTTTGCAGTTATTTAGTCCTTAGACTGTTTCCTTTTCGTACTGTTCCGGCGTTTTTTTGCATCAGGTTCTAAGATTTCAGACTGTCCAAGCATATCTGCCATATCATCAATCTTCTTTTCGGTTGGTTTAATCTTTAGAAATTGGGTGAATATGTAAGCAAGTTTCTGTTTGGAAGTGCCTGCAAAGTTTTCAGCTTTTTCAAGAATTTCTTCCCAATGTTCGGTTATGGTCTTAGGAGGGGCAGAATCAATATCGCCTTTATGGGCATTCCTGATGTCTTTGATAATGGCGTGCATATCGTCATCAATCACATGGGAAAAGTATTCATTCAGTTCAAGGTGCTGTGCTTTCAGCGTGTTTAATTGCAGGTTGTATTCATCAGGATTGTGCCGCTTCATCAGTGCCTTTCTGCTTGTGTCCACCACAAAATTAAGTGATTTGCTCTGCATATCAGCAAGACCGTCAACATATATCTCCAAGTCAAGCATGAGTTTTCGGAACTGTTCATGAGTGATAAGCTCTGACAGGAGCAGTGTGTTGATTTTGCGGTCTTTGAGAAGTGTCAGGGCAGCGTCACTCAGGTGCAGATTGGACAGGGCAATGTTGTCAAGCTGTCTGTTTTCAGTCATACCAAGCAGATAATCCGTTGATACTTCATAGAATTTTGCTAATTCGATGATGTTCCTATGGGGTATTTCTTTATAATCATCAGATTCATAAGAGCCAAGCGTGGAAGCAGGAATTTTTGTCTGCTGTGACAGTTGTTCTAAAGTCATTCCCTTTTCTACACGCAGGTCTTTCAGGCGTTCCTGTATGCTTAATTGCGTTTTCATAGATAAATCTCTCCTTTACGAAAACAGAATATCACACAAACAGGCGGATTCCTACCGAAAATTTCCAGCATGATAGAAAAAATCTGTTTTTTGGAAGATTTCTGACATGGTGGATATACGGGAAAGCAGGGCGTTTTGTTGGATAATGACAGTACAACTGAATGACTGTCCAAGCTGATATAAACCGCCAAGACCAATTTTAAGAAAATTTGAGCGCCAATATTGGACGACACAGTGCCGACAAGGGTTGCCTGTCAGGAAACAGCAAGGGGAAAACAGCAATGATAGAAAACCGCCCAAGATTGAGTATATTTATTTGGTACCGGAAGGGTACCGTTAAATTGGATTGGTGCCAGTTTCGGTACTGGAGAAAGGAGCATGGAATGAAATTATCAAGATATGAGCAGGAGGTTGTTATCAACTTTAATGCAGATGAAAGCGAAGCAACAATTTACACAGCTAATCTGGCATGGATACGGAAAATGGATAAGCTATGTAAAGAGTTTCCAGAGGTAATAAGGTTAAAGTCATGGACGGAAGTAAGTAAGACCTATGTTTTACCCAAAAATCTTGTCAGGATTGGGAAACCGAGAACATTAGGCGAAGCTCAGCTTAGACATTTACGGGAGTTGCAGAACAGGGGATAAGAATTTCGGATTGAGTGAAATGGGTAAAGTCAATAAAAGCAGTCACGTAACAGAAATCCATAAAATTCCGGAGTGTGGCGGATATTTAATGTATATATTGGTGCTTGTATACACAAATCTTGACGAAAACCTGCTCCCTGTATATAATTATTTCATTATAGATGAATTGAATTAACTGAAAGGCATGATGAAAATGGGCAAGCAAGTATTGTTGATAAATGATCTGGCAGGATATGGAAAGGTGGCATTATCGGTCATGCTTCCATTGATGTCATATATGGGGTACCAAATATATAATCTTCCCACTGCGTTAGTATCAAATACGTTGGATTATGGCAAATTCGATATTCTTGAAACAACAGATTATATGAAGAACACTATTAAAGTATGGGAGGAATTGGGATTCTGCTTTGATGTGATAGCGACAGGCTTTATTGTTTCAGAGGAGCAGGTAAAAATCATAGAAGAATTTTGTCGAAAGGAAAGCATGAAAGGAACCCTGATATTTGTTGATCCAATTATGGGAGATGAAGGAACCCTGTACAATGGAGTTACAGAGCAAACGGTTGCACATATGAAGAAACTGGTAGGAGTAGCCGATTATATTGTACCAAATTATACTGAAGCGGCCAGACTTACAGGAGTGGAGTATCATGAATCTGCAACAATCTCGGAGGTAGATGAAATGATTCAAAGGCTTGGTAATATGGGCGCAAAATCGGTAATCATCACAAGCATTCAGCAGGATGGCAAAGATGTGGTTGCAGGCTTCGATCATAAAACGAAACAAAGATTTACAATTCCTTTTTATAACATTCCGGTCAGGTTTCCGGGTACGGGCGATATTTTTTCTTCCGTTTTATTGGGAAAACTGATGGAGGGAAACAGCCTGTATGACAGTACAAAAAAAGCCATGGACACTGTGAGCAGCCTGATTGAAAACAATAGAAACAATACAGATATATATAAGGGAATACCGATTGAGAAGGAGTTGGAGGTGCTTAAAGTTTGAAACAAATAAGTAGAGATCAGCCAAGAAATAAAGGGCATGGCAAACAAACCACCTAAGAAGCTGGTTTTA
>RAYF01000009.1 GCA_003611745.1 bacterium D16-36 | reverse complement strand
CCGCTGCTGTGCCTCTTCTGTGCGTCAGCGAGATTTATATTACCACGCTTTCCACATCTTGTCAACAGCTTTTTTTATTTTTTTACATTTTTCTTTCTTTTTATTAATGAAACTGCCTATACAACTATATCATTAAAAATCTTTATAATATTTTTATGATATCTCACTACATAGTGCAGTCTCTTTTAAAGTAAAAAAATAAAAACGGAGAAAGAGGGATTTGAACCCTCGCGCCGCGTGAACGACCTACACCCTTAGCAGGGGCGCCTCTTCAGCCTCTTGAGTATTTCTCCATTTTCTCAGACAATCGCTGATTTGACCGCTGAGCATGTTTTAGTATATCAACATTTTATATTAATGTCAACAACTTTTTTCAAAATATTTTATATTACATCTTTACCCTTTTAATGCTTCTTCATACATATTTTTTTTATTACTGTCAATTACAACAATGACAGGAAGATTTTCCACTTCAAGTTTTCTGACCGCCTCTGTCCCTAAGTCGTCGTACGCTATTATTTCTGATTTTTTAATACATTTGGATAACAAAGCGCCAGCTCCGCCTATTGCTGCAAAATAAACCGCATGATTTTTATGCATGGAGTCAATCACTTCCTGAGACCTTTTTCCTTTCCCTATCATTCCCTTTAACCCATTTTCTAATAAAAGAGGGGTGTATTTATCCATGCGGCTGCTTGTCGTAGGGCCTGCTGAACCGATTACCTGCCCCTCCCTTGCTGGAGATGGACCAAGATAATAGATAATATTATTCATAAGTTCCAGAGGAATCTCTTCCCCTCTCTGCATTGCTTCATAAATTCTTTTATGTGCAGCATCTCTGGCAGTATAGATTGTTCCGGAAAGATAGACATAGTCTCCTGCTTTTAAATTCGACACAATTTCGTCTGATAATGGCGTAAAAATATGCTTTTCCAACTTTTTTTCCTCATTTCTTGATTTTTACATATACAGTAATCATACATGATGTTGTGGCCAAAAGGTATTCTCCCACAACTGAAGCCATGGATTGCTACATTGCTGTGCAATTAGCACAATCATATACTAAATAATCCTTGTTTTATGACGGTTTACATGGCAGCACATATTAATAGCTACAGGTAATCCCGCTATATGCGTTGGATAAGTTTCTATATTAATTCCTAATGCTGTAGTATCCCCGCCAAGTCCTCCCGGCCCGATTCCTATTGTATTAATTTTTTGTAACATCTCTTCTTCTAAGTCCTTTACATAAGGAATTGGATTGTGGGAACCAAGCTCGCGTATTAAAGCTTTTTTTGCTAATAATACACATTTCTCAAACGTACCGCCGACACCAACACCAACTACTACAGGTGGGCATGCATTTGGCCCAGCCAATCTTACTGTCTCTAAAATAGCCTCTTTTACCCCTTCTATTCCATCGGCTGGTTTTAACATGCAGACACGGCTCATATTCTCACTTCCAAACCCTTTAGGAGCAACAGTCAGCTCAACTTTATCTCCCGGGACTAATTCATAATGAATTACGCCGGGAGTATTATCTTTTGTATTGACACGTTCAATTGGGTCTCCCACTACTGATTTTCGAAGGTAACCCTCGGTATATCCCTGACGTATCCCCTCATTAATTGCATCTTCCACACTTCCGCCATCAAAATGGACATCCTGCCCAATCTTCATAAATACAACAGCCATCCCTGTGTCCTGGCAAATCGGAATATTCTCATTCTCTGCAATATCCATATTTTCTTTTAGCTGAGACAAAATTTGTTTCCCCAGCTGGTTTGATTCTGTTTCCTCATGATAATAAATGGCATTTTTTACATCATCTGATAACTCATAGTTTGCTTCTATGCACATTTCCTTTATATTTCTAGTAATTTCCTGTACAGATATTGTTCTCATTTCAATCCCCATTTCTGCGCACATTTTTTAACTTATAGATAACTTAATAAACCGTTATACGTTATATATTATTCATTTTTATCTTTCTCGGCTCTTTCTAGTAATTTATCTAAAGAACCATCGTTAACAGGTTTTTCTAATTTATCCTCCTGCTCCATTTTTGAAATATCTTCTTTTCTTTCTGTTCTGGCATCTTCTGGCGACTGAACTGCCTCATCACCCGAACTTTCTATTGTTTCTGGAATCGTATCCCTGACTTTTGCAATACTTGCCACCACGATTTCTTTATCAGAATCCAGATCAATTAACTTGACACCAGAAGTAATACGTCCAAGATTTGAAATTTCTGAAACCTTTAACTGGATAATAATACCTTCCGTAGTAATCAACATAATCTCATTATTATCATTAACTGCCTTCACGCTAACGACATTTCCAGTTTTTTCTGTTATTTTATAACATTTAACACCTTTTCCGCCACGATATTGCCTAGTAAATTCCGTAATCTCTGTCCTCTTGCCCATACCATATTCAGAAACTAATATTAGATACTGCCCCTGTGTATCAAGCTGCATTCCGATTACTTCATCATCATAAGACAGATTCATTCCGATTACACCCATAGATGATCTTCCTGTTGGGCGGACATCATTTTCATCAAACCGGATACACTGTCCATGCTTTGTCACTAAAATAATATCTTTTTTAAGGTTTGTAGCCTTTACTTCAATTAATTCATCATCCTCGCGGAGATTAATTGCCTGAAGGCCGGACTTTCTGATATTTGCATAATCCGAAATAGAAGTTTTCTTCACAATACCTTTTCTGGTAGCCATAAAGAGGTATTTATTCTCAGCGTATTCCCGAATTGGAATCACAGCAGTAATCTTTTCTTCCGGCAGGAGCTGCAGAAGATTAATGATAGCTGTACCTCTCGCCATACGCCCTGACTCTGGGATTTCATATGCCTTTAATCGGTACACCCGTCCTTTATTTGTAAAGAACATAATATAATGATGCGTTGTAGACATAATCAAATCCTCAATATAGTCATCTTCAATAGTCTGCATCCCTTTAATTCCCTTGCCGCCCCTATGCTGGCTCTTAAAATTATCAACCGTCATCCTCTTGATATAGCCAAGTTTTGTCATGGTAATAATAGTATTTTCATTTGGAATAAGGTCTTCCATAGAAATATCATATTCATCATATCCAATAGAAGTACGCCTATCGTCCCCATATTTATCCCTGATAACAAGAATTTCTTTTTTGACAACAGCCAGAAGAAGTTTACGGTCTGCTAAAATTGCTCTATATTCTGCAATTTTTTTCTGTAATTCTGCATACTCGCTTTCAATTTTTTCACGCTCCAAACCTGTCAGTGCGCGCAGGCGCATTTCAACAATAGCATCTGCCTGTGCCCTTGTAAGCTCAAAACGGTTCTCTAATTTCTCTTTTGCCTCATTTGCCGTCTTGGAACCACGGATAATTGAGATTACTTCATCAATATTATCTAAAGCAATCAACAATCCCTCTAAAATATGGGCACGCTCTTCCGCTTTATTTAAATCATACTTCGTTCTTCTGGTAACGACCTCTTCCTGATGCTTCAGATAATACTGTAACATCTGAAGAAGATTCATCACAACTGGTTCATTATTTACTAAGGCAAGCATAATCACGCCAAATGTATCCTGCATCTGCGTATGTTTGAAAAGCTGATTTAATATAATATTAGGATTTACATCACGGCGCAGCTCAATACAGACACGCATCCCTTCACGGTTCGTCTCATCGCGCAAGTCGGTGATTCCATCAATTTTCTTGTCACGGTGCAATTCAGAAATTTTTTCTATCAGCCTTGCCTTATTTACCATATAAGGAAGTTCTGTCACAACAATACGGTTTTTTCCATTTTCCATCGGCTCAATATTTGTAACAGCACGGACACGTATTTTGCCGCGGCCTGTGCGGTAAGCCTCCTCAATGCCTCTCGTACCAAGAATCTGGGCGCCTGTCGGGAAATCCGGCCCTTTGATGATAGATAAAATATCTTCTATCACCGTTTCTTTATCCTCACTAATATTATCAATAATATGAACCACTGCATCAATAACTTCGCGGAGATTATGAGGAGGGATATTTGTAGCCATACCAACCGCAATGCCGGAAGTACCATTAACTAATAAATTAGGATATCTTGACGGCAAAACTACCGGCTCTTTTTCCGTTTCATCAAAGTTTGGTTCAAAATCAACCGTATCTTTATTGATATCCGCCAGCATTTCTACGGAAATCTTACTCAGCCTTGCCTCCGTATAACGCATAGCTGCTGCCCCATCGCCATCTACCGAACCAAAATTTCCATGCCCATCTACTAAAGGATAGCGGGTAGACCACTCCTGGGCCAGATTAACTAAGGCACCATATATAGAGCTGTCCCCGTGAGGATGATACTTACCCATGGTATCACCAACAATACGGGCACACTTACGATGCGGTTTATCCGGCCCATTATTCAATTCTACCATGGCATACATAATTCTGCGCTGCACTGGTTTTAGGCCATCTCTTACATCAGGAAGGGCTCTGGCTGCTATAACGGACATAGCATAATCTATGTATGCTGTTTCCATTTTCTTCTTTAGGTCCACATCGTGGACCTTATCAAAGATATTATCATCCATATTAATCCTCCATCCGCCTTCAGCGGGGTATTTGACTCAAGCTATTTCCTACTTTTTTATAAATTAAATATCTAAATTTTTAACATATTTCGCATTTTCTTCTATAAATTCCCTGCGCGGCTCTACCTTATCACCCATCAGCGTATTAAAAACAATATCAATCTCTGACTCTGACTCCTCGTCAATCGTAACGCGCAGCAAAATACGTTTTTCTGGATCCATAGTAGTCTCCCAGAGCTGATCAGCGTCCATCTCCCCAAGGCCTTTATAACGCTGGATTTTGTTATTTCCATCCCTGCCGATTTCTGCCAAAATCTTTCCAAGCTCAATGTCATCATAGGCATAATACACCTTTTTATTTCTGTCAATCTTATAAAGAGGCGGCTGAGCCAGATAAACATGACCCTTTCTTATTAAATCCGGCATAAAACGGTATAAAAATGTCAACATCAATGTAGCAATATGCGCACCATCTACATCAGCATCTGTCATAATAACAATCTTATCATAGCGCAGCTTTTCAATATTAAAATCTTCACCAATTCCTGTTCCAAAGGCCGTTATCATCGCCTTAATCTCATTATTAACAAGAATCTTATCCAAACGGGATTTTTCTACATTTAAAATCTTTCCGCGGAGAGGAAGGATTGCCTGTGTAGCACGGTTTCTGGCAGTCTTTGCACTGCCGCCCGCAGAATCCCCCTCTACGATATAAATCTCACAATTTTTTGGGTCCTTATCGCTGCAGTCAGCTAACTTACCTGGGAGGCTGGTTCCCTCTAAAGCTGTTTTCCGCCTTGTCAAATCCCTCGCTTTCCTGGCAGCATCCCTTGCCCTCTGTGCAAGAACTGCTTTATCACAGATAATCCTTGCAACTGACGGATTCTGCTCCAAAAAATAAGTCAGCTGTTCCGTAACAACAGATTCTACTGCACCTCTTGCCTCACTGTTGCCGAGCTTTTGTTTTGTCTGCCCCTCAAACTGCGGTTCTGATATCTTAATGCTAATAATGGCAGAAAGGCCTTCCCTGATATCTTCCCCCATAAGATTTGCTTCATTTTCCTTTAATATTTTATTCTTCTTAGCATAGTCATTAAACGTCTTAGTCAGTGCATTTCTAAAACCCGTAAGATGGGTTCCCCCTTCCGGTGTTGTAATATTATTTACAAAACTGTAAGTCCCCTCCTGATAAGAATCATTATGCTGCATCGCTACTTCTACCACAATATCTTCCCTCTGCCCCTCACAGTAAATAATCTGCTCATACAGAGGGTCTTTATTCCGGTTTAAATAACTAACGTATTCCTTAATACCGCCTTCATAATGAAATTCCCTGACCTTTGGCTCCTCCAGCCTTTCATCCGTCAGGACAATCTTAATCCCCTTTGTCAAAAATGCCATCTCACGGAGACGCTGACGCAATGTATCAAAATCAAAAACAGTCTCTTCAAAAATTTCTTTATCTGGCAGGAAGACAACCTCTGTTCCAGTATGATCTGTCTTACCAATTTCTTTTAATGGGTACATCACTTTACCGCGCTCATAGCGCTGCCTGTACATTTTCCCATCCTGATGAATCGTTACCTCAAGCCATTCCGATAAAGCATTTACCACAGAAGCGCCTACGCCATGCAGCCCGCCTGACACCTTGTATCCGCCGCCGCCAAATTTTCCGCCGGCATGTAGGATGGTGAATACAACTTCCACCGCTGGAAGCCCAGCTTTGTGGTTAATGCCAATAGGAATCCCACGTCCATTGTCAATAACTTTAATGGAATCATCTTTTTGAATGAATACTCTGATTTCATTGCAATAACCAGCCAGAGCTTCATCTACGGAATTATCGACAATTTCGTATACAAGGTGATGAAGGCCCCTGATTGATGTACTTCCAATATACATTCCAGGTCTCTTACGTACCGCTTCCAAACCCTCTAAAATCTGAATTTGGTCCGCACCATATTCCCCATTCACTTCTGTTCCCATAACAATCCTCATTTCTGCGCACGTTCTTTGCTGCATATAAGGAACTAAAGTTCCTTTGAATTTGTGACAAGTGCGCACAGACACAAATTTGCGTGTGAATAAGTATTTTTCACGTTATTCCCAATTCTTTGATTCTATTTTTCTAAACATACTGTCCCTTTTGCAATACGGAAAATCCGGTCCAGAGTAAGCCTGCTGTTAATAAATTCTTCTATGCCGGTACAGGTAATAATAGTTTGAATATCATGGATACTGTCAAGCAGATAATTCTGCCTATTCCTATCCAGCTCTGACAATACATCATCCAAAAGAAGAATCGGCGAATCCCCTATTGTCCTTTTCACTAACTCAATCTCTGCCAGCTTCAATGATAAAGCACAAGTCCTCTGCTGCCCCTGTGAACCATACTTCCTGATATCTATTCCCTCATTCATAAAGCACAGGTCGTCCCTATGTGGTCCTACACTTGTAGAACAAATCTTCAGATCCTTTTCACGGGATTCCCCCAGCTTTTTCTCAAAATCATCTACTGTCGTATCTGGCTCATAAAAAATCTTCAAATGCTCTCTATTTCCTGTAAGCCTTTCATTGACACCAACCACAATTGCACTGATTTCCTTTACAAAATCTACCCTTCTTTTAATAATCCTGCTTCCATATTCTATCAGGTTCATATCCCAGATATCCAGCGTGTCTTTTAGGGATGGCTGAAAATAAATCTGTTTCAATAATTTATTTCGCTGCATCAAAGCCTTATTATATTCACCTAAATCATGCAGATACAATGCGTCTAGCTGGCACAGTTCCATATTTATAAATTTTCTTCTTTCAGAAGGACCATTTTTAATAATCCTTAAATCTTCCGGAGAAAAGAAAACAATATTGAGAAGCCCCATTAGTTCGGCAGAACGTTTAATTGGAATACCATCAATCGCAATTCCCTTTCCCCTGCTCTTTTTCAGATGCATGTCAATCCGGTGCGCCATATCCCTTTTTGTCAGATGAATCCGGATATGCGCCTCTTCTTCCCCCAATCGGATTAGCTCTCTATCCTTGCTTCCTTTATGGGATTTTGTAGTAGTACAGACAAAAATAGATTCCAGAATATTTGTCTTTCCCTGCGCATTATCACCATAAAGAATATTCGTTTTACCACTAAAATCTATTTTGGCAAATTCATAATTACGAAAGTTCCCTACCTCCAGAGAATTAATGTACATAGACTATTCTCCAATCACCGTTACCTGTTTGCCCTTATACTCTACAATATCCTGTGGGTAAATCTTTTTTCCCCTTCTGGTATCTACCTCGCCATTTACCTTCACTTCACCATTCTGGATGACAATCTTTGCTTCTACACCGGACGATACCATATCCGCCAGTTTTAAAAGCTGCCCAAGCTTAATAAAATCATCACTAATTCCTATTGCTTTCACAAGCATACCTCCTTTATCAGACATTAAAATTCACAGGCAATATCAAATAGATGTAATTTTCCTCTTCATCCTTGATAAAACAGGGAGCTTTCGGGTTAATCATATAAATATTAATCTCTTCATCATCTATAACCCGCAGTGCATCCATCAAAAATCTCGGATTAAACCCAATCAAAATATCTTTGCCCTCTTTTGTAGCACTGATTTCTTCATCCATAGAACCAATTGCTGAATGGATGGCAAATCCCATACTGCTGTCTTTTATATCAATAATAACCGGTTTCTTTTCTGATTCCCTGATTAACAACGTAGTACGGTCAATACAATCCAACATTTCTTTTTTTGAAACTGTAAGCTTTGTTTCATAATCACTGGAAAGCATCTTCTCAATTTTATAGTATTCCCCTTCAATCAGGCGGGATAACACAATAGTATTCTGAAATTCAAACAGAGCATGTTTTTCAGTAAAGAAAATATTAACATTGTCATCTATACCGCCATTTAAAATCTTACTGATTTCAATCAGTGTTTTACCGGGAATAATGACACTGACATCTTCATAATTTTCCTTTAACTCAACTTTTCTAATAGAAATGCGGTGTCCATCAAGTGAAACTACCTTTAACTGGTTCCCTTTAATTTCAAAAAGCTCTCCAGTCATGACTTTCGTATTTTCATTATCAGAGATAGAAAATACAGTCTGGCGAATAATCTCTTTTAACGTGAACTGAGATATCTGAATATAATTTGATTTAACAATATTTGGCAAAAACGGAAATTCATCTGTCGGTTTAGCAGAAATATTAAATTTTGCCTTCCCACCACTTATATTCATAGTATAATTTTCATCTACAGATATTTTTACTTCATCAGAAGGAAGTTTTCTAATAATCTCATAAAAAACTTTCGCATTAACCGCGACAGAGCCTTCTTGATTGATTTCACCCTCTAAAGTTGTTTCAATACCAATTTCCAAATCATTTGCAATAAGCTTTATTACTTGATCCCTGACTTCCAGAACCATACATTCCAGAATAGCCATTGTAGATTTGCCGGAAATCGCTTTTAATGCAGTATTAATACCTTCTAGTAATTTTGATTTATCACAAATGATGTTCATGTGTATAACTCCTTTCAAAAATTGTATTAAAATAAAAATATATAATAATTAAATATAATAGTATTCATAACCGTATAGGCTGTGAGTATGGTTAATAAACGCTGTAAGCCTTATGGTTAAAGGGTTTAACATTAAGGAAAACTTGTACAATAACGTGAGGAATCATGTTCAAAAAAGAAGGATTGTCAACATCTGTAAAAAATAGGACAAGAAAGCATGGAAAAGTTTTCCACTCATTTTGTGTACATGTTAATAGTAAAATAACAAATTAACAATAAGTCTGTCCTACTGTGGGTCAATCTTCTTTTTTAGTACATCTACATTTTTTACAGTTTCTGCGTCATCTTTCTTAAGTTTTTCTTCTATTAATTCTACACTGTGTAGTACAGTAGAATGGTGGCGGTTTCCCAGCTTATGCCCAATCTCTGCCAGAGGGCTCCCAATCAGGTGCCGGCAGAGGTACATACAGATGTGGCGGGGATACGCGATACTGTTGCTTCTTTTATTAGATAGAATATCTTTCACACTAATGCCAAAGTGGTCTGCCACAGTTTCTAATATGTAGTCAATCGTAATTTCCTTCTTGATATTAGGGTTAATCTTATCAGCCAGAGCTTCTGTAGCTAGTTCCAGAGTAACTTCCTTCTCGCAGAGGCTGGAAAAAGAAATTACTTTATTAATAGCGCCTTGAAGTTCGCGGATATTTGTGTTGATATTGCTGGCAATATAATCAAGAATTGAGTCATCAATATGAATATGTTCTTTTGAAACCTTAGAGCGAAGGATTGCCATGCGGGTTTCATAAGTAGGTGCCTTTACATCGACTGTGATTCCCATTTCGAAGCGGGAGCGGTATCTTTCATCTAACATCGTCATGGTTGATGGATGTTTATCAGAAGATATAATTACCTGCTTTTTGGAATCTGTCAGATGGCTGAAGGTAAAGAAAAATTCCTGCTGGGTAGATTCTTTTCCTATAATAAATTGAATATCATCAATTAATAACACATCTACATTTTCCCGGTATTTTTCCCGGAATTCTTTAAGAGACTGGGAATGCCCATTCTTGGATCCGCGGAGCGCCTCTACAATTTCATTCGTAAATGCCTCACTTGTTACATATACGACCCGTTTTGATTTGTCATGCTCTAAAATGTAATTGGCAATTGCATGCATTAAATGTGTTTTACCAAGGCCTGCACCGCCATATATATATAGGGGATTGATACTTTCCCCCGGGTCTTCTGCTACCTTTAAGGAAGCGGCATGGGCAAAATCGTTGTTGTCACCTACGATAAAAGTATCAAATGTGTAGTTTGGGTTGATAGATGGATTAAGCCTTTTAGCTGTTTCCAAATTTTTTTGCCCTGTCTGTGCGTCATCCAGTTCAGAAAGTGTAATAAAATTTAACCTATATTGTATTTTTGTAATTTCTTCAATAGAGACAGCAAGAAAAACGGAATATTTTTGTTCAACAAAAGACTTACTACTTCTTCCGATTTTTGTATCGTCAATTAATATAGTAAGTAAATCATCCTGAACAGAATACACACTTAGTTTTTGTATAAATGTGTGAAAGACTGGTTCACTAAGATTAAATGCAACATACATATGTTGTAAGATTTTATCCCAATTCTGCCTTAACTCGTTTTCCAACACTGTTTCCTCTTTTCTAATATTCTGTATATGAGCCTTTTCTGATAGAGACAGATAACACATCATACACTACTATTTTATATCAAATATGAGGAAATTACAAGGAACATATTCGATAATTATATAATGTATATTCACCTTTTAGAATGGCTGCAGTTATAAGAACTGGAAGAGTAAAATGTTAAAAAGTAAGTTATCCACAGTTATCCACAATTATTGTTGATAACTTGTTTCTAATTTTTGCACATAGAAAAATGGTTTAAAAGTGTTGAAAACAGGGAAAAAAGTGGATAATGTTGATAAAATTGTGGATAAGTGATAAAATATGACTTGGGTAAGTTGAGTTATGAACAAGTTATCCACAATTTGTGCATAACTTGTTATCAAACATGTTTTCTATCTACGATTGTAGAATTAAGAAAATTGGGAATAAAAGTCTGAATTTGTCTATTGCTGTGTAATGTCAACAATGAAATACTTCACATTGTAGAATAAATTATTCTGGTATGGTTTTCTTCCTATTATATATGGAATATATTTTGCATTTGCATAATGAGGAAATAACAGTTAACAAAATCCACATGTGAATAACTTTGTTGACTTTACAAAATCGGCGGTATAAAATTAGGCCAATTTTTTATTTTGGACTTGACGAATGCCCAATTTGCTAATATAATATGAGATACACGTGATTTTGCGTATTTTGATTTGATAAGGAGGTGTGTTCCAGATGAAGATGACATTTCAGCCTAAGAAGAGGCACAGAAGCAGAGTCCATGGATTTAGAAAGAGAATGCATACAGCTAATGGCAGAAAGATATTAGCAAACAGAAGGGCAAAGGGAAGACATAAGTTATCCGCATAGGTCGCATTTATGTGGCCTTTTCTTCTATTTTGATATATCAGGGAACTGCTCGTAGTACACTGGTGTAGAAAAGTATCCGTTACTGGGCATAGGTTGGACAGTAACAAGTATCCGGCTGGCGCGGGCGGTATCCTTTTTATGGTGTTTTGCTTTTAGAGGGATGGTTGTGTTAAATTCAATAAAAAAGAATAGAGATTTTGTTGAAGTATATCAAAATGGTAAATCCTATGCTAATAAGTATTTGATTATGTATGTCTTAGAAAATAATTCGGATGAAAATAGATTTGGCATTACTGTAAGTAAAAAAGTAGGAAATAGTGTTGTAAGGCATAGGGTTACCAGATTGATTCGTGAAAGTATTCGATTAAATTTGGAACAGTTTGAAAAGGGATTTGACATTGTAATTGTAGCAAGAAGTACAGCTAAGAGTCGGAAGTTTTTTGAGATTGAGAGTGCACTGCTTCATTTGGGAAAGTTGCACCGGATTTTGGTTAAATGAGTTTTGATGAAGAAATTAATGATTTTTCTAATAAATCTATATCGTAAATATGTATCTCCTTTAAAGAGAAGGCCTACCTGTATTTATACACCGACATGTTCCCAGTATGCGATTGAGGCTCTGGAGAAATACGGTTTTCTCAAGGGGAGTTTTTTAGCTGTAAAAAGAATTTTAAGATGTCACCCTTTTGCGAAGGGAGGATATGATCCTGTACCATAGGACATGTATGGGACGAAATTAAGGTTATGATGAATGTAATATTGACAACGTATCAGGGTGCTTTTCTTGGACCAATTGCTCGTGTTCTTGGGCGTATACTGGAAGCGATTTATTCTGTTCTGGAGTTGGTTGGCATTCAGAATACAGGTATCTGTATTATTTTATTTACTTTTATAGTAAATGCACTGATGCTGCCGCTGCAGATTAAGCAGCAGAAGTTTTCTAGAATGTCTTCTATTATGAATCCGGAACTTGTAGCGATTCAGAACAAATATAAAAATAAGAAAGATCAGGCGTCTCAGCAGAAAATGTCTCTGGAAACGCAGGCAGTTTATCAGAAATATGGTGTAAGCCCGGCCAGCGGATGTCTGCCCCTTTTGATTACCTTTCCTATTTTGTTTGCATTGTACCGTGTGATTTATAATGTACCTGCCTATGTAGGACAAGTATATGACATTTATGTAGGGCTTGCTGAAAAGATGCAGGATATGGGCGTGACGGTTGAGCAGCTTTCTAAGTTTATGGAATCACCTACTGTAATTATGACAGATGCGGTGAACCATGCCAAGGAAATTAAAGATGTTGCTAAAGTTAATTTGAATTATTATATTGATATATTAGGGCAGTATAATAAAGAAGCATGGGAAGCATTAGGTGATAAATATCCTAGCATGGCAAATGAAATCGGCAGGGTATCGAAAGATGCATCCCATATTAATTATTTTTTGGGAATGAATATCTCAGATAATCCAAGTGTTTCAAATTTTAGTGTAATGATTCCTGTTCTGTCTGTCATAACCCAGATTGTCAGTACAAAGCTCAGTATGGCAGGTATGGCACAAAACCAGCAGAACAGTGCGGAAAATCCTACTGCAGCTTCGATGAAGATGATGAATAATATCATGCCGTTTGTTTCCGGGTTAATGTGCTTTATGTTCCAGATTGGTGTCGGCCTTTACTGGATAGCTGGTAATGTATTCCGTATTTTTCAGTCAATCGGGATTAATTTCTATTTCAGCAGGATGGACATGAATGAGGAAATTAATAAAAATGTAGAAAAGAAAAAGAAGCGTCTTGAAAAAATGGGGATAGACCCAAATGCATCGGTTCAGGATTTGAAAAATCAGAAAACTGCAGGGAAGAAGCAGGAAAAGAAGACAAATGTATCGGAAATAACAAAAAATGTAAAAAAGAACGATTATAAAAGACCTCAAAACACAAAATATAAGGAGGGAAGTATTGCTTCTTATGCCAATATGTTGAATCGTGATAATTCTTCTGGGGATAAAAAATAAGGAGGAGAAATAGAAATGGAATGGAGAGAGTTTACAGCAAAGACAGTAAATGAAGCATTGACAAATGCCTTAATTGAGTTTGAGACTACTAGTGATAAAGTTGAGTACGAGATTATTGAGAGGGAATCTTCAAAACTTTTAGGATTATTAAATAAACCGGCTAAAATACGTGTTCGTCTTAAAATGACATATGAGGATATTGCAGTTGACTTCTTGAATAAAGTTTTTGATGCAATGAATATGAATGTTAATATTGAAGTTTCGTATGATGATGTAGAGCGTTATATGATTATTGAACTTACCGGTGATGAGATGGGGATTTTAATCGGGAAAAGAGGAATTACTTTGGATTCCCTTCAGTATTTGATTAGCCTGGTAGTAAACCGCAATTCAGATAATTATATTAAGGTAAAACTTGATACAGAAAATTATCGTGAGAGAAGAAGGGAGACATTAGAAAATCTTGCCAGAAATCTTGCACAGAAGGTTAAGCGGATTCACAAACCTGTTTATCTTGAGCCGATGAATCCTTATGAGAGAAGGGTGATTCATTCAACATTGCAGAAAGATAGATATGTGGAGACACATAGTGAAGGGGAGGAGCCATATCGCAAAGTTGTTATTACAATGAAGGCGGGGGCGGAAAATGGTTATGAGCGCAGGAGTAGATATCCGCGCGGCGGCCGTTCACCATATGGAAGAAATAATAATTACCGCAAGCAGCATTATAATAATGATTCGTACAGAAGAGAAGAAGCAGAAGAATCCGGTGAGGAAAATAGCAATTCTTTATCAGAATAATAATGGTAGGGGGCTGGAATGTCAGCCTCCTTTTTGAATTGGAGGGAATGGTAAGAAATGGAGCATGATACAATTGCTGGAATTGCCAGTGGAATGGGTGGTGGGATTGGAATTATCCGTGTCAGTGGGAATAATTCTCTTCGTATTGTGGGAGAAATTTTTGCTACCAAAAAATTTGTGCATGATAATACTTTGAGAGAGGATTCATGGGATAAGGATTTCTTTTTTAAAAAAGATTCCCATACAATTCATTATGGATTTATTCTGGATGATGATGGAACTATTGTGGATGAGGTAATGGTTTTGTTGATGAAGTCACCTAGAAGTTATACTTGTGAGGATGTAGTTGAGATTGACTCTCATGGCGGTCCATTTCTGATTGATAAAATATTGAAAATATTGATGCATCATGGGGCAAGGCTTGCAGAACCAGGGGAATTTACAAAGCGCGCTTTTTTAAATGGGCGTATTGATTTGGCACAGGCGGAAGCAGTTATGAAATTGATTACTTCCAAAAATGCATTTGCACTGGATAGTGCAATAAAACAGTTGGAGGGAAGGGTTTCTAAATATATTGAAAAAATACGTCAGGAAATTCTTGATAATATGGCGTATATTGAAGCAGCTTTGGATGATCCGGAACATTATGATTTAAATGGTTTTTCAGATAAATTATATGTGAAGGTCCATGAAGAGATAAATTCCTTGCAAGAATTGTTAGATAATTTTGAAAACGGCAGGATGAAATCGGAGGGAATACGTACAGTTATTGTGGGAAAACCAAATGCAGGAAAATCTTCTTTGATGAATCTTCTGCTGGACGAGGAACGGGCGATTGTAACAAATATTGCCGGAACGACAAGGGATATACTGGAGGAAAGGGTACAGATTGGAAACCTTGTACTAAATTTGGTTGATACAGCGGGAATCCATGATACAGATGATTTTGTGGAGCATCTTGGTGTGGAAAAGGCAATGGAATATTTAGAAGGGGCAGATTTTATTATTTATGTAGTAGATTCGAGTGCTCCTCTTGATGAAGCTGATGAAAAGATTATTTCATTGCTGGCGGGGAAAAGCGGGGTTATCCTTTTCAATAAATCTGATATAGATAGTGTTTTAGAATTAAGGGATTTAAAAGATAAGATAGAATGGGATTGTATTTTTTTTTCTAGCAAAACAGGAGATGGCTTGGATAAATTGGAAAAGTATATTACAGAATGTTTTTTGGAGGGAAATATCTCATTTAATGATCAGATTTATCTTACTAGCCTTAGGCACAGAGAAGCAGTGGAAGAAGCAGTGGAGAGCCTTTATCAGTTATTGAATACAATTGAGGATGGGATGCCGGAAGATTTTTATATAGTAGACTTGATGGATGCATATAAGTATCTGGGGTTAATTAATGGAGAAACAGCTTCAGAAGATTTAGTTAATAAGATATTTAAAGATTTTTGCATGGGAAAATAGGGAACTGTTACAAATAGAATTTATTTTTATGTAGTTTCTTAAACGTGTTTGAAAATTGCTTTTTATAAGATGCGTTTTAAATTTTGTGGAAATGATTTTTAAATGCGCTTTAGGAAGGAAGGATTTGATATGTCTTATACCTATGAAAGCTATGATGTTGTAGTGATTGGCGCTGGACATGCGGGTTGTGAGGCGGCGCTTGCTGCGGCAAGACTTGGCTGTAAAACTTTAGTTTTTACAGTTAGTATTGACAGTATTGCGATGATGCCTTGTAATCCCAATATTGGCGGAAGTTCTAAAGGCCATCTGGTAAGGGAAGTGGATGCTCTCGGAGGAGAGATGGGGAAGAATATTGATAAAACATATATCCAGTCAAAAATGTTAAATACATCAAAAGGGCCTGCAGTTCATTCTTTGCGGGCACAGGCAGACAAAAAGGATTATAGCCGGGAAATGAGGCGTGTTCTGGAAAATACAGATAATCTTGTGATTAAGCAGGGAGAGGTAGCAGAAATTTTTGTGGAGAATGAACAGGTGACAGGTGTCCGCACTGCTTCTGATGCTGTCTATCCATGTAAGGCGGTTATTATGTGTACTGGCACTTATCTGAAAGCAAGATGTATTTATGGTGAAGTTAGTAATAATACGGGACCAAATGGATTATCAGCGGCAAATCAGTTGACAGCATGCCTTGATAAACTTGGGATAGAGGTAAGAAGATTTAAGACGGGAACTCCTGCCAGAGTGGATAGGCGGACTATTGATTTTAGTAAAATGCAGGAGCAAAAAGGTGATAAAAAAGTTGTTCCTTTTTCTTTTACAAATCGGCCAGAGGATATAGAGAGAGAACAGGTTTCATGCTGGCTGACTTATACAAATCAGCAAACCCATCAGATTATTTTGGATAATATTGACCGTTCCCCTTTATATTCCGGAGATATTAAGGGAACAGGGCCAAGGTATTGTCCTTCTATAGAAGATAAGGTGGTAAGGTTTTCTGATAAGGATCGCCATCAGGTATTTTTGGAGCCTGAGGGAAATTATACGAATGAGATGTACATCGGAGGTATGTCCAGTTCTCTTCCAGAGGATGTCCAGTATGCTATGTATCATACAGTACCCGGTTTAGAAAATGCATCAATTGTTAGGAATGCTTATGCAATTGAGTATGATTGCATTAATCCGGTTCAATTGAAGGCTTCTTTAGAATTTAAAGATATCAGTGGTTTTTTTAGTGCTGGTCAGTCAAATGGGAGTTCCGGCTATGAGGAGGCGGCGGCTCAGGGAATCATTGCAGGAATTAATGCTGCAAGAAAATTGGCGGGAAAGAAAGCTCTGATATTGGACCGTTCTCAGGCATATATTGGCGTATTGATTGATGACTTAATTACAAAGGGGACAAATGAGCCATATCGGATGATGACTTCACGTGCAGAATACCGTTTGCTGCTCCGTCAGGATAATGCTGATCTTAGGCTGACGGAGATAGGGTATGAGGTGGGATTGATTTCTCAGGAAAGATATGATGCTTTATGTGAGAAGAGAGCTATGATTGAGGCGGAGATAAAGAGAATGCAGAAGACTACAGTTGGTGCTGGAAAGGAAGTGCAGGAGTTTCTGAAAAAGAATAAAAGTACTTTGCTGCAGTCAGGCACTACTCTGGCAGAATTATTAAAGCGTCCGGAATTATCATATGATATACTTTCTGAGATAGATAAGGATAGGAAAATCTTGCCGGATGATGTTTGTGAACAGGTTAATATCAATTTGAAATATGACGGATATATCAAACGGCAGGAACGGCAGGTTGCACAATATAAAAAACTGGAAAATAGGAAAATACCAGAGGATATAAATTATGATGAAGTGTATAGTCTGAGAAAGGAAGCATTGCAGAAGTTAAAAGATTTCAGGCCGGCTTCGGTAGGGCAAGCATCCCGTATTTCTGGAGTTTCCCCTGCAGATATTTCTGTTCTTTTGATTTATCTGGAAAAATATAATAAGGAATTATGAAAAAATAATGTTTACAGGTTTCTAAGAAAAATAAAAGAAAAAGGAACAGATATTATTATAAAGAGGATATGTTTGTTTTGGATGATATTACTATAATCTGATATTGGAGGATATGTATGCAGAAATATTTGAAGGAGAGTGCAGAAAAACTTTCTATTTGTCTTACGGAAGAACAATTGGAGAAGTTTTATAATTTTTATGAGTTATTGATAGAAACAAATAAATCATTAAATTTGACTGCAATAACGGAAATGCATGAGGTGGTTTTAAAACATTTTATTGATAGCATTGCGATTATAAAGTATATTGATTTTTCAGGAAAGAGGATAATTGATGTTGGGACAGGTGCTGGTTTTCCAGGAATTCCATTGGCAATTCTTGTTCCAGATGCAAAGTTCTTATTGATGGATTCTTTACAAAAAAGAATCACATTTATTGAAAATGTTTTGGAAAAATGTCTGATAAAAAATGTAGATACAGTTCATGCGCGGGCGGAGGATATCGGACAGAATGCAGAGTATAGAGAAAAGTATGATTATTGTCTTTCGCGTGCAGTTGCGCCTCTTCCTACTTTATTAGAATTATGTACACCTTTTGTTAGAGTGGGTGGAAGTTTTGTATCATATAAAAGTGAACTTTTAGAGGAAGAATTAAAAAAATCAAAACGTGCATTAGAGGTTCTTCACTGTAAGATAGAGGAGCAGTATCATTATTCAATTCCAGATAGTGATTTTTATCGTGTACTGGCTGTCTTTAAAAAAGAAGCAAAGTTGCAAAAAAAATATCCAAGACAAGCAGGAAAACCAAAAAGAGAACCATTATAGAGTATAATCTAATTTAGTTATCAAAGTATATGTTTCACGTGAAACATATTATCATGTGATGAAAATTGTGTTATAATAAACAAAAATATATGTTTCACGTGAAACATTTGAAAGGATGTACAAATGGGTAGAGTAATAGCTATATCAAATCAGAAAGGCGGAGTTGGCAAAACAACTACAGCAATTAATTTGTCGGCATGCCTTGCTGAGAAGGGAAAAAAGGTTTTAGTGATTGACATGGATCCTCAGGGAAATGCTACTAGTGGACTTGGTGTTGATAAATCAAATGTAGAACATTCAAGTTATGAGGTTTTACTGGGGCAGACAACAATATGGGAGGCAACGGAGGCTTCTATTTGTGAGGGGTTAAGGGTAATCCCATCAGAAAGAGGACTTGCCGGAGCAGAAATTGAACTGATTGGAACAGAAAATAGGGAGTTTGTTCTTAAAAATCAGGTAGATAAGGTAAAAAATAATTATGATTTTATTATAATTGATTGTCCACCTTCTTTGAATATATTGACAGTGAATGCAATGACAACAGCGGATACAGTGTTAGTTCCAATACAATGTGAATATTATGCATTGGAAGGATTGAGTGAATTACTTTATACAATTGAACTTGTAAAAGAGAGACTGAATGATAAATTGGAGATAGAGGGAGTAGTATTTACAATGTATGATTCTAGGACATGTCTTTCTCTACAGGTGGTTGAAAATGTAAAAGAAAATTTGAAGCATAAAATATATAAAACAATTATTCCTAGAAATATACGCTTAGCGGAAGCACCAAGTCATGGTATGCCTATTAATATGTATGATGGAAAATCAGCTGGCGCAGATGGGTATAGAAGTTTAGCAAATGAAGTAATTGAAAGGGGGAATGAATAAATGGCAAATAAAAGAGGACTAGGGATGGGACTCGATGCTTTAATTCAGCCAAAGGAAGAAATATCAAATAGAAAGACAGAAGAGACAATTATTAAAGAGGTTGATAAGATAGATATTAATAAGATAGAACCAAATAGCTTGCAGCCTAGAAAGAGTTTTAATGAAGATTCGTTACAGGAATTGGCGGATTCAATTAAACAGCATGGTATGATTGAACCTTTGATTGTTCAAAAAGGAAAAAAAGGTTTTTATCAGATTATTGCAGGTGAGAGAAGATGGAGGGCGTCAAAGATAGCTGGGATAAAAGAAGTTCCTGTAATTGTAAAGGAATATTCCAGTCAGGAAGTAGTGGAAATTGCCCTGATAGAAAATCTGCAGCGTGAAGATTTAAATCCTATAGAAGAAGCAGAGGCATATCACAGTTTGATAGAAGAGTATAATTTAAAACAGGATGAAGTGGCAGAGAAGGTTTCTAAGAGCAGGGTGGCAATAACAAATGCACTTAGGCTTTTGAAGTTAGATGCAAGAGTGAGAGAGATGCTGATTGAAGATAAAATAAAAAGCGGACATGCCAGAGCTTTACTTAGCATTGAAGATGGTGATTTGCAATATGAGACTGCAACGAGAATTTTCGATGAAAAATTCAGCGTTCGCGAGACAGAAAAATTAGTAAAAAAGATATTAAATGGTGATAATAAAAAGGAAGAAAAAGCCTTGGAAGAAGATGAACAGCTCAAGATTGTCTATCAAGGTTATGAAGAAAAATTAAAATCAATTATTGGAACAAAGGTACATATTAATAGAAATAAGGATGGAAAGAAAGGAAAGATAGAGATAGAATACTATTCACCGGATGAGTTTGAAAGAATAGTAGATTTAATGTCGCATTTACAATAATATGGAGGGATATATAGAATGTGGTTATTTGATGAATATGGAATTGATGTTGGATATGTAGTCATGGGAATGGCAGGAATAATTTTAATTATGTTTATTATGCTGATTGTTACAATGGCGAAAAATAGCAGTATGAGAAAAAAGTATAAAGTTTTTATGGATGGAGAAAACGGAAAAAATTTGGAAAAGGCTATATTAGATAAGTTTAGTGCTATTGATAATTTGGAGAGTAATGTAGAAGATATCTACCGCCAGATTAAAGCAATCAATGGGCAATTAGTTACTGCTTATCAAAAGATTGGTTTGGTAAAATATGATGCATTCAAAGAGATTGGCGGAAAATTGAGTTTTGTATTAGTACTTTTAACAGCTGAAAATAACGGTTTCATTATGAATTCGATGCATAGTTCAAAAGAAGGGTGCTATACATATGCAAAAGAAGTAGTAAACGGGGAAGCATTTGTTATATTATCAGAAGAGGAACAGCAGGCACTGGAAGAAGCAAAATCAAATATCAGTTTAAAGAAATTGGCTGAGGGAAGATAATTGGAAAAAGAAATGATTAAATTTTTATGTGGTCTGGTTTTAACGGCAATTGTACCGTTGTTATTGATAAGGCAGCTTCGGAAAGGAGCTGTCTTTTCTGGAACAAAAGAAAATCAAAGAAATATTTTGTATAACATTTCTATTATATCGATATCTGTGATATCTGCAGTTAATCAAAATAGTGAAATTTTAATGGGAACGCTTATTGGCTGTGCCATTTTTCAGCTATTAGCGATATGTGGTGTAAATAAATTAAACACAGTAGGAAATCATAAGGAAGGACTGTCAGTTAACAAAAGCCAGTATTTAATCTTTTGTGCCATCCTTTTGCTTTTTCTGTCAGCAGATTATTTATTGAGAGGAAAATCAGTAGAAAATATTCTAAACCAAATAGATGGAGGGATTCTGATTTTCCTATTTTTTATCTATTTCTATTTTACTTACTGGAGAAGAAAAGATGCAGAGAGATTTATCAAAACATTAAAGAATGTTTTAAGTATTAGAAAAAATTCTTTAATGAAATCTAGAAATTTATCAAAAGAAACAGCAGTCAGTCCGGCCAGTAAAAAAGTTTTGATAGAAATTATATTTTATTTTTTATTGGCAGTCATAATAATAGTTGGAAATTGCCTGCTTTTTGAGGGGACGTCAAAGCTGGGAGTAGAATTGAAAATTTCACAATATTGTATTGGATTAACTTTGCTTACTTGGAGTAATAATCTTTTGGGAATTTTATTGGAATCTATAGAAGAGAAAGAGGATGATAGAATATCAGAGGAAGAACTGCCAGAAATAGAGATAGACGATGGAGAAGCATTGATAGAAGAAGCAGTAGAGGAAGAAGAACGAAATTTAGAAAATATAATTGATGGTATTATTTTTTCACTAACTCTTGTTTTAGGAGTGATTGCAGTGGGAAAACCAGTTATGATTCATATTTATATGATTTATGATCTTATTGTATTTGGTATTATTTCTATTCTATTCCAATTTGTTTCCAAAATAGACAGCCGCCTTGCCGGAAGCGGCATGGCGACTATTTACATTGGGTTTATTGTATATGCATTTATTCGGTAACAATAGTTCCAAAAAGTGACTTTAGGGAATCGGGAACTTTTGGGTCAGTATTTTCATTTTCATAAACAGTAACATTAGAAGGCATAGTAGAACCGCCGTTGAAATTTTCATGGTAACGATTTACGTCTTCATTGATAGAAAGCATTTTTTGATCCAGAAAAGAGATAATCTGTGCGCATTCCTTAAGTTCATCTCTAATACCTTCCGGTGCTTTTCCCTCAAATTTGTAATAAATTTTATGCTCTAAACTCGCCCAGAAATCCATTGCAATCGTCCTGATTTGAATTTCCACTTTAGTATCTATCATATCATCCGAAAGGAAAATAGGGATAGATACTATCATATGATAACTCATATAACCATTAGCTTTTGGATGAGCAATATAGTCTTTTACTTTTAAAACGGTTACATCATTTTGATTTGAGATTGCTGCTGCAATGCGGTAAATATCCGAAGTAAAGGAACAAATAATTCTGACGCCAGCAACATCATTGACATAGCGTATAATGTTTTCTACTGTAAGTTCCTTTTGCTTCAGCCGTATTTTTCGGGCAATACTTGATGCAGATTTTATGCGTGAGGTAATATGCTCAATTGGATTGTATTGATGGGCCAATTTAAATTCATTATTTAATATTTCCAATTTGGTGCAGATTTCCTTTAAAACAGCATCATATAGCAAAAGAGCATGGCTCCATTTTTCATCATCATCGTAATATAATAGTTCGTTTTCCATAGTAATTCTCCTGAACAGCTTCTAATTAAATCCAAAAATCCGGTTGAAAAAATGGTATCCGGAAATAATAATTTTTTTGCCAAATTCAGATTTCCATTGTAAAGGCAGGCCGAATTTGCGTAAAGTTATTAATTTATATACCTTTTTATCATTTGATTTTAAATAATTCCATAGCTCGTCCCGTTTCGCAAGGTTTTCTAGAGATCCCTCATTAACCAGTAATGCTGAGCTTACTATCATCATCATAGACAGATACTGCAGCATATAACTTTTAAGTTTTTTAGATGAAATTGATTCAAGGTTTAGTGAATGAATCATAATTTTTGTTATCTTAATCTGCTGGTCAATACGTTTTGTCATAACCGTTTCATTGACAGACTGATCATCCCGTCCAATGTAATATCGATATAAATTTACATTTAGATAATACATCCTCTTTACATAAGGAAGCGGACAAAAAGCAAATATGTTATCTACATAAAAAGTGTGCTCTGGAAGGTGCAATTTACAATCTCTTAACAACTTCGTTTTATACATAATAGAGTGCATTAAAAGGTTTTGTGTCATTTTAAAGTATTTTACGTCATCCCATGTAAAAAACTTATTGCATGGAACAGCACTGCGGTAGTTGACAACTTTACGTTTATGAAGGCTTGGTTTTTCATATACATAATTGCTGATTATCATATCTAAAGGAATGGACTGCGCAGCTACGTACTTTATTAAGCGAAGAATTTTCTTTAAGCTTGCCTCGTCAAACCAATCGTCACTGTCAAGAACCTTGAAGAAAAGCCCGGAAGCATTTTGAATTCCTGTATTTACTGCAGATCCATGCCCTCCATTTTCTTTATGGATTGCCTTTATGATATTCGGATATTTTTCCTGATATTCATTAGCAATCATAAGAGTGTTATCTATGGAACCATCATCCACAATCAGTATTTCAACATCCTTTCCTCCAGCAAGCGCGCTCTCAATCGCATGTCTCATATAATCTTGCGAATTATAACATGGTATTGTTATAGTTAGTAATTTCATATATTCCCCCATTCTTACAACCTTCTATATTGGCGTAATATAATATTTTTTTTAGGAACCGAACTATTTCTCAGCACTTATAAAATGCTATATTAGTATAATTCCCTAAAAAGACATCTTTCTCTATTATAATATGAAATTATCATTAGGAAAAGTAAATTCTTAAAAAATATTATTATCTGTGTGGCTGGATATTTGACTTTTCACACCTATGACGGAATTTATGGTATTTAATTCCATAAAATTTGCAAAACCTGTCAACAGGCTTTCATAAAATGTGATATACTATTATTAATGATGCTAGAGCTAAAAATAGTTAGCAATACAGTAATTCGTGGAATCAGTTGGGAACAAAATACCTTTTGACTCAAACATCATAACATAAAAATAAGAATTTTGTATTGCGAAGATATGAAAATTTGTGAAACTTTCTTATATATTAGGAAAGTTCTCGGTGTATGGTGGTGTACCAACAAAAATGCTAAAGCATTTTTGCTAGGGCACAAGCGAAGTCTGTGCCTTTTTTTACTTTATTCTTATATATACAATAATTAACTATTATACTAGATGCTAGATAAATTTGCCAAAAATATAATTACTAAAATGACGTTGAAAAAAGTATGGGGGAATGATAATGAAAAATGGAATAGATAAAAAAGAAATAGAAGAAATAAAAAAAATGATTGATATGGCATTGGAGGCCAGAAAAAGTTCCTATGCACCCTATTCAAAGTTTCATGTAGGCGCATGCCTTCAAGCAGACACAGGTGAATTTTATCTTGGATGTAATATAGAAAATGCTGGATATACAGCGACAAATTGTGCGGAGAGGACTGCTTTTTTTAAGGCAGTCAGTGATGGAAGACAAAAGTTTGAAAGGATAGCTATCATGGGAGGCAGTGATAGGGTGAAATTGGATTTTTGCCCTCCCTGTGGTGTATGCCTTCAAGTAATGATGGAATTTTGTAATCCTGAAACTTTTGAAATTATTCTGGGAAATTCAGATGGGGAATACAAAATATATTTATTAAAGGAATTACTGCCAATGGGATTTGGGCCGGAGAATATATCCTGATTGAGAATGTATTTTTTTGATTAGCCTATTGTGCATGTGTGAGTAGAATATAGGATTCATGCTGAAAGTAGATAAGGAACTGTTAAGGAATTATTTGTGACAAGTAATTGTCATGAGCAATTTATGAACAGTTCCTAAGTAAATTGGAAGGGAGGCTTTTTTATGAGGATGTATGATATAATTGACAAAAAAAAGCGGGGTTTTGAATTAGCAAAGGAAGAGATTTATTATGCTATTGATGGGTATGTGGCAGAAGAAATCCCCGATTACCAGATGTCCGCCCTGCTGATGGCAATCTATTATAATGGGATGACAGATTGTGAGCTTATAAATATGACAGAGTGCATGGCAAAGTCCGGTGATATGGTTGATTTGTCAAAGATAGATGGTATTAAAGTAGATAAACACAGTACAGGAGGTGTTGGTGATAAAACAACACTGGTAGTAGCCCCGGTGGTGGCTGCCTGTGGCGGAAAAGTTGCAAAGATGAGCGGAAGGGGTCTTGGATTTACCGGAGGAACTATTGACAAATTAGAATCCATACCTGGAATGCAGACAGCAATTGATGAAAAGAAGTTTTTTCAGATTGTAAATAAGTTAGGTATTTCTCTGATTGGACAATCTGCTAATATAGCTCCGGCAGATAAAAAATTATATGCTCTTCGCGATGTAACCGCTACTGTAGACAGTATCCCTTTAATTGCGGCATCCATTATGAGTAAAAAGCTTGCTGCGGGAAGTGACAAAATAGTGCTTGATGTGACGGTGGGAAGTGGAGCGTTTATGAAGTCGGTGGATGATGCATTGATTCTCGCAGAAAAAATGGTTGCAATCGGGGAAGGGGCAGGACGTGAGACGATTGCAATATTAACTAATATGGATGTTCCTCTTGGTATCGCGGTGGGGAATAATATTGAAATAATAGAAGCGATAGAGACTTTGCAGGGAAAGGGACCTGATGATTTTCAAAAAATATGTGAAGTGTTTGCTTCTGCTATGCTGGAATTAGGGCAGATGGGGACTAAAAAAGAATGTCTGGAAATGGTTCAAAAAGTGATAAAGAATGGAACTGCACTTGACAGGTTTGCAGCGATGGTAAAAGAGCAGGGAGGGGATGAATCTTATATTTATCATCCGGAAAAGTTTAAGGGAGCACCTTATGAAATAAATTTAACAGCAAAAGAGGCTGGATACATAGTGAGTATGGATACAGAATTATGTGGAAAAACGGCTGTAATATTGGGTGCAGGCAGGGAAAGAAAAGAAAGCCTGATTGATATGGCAGCGGGAATTCGGTTTTTTAAAAAAACAGGAGATCAGGTGGAGAAGGGGGAAAAACTTGCCACACTTTACAGCTCCAATCAGAAAAAATTGCAGGATGCAGCCTTATATCTGGAGAAGGGATATACCTTTGGGCATGAGAAACCGAAAGAATTGAAACAGGTATTTGCCAGAGTAACTAAGGAAGGTATCATATACTAATATGTAACCGCCGTAGTAATAATTTACGATATACTGTAATTTTTATAAGAATTCTGGTTTGTAATTAAAATTCTTTTATTTGTATAAATATCAATAATTGATTGTTTAGAAAAATTATTTTTATTAGCTGCTATGTTATCTGTCGGAGAAGTTGTAAGGGTAGATGTCAGAAAGGTACCGTTCGGTTTGTAAATGGCAATTACACTGTTTGGATAAGCATGGCTGGTTCGGACAAGATGTTGGCTAATTTTGTAAGTGTCTTTATAAGAGATAGTAATAGTATCTTTATAGAAATCATTGGGAACAGAGAGCAGGCATGTATCATCAGTATGGTGCAGGCCGTCAGAATTATTGCCAGTGTTAATGCCTAAATCAGTTTTGATACAATAAATAGTAGCCAGAGGTGTGAGGGAATGCTCTGCATATTCTTTTGCAGGAAATATATTTTGGTTTGTTGAATGGAAAGAAAGATATTCTTTTGCAGCAATATTACCGGAAAGCGGAACTAATAGATAATCTGAGTCAGGGAATAGGTTGTTTAAATACAGACTGGATACTGAGAATTCTTTATCTTTTTTAGTAAAAATATCCGTGAAGTAATTTCCAATATAGAAATAGTAGCCGTCATATTTTTGATATAATTCAAAAGAAGCTTTAGAAGATAAGCTGCATTCCCTATTCCCATAAACTAATAACCGTGCATATCCTGCTTTTTGTAATGTAATCGGCTCTAAAAAAGCTATAGAATTTGATATGTAACAGATAACAAAATCAGATTGTGATAAAATGTTGCTTTCCTCAGAAAGTGCCTGAATTTTTAAATAGTAAGTATCTTCCGGAAGGGATATAGGTAGAAGGAGGGAGGAAGATAATATCTTATTGCCAGTCATCTTGAAGTGTTCTTTTTCCACTGGATATTGGTAAAAAGCTTTCTTGTCATCTGGATGAAAAAATTGAAAAAGTAAGGAACGGCAGAGAGATGGTGGAGTATCGCTGATAATGGATAAATCTTTGAGAGATGTCTGTTGGCATAGATTAAGCCTGACATGAAGGAAGGCATAATCCGTTATAAGGCTGGTAAAAGAAAATAAAATTTTTTTCGTATGATAACTGTGCTGCAGATTATCCTTGGAGTAGTTTTTAATATAGATAACATAATTTTTGTTGTCATCCAGTATAGAAGATGGGAGTATTTCTTTTTTTATATTGGGTGCTGGTTTTTGCTGGGCAGAATAAGAAACAAGAGTTTCTTCTCCTAAGGTCAGGTTGGAGCAGGGGGCAGATGGGGAGGAAGGGGAATTTGACAGTAAAAGCCTGCCGCCAGAATCTGTTGCTCCGGAATAAAGGATTTTCTCTTTGGGAATATAATCTGCCATACAGTTAACAGCAGAGATTTGCTCTGTTGTATCAGGAAAAGGAGTTTGTGACGGTGCAGTATCTTTTTGCTCCAAAATATATATTGATGTATTGGGAATTGGGTTATTTTTTTTATCTGTAATTAGGAAATCCATCGCAACATCTGTCTCCTTGCTGGAGCGCAGAATAATATTTTCACAAGTGGTGCCCTTTGAAGAAATAGCCGGATTATAGAGGGTATTCTTTTTAAAACCAGTTTTTTCTACTGTGAGGCAGTCGGCATTTTGGACATTCTGCAGCTTGTAATGCCCATTTTCATCTGTATGGCATTTATTTAACGTGACGGTGCCTTTTTTCAGAGTAACAAGTGCATGCTTTACAGAGTTTCCATCCGAATTTAGGACAAATCCAGAGAGGGTATTCTCTGTCAGACGCTCTTTATAATTGAGGGATAGTTTTTTAGAAAACCTGAGGGATTCCAGTGTATAAGTTCCATCCATGGAGGAGTTGCCGGGACAAAGCTTGGTCTGGCCGGATGTATTTAATGTATAAATTATTTCTTTTCCATCGGCGGAAAGGCTTGTGAATGATGCGGTTAATTTAGGGCTTTTCCTGCCCTTAGGAGTGATAGTCAGTTTATCTGCCTGAATCTCCTTTTTTAAAAGAATCCGGCTGCAGGAAAGAGAGATGGTAAAATTCCATGGATTGATACCCTTATTCACTTTAAAGACAGCATTTGGGAGTATTTGTTTCTTTTGTTGGATTGTAACATTGTTTGTAAGTGTTTTTAATCTCTTATGCTTCTTATTGTAGATAACTGCATTCACTGTTAATTTTCCAGCTTTTTTTGGAGTCATGAGGCCGCTCTTTTTTCCAATAGAAGCCAGAGAAGGGTTTGAAACTGAATATCGGACATAATCTGTCTTTCCGAGATTTTTTATTTTATATAATACATTTTTTTCTATTGTAAGTATGTTATATTTTCTGGCAAAGCAAACAGATGATTTGGCGTATGCTTTTTTAGGAAAAAATATAGAAAAAAGTGCAATAGAAAATATTGTAATAATAAATAAGCTGCTAAGTTGTTTTGTAATATTTTTAGATATAAATTTCATAGTAGTTCTCCTCTCTTTTAATAAAGTATTGTACAACTTGGTAATTTTTTTTGAAGAAATTGTATTTCTTTTTCTGAGGCATTTGTGTTTGTCAAGATAAGGCAACGGAGTTTTGTTAATGACGATAGGGTTTTAAGGTTCTTTAAATTGCAGTTATGGGATAGGTCAAGAACAGTTAAATTCCTTAATTTGCTAAGGCAGGAAATGTCAGATAGTTTGTTATTTGATAGCACAAGCACTTCTAATTTTGAAAGCCCTGTTAAGCCGATAGGAGATATAATCTGGTTACTGTTCAGGTAAAGTTCTTTTAAGGAAGAAAGAGATGAGAATGCACTGCATGTGGAAAGACGGCAGCAGTTTGCAAAAAGTATATGCAAATTGGAAATATTCTCTTTGTTCTTTAAAAAGGAAATATTCTGATTAGGATTATCAGAAATATCAAGGATGTGTTTTTTCCCTCTTTTTTCTTTATGATTTATTTTGTCTGGTAAGCCAGTATTTATGCTGGCAGGAGAGGCTAGAGGGATAGAGGTCTGGGCAGGGTAGCAGGATGGACTGGTGTCTATCTGCATGGTTTCTGTGGGCGGGGTTTCTATCTCTTTGGACAGAATAATATTTTGTTTTTCTTCTCTGCGGCTGCTTTTTGACAGATAGTGATAGAGTGAAAAAAGAAAGAGAAAGCTGCAGAAAATCAATAAGCCATATAAGAGGACAGGCCTCTTATCTCTTTGATATATTAGGAAAGTTCTCGGTGTGTGGTGGTGTACCAACAATAAATGCAAAGAACTTTGTTCTTTAGCATTTTTGCTAGGGCACAAGCGAAGTCTGTGCCCTTTTTTATTAAAATGCAGGGGAAACATTGCAGTTTTAGAAAAGGAAAAATTTTCTATATTGTAGTCAGGGGTTTTTTCTAAAAAGCAATTTTGCCCGCTATCACAATCAGATAATTTCAGGCTGTAATTTAGAAGTTCCTTTTCTTCATTACAGTTATTTAGTATATCATCTAATTCAGTGAGAAAATTTCTAATAATACTGGGGCCAATATGGGAAGGGCATTTCATCCATTTTGTTAAAAATGAGTTTATTTTTTCTATTGCCTGTGTGGGTGGCAGAATTGTTTCATGTGGAAATTTACCCCTGTTAAATAGTGCGTAGCATAGAAGTACAAAGCTGTAGCAGTCATTCCAATAGGAAACAGAGGGTACCTGTGTTTGTTCTGGCAGTGCAAAGGAACAGGTCGTTCCAGTCCGGAGATAACGGCGGGATAGGAGTGATTGTATATCCCTTATCGGAAGTGCAGAAGAGAAATCCCCAAGATAACATTTTCCTTCATTATCTAAAAAAATATTATTTGGTGTAATGTCCAGATGAAGAATATTATGTTCATGCAGGGATGCAGCGGCATTTCCGATAGAAAAAATCAGAGTATATAATGTGGAGTAATTGATAGTTTTTGTGGATAGGGCTTCTGTTAAGGTATTCAAATGTGGATAAACAAAGTAAATATAAGATGTGTCAGTAAATGTCTGAAACGGTATTAATAAGGAATTTCCAGTAATGCTAAAAATCTTCTGATATAAGCTTTTGTTATAATATCTGCGGTCTAATATTTTTAAGATGAATAATTCTTTTGATTCTTTTGAAAGGATAGAAAGAATTATGTTGTGATGGTTTGCCGAAATGATTTCGGCGGCCTGATAATAATATTTCATTTCTTCCTGCAGTAAACTGTTTAGCGCATCTTTTGAATACATTTTGTTTTTCATATAATTTTACTTAAGGCTGCATAGAACATCACATATTATATATCCGGCAATTATTTAATGCCGGATATATAGATGAATTTTGCAGCTTATGTCCTTTCTATTACCCTGATAAAACAGGAGCTTGTTATATCAGGGTAATTTTTTTGCCGGATATAAATAATAGCAATTCCTTCTTTTTTTGCATGGACTTTTCCATGTTCCACGGACACGGCCAGAGGATTAGTGCTGAGCCAGATAATATCAGAGATACTTTGTTCGGAGGATATCTTAAGTTTTTCCACAGCGCCGGGAGCCATTTTCATAAATTGTGGATATAGCTCTACATTTTTGCTGTTGGTTGTGGATAACTTTGTTTTGTTTTTGTATTTTTGTACATATGGGATACTTGTGGTTTTGTGGTCTTTAGAGTTTTTGCGGGATTGCTGATTTGTTTTCCTTCTTGTGGGATTTGAAGTGGCTTTTTTATTTATTTTTGGGTGATGGATGGTAACGGTATCTGACGGTATCTTATCTGGTGTAGCAATAGAATGGTCTTTTTTTGTGGCTGGCTTTGCTGTTTCTGTATGTTGTTTTTTATGATAAGATACAAAAATTTTAAAGGAACATGAGCTGGCAGACTGATTGGACAGGCATAGGAAAATTCTTTTTCCTATCAAATCTGCAGATAGAGTCAGGAGCTTACTATTTTTTGAAAATTTTTTATTGTAGGGAATACTTTGGCCTGTGTCAGAAAGAAAGCTGATTTTTAAATTACGGATAGAAGAAGAGGTAATTTGAAAAATAATATTTTTCTGAAAAGGGATGTAATAATATCTTTTGTCATGGGCAGCAATATGTTCCTGATAAGTTGTTTCAAAAGATAGGGAAAACGCATTAGATAATGTATTGTGTTCATTTTCCGCTGCGAGTGCTTCTGTTGAAAAATTGTGAAACAGAAAGTGCCCATTTTTGGGACAGAATAATAGATATGCTATACAGATAATACTTAATGTTAATGCAAAAATGGAATGAAAAGTTTTCATATAAGATCCTTTCCCCACTTTCAAATCCACCTTTATTATAAATAAAATATTGGAAAAATACTATTGGCAGAATAGCAAAAAAAGAATGCTTACAAATATACATATGTTATACAAAATATACAAAAGCCTTTATGCTCACACATACAATGGGAAAAGGGGGGCACCACATTAAAAAAGCGCACCAGCGAAGCCTGTGCGCTTTTTTTGGAAAATCTAATTTGTTATATAGCTTACAAATTTATATCCTGCATCTTTAAACATTTTTTCTGCCCTTGAGATGGAAACTGTATTTTTTCTGCGTGTTACTGGATCCATCCATGCGACAGTGGAGGAATTATATTCTGTAATTAGTACGGCATGGTTTGTATCTAACATTCCAATAACTGGTTTTTCGCCGCTGACAAAATATAGAACTTCATCCAATGTACAACCTGTTAAGCTGACAGGCTGTTCCAGATAATTATCTAACATGGACAGAATTGATTTTCCTTTTAGCTGGGAGGTTGTTGTTGTCACCTGTGCAGCCTGTAAAAGCATCTGCGTACATGCTTTGATACTGGATGAGGTATCATTTGGATAATTAATATTGGATAGCTGCTTGCTGATAAATTTACCGCCGCGTTCCCATACAATATGGGAATTACTATCCATAACGACTCCCATCTGGTTATCTGCCATAGTGATAGCTTTTTGTGCGCTTGTCGTAGAACCCGATATTCCTCCTCCTGCATAAATATAATATTTGATAGAATTGGACATTTCTTCGTTTGTAAGATGAAGAGTTGTATTTTCTGTAACCATCACACATTTGGTAGAAAGCACATCCGGTTTGCTTCCTATAATGTATCCTGCCGGAAGGGAGATGTATTTTTCTGTCAGCATCCTCTGTGTGATGCGGGTAGTTAAATCAAAGGAGCGTGCCTTTGTATTTTTTTGGTTCATAATGGTATCATCTGATGCATTGACAAATTTACCATTTTTTTTCTGTATCCTTTTCAAATGAATAACATTTTCCTCGATAGTAGCACCTGTTACATAATAGTTTTTTGTTTTGTATTTCCGCAGGATATTACCTTTGCAGTCTGAAATAATAAGGCGGTAAGCCGGCCTTATTATTTCACCTGTTGTAGATTCATGGATATCTTTATTTTTTACAAAACCATAAACAAGGTTAGCGTCAATCGTTCCAACAACAACGATGCTCTGTCCGTTTGGGGCTTTTACTGTAAGCTCCTTTGATGTATCCAGATCTAAAATAGTAATCTCATTTGCCTTCTCACTGGAATCTGCATTTGACCAAATAAAGCACTTTGCTTTCTCTAACATCGAGAAGTGGTCTCTGGAGGCGTGTTCCGTTAATATTTCATATCGTTTTGAAGACATATTATATGCATATACAATATTATTTAGTGAGAAATAAAAAATATTTTTATCATTTACGTATGAGAAATCTCCCAAGTCCTCTTTTAACTGCTGGTAGGTAGTTGTTAAAGGAATATATACGCGCTCCGTTATGCGGTTGTCTTTGGCACTGTAATCATAGAGGAGAATTCCTACCCTGCCTTCATAATCACCGCAGTTCATATATCCATATAAAATAAAACTGATATTGCCGTTGTCGCTGACTTTTAGGATTTTGATATCATGTTGGTCATAATTTTCTCTCAGATAATCTTTTGAATTTTGGGCAAAAGAAAATACAGAGGTAAGCTTATGTGTCTTTAAGTCATAATACCAAAGGCTTCCATTCCGCACAAAAGCAAATTTATTGTTAGAGTCACTGGCAGTAATATCTAAGTCATTCTCATTGGAAACACCAATCTTAAATTCGCTCCTTTTTAATGAAATTAAATTCGGGTCAAAGAAGGATTCCATTTTCCGGTTAAATGCCAGAAGATAAATACGGTTGCCGGAATAACGCACCCTGTAAAATTCTTTTACATGGTATGATTCCATTCCAGAATCTGTTTCTGCCTGGACATAATAATCAAACGATATGGCAGCAGTCTCTATATTAATTTCCCGGATTGTAGGTATGGTTTCGGACAGCTTTTTTGGATTTAGTTTTTTCCATGTGATGAGGCTTTTGCCTGAATGAATATTTACATTGGCAAAAGTGGAGTCATCGTTTGTGTTAGCTTCCAGATATGGCGAAATATTAAAGGAGTCATCTTCACCAAAAGTTGCTTTGTGGAAATTGTTTACAAAATCTAATTTCTCTTTTAGGAAAAAGTCACTGCTGTAATATTTAATGCGCGTATAAAAATGAATCTTTTTGCTGTAGCTGGTAGTAAGTGTTATCTGGAATCCGTATTCTACGCTTGTATCAAGGGTCTGGTTGATTTTGATAGAAGCGGTACGGTATTTTTTTTGTGTGTCAAAGGCGGAGAGGGAATTATTCTCAATAATTTTGCTGTTAGAAATATCCCTCAGTTTGTATTCCAGCTTTTTAATTTTAGATTCATTTTGCTTTATTTTAACAATAAGTGTTTTTTTTGCATCTAATGGGGTAATGGATTCCCTTACTTTACCACTGTCCATTTCACTGCTGTATCCATGCAGGGTATTGAGGGTATAATTTCCTACCTGCAGGTAAAGGATTGGAAAAGTAGAAGATTGTAAGCTGGTAGCAGTGGTGGTTACTGCTGATATTTCAGGGATGGTTTGTCCAAAGAGAAACAGGGAACCAATAAATATGAAAAGTAGTAAAATCAATCTATAAATATGTTTCAAGGTAATCCTCCTCGTAAGTTTGTAAAAATCTTGAAAAACTGCTATTGAATTGCGCAGTCTTTTAATAATAGTATAGTGTGTTCAGGGGAAAAAGGCAACTTGTGATGTAACTTTTTTAAAAAAATATCATAAACTGATATATGGAATAGTAAAACTTATGTGTAGGAGTAAGGGAGGTATAAAATGAAAAAAGGTTTATATCCTAAGGGAAACTGCTTAACGTTTCCGATGGAGCTGACACAGGTTCAGGGTGATAGTTTTCCAACAGATAATAAGTACTTATATCCCGTAGAGGTAAAGGAAATCCAGTATGTGGTGGAAGATCAATGCGACCGCATGGAATATGACGGAAGTCTGATGTATGATGAGTATCCGGATAAGGTATCTGTAGAAACGATGGCTGCAAATATCTGCAATAAGGCGAGATGTGGACATAGGGAAGAAATCAGCAACCGATGGATGCGGGCATTGGTGCAGATGATGCTCTGCAATGAGATGGCCTACCGGAGAGAGCGGCGCAGATGCCATAAAAGGAATATAGGGAAGTAAACGGATTAGAAATCATATTGAATAAAAGGGCTTCCAAAATAAATATATTTTTTGGTGATGACAGCCTGTACGTTAAAATTTCTGCTACTGTTTCCCGTTTTCTCTTTCTGGATGGCAGGGCTGTAAAAATATAAATCGGTATAATTTTTTTCCTTATGGCAGGAAACCAGACGGATATCGGAATCATAAGTTTTTAGCAGGCTGCAGACTGTATTTTTGTCAGGGGTATTCTGAAAATTACTATTCGCGATAGACTGGAATGCAGGAATTGCTTTTTGTGCCGGTGAGAGAAGGTGGCTGCTTATGAGCTGGACGAATAGAAAAATCCAGCAAATCATGGTCAGGCACAGTGTTATAATAAAAATATATGAATTATGATTTTGTAGTATTTTTTTCATGATGGCATTTCCTTTCTTAAAAATGGTTATGTCATCATTTTTACCAGATATGGATATATTTATACGCAATAATAAAAGTTATTTTTGAACGGTTCCTTAGCTTAACAGCTGCTGATAAATTTCTCTTTTCGGCACACCGCGGTCCTTGGCAACTTGTTTCATAGCTTCTTTTTTATTTAGGCCCTGTGACAGATATTTCTCCATATGTTCTGATATAGTAAGAGTTTCCCATTTTGCCTGCTCCTTCGCAGTTAACTCCTCTCTGGGAATCCCTTCTATCACCAGAACATACTCCCCTTTTGGATCATTTTCCAGAAAATATCTGGCTGCTGCAGAAAAGGTGGTCTGCTCTGCATTTTCGTAAATTTTGGTTAACTCCCGGCAAAGAGTGATATTGCGTTCTCCGAGAGCGTCATACAATTCAGCAAGTGTTGTTTTTAGATGGTGAGGTGATTCATATAAAATAATGGTGCGTGTTTCTGTTTTTAGGGATTCTAAAATAGCCCTGCGCTCTTTTTTGTCGTATGGGAGAAAGGCTTCAAATGCAAATCTTTTGGAAGAAAGTCCGGAGAGTGTCAGTGCAGTGATACAGGCACAGGCGCCAGGGAGCGAAGTTACTTTGATTCCTGCGGCGTATGCCTGACGGACAAGTTCCTCGCCGGGGTCTGAGATGGCTGGGGTTCCAGCGTCTGTCACGAGGGCAATATTTTTGCCTTCTGCCATTTTTTCAACTAGATTGGCTGCTTTGTCTATCTTGTTATATTCATGGTAGCTAGTCATAGGGGTTTTTATTTCAAAGTGGTTGAGAAGTTTTATGGTGTTGCGGGTATCCTCTGCAGCAATTAAATCAACTTCTTTCAGTGTACGGATTACGCGCAAAGTGATATCTTCCAGATTTCCGATAGGGGTTGCACATAAATATAAAGTTCCTGACATGATAATCCTCATTTCTGTTGTATTATGATCAACAGTTACTAAGTTTAAATTAACAGTTATTAAATATATCCGGCGCTCCGTATAATGTCAAAATCTATAGATATCCAAAAGTTCTTCTGTATATTTATTTGGGCTTTGGTATACGATAATAGGTGGTTCTACCTTAATCATAGGGTTGCCGTCTAATACCGATTCTATTAGAACTATATTTGGCTCTTTGTCAATATATGGATGGACAAAGCGCATCCTCTTAGGTTCCAGACGGTGCTTCATCATCAGCTTAAATATTTCTGCCAGACGGAAAGGGCGGTGGACCATAAAGAGGCTTTTTTTAGGTTTTAATACTCTGGCACTTTCGCGTATCACATCTTCCAGCGTGCAGAGAACTTCATGGCGGGCAATTGCTTTTGGAATTTCCGGGTTTTTTAATCCATGCTTATCATTCATATAGGGCGGGTTTGTGACAACTGCATCAAATGAATGGTATCCATAAATGGAAGATGCCTCTGCAATGTTTCCAGTGGTAATGCGGATGCGGTCTTCAAGATGGTTGTATGCCACGCTCCGCCTTGCCATGTCAGAACTTTCTTCCTGTATTTCCAGTGCTTCAAAAAAACCTGCTTCTGTTTTTGCTGAAAGCAGAATAGGAAGAATGCCGGTACCGGTACCCATATCTAAGACATGTGAGCCTTTCTTTATTTCTGCGAAGTGGGATAGCAGTACGGCATCTATGCCAAAACAGAATTTTTCTGGATTTTGTATTATTTTATATCCATTTCTCTGTAAATCATCCAGCCGTTCCCCCGGATGAAGATAATTTTCATTTTCTATTTTTTTATTCATATTTACATATGGTTTCGGCCGCTGTTTTTATTAAAACTCCGGCTACTGCTGTGATAATTACTTTTACCGCTGCGGCTGCCCTGATTATAATGGGTATTGCCGCGGTGGGGTGGATTGTTTGGGCCGTTCTGGTTATGGTGGTTGTTGTATGTTTTCTTATGATATTTTTTTGGCTCTTCCTCACTGCTGTTTGAGCGGTGGGATTCCCTTTTTGTGTCGTTGTTGTAGGAACGTGTATTATTTTTGTTATATGGCCGTTTTCCACGGTTATCATAATGATATTTATTAGGGACGGATGGTTCTTCCGCAGTGATTTCTTCCAAATCTTCCTTCTCTAATTCTTCTAATTCGCGCAATGCATTTTCATCCAGTTCTTCATCTGGCAGAATTGGTGCCACAGCAGCATTGGGCGGACGATGGTCGTTCTGGAATTGCAGTTCATTTACAGAATATTCCCGTACCTCTTTTTCATCATTGTCATGTGTCAGGAGGACTTTTACGCGCTGTTTTAGGACGCTGACACTTTGAACCTCGCCGCGATATCCTTCTACGGTTGTGACTTTAGCGCCAATATGGGGAAGTGTGCTGTTTAGGTACTCATATGCCTCTTCCTCATTTTTCAGGCAGCACATTAACCTCCCACATACACCAGAAATTTTAGCAGGATTTAAGGAAAGATTTTGTTCTTTTGCCATCTTGATAGATACCGGCGCAAAGTCTGACAGATAGGAATGGCAGCAGAGTGGGCGTCCGCAGATAGCGATTCCACCCATCATTTTTGTTTCATCCCTGACTCCAATCTGGCGGAGTTCAATACGGGTACGGAAGACAGAAGCTAAATCTTTTACCAATTCACGGAAGTCAATACGCCCGTCCGCTGTAAAATAGAAAAGCAGCTTGTTCCGGTCAAATGTATATTCTGAATCAATTAATTTCATTCCCAACTGGTGTTTTTTAATTTTGTTCAGGCAGATATAAAATGCTTCTTTTTCCCGTTCTTTGTTTTCTTCATTTATCATATCATCCTGTGGGGAAGCAATGCGCATAACCGGCTTTAATGGCTGTATTACTTTGTCGTCTTCAATTTCCTTTGGAGGTAGGACGACAGTTCCATATTCTACTCCTCTGGCAGTTTCAACGATGACATGGTCTCCCTTTTTTATTTCCATTCCTGTTGGGTCAAAATAATAAACTTTTCCCGATTTTCTAAAACGAACTCCTATAATTAGTGTCATAATTTATTAAATCCTTTCTACAATTAGGAATTTTTATTCTTTAATTGTCAAGAGAAGCAGCCCGATTGCTGTATCGAAATTGACATTGGCATTCAGCCTGATTTTAGCTTTATCAATTGCTTTAATGATTTTTTCAATATCTGCGTAATTTCGGATGCTTGCCTGTCTGGAAATTGATTTATATTCATTCCGGTAAAGGAGAAGGTTGGCATCCTTAGTTACTTTGAACATGAGAACATCACGGTACCATAAAAGCATTAAATCAAGATATTCATTAATCCTTCCCTTACGCTGGGATAATTCTTTAATTATAGTCATTATATCAGGAATATCCATTTCATCTATTCTTTTCAATAGACGGAGCGTGTCTTCCTTCATCTCCGAAAAGTCCTCTGAGGTGGCAAAGTGGATTGCCTTCCCAACATTTCCCTGACAGAATCCGGCAGCTATCTTTGCCTGTTCCGGCTCCATCTGCAGATTTTTAATCAGGTACTGGGTAATTTCTTCCTGACGCAAAGGTTCCGTGTTTAATATAATGCACCGTGAAATAATGGTCTGGAGCAGATTTTGGGAGTTTTCTGTTAAGAGAAGGATGGTTGCATACTCAGGCGGCTCTTCTATTGTCTTTAGAAGGGCATTCTGTGCCTGCTCCGTCATTCTGTTAGCATCCGGAATAATATATATTTTATGTGTGCTGCTGTATGGTTTAATAGTAATATCATTTATAAGCTGGCTGCGGATATCATCAATACTGATGCTTGCCTTTTCATGTGTGATAAAGCGTACATCAGGGTGGTTTCCAGAATCAGCCTGCAGGCAGGATTTGCATTTTCCGCATGCGTCGCCCTGTTCCGTCCTGTTTTCACAGAGAAGTGTTTTTGTCAGGGCAGAAGCTAACAGCCGCCTGCCGGAGCCTGTTTCTCCATTGATAATATATGCATGGGAGAGGCTTCCTTTCTTTATGCTCTCCAAAAGATGCTTTTTTATCTGGTCTTGTCCAATAATGTCTTTAAAATTAGCCATAATATTCCTCATTTCTGCACACGTTCTTTGTGCATAACAAATTTGTGGCAAGTGTGCGCAGACACAAATTTGCGTGTGAAAAATATATTTTTCACACTATCCTCCCATGCCGCTTTTGGCGGCGCAAATAGTGCCCAAGAGTGTTATAAAAAATAATATAATAATATAGAAAATCAAGTTAAAATGTCAAGAATTAAACCGCGGATTTCATCTATCTTACTTAAGATAGCTATATGATCCTTTTCCTCCCGGAGAAGTTCTTCTGCCAGCTCATCAAGTGTGTGGTTAATCTGCCTGACAATTCCATATACACGGTGGCGGCCTTTGCGGTCAAGAAAATTTTCCCTGCTGAATTCATGGGAATGAGTTGCTATTTCATTCATAAATTCCTGAATTAGTTTTCTGTACTGCTTCATGTCACGGACATCCATTTTTTTACCAAGCCGGTTTCCCTGTTGGATGATTTCTTCCATCATAAAGGAAAGCTGTGCCTGCAGTTCATTTTCTTCTAAACTGCTTAAGAGGGCAAAACGGAACGAACCGTCTGCCTCTGCCGCCGGAGCCTTTTGCCCCATCTGCTGAAGCTGCTGTAAATTGTTTATTTTTAAATCCAAGGCCACGTCCCCCCCTTTTTATATTTATAAAAAGTTCTCATTGTATTATATGTTATAATTTCGGCTTTTTCTTAGCAATAGAATAAGTATTTTAAAAAAATTTAGAAATATTCTGCCAGATATCATCAGAAATCTGTTCTATGGCCTGATTTCCATTTATTATAATAATATTTTCTTTTTTCTTTAGCTGCCCTATTAATTCCAAGTAACGGTTCCTGACTTCTGTTAATCGCTCTTTTGTCTCAAAAAGTTCTGTATGGAACCGTTCTTTTGCCATGCGTTCTATTGCCGTTTCAGGTTCTATATCAATAAAAATGTGGCAGTCCGGACGGAGGGTATCTAATGCGGCACTGTTGAGCTGCCTGATCCATTCAAGGGAAACCCTTACGCTCTGGTAAGCATAACTGGATAAAATATAGCGGTCGCAAATTACGTAGATTCCCTGATTTATTTTAGATAAGATACCGTCTGTTTCGTTTAACAGATGATCCAGCCGGTCAGATGCAAAAAGTGCGGCCATTGTTTTTTCATCAGCTTTCATGCGCCCGGATAAACACTGGCGGATCATGACGCCAATTGGCCCTGTGGATGGCTCTGCTGTCAGGGAGCAGCGGTGCCCACACTGTTCTATTCTTCTTTTTAACAATGCAATTTGTGTACTTTTCCCACTTCCGTCAATTCCTTCAAAGGTAATAAAATGCCCCATTTTCCCTCATTTCTGCAAGGTGTGTTTTCTAATCCCTGCCTATACTGTGTTTTTTATTTCTAAACTTCTTTGCTGTTAATCCATATGGAGTTCCCGTTTCTGCTGGCATCGGAGCATGCAGCAAATACGGCATCTTCAATAGCAGAAGTCCCGGTATACTGGATAATTCCTGCGTTTAAACTAAAAGATTCCACCTGTCTTTTACGGATATTTGCAACAAATTTCTGTGTGGCAAGAAGGGCCTGCTGTTCATTTGTCTCTGCGAGAAGGCAGATAATCTGATTATTTCCAAACCTTGCGATAATATCCGTAATGCGGCTGGTAGCTTTAATAATACTGGCACATTGGCAGAGACATGGTATTTCCCTTGAACTATCCTGGCAATGTACCTGAAATGCAACTAAGGAAAGCGGGTTATGGTATCTTTTAAAACGTTCTACTTCTTTTAAAGCTTCGTCATAAAAACCGCTTTCACTGAGAAGGCCCGTCAGCGGATCCCGTTTGGAAACGGCACTTTGGTAAAGTGCAACAGGGTCAAAGTTCTTTCTTCTCTGTGCCATTAACTGGAATTTTAATGTCGCTTCTTTGACAGATTTAATGCCAAGGCAGACTTTCCAAGAGGTTCCGTCAAAGGCGGCGTATTTATGGGTGGTAGACTGTGAAACCTTTGTGGTCTGCAAGTCTAAGTCATTTATAATAACAGCATATTCTGCTACCTGTTCATAAATTACTTCGCCGATTCTACAGCGGTTATAGGAACGGTATTTCTGAATGCGGTAGTCCTGCATATCAAAACAGTCACTGACAGCTTGTCTCCATTTTTGAAATTGTTCCAGAGATATGCGTTCTTGGTCTTCCAGTGTCAGGCAGGAGTAAGCGCTTGTCCAGTTTTTTGTGTATAAGGCATGAAAAAATTGGTCTAATACATCCTTTGCTGAATCATAATGCAGGCCTGTCCGTGCATGTGATACTGTGTAGACATGTTCGCTACGCTTTGTAGAATGTTCCATCCAAATCCGGTGATAGGCCGCCCTCTGGTCCGGATTGCTTAAAGTGCGGTAGGCCTCGTTAATATCCATCATACGCTGCATTTCATTGTCATTGCGGCTGGTATCGGGATGATATAAAGTGCAGAGTTTCCGGTAAGCGGCTTTAATGACATCAGGAGAGGCATCGTGGTGTACCTGAAGAATATGATAATAATCTTTAAATTGTGAAGACAATCCGAACATCTCCTTTCTGCCAAAAAGGGAATGCGAAATGCATCCCCTGTTGAATCTATCCTACTTTCAATTTAAATTTCTGAACAGCTCTTTCATCATCTACCGGAATTTTTTCCATAGAAGCCCCCAATGAGTTTAATTTGTCTTCAAAGGATTCATATCCCCGTTCTATATATTTGATAGAGTCCACAGTGGTATATCCTTCTGAAACTAAGCCGGCAACGACAAGGGCAGCACCAGCGCGTAAATCTGGCGCACTGATAGTAGTCCCGGTAAAGCCTTCTACCCCTTCTATAATTGCAACATTTCCTTCTACTTTGATAGAAGCCCCCATACGGGTAAGTTCATCAACATATTTAAAGCGGTTCTCAAAAATACTTTCTGTCACTGTGCTTGTTCCTTCAGAGAGGGCAAGAAGTGTCGCAATCTGTGGCTGCATATCAGTAGGGAAACCCGGGTATGGCAGAGTTTTTATCTGGGAATGCCTAAGCCTGTGGTTTGCAGAGACACGCACAGCGTCATCAAATTCTTCAACAGTGGCGCCAATTTCAATTAACTTTACTGAAATGGCTTCTAAATGCTTTGGTATTACGTTTTTTATTAGTACATCGCCTTTTGTGGCTGCTGCTGCAATCATAAAAGTCCCTGCCTCTATCTGGTCGGGAATAATAGAATATTCGCTGGCATGAAGCCTTCTGACGCCTGTAATACGGATTTTATCTGTACCGGCACCCTTAATCTCTGCGCCCATGCTGTTTAAGAAGTTTGCCACATCAACGATATGCGGTTCTTTGGCTGCATTTTCGATGATTGTTTTGCCTTCTGCCATGCAGGAAGCAAGCATAATATTTATTGTAGCGCCTACAGAAACGACATCTAAAAAGATGTGGCTTCCGCTTAAGCGGTCTGCTTCTGTATTAATCATTCCATATTCAATATTGACGGAAGCGCCGAGGGCACGGAAACCTTTCAGGTGCTGGTCAATTGGACGGCTTCCTATGTCACAGCCGCCCGGCAGGGCCACCTGCGCTTTGCGGTATTTGCCGAGAAGTGCCCCCAACAGGTAATAGGAAGCACGTATTTTGCGGATGGAGTCATAATCTATTGTCATGCTGCTGATGGTACTTCCGTTTATTTCTACGGCATGAGGGCTGATTCTATTTACAGTTGCTCCAATTCCTTCTATGGCATCAAGTAAAACATTAATATCTCTAACATTTGGCAGATTATCGATAACAACGGTTTCGTCAGTCATGATAGCAGCCGCAAGAATGCCAAGAGCTGCATTTTTGGCGCCGCCTATGGTTACCTCTCCGTAAAGGGGAGTACCACCTTTTATAATATACTGATTTTCCATATCGCACCTCATTACAATCAAAATTTACTATCCTAATCTATTCGTCTTGTCTATATTTAATGTAAGTATTTTGTCTAAGTCATTTATGGGCATATTTTAAACATATGCCTAATTCGCAAATTTAGTCGCACTTATCAATATTATAAACAAATCGTATGATATGTCAATACGAAATCTAAATGATTGACACGATTTTGACATATTTACTTCTTTCGATTTTCAAAATATACAAAAGAATCTATCGCGTCAAAAATATCCTGAAATGTCTCCCTAGGTGCAGCATCAATGTATTTTTTGAGAATTTCCTGACCTGCAGTCCCGTGATAGCGGCCATAGAAAATATCGAATAAATTGTGTCCCCTGACATATATTTTAATATCTTCCATATTGTCTTTGATATCCTGTTTGCTGCGGATGCGGATATTTTTTGTACGGAGCAGTTTTTTCATACTATTTAATTTATATAAATAATCTTTATATTTTTTGTATAATATATTGTAAAATTCTTCTTCGGATTTAAGGACACCGATTTTTGCCATAATTTTTGGATCTAAAAAATAATTCTCAAAAGAATAATATTTTAGTATCAGGACATTTTTTGGTTCCACTTTCGGCAGGTTTCCTATATCCTCTTTGGCGCGCTGGTCATAATAGCTGCAGAGCTGTTTTTTTAAGTATTTCGGGTTTTTTCCATCGCTGTCACGTATCATCAAAAACTGGTCTTTGAGATATAATTTATTAATATATTTTAAGTTGGCATATGTTTTGATGTTGGTGCAGCTATTGGTAGGAATTATTGTAATCCTCTGCAAATTTCCCTCCTCATCATAAATCTCGGAGTAATACTTTTCCAGAAGGAGAGGGAGGCGGCTGCTGTCCTGTTTCCCTTCTACAATAAAAACGAAGCTGACATTCATTAAATCATTTGCCGTGTAGCCTAAATCGTTAAGAATAATATCAATTTTTGTGTCCTCTTGGATTGTTGTAAAATATTCATTGTCTAATTTTACTTCTTTAATCTGCTTTGTAGAGAAGTTAAAAATCAGGTTTGGCGAATGCGTAGAAAAAATCACCTGATTTTTTTTGGAAAGGCGGAATAATATTTCGCTGGCAACTTTTTGAAGCTGCGGGTGAAGATATATTTCCGGGTCTTCCATCATAATAATGCATGGAAGGATATCTTCTTCCTCTACATAGGTTTCTAACAGGGAGAGCGCATAAATGCTACGGAGTCCCTCACTGAGCAGGTTGATGGAGCCTACGGAGCCATCCCGTACCTTGTTGTAGATTAAAGTGTCTACATTTAGCAGTTTATCTAAGTCAAAATTCAGCCTGTACTGTACTTCCTGTGACGGGCTGCCGTTTGCCCGGAAGTGCTCATTCACTTTCTGCGCAAATTCACTTAGATTTGTGTGAAATAATTTGTATTGTAAGAGGCGTGCAGTTTCATAAAGGGTTAGCTCCTCTGGTACCTTTCTATTGATAGAATCGATACACTCAAAACATAAATTACATGTTCTTGTGCTGTCAAAAGTACACAAATTATCTTTTAACATTTGAAAAGATTCTTTATCATAGAAGCTAAATACATCGTTCTGCAACGCCTCGAGATTTCGGTTCTGGTCTATGTGATATATTTTTGGGAATATATCTACAATAAAAGGATTATTTTCCTGAAAACCATCCTCATAGCGTATGGACTGGTCTGGGTCAATCAGGCAGGTAAAGGAGATAATGCCATCCTGAAAAGAGGGAAGCGATGTTTCAAATTCTTTCAGCCATTCCTCATAGTCATGTGCCTTGCTGATAATGCCTTTGGAATGAAAATAGTTTAAATCGCTTTCCGTATATGCAATCTGGAGTTTTATTTCGACAGTACAAGTAGAATCCAGATATTCGTATGGTTTGATAATACGCATTCCGGCCGCGAGAAGGAGAGCGTCTATTACTGCAGTTTTTCCGGTATTGTTTTTTCCTACCAGAATCATTGCACTTTCAACGTTTTTTATTTCTAACTCGCGGATGGATTTAAAATTTCTAATTTTCAGGTAGCATATTTTCATAAAATAAATCCCCCTTTATTTTAATGTATGAATTTGTGGAAAGAAGGTGTCAGTTGTGCCTTGGATTTTTGTGGTAATTTTTGTCTCCGCCGGCTTTTTTCCGTTTCTTTTCTTTTTGGACGGAATAGCCAAATGTCCCAAGCGCATCTCCCAGTGTAAAGTACGTTCCATGGGAATAGGCAAGCAGGCCGCTGTCATTTAAATGAAAACTGTTTTTTTCGTCTAAATATGTATCATCGACATGTACTGCTGTAACTTCTGCTAAGAACATATGGTGGGAGCCAAGTTCCTTAATTTCTGTGACATGGCATTCTATGTTGACAGGTGATTCTGCAACCATAGGGCAGGAGACAGTATCTGCGGGAACCATTGTCAGATGGCATTTTTCCCATTTGTTTACATCCCTGCCAGAGCGCACACCGCAGTAGTCAACGGCAAAAGCAAGGTCTTTTGTGGTCAGGTTTACAACAAATTCCCCGGAATTTTTAATTAGTGAATAAGAATAACGTTCCGGCCTCACAGAAATGGAGACCATGGGCGGGTTCGTGCAGACAGTGCCTGTCCATGCGACTGTCAGGAGATTGGGGGAGGTGCCTGTATCACAGCAGCTCACCAAAACAGCTGGCAGTGGGTAAAGCATGTTGCCGGGTTTAAAATTTATTTTTGCCATTTGCAGCCTCACTTTCTTGCGTTCTTCTTAGGTGTGATAGTAGTTTTGCATGTTGAGGTGTTATCGGACCTGCAAAAACTTCGCACCTTTTGTAAAAAAGGGCACAGACTTCGCTTGTGCCCTAGCAAAAATGCAAAGAACTAACGTTCTTTGCATTTATTGTTGGTGCACCACCACATGCCGAGAACTTTCCTAGTATATAAAAAGTATACCATAGACATGGGGAAATTGGGGAATTATTTGAGATTATTATTATTTTGAAGGGGCTGTGGCAAAAAAATAGAATAGCAACTACACAAAGGCTGCAAAATATGATATGATAAAGGGAAGACGGTGAGAAAGAAATTTCGCGCCAATATCGAAAATATATAGGAAGTACCATAAACGCATGGAAATTGGTTTGTGGTAAGTAAATATCTGTATACACGCTCTAGGGAGTATGCGTAATGCTATGCGCAAAAGGAGGTAACAAACCATGGCAAATTATTTGGCATTTGAAACTATGACTGAAGGTCTGGAAAGCAAGGTAAGGCAGGATTTGAAGTTTAAGACAGGTAATTTTTTGTGGAAGATTAAATTTAATATCCCGCTTGACCCGAAGACGGTCAATAATGTGAACCTTTATGTGACGACACTCAGCATGTCACCGCTAAAAACGGCAATCCGTTATAATTCACTGGAGAACGAAATCGAGATAGAGCCGTTGGAGCCGTATGCACAGAATGAGTCTTACATATTAAATATTACTACAAAGGTAACTTCTTTAAGTGGTAAACCTTTGAAGCAGCCTCTGCAGGTTCAATTTAAAATTGATAATTAAGAATGATTTTCAGGCACCGGCTTTTGCTGGTGCCCTTTTTAAATCTATATAAAAATGTCCAAGCAGATACACATGCAAGTATGTGACATGCCCATCCGCTTGTCTTTACTTTTATGCCAAAATTATGTAATAAATATTCTTCTTAGCTAATATAATGATAAAAAGGTGTCACAAAAGGGTATCGCCAGAATCTTCTGAAAGAAGGAGGTTTGGTGGTATGCCAGAATAGAAGCATAAAACGGAGGGGGAGCCATGTCGGGAACCAGAATCGTTGTCCTACAGCTAAGAAAATTGATTTATACTGCAATTTTTGTCGGAATTTGCGTCATAGCGTTAATTTTTTTAATTGTAATGCTGTCGTCCGATAAAGGTGGAAAAGGAAAGGAAAGTGCGTCAGTGGCAGATGAGGGTGAGCACCAGTATGAAGCGGGTGTTTACACAAAGGAAATACAGATTGGGGATGCCACGGTGAATTTACAGTTGTCATTGGATGAGGATAATGTTAAATCTGTTGAGTTAGTGAATCTCGATGAAAGTGTAGAAACAATGTATCCTCTGATGCAGCCGACAGTTGAGAAGATATCGAAACAACTGGCTGCCGGAAGGAGCATGGAGGAAATAGTTATTTCAAAGGAGTCGCAGTATACGGAAAAAATTATTGTGGAGTCGGTGAGCAAGATGATGGAGGAACACAGGAAGTAGACGGAAACTATGAAAAGAAACGATGGAGGAAAGAGATGTCATTACAATTTATCCTTGGAGGTTCTGGCAGGGGAAAGACATATTATATGCAGCATCTGATTACGAGGGAGGCAGAAATGTTTCCGGCACGCCAGTATATTTTTCTGGTGCCGGAGCAGTTTACAATGCAGACCCAGAAGGAGTTAATTGCTATCAGCAAAGCAAAGGGCATTATGAATATTGATGTGCAGAGCTTTCTGCGTCTGGCATTCCGTGTCTTTTCAGAAACTGGTGCGGGCAGTGTCCCGGTTCTGGATGATATGGGAAAGACGATGATATTAAAAAAGGTATTGAATAATCTGGAAGGGCAGTTAGGCTATTTTGGAAAAAATATACATAAAAAAGGTTATGTTCAGGAAATTAAATCGTTTTTATCGGAGCTTCTGCAGTATGGGGCAGATGAGGATGTCCTTGATGATATGATTCATGCGGCAAAAAAACATCCGGCCTTAGCCAGAAAACTGACAGATATAAAGATAATTTACCGGGGATTTATGGATTATATCAAAAATCACTATATTGCGTCAGAAGAGATTCTTACAGTGCTTGCCGGGGCAGCAAAAGAGTCGGAAATTTTAAAGGACAGTATTGTCTGTCTGGATGGATTTACCGGTTTTACACCGATACAGTATCAGTTTATTGAAAAGCTGCTCCAGGTGGCAAGGAAAGTCTATGTCTCTGTTACAATTGATAAAAAAGTATCTATTGTTAAAGTGGGTGCGCGCCATGAACTTTTTTATATGAGCCAGCATACAATCCATAAATTGAGGAAAATGGCAGAGGATAACCGAATTGAAGTCTGTCCGGAAATCTGGACAGGGGAGGAGATTGAAAAAACGCGTTTTGCAGAGGCGGAAGATATCTTTGCTTTGGAGAATTATTTATTCCGCTACCCTTTGAAGACAGCAGGGAAGGATAAGAAAAATATTTCTATCCATGTTTTAAAGCAGCCGGAGAAGGAAGTTGATTTTGCAGTGGAGCAGATTAGGAATCTGCTGCAGGGAGGGACATGCCGTTACCGCGATATTGCGATTGTTACCGGGGATTTGAGTGTATATGGGATTCTGGCCGGGGAGATTTTTGAGAGGGCGGGAATTCCTTGTTTTATTGATACGAAAAAGAGCATTTTTGCTAATCCATTTGTGGAAATGATTGATACCGTATTAGAGATTTTTCTCACAGATTTTCAGGCAGAAAAAGTGCTGGCATTTGAGAAGAATCTTTTTTCCAAAGCGGAGGGGGAGCAGGTTGACCTGCTGGATAATTTTCTGCGTGCGACAGGAATCCGGGGCTGGAAAAAATGGAATTCGGTTTGGGACTGCAGTAAGGTTTTTTATGGGCTGCAGAAGGAGGTTTTGGAGTACATCAGCCTTCAGATTGATACTGTCCGTCTGGAGTTGACGGAGCAGCTTGGCGGGCTTTATGAAAAGATTGGAAGGGGAAAACATACTGTCCGTGAATATGCGGAAGCAATCTGCGGATGGCTTTATGAGCAGAAATATTATCTGGATATTCTGGCGAAGACGGAAGAATTTATGCAGGAAAATGAACTTGCTATGGCGAAGGAGTACAGCCAGATTTACGAAATTGTTTTGGAAGTTTTTGACAGGCTGGTGGAGCTTCTTGATGACGAGACAATGGATTTGAGGGAGTTTAAGGAGCTTTTGGATACTGGATTTAGTGAGGCGCGGATTGGGCTGATTCCTCCGGGGGTTGACCAGGTGGTAATTGGCGATATTAATAGGACAAGGCTTGCAGATATTAAGTACCTCTTCTTTTTGGGTATGAATGACTGTAATATTCCAAAGAGCGGAAGCAAGGGAGGTGTGATATCAGATTCGGAGAGGCTGTTTCTTACGGAGGAGGAGTTTGAGCTGGCGCCGACGGTACGTGATACTGTATATACAGAGCAGTTTTATTTATATCTCAATCTGACGAAACCTTCGAGGCACCTGTACCTGACTTATTGTGAATCAGGAAATGATGGAAAGCAGCAGAATCCGGCATATATTATTGACAGGATTCAGAAGATTTTCCCGAATTGTGAAAAAAGGATAGAGGAAGAGAGGGAGGATGACAGTTACCTTCTGGGGAATAATCTGGGAAAGGATTTTTTGATACAGGGGCTTAGGAGCAGAAATTATAGCAGGCAAAAATGGAAGGAGGTATATAGTTATTATAAAAGGAATCCGCAGACGGAGGATACATTAAAAAATCTGGTGGATGCCGCATTTTACAGGGAAGAGCAGACAGAGCTTTCAAGGGAGGCAGTGAGGGCATTGTACCATGATATCCTTACTGGCAGTACTTCCCAGTTTGAGCGTTATGCTGCCTGTGCGTTTTCTTATTTTATGCGCTATGGGCTGAATCTTGGGGAGAGGGCGGAACATCAGGTAGAGTTTTTCGATATCGGGAATATTGTCCATGAGGCATTGGAACTGTATACAAAGGAGTTGATTAAGGAAGGAAAGAACTGGGATGAAATAAGCGAGGCGGAGCAGCATGTGCGGGCAAACCAGTGTGTAAATGCTGTGGTGGAACAGTATAAAAATGGGCTTCTCTATAATACGGAACGGGATACCTATCTGGTTACAAGGCTCCGGCGGATTCTTGCAAGGACAGTCTGGGCGATTACGAAGCAGATGGAGCTTGGTGAATTCCGTACGGTGGACAGCGAGATTTCTTTTGAGATTATGCACCAGACAAAGGGAGGAGATGTTGTAAAAGAGCTTGATAGATATAATGAGGACGAGGATGGAAATTTACTCCGCCTGATAGGAAGGATTGACAGAATTGACAGTCTGGTGAAGGGGGACGCTGTTTATCTGAAGGTAGTTGATTATAAGACCGGGAAGAAAAATATTTCTCTTTCTGACCTGTATCATGGGCTGCAGATGCAGCTTATGATTTACCTGAAAGCGGGGGTGGAGGAAACGGCGGAAAAGTCCGGGAAGCTGGTGATTCCGGCAGGGGTGCTCTATTATAATATTGATGATCCGATGGTGGAGGGAAAAGGCGAAAAAGAGACGGTGGAACACGCCATATTAAAGGGGTTAAAAATGGACGGGCTTTTAAATGAGGATGACCCGGTACTGCCGTCGCTGGATTCTGGATTCTTGGCGGACGGGGGAAAATTGGCTGCTGATAAATCTTCTTATATTCTGCCTTTTGCCACAAATAAGGATGGGTGGTTAAAGAAAACTTCTAAAACAGTTACGACAAAAGATTTTGCAGACTTGATGGAATTTACGGAGCAGAAATTAAAAGATATCAGGAATGAGATAATGGATGGGAAGATTGCGGTTAATCCTTACCGGAAACTGGATTCCAGTGGTGAGACAGCATGCCAGTACTGCCCATACAAGAGTATCTGCCGTTTTGACACAAAGATACAGGGAAATGAATACCGGATTCTTGAAAAACTGGGCAATGATGAAGTGATGAGTCAGATTAGAGGAGAAAGTGGGAAAGAATGAGTACACCAAATTGGACATCGGAACAGAGGCAGGTTATTGATCTGCGGGACAGGAATATATTGGTTTCCGCTGCGGCAGGCTCTGGCAAAACAGCAGTGCTTGTTGAGCGCATTATCGCAGAAATCAGCGAGGGGGATTCGCCGAAGGATATTGATAAGCTGCTTGTTGTGACATTTACAAAGGCGGCTGCGGCGGAAATGCGTGCACGTATAGGGAATGCCTTGGAGAAGAAGCTTCTGGAACAGCCGGAGAATAAACATATCCAAAGGCAGGCAAGCCTTTTACATACGGCGCAGATTACAACAATTGACAGTTTCTGCCAGTCTATTATTAAGAATTACTTTCATATTATTAATTTAGACCCGTCTTTCCGGGTAGGCGATGAAACGGATTTGGAATTAATCAAGCAGGAAATTTTAAAAGATGTCATTGAGGAAAAATACCAGCAGGCAAGGGAGAATGGGGACGGGGAGTTTTTGCAGTTTACGGACATGCTCTCTACGGGAAGGACTGACCATGCCATTGAGGAAATGGTATTGTCTTTGTATCAGGCTGCAAATAGTTATCCATGGCCGGAGGAGTGGCTTTCCGGCTGTAGTGAAATGTACCAGTCTACAAGTGTAGAAGAAATGGAGGAGAGCGGATGGATAAGGAGCCTGTTAGATTATCTGAAAGTGTGTGCGGCGGAATTTTTGCAGATGGCACAGGAGGCATACAGGGTGTGTCAGGAATCCGGCGGGCCGGAGGCATATGCTGATGCTGTCCGCTCAGATATTGCATTTTTGGAAATGCTGCAGGGGGCAGGCAGTTATCAGGAATACCAGCAGTGTTTTGGGCAGTACAATCCCGCCAGATTAAAAGCAGTCCGCAGTAAGGAAGTGGATAGTGGGAAAAAGGAGTATGTGAAGAATCTTAGGGAGAATTATCAGAAGAATGGGCTTGGAAAATTAAAGGAGCGTTTTTTCTTTCAGGGGATGGATGAAATGCTTTCCGATATACAGGCGATGGCGCCTGCGGTAAAACAGCTTATTCTTTTAACGATGGATTTTGGGCGTGCTTTTGCTGAGAGGAAGAGGGAGGATGGGATAGTAGATTTTGCAGATATGGAGCGTTTTGCGCTGGAAATATTATTGGACAGGGATGAGAGTGGGGTTTATCCAAGCGAAACGGCGAAGGAGCTGCAGGAGTATTATGAAGAGATCCTTACAGATGAATATCAGGACAGCAATTATATTCAGGAGCTTTTGCTGTCCAGCCTCTGCCGTGCGCCGGAGAATAAACCGTATCTTTTTATGGTTGGGGATGTGAAGCAGAGTATTTATAAATTCCGTCTGGCAAGGCCGGAGCTTTTTTTAGAAAAATATAAGAATTATACAACAGGGCATGGGCCGTACCAGAAGATTGACCTGCATCAGAATTTCCGCAGCAGAAAGAGCGTGCTGGATTCGGCAAATTATATTTTTGAACAGATTATGAGGGAAAACCTTGGCGGAATTGTCTATGATGAGGATGCACGATTGGCAGCAGGGGCGGAATTTGCGGCATTTGATAAGAGGACGGCGGGAAAGACGGAAGTTGTGTTGATTGAGCAGAAAAGCGATGATGCTTTTGTGCAGAAAAAATCATTGGAAGCTGCGGTGATTGGAGAGAGAATCAGGGATATAATTCAGGGGGAGCATCCGCTGCATGTAAGGGAGGGAGATGGTTACCGGCCTGTAAGGTATGGGGATATTGCTATATTATTGCGCAGCCTGACGGGATGGTCAGAGGAATTTATAGAGGTTTTAAGCGATATGGGGATTCCTGCCTACGCAGATACAAAAACGGGATATTTTACCTCTCTGGAGGTGGAGACTATTTTGAACCTACTGCATATTATTGATAATCCGAGGCAGGATATACCGCTTGCGGCAGTACTCCGTTCCTGTCTGGTAAATGTGACGGACGAGGAGCTTGCTTGGATTGGCACTATGCCAAGGGGCGTTGATTTCTGGGATAAAGTGGAGTGTTTTCTGGGATATATGGAATGGAAAACTATAGGTGCCGCAGCTTCGGAGGAAGGAGAGGCTGGAGACAGGCGGGATAGCATACAGGAGGATTATCTGAGAAGGGGGATTGACTTTAGAAAGTTAGAGGCGAACTGGCAGATGGAGGGGCAGGCGGCTGTTTTGCTGCAGGAAAAATTATCGCATTTTGCGGACAGGCTGAAGTCTTACCAGAAATTTGCGAAAACAAGGTCTGTATATGAGCTCCTGCGCAGGATTTATGAGCAGACGGGATATTATCATCTGATGGCGGCTATGCCTTCCGGGGAGAAACGCCTGGCAAATCTGGATATTCTGCTGCAGCAGTCTATTGAATTTGCGGAGAATGGGCATCAGGGGATTTACGGTTTTACAAGATATATTGAGAGCCTGCAGAAGTCAAATGTAGATTTTGGCGAGGCTTCTGTGAATGGGGAGAATACAGATGCAGTGCGCATTATGACAATCCATAAAAGCAAAGGCTTGGAATTTCCGGTTGTGTTTACGGCCGGGATGGGGAAACAATTTAATTTGATGGATGCAAGAAAGAGTACGATTATTGATGGGGATTATGGAGTGGGATGTGATTTTGTAGATTTGGGGCTGCGTGTGAAGCAGCCGACTCTGCTAAAGAAATTTATGGCAAACCAGATTACATTGAATACGCTTGCGGAGGAAATCAGGATTTTGTATGTGGCGCTGACACGCGCTAAGGAGCAGCTTATTATTACCGGGACAGCTTCCGGGCTGGAAAAGAAATTAGCAGGCTGGTTCCAGAAAGCGGCTTTTCTTGATTTTTTCCAGCTTAGCAGTGCACAGACATATCTTGACTGGATCGTTCCGGCACTTCTGAAAAGGGAAAGGATTGGCAATGCCTTTCGGGAATATTTATCAGAAGGGGAGGAGAGGGAGGCATTTTGCACCGGAGAGCGGGATGATTTGTTTGACGTGCAGCTATCCTTTCCGGAAAATGTTATTGAGGATGAGAAGGAGGCTCTTAAAAGTGCCACAGAGCAGTACCGTATTTTGGAAAAATGGGATACGGGGGTGGTATATGATGCAGAGATGCGAGGGGCGATAGAGAACCAGATTGCATTTCATTATCCTTATGGGAGCGATGGGACGCTTCCTGTAAAAGTATCTGTATCGGAGCTGAAAAGAAGGGAGGCGGTGCAGGCGGGGAGGCTTGAAGAGGAGCAGCAAATATTTATCGGGGATATGGAGGGGCAGGAAATTCAGGAAGAAGAGATGCCTGAAATCCCGCAGCCGTCTTTTTTGCAGGAGGAACAGGAGATGGGAAGTACGGCCAGAGGAACATTGTACCATCTGGTGATGGAACATTTTCCATACAGGCAGATTGGGGCAGGGGACTGGACAGAGGCGGAGTTTCAGGCATTTCTGGGGCAGATGGTGCAGAAGGGCTACATGGGGGAGGAAGAGAGCTGCCTTTTGGATGTCAGGAAATTTGTAAGATTTGTGCATACGGATATTGGTCAGCGTATGCTGGCTGCTGAGCGGGATGGGAGGCTTAGGAGGGAGCAGCCATTTATGATGGGGGTTAAGGCGAAGCAGATTTATGCGGAACCGCAGAGCGAGGAAATGATAATTGTACAGGGAATCATTGATGCGTTTTTCTTTGAGGATGACCATATCGTTTTGGTTGATTATAAGACAGATTTTGTTCCATTTGGGGGAGAGAGGGAATTGATAGGGAAATACAAGACACAGATTGCGTACTATGCGGAGGCTCTGGAACGGCTGACAGGGAAGGAGGTAACGGAGAAGATTATTTATTCTTTTGCGCTGGGGAAAGAGGTGGCGGTGTAATATTTTTTAGGAACTGTAAATAATTTATTCCCGCGAAGGCAAAGTGAGGATGTGCAAGTTTATTTGCATCATTCGAGCGCGCCCGCGAGGGTCAAATACCCCGCCCCTTGGGGCGGACATGCTAAAGAGAAGCTAGGGCATGCCCCGTAGCTTGCTGTGGGGTATTTGACTTACAGTTCCTTAGTGAGTAAACTTTATTAAAGTTCATAAGGGGGAGTGTTTATGTTAGTGGACTTGGGAGTGCAGAGTTTCGAAATTCTCCGGGAGAGGAATGCTTTTTACATTGATAAAACGCTTTTTATAAAAGAGTGGTGGGAATATGGCTCAAGTGTCACATTGCTTACACGTCCGAGGAGATTTGGCAAGACATTAAATATGACAATGTTGGAATGTTTTTTTTCAAATAAATACGCAGGCAGAGGTGATTTGTTTGAAGGGCTTTCTATATGGGATGATGAAATGTATCGGCAGATACAGGGCACATATCCAGTCATATTTTTAAGTTTTGCTTCTGTTAAGACAGGATGTATCAGGGATATGAAAGCTGCAGTAAAAAAGATTATTGCTAATTTGTACAACGAATATGCTTTTCTTATGGAGGCAGATATATTTAAGAAAAATGAAAAAGAAGATTTTGCCTCTGTTAACAAAAACATGAGTGATGAAACGGCTGAAACAGCATTGAACAGCCTTTGTATTTATTTGGAAAAGTATTATGGGAAAAAGGTAATTGTTATTCTTGATGAATATGATACACCAATGCAGGAGGCGTGGCTGGCTGGAAATTGGGAGGAGGCAGTTGCATTTTTCCGGGGATTTTTAAATGCAGTGTTTAAAACGAATCCCTGTATGTACCGTGGTATTATTACAGGGATTACACGGGTGTCGAAGGAGTCTGTATTTTCTGATTTAAATAATTTGGATGTTATCACAACAACTTCTGATGAATATGCCAGATATTTTGGATTTACAGAAGAGGAAGTTTTTCAGGCACTTGATGATGTGGGGCTGGGCGGTGAAAAGCAGGGGGTGAGGCAGTGGTATGATGGATTTACATTTGGGGCGGTAAAAGATATTTATAATCCATGGTCTATTATGTCATTTATCCGAAAAAAGGGAAAATATGGGGCATATTGGGCAGGTACAAGCTCAAATGGTCTGGTTAGTTCTTTAATACAAAAGGGCGGGCCTTATATTAAACAGACTATGGAATGCTTAATGCAGGGGAAGAGCTTTGAGGCGCAGATTGATGAACAGATAGTATTTAATCAGCTGGATGATAGCACAAATGCCATATGGAGCCTGCTTTTGGCAGCAGGATACCTCAGGGTGGTTGAATGTGGGGAACAGAGAGCGGATATGATAAATGAGCCGAGGTATATTTTGAAGCTTACAAACCATGAGGTTATGATAATGTTTAGAAAGATGGTGAAAAGCTGGTTCAGGATGGACGAAAATGACAGTGTATATAATGATTTTATAAAAGCACTGCTTTCTGATGATGTTGATGCCATGAATGAATTTATGAATAGAATTGCCTTGCAGAGTTTTTCCAGTTTTGATATCGCCAATAGTACATTTATGGAGGATAGCCCGGAACGGTTTTACCATGGTTTTGTATTGGGCCTGATAGTGGATTTGGAGGGCAGGTTTGTGATTACTTCGAACAGGGAGAGTGGTTTTGGACGTTATGATATTATGTTAAGACCTGCCGATAAGGAGAGGGATAATGCTTATATTATAGAATTTAAGGTGCATCGGGCAAAAAAGGAAAAGACTTTGGAGGAAACAGTTGCGAATGCACTTGCCCAGATTGAGGAAAAACGATATGAAGCGGGGCTTTTGGCAGATGGTGTAAAGCAGGAGCGCATTAGAAAATATGGGTTTGCTTTTGAGGGAAAAAGGTGCCTGATTGGGTGAATAAAATAAAAAAAGTGTACGCGCTGGCGGACACTTTTTTCTTTAGGGCACAAGCGAAGTATGCCCTTTTTGACTTATAAATTAATTGAAAGATTTTCCAAATCTTTCATCCAAAGATTAACGGAGGCATCGCTTGGCATACGCCAGTCACCTCTCGGGGAGAGGGCAACGCTTCCTACTTTTGGCCCGTCAGGCAGGCAGGAGCGTTTGAATTGCTGCGAAAAGAAGCGCCTGTAGAAAGTCTGGAGCCATTTATATATTGTATTTTCATCATAAGTGCCGGCAAAAGCATAAGCTGCAAGGCGGTAAATTTTTGACGGTGTGAAACCGAAACGCATAAGATAATACAAGTAAAAGTCATGCAGCTCGTACGGCCCCACTATGTCTTCTGTCTTTTGCGATATTTTTCCGTTTTCTGGCGGAAGAAGCTCCGGGCTGACAGGCGTGTCCAGTACATCCATTAAAATATCGTGGAGCTTTTTGTCAGAAGTGGTTTCTGCATAATACAGTACGAGATAACGTACCAGCGTTTTAGGCACGGAGCAGTTGACTCCGTACATTGACATGTGGTCCCCATTGTAGGTTGCCCAGCCGAGTGCAAGTTCTGACATATCCCCGGTACCGATTACCATGCCGTTTGTCTTGTTTGCCAAATCCATCAATACTAATGTTCTTTGCCTTGCCTGAGAATTTTCATAGGTTATGTCATGTACAGAACTGTCATGGCCGATATCTTGGAAATGCATATTGACAGCGTTGTGGATGGGAACTTCTTTTAGGGATGCGCCCAGAATTTTTGTGAGTTCACAGGCATTTTGGTAAGTACGGTCGGTTGTTCCGAAACATGGCATCGTGACAGAGAGGATGCCTTTCCGGTCAAGCCCTGCCATATCAAAGGCTTTGGCAGTCACCAGAAGTGCCAGCGTAGAATCAAGCCCTCCTGATATGCCGATAGCTGCGCTGCTGCAGTGTGTATGTGTCAGACGTTTTTTCAGCCCCATTGCCTGAATGTTTAGGATTTCATCGCAACGGCGGTCACGGTCAGCTTTATTTTGCGGTACAAATGGCGTCTGGGCAAAGCTGCGTGTCAGTGCTGTGTCTTCTATTTTTTGAAATTGAAATGTGATTGTCCGGCAGCCAGCAGATTCCGGCACAATGGATTCAAATGTACTCATGCGGCGCCGTTCGCTAATGAGTTTGCCAAGGTCGATTTCGCTGCAAATCATTTCATTTGAAAAACGGGGGGTTTCCTTTAGAAGAATCCCGTTTTCTGCGATTAGGTTATGGGCGGAAAAGACTAAATCCGTAGAAGATTCACCTTCCCCGGCGTCGGCGTAAATATAGCCGCTGACCAGACGTGCAGACTGGCTCCGCACTAATTCCCTGCGGTAAATATCCTTTCCTGTAGTTTCATCACTTGCAGAGAGGTTGGCGATTATGGTGGCGCCTGCCAATGCATGGCTGCAGGATGGAGGTATCGGCATCCAGAGGTCTTCGCAGATATCGACAGCAAGAACAAATTCTGGGAAATTGTCTGCCTTAAATAAAAGATTTGTTCCAAAAGGAATATCGTTTCCTGATTCTCCGAGTTCCGGAATCTGGATGATTTCATTATGGGCTGCAGGTCTTGCAAAGTGGCGGGCTTCGTAGAATTCAGAATAGTTAGGTATATTCTGTTTTGGGACAATGCCAAGAATTTTGCCGCCATAAATAACTGCAGCTGTATTGTAGAGTGAATTCTGCTTGAAAAATGGGAATCCAACGAGAGTTACCATATCCATTTTAGCAGATTCTTTTAAGATTCTTTTTAACCCAATCAAAGTATTTTTTAATAAAATGTCCTGCAGAAAAAGGTCATTACAGGTATATCCGGTCAGGCATAGCTCCGGAAAAACAGCGAGTTTTACTTCTGTGTTGTTTGCTGCCTCCATGTTTTTGATAATCTGGTCTGTGTTGAATTCAGTATCTCCCACTAGAATATCAGGAGTGATGGCAGCAGTTTTTATAAATCCATGTTTCATATTTTGTACCAAGCCTTTCTGTATTTAGGAACTGTAGAAAAATAACTGATCAATCTTGGCTTGTCTATTTTTCCGATTGCACAGGCCAAAAAGCCTCAACATAGCCCGCTATGCCTACGTTTTTTGACCTGCACACTCGAAAAAATATTCTGCGCAATCTTAATCACTTATTTTCCTACAGTTCCTTATAAGACATATCTTACCCAAAGATATAATTATTATAAACCAAGAAAGGAAATTTGAATAGACTTTACACTCTTTATGAAATCAATTATAATAACTAAATTGTTATGATATTTTGAGTGGCATTTCTGTGTATAAAGGCATGTGGTTTCTAGAGCGTGTTTGAAAATTCATTCTCTAGCGCAGTAGATGAACAAATATGCCTGCGTTATTTTACAAAATATCAATGGGACAAGATACTAACTATTTAATTTACTAAGGGGGAATTATGCACAAGCTTTATAAGCTGAATACGGAGAGTCTGGAGGATGTAGAAATTTTTAGGCGTTTTTATGAAGAGTTATCGGAGGGCCGAAGGCATAAGATTGATAGTATGCGTCAGCAAAAAGGCAAGCTGCTGGCTCTTGGTGCAGGGGTATTGATTGATCAGGGACTGCAGGAGTATGGGCTTCGGGAGGCTGAGGTGAGAATTGCTTTTGGAGAGAATGAAAAGCCTTATTTTCCGGATTATCCCGATATTCATTTTAATGTTTCGCACTCAGAAAAGATGGTTTTGGCGGTGTTTGCAGATACAGAAATTGGATGCGATATTGAATATATTGCCCCTATCAAAATGAAGATTGCAAAAAGATTCTTCTGCCCTTCGGAATATGAATATATTATGCAGCAGGAGGAGGAAAAGAGAATAGAAACGTTTTATCGGTTTTGGACATTGAAGGAAAGTTTTATGAAGGCAACTGGATTGGGGATGAAGCTGGCTATGGATTCCTTTTGCATCCGTCTGGGGGAAGAAATCTGTGTGGAGCATGAATTAGGTGATGCGGAATATCATTTGGAGGAATGGGCAGAGGGGGAGTATAGGGCGGCGGTGTGTTATTTATTCCCGTGAAGCAATGGGCCAAATACCCATGCGCTTTTAGCGAATTCCCCTTTGGGGAGGAACTTGCCAAGGAACCAAAGGGTTCCTTTAGAGAAATTAAGTCATGCTCCGTTGTTCTGCTGCTGGGTATTTGGCTATTTCGTGAAAGTTAAACAGAATAGAATTTTTGATTCTTGCTCCGCGGCTTATCAGGTATTGTCATTGCAATTTTACCTTCGTCCAATAATGGATTTAGGTAATCACTTCTGAATGTGGTTCTGTGTTTTATACCAAGAAACTTCATCATTTCTTCTCTGTTTCTCGGTTCCTTGCAATATTCAAGCAGCGCATTGATCTTTTCTTCCTTTTGAGCGGTTTTTTGAGCGTTTTTTTGAGCGGTACCGCTCAATTTTTGAGTATTGTGTCGATAAAATACAACAACAAAACCATCATCTGGTGTTTCAAATTCCACCCTACATCCAGCCTTGTCACAAGCATCCTTAATACGCTTTAATCCTGTTGCAAAGCTTTCCATATCTTTAGAGTAGTATAATGTGCGAGCAATTAGAGGGTTTCTACGAATTGGCCTTTGATTTCCCGCCACATAACTTTCTGGCGTTTTATTAGCAGGAAAAGCACCCGGATTATATATCTCAATTCTATTTTTGTAAATGGCAATTTCGTTGCTTTGCCCACTATCGAACATTCTATGGCCAAAGGAATTTGTAATCGCCTCCCTGATTGCATCCAATGGAATTTCTGGTATTTCTTTTCTCGTCAAACTTCCAAACTCGACACGCCAATCCATAGCATCAATAATATACTGTTCTGCTTTTTTCTTTAATTCCATAACAGAACCGCTGTATCTTCGTATGTCGGTAAATGTCAGGCGCTCATCAGATGCAAATTTTGCAATCTGTAATTCATTGACAATACCACAATCACAAAAAAGAGCAGCACCTGCATTTAAAAGATAGTTTCCCTCTATCAGTTCCAATTTATCCAAGACAATTTTTATATCCACGTCCTCAAAATCAATTCTTTCAGCTTCTTTTGCTTTCCTTAGATACTCAAAAAAAGCATCCCCATTCACATCGTCAATTTTGTACTTGGATACTCTCTTCTCCCATGAAAAATCAACATTATCACGCTTACGTATCATAGAATCATAAGTATCCTGATCCATAACAAGATCTTCGTCTGCTACTCTTATTCTTGGCACATTGTAGGCAAGATATGGACATCGGCTTCCTTCAAAGTTTACTAAGATAGTCTCTCTGTCACCAAATTGTTGTATTTTTATTTCCGGGTAAATAGCAGGTTTAATATGATTTCTAATTGCCTGACTTACTTTCCGCAAAGATTCATCATTGATTTTCTGTCCGATTACTGTTCCATCATTTTTCACACCAAAATACAATTCACCCTTTTGATGCTTGTTCAAAATGGCGGCAATAGAAAACATCGCTTCCTTTAACTCGCCAATACTCTTTTTATATTCAATCTGCTCTGTTTCTGAGCCAATATTTACTAATGCCATTATTCATCACCTTTTATCAATTGATATTTGATATTGTACCTAATTTATCAACGAATATCAATGGAATTTTGTTTCTTTACACGGAAATCAATTTTTAGTATATATATATTTATTACTGCTCAAAAATAATTGTCTGTAAATGGTACCAGATTAATAGGGGCAGTGGGGATTATAGGGTAGCGGTGTGTTATTTATTAAATTGACATCATAAAACTGCTTCCATTGTCTGGCAATCGATATTAGTATAACTTGGATTTGAAATATGATACTATGGCTCTATTTTGGCATTAAACTTTTGTATAAAATATGTGGTGAAAACATAAAATTATAAGGGAAAGTTCTATTGACTTTCCCTCTTGGGCTTGTTAGAATAAAGTACAACGAAAGTTTACCACTGACCGATATGTGGTATATAAATGGTCGGGTTGAAAGTGTACCGCTGACCAATATGCGGTATATAAGTGGTTGGGTTGAAAGTATAGTCCTTCGCCGTAAGGTGAAGGACTTTTTCTATAATGAGGACAAGCGGATGAAGAAAACGGGGTTTTATATTATAAAAGATAAATTTTTTGAGGATATGGCTGACCCGTATCTTAAAGGCAATAAGGCAGGGAATAGACCACATTATTATTGTTTTGAAGATACAAATACTGGAATTTACTGGATAATACCTTTGTCCAGTCAGATTGATAAATATAAGCGAATTATGGAAAAGAAAGAAAAGCGGGGAAGCCCTGTGACATTATCCATATTGTGAAATTAGATGATAGCAGGCAGAGTGCATTTCTGATACAGGATATGTTTCCGATAACAGATGAGTATATAGAACGGGAATATACCATAGCTGGAAATCATTTGATGTTGACAAGTGAACATACCGCTAAGGAGATTGAACAGAAAGCAAAAAAGGTAATGGGTATGCTGAAACGTGGTGTAAAATTTATGTCAACACAACCGAATGTGATAGGCATATTAGAAAAGTTGAAAAAGAGCAAATAGTTCTTCTTTTAAGTGTATTAATTATATGGTGCTAGCACCATATAGAATAGGGAAAATTTGTAGAAAAAGCGAATTAACGGAAAATTCTTGATGCCATTTACATAAACTGCACTTTTATCGTCAAAATATATTACCTGTTAAGAGCGGTCGAAAGTCTTGACAATTCCTAAAAACCAGATTATTCTAAATTTAATTGGATAGCTAAATAGGCACTTTTTCTAGTGCCTGCCGCATAGCGGGCAAAGCTTTCCTTTAAAAAATGAAGAAAAGAGGTTATTTATGGGAAAAAGAAGATTATTACAGTCATGGGCAGCCGTGGGACTAACAGCAGTTATGGCTGTCAGCGCGGTACTGGGCGCGGTGCCATGTGGAAGTCAGACAGTGGCATCTGCAGCAGTTTCAGGGGAACTAGCTCACGTCACGGTGCATGATCCATCTATTGTCGTAGGGGAAGATGGTACTTATTATGCTTTTGGCACACATATCACAACAGCAAAGTCAAAGGATCTTGCAAATTGGACGTTATGCAGCAATGGTTATACAACGCCAAATAACACACATTTTGGGAATCTGTCAGAAAATCTTGCGGAGTCATTTAAATGGGCTGGAAAGGATGACGCCGACTGCAAGGGGGGCTATGCGGTATGGGCGCCTGATGTATTCTGGAATGAAAATTATATAAATAAGGATGGCAGCAAGGGCGCTTACATGATGTACTATTCAGTTTCCTCAACTTACTGCCGTTCTGCCATTGGATATGCCGTTTCCAAGCAGATTGACAGAGGTTATCAGTACGCGGGGACTTTGGTATATTCAGGCTTTACCAAGGTAAGTGCGCGTGACAAAAATAGCAATATAGATAAAATTTATACAAATACAAATATTTACGGGTTAATTGCAAATGGGACACTGAAAGATGGATATAATAACAACTGGTCGTCAGGTGCAAATTATAATACAGATTATGCGCCGAATGCAATTGACCCTACTATATTTAATGATACAGAAGGGCGGCTCTGGATGACGTATGGCTCTTGGTCAGGCGGCATTTATCTTTTGGAAATCAATCCTCAGACCGGGGCGGCAATTTATCCGGGAAAAAATGGAAAGACCAGCGACGGCAGGGTAATTGATGAATATTTTGGAACCCGCATTGCGGGCGGGCATACATTATCCGGCGAAGGCCCGTTTATTTTATACGATGAAGAGACAGAGTATTATTATCTGTATGTTACATATGAGTATCTGGATTCCGTGAGCGGTTACAATATGCGTCTGTTCCGCTCCAAGAAACCGGAGGGGCCATATCTGGATGCGGCTGGAAATAGTGCCGTGGTTAACAGTAATAAGGATAACCATAATAAACTTGGCATTAAGGTAATGGGAAATTATGAATTTGAGAATATCCCTAAGGCGTATAAGAGTCCCGGGCATAATTCTGCATTAATAGACAAGGATGGCCAGAGATATTTATTTTATCATACCCGTTTTTCAAACTCAGGGGAATATTTTGAGCTCCGGGTACATCAGCAGTTTATCAACGAGAAAGGCTGGCCGGTAACAGCAGTATTTGAGAACCGCGGTGACAGTATTTCTAAGACTGGCTATACAGAAAAAGATATTGTCGGTACATATGAGTTTATTAACCATGGAACGGCGTCAAATGGAAGCAGCGTAATGTCATCAGAGAAAATTGTCTTAAAATCAGATGGGACGATTGATGGAAATGTGGTTGGGACGTGGAAAGAAAAGGAAAACAGTTATCTGGCTACATTTGTAATTAATGGCGTGACATATTATGGTGTATTTTTTAAGCAGCAGGATGAATCATACGACCATAACCAGACGATGACATTTACTGCGATTGGTGACAATAATGAGACAGTCTGGGGTGTAAGGAATGATTCTTTTGAAAGTGACGATGACGAAGACGAAGAACTGCAGGAAGGCACCGTGATTGAACTGCCTTCCGGTGAGTTTTATGAGGTGACAAAGGCAGGGAAAAACCCTACAGCTTCCTATTTTGAGGCAAAGAATAAGAAGGTAACAAAAGCAGAGATTCCGGCCAGTGTAACTCTGGAAGGGAAAAAATATAAAGTTACTTCGATTTCGCCAGATGCTTTTAAGGATTGTAAAAAATTAAAGACAGTCACGATTGGAAGCAATGTAAACAAAATTGGCAAACAGGCATTTTATGGATGCTCCTCTTTAAAGAAAATTGTAATAAAAACAAAGAAGCTTAAAGCGGGCGCAATAGGAAAGAATGCATTTCACGGTGTCCCGAAAAAAATAGTGGTTCAGGCACCGAAATCAAAAGAAAAACTGTATACAAAGCTTATAAAGAGTAAACGATAAAAATAAAATATTTTAAAGTTCTTTTAGTATTTTTACTAGGGCACAGGCGAAGTCTGTGCCCTTTGGCTTTTTCTGATAATGGTGAAAATGGATAAAGGGGGTTGCATTTTAGTAATAATAGTGCTATAGTATAACCATCATATGAATAATTGTTCATATGAACAAGTGATTTGAAAATGGTTTTCAATTTGTGCATTTCTATTATGCGGAAATGAGGTGTCTATGAAAAAGAAATATTCCATTACGGGGATTGACTGTGCAAACTGTGCGGCAAAACTGGAAGTTAAGATGAATGAACTGCCTCAGGTGGAGCAGGTGACATTGACCTTTGCAACACAGCAGTTATTAGTAGAAGCTGGTGATCCGGATGCAGTGATACCATTATTGCAGGAATTAGCAGATAAAATCGAGCCGGGAACAAAAATTGGGAAATTACTGCGCGGGAAGAAATCTAACAGCAGGCAGGAACACCACCATGAACATGGGCATCACCATGGAGAAGGGTGTGCCTGTGGGGAACACCACCATGAGCATGGGCATCACCATGGAGAAGGGTGTGCCTGTGGGGAACACCATCATGAACATGCGCATCACCATGGGGAAGAGTGTACTTGCGTGGAGCACCATCATGAACATGCGCATCATCACACGCAGGAGGGCTCAGGCTCAAAAATACAAAGTGGCAGAAGGGATTTTCTGGAAAATAGGGAGGCAGTGTCTTTAGTTGGGGGAGCGTTTCTTTTTGCGGCTGCTATGCTGATTCATCATATGACAGAGATAGAGTATTTACCTGATGTCCTTTTTGTTATTTCATATGTTATTCTGGGGGCGGAGATTGTAATTACTGCTGCAAGAAATCTTTTCCGTGGGAAGATGTTTGATGAAAATTTCCTCATGACAATTGCTACAATCGGCGCTTTTGCCATCGGAGATTTTGCAGAGGCAGTCGGTGTCATGTTGTTTTACCGTGTGGGGGAATTTTTTGAGGATGTGGCTGTCAATAAGAGCAGAAAACAGATTATGGATGCCGTAGATATGCGTCCGGAAGTAGTCCGTCTTTCTGTGGATGGCAAAATAGTAGAAACAGACCCGGAGGAGATAAATATCGGAGATATTATTGAAATCCGCCCGGGAGACCGTATACCTCTGGATGGGAAAATAATTCGCGGGGAGAGCCGTATTGACACATCAGCAGTTACGGGGGAACCGGTGCCGGTTGCAGTTGGTGTGGGAAGTCAGATTTTCTCAGGCTGTGTAAATACATCTGGTGTAATTTATCTTGAGGTAGAAAAACTGCTGGAGGATTCTATGGTGACGAGAATCCTTGAAGCGGTGGAAAATGCAGCGGCATCTAAACCTAAAATTGACCGTTTTATCACAAAATTTGCCAGAATATATACGCCGTTTGTGGTATTTCTGGCATTAGGGACTGCGATTATTCCATCCCTAGTTACCGGGCATTGGTCGCAGTGGGTTTACACGGCATTATCCTTCTTGATTATCAGTTGTCCGTGCGCTCTGGTATTAAGTGTGCCGCTAGCTTTTTTTGCAGGGATCGGTGCAGGCTCCAAGAGGGGGATTTTATTCAAGGGCGGGGCAGCACTGGAAATGCTTGCAGATATTAAGGCAGTCGTTATGGATAAAACAGGGACGATTACAGAAGGAAACTTTAAAGTGGAATCAGTAAAAGCATGCGGCAATTTTAGAGAAGAGCAGATCTTGTCATGGGCAGCAAGTGCAGAAAGCGCATCAACCCACCCGATTGCAGCCAGCATTCGTGAGGCGGCAGCAGAGCGGAAGATTTCTTATGCGGAACCGGAGGAAATAAAAGAAATCTCAGGTGAAGGCATGGAAGTTATTTTGGCCAGTGGCTTGGAAAGTTCTGACGGCAGCAGTACAGCAGGCAGCGTTATAGATTCCGACGACAGCAGTACGGCAGGCAGCGTGATACTTTGCGGCAACCAGAAACTGCTGGCGCGCTATGGGATTACAATACCGCAGGGAGATTTGGAGGATTCTGGCACAGAAGTATTTGTAGCATATGGCAATCAATATTCCGGGCGTATTTTGATAAATGACATAATTAAACAGGACTCTAAAAATGCCATACAATCTATGTCAGATCAGGGGCTTTACACAGCAATGCTGACTGGAGATACCAAGAAAAATGCAGAGGCAGTGCAGAAAGTTACTGGTATTGACGAAGTATTTGCCCGCCAGATGCCGGAAGATAAACTGAATAATCTCGAAAAAATCCGTACGCAGCACGGTGCTGTTATGTTTATTGGAGATGGAATCAATGATGCCCCTGTTTTGGCAGGAGCGGATATCGGGGCAGCCATGGGAAGCGGCGCGGATGCAGCGATTGAAGCGGCAGATGTGGTATTTATGAATTCGCGCCTGACTTCATTAGTAGAAAGTTTTCGGATAGCAAAAGCAACCAGCCGGATAGCGAAGGAAAATGTTATTTTTGCATTAGCAGTAAAAGCTGCAGTGATGGTATTGGGGCTGTGTGGAATTGCTTCCATGTGGATGGCAGTATTTGCAGATTCTGGCGTTGCAATGCTCTGCGTACTGAATTCCATCCGAGTATTGTACCGAAAGAACTTGTAGAAAAAATACGAAAATCAATTTTCAGTATATATATTCATTACTGCCCCAAATCAATATGTCACTATTTACAGACGATGTTTATTTAACGATAACTCCCTGTTATCTGTTAATTTTTGTTTGTGCCTGCATCCAGTTATGTTTCTGTTTTTTGCTTCACAGACAAGCAAAACGCCTAAAAAGAAGGACGGAATATGCCTTGCAACATTTCGCCTTTCCGAGGAACTATCTGTCTTGCGGCTTTGATGCTTGGTTTATGCGCCTTTCCGCGAACTCACACCATGCGGCGGATTTCATGGCTTTCCGCAGAGGTACTCTCGAATCGCCGGTACTTGCAGGGCGTATTTTGTCCTGCTATGTACCGTTGCGTTATGAGAGGTAGCGGGAGCGTGCCTCCTAGGAAAACCTGAAACCGCGCATGCTGCTCAGACAGTGCTGCAAGGCGCATATCCATCAAAGCTCTGCAAGACAAAGTTCCTCTGGAAAGCCGTTGTTGTCTGGCGGCATATCTTGTCCTTCTTTTTAGGCGTACCATACTCTGTGAGGGCAAAAAACAGAAACACAGCTGGACGCAGGCACATTGAAAAATGACGGATAACAGGGAGTTATCGTTTAGAAAACAATCGTCTGTAAATAGTGACATATTAATAGGAGCAGTAATGAATATATACTGAAAATTGATTTCCGTGTAGAAAAAGTTCGCCATTTTTATAAAAATCTGTTATGATATACGGTGACAATGTTTTCAGTGAACGAAGTTCACACCTTGCAGAAATGGGGAATTAATATGAAGATGGAAAAATTTGATGGATACACCTATGTAGAAGGCGGCGTATGTGCTGCGCAGGGTTTTACTGCAAATGGCCTAAATTGCGGTATTAATCCTGATAAAAATAAAAATGATCTGGGTCTGGTTTACAGTGAAACAGCCTGTAATGCAGCAGCCGTTTATACACAGAATAAGGTGAAAGGGGCACCGATTCTGGTGACAAAGGAGCATTTAAAGAAGACAAATGGTATTGCAAAGGCGGTTATTGTTAATTCTAAAAATGCTAATACCTGTAATGCAGATGGAATAGAGGTGGCGGAAAAAGTCTGTGAACTTACTGCAAAGGAGCTTGGGATTACAGCGGATGAAGTAATTGTGGCATCTACTGGAGTGATTGGCGAGCCGCTAGCGGTGGAGCCGTTCGCAAATGGGATGCATGCACTGGCGCAGGGGCTTTCGAGGGAAGGGCATATGGAAGCGGTAAGGGCTATTATGACAACTGATACAGTGGAAAAGGAGTCTGCCGTAGAGTTTAAAATAGGAGGAAAGACCTGTTATCTGGGCGGTATGGCAAAGGGGAGCGGGATGATTCATCCAAATATGGCAACTACTTTAAACTTTATCACAACAGATGCGGCAATATCATCAGACATGCTGCAAAAGGCGCTTAGTGAGATTGTCAAGGTCACATACAACTGCCTATCTATTGACGGTGATACTTCCACAAATGATATGGTTAGCGTTATGGCAAATGGATTAGCCGGGAATGAAGAGATTACGGAAGAAAATGAGGATTATGGAATATTTAAGCAGGCGCTTTATATTGTTATGCAGAATATGACAAAAATGCTGGCCGCAGATGGCGAGGGGGCATCCAAATTTTTAGAATGTACCTGCAGCGGTGCAAAGGATTTGCAGACAGCAATTACTGTGGCAAAGAGTGTTATTGGTTCCAGCCTGTTTAAATGTGCTATGTTTGGAGGGGACGCAAACTGGGGGCGTATTCTATGTGCGATTGGTTATGCGGACGCAGAATTTGATATTATGAAAGTGAATGTGGACCTGATTTCTGCAGCGGGAAAGGTTTCTGTCTGCCGTAATGGTGCAGGTATGGAATTTTCTGAGGAATTTGCCGCAAAGGTGCTGGCTGAAGATGAAATTTATATCACTGTTGATTTGCAGGACGGGGAGTGTCAGGCAAAGGCGTGGGGATGTGATTTGACTTATGATTATGTAAAGATTAATGGGGATTATCGTTCTTGATTATTTTCCCGCAGATAAAAAGGCAAAGGTTATCTCTGTATAGATACAGGTAACTTTTGCCTTTTTGGTAAATTCCGGCGACAACCTAAGCCGGTTTTTGTTTTGGATTAATGAATGAAAGTCGCTTCTCGGTATTTGCTCATTTTATAAATTCTGGCGGCGTCGGCAACAGCCAGATTAATACAGCCATGCGATCCTCTTGTCTTATATAAATCCTTTGTCCAGCGCGACCAAGGCTGCCATGTAGCAGGGTGGAACCCGGTTCCGGTCCATGTGATGCGTACCCAGTTTGTAACAGGGGTGCTGTAGTCAGCTCCGGTAAGGGTATATGCTTCGCGGTGTTCCTTAATAAAGAAGGCGCCGGTCGGTGTGCTCCTGCCCTCCACTGGAAGCCCGGTGATGCATCGGCAGCTAAATGCCACTTTACCGTTGCGGATGACATATACTTTCTGCTCTTTGATGGAAATCTCTATATAATTTTCTGGATCCCAGTCATTTATGAAATTTTTATAATCCTTTCTAAATGCGGTATTGGCGTAGATAACTTTCCGTTTTATAGTCAATGCTTTTCTGTTTTCGTTATTTGGGTTATTAATATAATTTTCTGTGGCTTCTTTGTCAATGTCTACCTTTATCGCTTTTTTGGCCTGAGCCAGAGTTTTTTCATAATCAAGCTGCCACCCGTAATCACCGCCATAGATTTTAACCGGCTTCTTATTATGGGACTTTATGGTTCTGGTTTTGCCCACGGTTTTGTATTTTAAACAGAAATTTTCTACCCAATCTGCAATAGCATCATTATCATATTTAATCCTGCCGTTTTTGTATGTAATCCACTGTGAAATTTCTGCAGGGGTAATCTGTTCCTTTACGCCCTCACCCATATTCCATACAATATAACGGAGTGCAGCACTGTTGCTTAGGGATAATGCCGTTTGCAATTCTGCATCATCGGATTTGATTTTCGGGTTTTTATAAAGTTCAGGATATTTTTTGTCATCCGTAATGTCCAGATTGGTCTGGGCCTTCGTCAAGGCATCTGTGATGGCATCCAATAAGGCATCTGGAATAATTTTATTTCCTGGCACTTCATCAACACAGACATATTGCTGTTTTGTTTCATCATAAGAGACGGAGGCGGATTGGGGTTTTACAATAGGATAGCTGTCACTTCCGGCAACCAAATCTGATTCATTTACCAACTCAGAAAGCTTTGTCCCGTCATAAGAAACAGAGTACTCCAGAGTATAATTGTTCTTGGATGTAAATAAATGAAATTTGTTATGTTGTTCTTTAAAAAGCTTTTCAAAATCAGAGTTGATATCAAACTGGTAATCAATCGCATCTCCGTCAATTGTCAGCCGACCGTTATCCCTGCCCTTGATGGCAAGGGCGTAGCCGTCATGTACCTGCAGCAATTTTTCTTTTGATTTTTCTAGTGTCTGCCCGGAAACATCAACGCCGTTAATAGAGGTATTTTTGTACCAGCGGTTTTTATAATGTGCTTTCTGGTAGAAAATGACGCCTGCTACGATAAGAACCGCTGCGGCCAGCGTGATTCCCAGTGCCGTAAAAACTTTAGAAGGTTTTTTCCCAGATGTTTTTTTTGTTTCTAAGGTCTCTGCTGTCTTGTTTCTTGCTTTCATTTTGCCTTTTTAATCCTCTTTTCATTTTATAGTAAACGAAAAAAACGCTTGCGTTTTGCTTCGTTTGCAGCGCCGGGTACACGCTGCAAAGCAGCATACTTCCTATGTGCATCCGTGCGCATCCATTATAGTAAACGCATGTATTTTATGCGTTTACTATAATTATGGATTTGGCAGGTGGTGCTGGTAAACCAGCCTGCCCTGAAATGTGTTTGAAAAATCGTTCCTGCCATTTGTACACATCTGGTAGAAAGCATCTTTCAAACACGTTCTAGAAATATCATACCTCTTTTTTAAAATATTGTCATCTGCCTGAAGTCAAAATTATCAACAGAATTCACATTCACTTTATTATAAAAGAAGAAGGTAAAGAAATTGCATCAAAAAGTTTAAAAAAATATATCATTTTTCTGGGAAATATTACATTTTAATTACAAAAAATTGACAATAAAACTACTGATGGTTTTAAAAGCAAAGGGCACCATAAAATTATTTCTCTATTTTTATGGTGCCCTGTAAAAATCAGTCTTTCCGAATTGATACGCCGGGAATGATATCACCGATATCATCTAAGTAGCCCGAATTTCCATCGTCTTCATATGCGTTGTCATCTTCTTCGTCTTCTTGTGCAAAGAAGTCGTTAAATGCCTCCGTAACTGCTTCAAATATATCATCATCTTCCACAGCTGAAAATACAGGCTCGCCCTCGGCGTCTTCTGAATATTCGAGAATTAAAGCTTCGGCTTCCTCTGCATTTTCGTCAAAGTTTGGAACAACGGCAACAAACTCCTTGCCGAATTCTTCTACTTCAATACATGCAATAAGTTCAGCTTCCATCTCGTTGCCATCTTCATCTGTTACTGTAATAACCGCACCGATGTCGTTGTCCTCGTTAAAAAATATATTTCGATTTCTGTCGTTCATGAATACCCCTTTCTATTGTTCCATCTATAGTATCAATTATGTTATTACTATGGCGGTTAAATATTGACGTTTTTACTTTCGTAAATTCGTTTACGTTTAACTGCCGTAGTAATAGTAACATTGAACAAGTAGGTTGTCAATTCAGTTTCTATTTATATTTCTGCACATTGCTTTTGTCAACTTTTTCAAAGGGAACCCAGACATATTTCTTGTCTTTTGAGAGGTACTTCATACCGTCTAATGATTTTCCCTGGGCAAGCCGTGCTGCTGCTTTTACCGCATAACTGCCTTGGCCGGTTGCTGACTGGTACACGGTAAATGCCATTTTATCATTCTCAATTGCCTGACAGCCGTCGGCTGTTGCGTCGATGCCGATAATCTTAATATCATTGAAGCTGATTCCTTTTTCTTCACATGCCTGAATGATTCCAAGGGCCATTCCGTCGTTATTGCAAGCGGCTACATCTACTTTCTGCCCTGTTTTTAAAAGAACTTCAAAGCGCTGTTTTGCTATTTCAGTATCCCAGTCAGCATAATCATCAAAAACATAATGAATCTTTTTGCCGGAATCTTTTAAAGCTGCCTTTAATGCACTTGTCCTGCCAAGCGTGGCAGAATGAAGTTTCTCCCCCTCGAAGATAGCTACATTAATGCTGTCCTGCCCAGCAAACTGTTCTAATATGTATTCGCTCTGGAACTTTCCCGCATCAGCTTCATTTGAGCCGACAAAGATATATTTATCTGCTTCCAGATATTCATCATCAGGACAGGAATTGTAAAATACAATCGGCAGGTCTCCTGCAGCCACTTTTAACTGCAGTGCAGTATCTACGTCAACTGGGTTGCAGAGAATAACATCATATCCGCCGTCTACGGCTTCTTTAATCTGGGCAAGCTGTTTTTCCAGAGAGCCTTCCGCATCATTTGCTGCAAATTCAGCCCCCATTTCCGTTGCTGTTTTTTCTGCTGTGTCAATTAATGTCTGCCGGAAAGTATCTGCAGAAGAGACTGTCAGATACATTTTTATGCCCTTTGCAGAATCGTCCTCGCCGCTGGTATTTCCGGTACATCCTGTAAGTATGCCTAGGCACAGCAGAAGGGCTGCTGCTATTTTCCATCTCTTTTTCATATCCATACCTATTCCTTTCTGTGTACGCTTATATTTTAAAGCGTTCAATCCGCTCCTTCAGGCTTTCTGCACTTTCTGACAGCTCGCTTGCGTCATCCATTACAGTATTGCTGCTGCTGGCTATTGTATTTGCCTGAATTACCATGTTTTCCGAAGTAGCATTTATTTCTTCTGTGCTGGCAGCCTGTTCTTCCGAAATAGCCGCCATATTGGTGGCAACCTCGTCAACTTCGCTGACTTTAACCATCATCTGTCCAATTAAATCTTCTGTTATATGGATGTCGCTAAAGATTTCATCAAAGGTCTGGAGCGCAGTCTGAATCATGTCGCTGCTTTCGTCAATATTTTCCATGCTCTCAGCAGCCTGCTGTACTGTTTCCTGAACAAGCCGTGTAACTTCTCCTATTAATTGAACAATGTTTTCTACAGATTCCGTACTAGTCTGCGCCAGTTTTCCGATTTCGGAAGCTACGACGGCAAACCCTTTGCCTGCCTCGCCTGCCCGCGCCGCTTCTATCGAGGCATTTAATGATAAAAGATTTGTCTCTTCTGCTATATTTCCGATAACAGTTACAATATTTGTAATCTCTTCCGATGCTTTACCCACTTTATCAATCGCATTATCCAGTTTACGGATAGAATCACTGATACTATTCATGGCAGAATTAACGTGCTGCATGTCATTCTTGCCCTTTTCCGATGTGGAGACTGTCTGCTCCATATGCTTTTCAACTTCTAAACTGGTGGCTTTTGTATCAGATACAACCATTGCCAGAGAAGTTGCGTTGTCTGCAATTTCACTAATAGATTCGGAGAGCTGGTCTACGGTTGTATTTAAATCACCCATGGACGTGGCCTGTATTTTTGCAATGTCATTCATATCAATGGACAAGCTGTTAGTTGTCTCTGACTGGCTGGAAACCTTGCCCGAAATATCCTGTATCTCATGCAGCATACCCCTGATAGATACAAGGAACTCTTCGACACTCCGTCCCATTCTTCCAATTTCGTCCCGGCCCCGTACCTTCACATCTACAGTAAAATCTCCATCCGCCATAGTAGTAATTGTATTGGTCAGGCTGCGGATTGGCTTTACTACCATATGAACAATCCGTTCAATTAATAATACCAGAATCAGCAGGGAGATTATTGCAATTACAATCATTTTTGTACGCAGGCTGTTTACATCAGAATAAATGATTTCACGCGGCACAAATGATACCAGCACCCAGTCTGTCCCACTGATGGATTCGAAACCAGTGAGGTTTCCTTCTAATTCGCAGTTGGAATAGTCGCGTTTTTCCAATTTTTTTGCAACAGCTGCAAGGAATCTGTCTTTATTGGAGGTGTCCAGTGTCGTAGAAATCAGGGAAGAATCGCGGTGTGCCAGAATAGTTCCATTCTGGGTATCCACTAAAAATGCCTCTGCATCATGCATCTTTACAAAGGAATTTGTTATTACAGTAATTCTTTCCAGAGATACATCGCCTGATATCACACGGATGTTGTCAGAATTGTCATTGATAATGGCTGAGGCGCTGACCTGGCTTGTGCCATCTGCGCTTTGGTATGCACTTCCGTAATGCATGTTTACTCGTGACAGGCCCTCCTGATACCATGTCTCATTTAGTACATCCTGAAATGTCCGCTGCGAACCTGCAGCCTTCATAACATTGCCTTCTGTATCTGCTATGTACAGCCCATTAGGATAATTTGCATTAAAATTATAGTAAGAATCCAAAATATCCTGCAGTTCCTCATTTGATGGTTTTGTTTCTTCTATGATGCGCTTTGCACTGGAGAACGATGCCAGATTTTCTTCGAGCCATGCGACAATGCTTTTGGATTGGTAACTGATGGAGGAATTTAAAAGTTCCTCAGCATTGTTTCGGATGGTTCTGCTGGAAATCGTGTAAGCAAGCACAATCATAATGATAACCAGGATTGCAATAATTGGTACGATGGTTCCGATAATTTTTGTTTTAATCGAAGCATTCCGTACTTTTTTCTTGTTTTGTGTCTTGTTTTTTTTCATACCTTCCTATCCGCCTTTCTGCAAAAGACACGGATATCGCTGTGGAACTGCCAGTAAACCCAGTCTTTCGCTTTTTCTTATTTTATCATATGATGATGTTGGGGTCAAAAGGCATTTTGCCCCCAACTGATGCTACGGATTGCTGTATTGCTACGCAATTTTCGCAATTCTACAAACACCTCAAGGCAAAGAGTTTAATTATATGTATGTTAAGGATATATCAGGAGGGAACATCCCGTAGAGATAGATATATAATAAACGCATAAAATACATGCGTTTACTAAAATAAAGAGATAGATTATTATGCGGCGGAAGCTTAGGGATGAGTGATAGCTTTTTTCGTGTATGCAGCGTGCCGGACGCAGTGGACTCTGTGCCGGCACATGTGCATATTTTATATATAGGATAAAAAGAGATGTCTTTACCTCCCGCCGCCGTTTTGCATCTCTGCAGAACGCGTTTTATCGTTATAAGTTTTCTTCTGTATGATGCTATGCCTGATATTCGACATAGCATCCCTTGGTGTTTTGTTTTACTTCATAAAGTGCCTTATCAGCGCAGCTTAGAAGCTCTGATATGTCTGCGTCCGAATCCGATGTCCATGCGAAGCCGCCGGAGGCGCTGATTGTTTTAGAATATGTATTGGATAGTGGAACCGGGCTTTTGCCAAGGGTTTCATAAAAAGTATTAAGGAAAGTTTCTATTTCTGATTTTTCGCCGCAATCATAAATCATCATGCAGAATTCATCACCGGAGCGCCGTGCGGTTACAAAATGTGTTTTAGGCATTTTGTGCATAACACTGGAAAAGCCTATCAGATAGCTATCACCGGCGTCATGGCCAAATGTATCATTAATCTTTTTAAAATAATCTAAATCCAGCATGACGACAGCACAGATTCTTCCTTCTGGCATATTTTTTAAAATTTCTGCCGCTAGCTGTTTAAAATGGGGGAATTTGTATAATCCCGTAAGGTGGTCGTGCGTATTCTCATAGTGCAGTTTTCGTTTTTCTTTTACATATTCTGTGGCGTCCATGATTACGCCAAGGTACCCTTCGGCAGATTCTGTCATATGGAGGCGGATATAACTGGAGTCATTAATCTGGAAAATATTTACCTCACCGTCTATTGGGGTTTTTGCGACATTATGGATGTAGCGGTCAAACAGGGCAGAATTATTGTAAAGCTCTTCTGCTTTCTGGGTAGGTATATCTAAAAGCTTTCCAAGCCCGGAAGTGGCAAATACATGGTTTACCCCCCGTTCGTACTCAAAAGCGGCCAGAGGAATTCCACTAATATCAATAATGATAGATATACGGTCGGAGATATTGACAATACTCTTAACCATCTTGTTAATTCCGTGGCTCAGCATTTGGAACTCGCGGTTTCCTTCCACGGAAACCTGTGTATCAAGGTTGCCATTTGTGATTTCTGTCAAATCTTCTATGATTTTATGGATGCCATCAACTACTTTCCGCTTTGTCAGGTAATTTAAGAGCAGTATTACGGCGGCTTCGATTAACAGCAGATACAATAAAGTATTCAATATACTTTTCCAAAGTTTTTCTAATAGGACAGCGCGCGGCAGGGCGGCGCAAATCAAGACATCGTTATACTTTTTGCTTACGACATACATTATTTTGCCATCCTCACCCTCATGGTATGCCCCATCTTCACAGTCCAGCAGATTATGCAGATGGTAAGCACTATCTGCGAATTCCTTTTCCATCCCATCAGAATGGCCTAAAATATGGCCTGTAGTAGTATCTATGGCAAACAGCTCCTCACCTTCATCTGTGGGGAATTTAGAAAAAATATAATCGTATGTATTTCTTGATTCTGCCTCTAACTGCCGTGTCGGTTCAAAACCAACCTGTGCAATACCCTTTGTTGCTTTTCTGGCAACACCGACATACTGCATTATTTTGTCTTCAGCGGCGTTTGGCTGCGGTTCCTGAAACAAGTAGGCATCTTCCTCGTCACTTTCGAAAAGGGAGAGAAATTCCTTTGTCTGTTTATGCTTGCTCATATCAATTCCGATGTATTTTTCAACGGAAGCAGATACAATAATTCCATTTTCATCAATTACATGAAGTTCATCTACATTAAGCAGGTCTGCCAGATACTGCATTTCTGATACATTCATAGATACTTCCGGCTGGCGGTCCAGTACATAGGCGGCTGCCTTTGCCCTAGTAAGATAGTCTTCGTTCAAGCTGTCATTTAGTTCGGTTAGTTCAATCTGGTTATTTTCCAATGTGTGGATTACCTGTTCTGATTTTGTCTGGAAAGTTTTTAATTGCTGGCTTTCCAGTGAATGCAGGGTAAATAAGAAATTTATAAATAGAATAAGTAAAATTGCTGTCGTAATGATAATAAAGGTGTATTTAATAAATGTCTTCTGCATCTGGCGGCCTCCTTTAAGGGCTATTGACAAAGTTGCCAAAATATAAAGCCCATTATGTCCATATATGCACATCATATACATAAAATATATTTTTAATTATACCGTATGCCGGCCATGCCATAAGCCTTTTTCTTCACAAAATCTACCTGAAATTTCGCAAATCTTACTTTATATACTAGGAAAGTTCTTGATGTGTGGTGGTGCACCAACAAAAATGCTTTAGCATTTTTGCTAGGGCACAAGCGAAGTATGTGCCCTTTTTTATCTCACAGAATTCAGGTGGGCAAAAAGGATTAGATTTTTTGGGATAATATGGAAAAGCAGGCGGCCCCTTCCCTGAAAATAGGGCCGAGACAGCCTGCCGTTTTTACTGCATTATCTTTACTACATATAGAACATAGAAAGTTTCTGCCTTTCATCATCCTGCTGTTTTTTCTGCATAATAAAACGGTATGTCTGCAGAATGTTCCGTTTATTTAACTCAGACACAGCCTTTTCGATGTCTGTATCTTCCATTCTGCTTGTAGCAGCAGTCAGATTATAGGAAGCCTGTGAATTATAACTCATTGTATAATCCAGGCCATTACTCTGGGCACCAATGCTGCTGCGGTTGGAATTTACCTGCTCTAGGGCATTATCAATGGTGTCTACAGAGAAATCATCCTTCGTTACATCAAAATCTTCAATGCCTAATGCTTTTAATGTAGCATTCCCGGTATTTAGGTCTGGGCCGGAACCGTCTGGAGCTGCTGCAATATGCATCTTTGTATTGGAGCCATCTAACAGTTTCAGGGTGTTGAATTCTGTGTTGTTAGCGATGTCTGAAATTCCCTGCTTTAACTGGTTGATTTCTTCCTGAATTGCTTTGCGGTCGTCTTTCGTGACAACAGCAGTATTTGATGCCTGCAGTGCAAGCTCACGCATTCTCTGGAGACTGTCTGCGATACCGCTCATTGCGCCGTCTGCAACGTTTAATACGGATTTTCCATCTTCTGCATTGCGCTGTCCAACATTGTAACCATTAATCTGTTCCTTTTCCTTTTGGACAATCGCCAGCTCGGAAGGGCCGTCCGCTGCGCTCTGCAATTTTGAGCCGCTGGCAATCTGGCTGTAATAATTGCTTCCTGATACTCCTGATATAGCACTCATATCTTTCACCTCCTTTCTAAGGGTAAAAAGTACCATTTTTAATATAGCATATTTTCCCATAAATGAAAAGTATTACACGGAACATTTGATTGTGGGGATTGGAGAGTATGATTATAGGAAGTAAACTCTGGCAAAGATAAAAATACAATGCAAGGAAATCATGCAGAACTGGAAGGAAAAATTCAAATTCCACATATTTCACGAAAGCAGAATTTAATTGAAATTCCTGTCGGACTGTGGTAGTATTCCAATATGGAACCCATGACAGGGGTGGTAGCCTCCCGAGCCAATGACCGGTTTGCCGGAATACATAGGAAGGGAGGTGGCGCCAATGACTGCTGCGGATATTATTTTGATATTTATAGGGATAATTGGCTTGCTGATTGCCTTTGGTAGCTTTGTTATGGCGTTGCTTGCCTTTCTCGACAGAGATAAGGATTATAAGCGAAAAAAATAATGCCCACCCTGTTGCAACCAGAATGGGCGCCTCTCACTGAGAGGTAAAATCCATCTCGGGAAACTCCACCTTTGGAGTGGGGCTCCTATGGGGCACCTGTTAGCAGCAGGTGTCCTTCTCTATGTTTAATATATCATAATCTGCGCAGGGTTTCAAGTACTTTCTTTCCGGAATTAATTTTGTTGTGCCCTTTTTGACATAGGAATGGACATAAGTTTTTCAAGCAGAAATGGAAGATTGAGCAGCGTTATTGGATTCAGTTATAACATAGATAATGAATAGCTGATTTTGGAGAGAAATATAGATGAAAGAAATAATTGCATATGAAATGGTATATAATAAATCATTGAAGTATCAGAATGACGTAATATGTGTTCCTTTTCAAAAAGAATACTGGAATGAATATATGAAAATATATAATGTGTAAATGGCAATAATGAGCCGAGAATTAAAGATAGATTTCTGGCTCTATTTTTTTGCCCTGAAATGTAAGCATCTCGTGTTTTTTCGGATACAGCACGCGAAGTTTTCATTGCTTTTTGCGAAGAAAAGGGGGATATAAAAAATGGGAGGAGGGTTATAATGTCAAGATGTTTGACAATTTTGAGGCATCGGAAGGAGATTATTAAATGAAACTAAATGCGAAGATTTTGTCACTCTCACTAATCCCTGTAATTCTGCTTGGTGTCAGTATGTTTCTGGTTGCTGCGGATAGGATAGCAAATGGAATTTATGACGAGGCATATCTCGGCATGCATGCCACAACACTTGCTGTGCGGGATATTTTTGAAATAGGTTATGAAGGGGCATACCGATTAGATGAAAAGGGGGATTTGTGGAAGGGGGAGGAACTTAATATTTCCCAGTCTATTGATATTGTAGACCATATTAAGGAAAATACAGGGCTGGATGTAACTATATTCTGGAATGATACCAGAGTGCTTACTTCTATTACAGATGAAAATGGAAACAGGCAGGTTGGCACAAAGGCATCAGAGGAGGTTGCGCAGTCCGTTCTGGCGGAGGGGAATTCTTATCAGAACAGGCATGTGGAAATATTGGGAAAAGAATATGTTGTATATTATGCCCCCTTCTATCAAGATGGGACGGAGGATGTGGCAGGGATGATTTTTCTGGGTACACCGCAGGATTCTGTTTCTCAGATTATTAATAGAGTAAGGCTTCAGCTTTTCGTGATGATTTTGCTGGGTGTCCTTCTGTCGGTGGTGATTGTATATTGTATGGTAAATAGGATTGTGTTATTGCTGGATAAGAACATGGAGCTTCTGGGTGTCATGTCGGACGGAAATCTTGATATTGCTGTTGAGGGTAATATTCTTAAGAGAAAAGATGAAATCGGGGAACTGGGGCGCAGCATAGAAAGTCTGAAGCATAAGTTAGGGCAGATTATTCACGGAATCAGGTCAAAGAGTGATGATGTTTTTGGGGAGTCAGATGTGCTGAAGGGCACAACAGAGGCCGTCTATCAGGTTATGAGGGAAGTGGACAGTGCGGTACATAATATTGCCGGAAGCTGCAATAATCAGACAGAGGAGGCTGTGCAGACGAGCCATAATGTATCGGCGATGGGTGAGATGATAGGGCATAATGGAGCAGAGATGGCTAAGATGAACGACATTTCTAGTGGTATAATGAAGTTATCTGAGGAGGCATTGATTCATTTTGATAAATTGAATAAAATGATGGTAAATGTAAGGGAGGCCATCCGTTTTCTGTCTGAACAGACCAGCCTTACCAGTGATTCCGTATTAAAAATAAGCTCTGCCACAGAAATTATCACAGCTATTGCGTCCCAGACAAATTTGCTGTCCCTCAATGCCGTATTGAGGCAGCAAGGGCAGGTGAGCACGGAAATGGGTTTGCTGTTGTGGCGGCAGAAATTCAGGAGCTTTCCAGACAGTCTAATACTGCAGCGTCGGAAGAAAATCTTGCCAGTGTGGAAGAGATTCTGGCAGATATTGAAAAAGTTTATGGGGACATTGAGGATATTTCTGGCAAGGCAAAGAGGTTAAATACATATTCTCAAGACATGAAAGAAAAGCTGGAGGTATTTTCCCTGTAGGCAGGAAAAAGAAGACTGAATTGTATATCACAGTTGTCTGGCAGAATAGAAGGGGACATATGAAAATAACGATTTGTGATGACAGTATTGAGGATTTATTGAAAATAGAGAAATTATTGTTGTATTACAAAGATTTGTATCCGGGCAGGGATTTTGAACTGGAGAAATTTTCTGATCCGTCTGAACTGTATCAGAGAATATCAGGGGGCAAAATATCGGATGTCTATATATTGGATATGCTGATGCCCAGACAGACAGGGATTGACCTTGGCAACCGGCTTAGGAGTGCCGGCTGTGAGAATGTGATTATTTATGTCACTTCCTCTGATGATTTTGCACTGGATGCTTATGGAGTTAGGGCGGCCAGATATTTATTAAAACCAATCAATGAGGATAAGTTTTTTGAGGCACTGGATTATGCATGGTCTTATGCCATGATGAAAAAGGAGCCGGTGTATGTTCTTAAGACAAAGGACGGGCTTGTGCAGACGCCGTATTCCAGAATAGAATATATTGAAAATATCTGCAGGAAGCTGGAGGTGCATCTGGTGGGCGGGGAGATGCTAAGAAGCCTTTTTATCAGGAGGTCTTTTGAGGAAGAGATACAGGAGATTGCAGGGAGGAAGAATTTCCTGCAGGTTCACAAATCCTTTCTTGTAAATCTTGATTATGTGAAACAGCTGACGGCAGACGGAATGATGATGGAATCCGGCAGAACGCTTCCAGTCAGCAAGTCAAGGGCGGCGGAAGTGAAAAGGGAATATCTTCTTTTCGTTTCAAGAAAATATAGTTAATATTAAATGGTATATTAGAGGGGGGACGGGATGGTTTACTTTAAAGATATCTCATATATGTTAAGCCATGCATTTTTTATGGCATTCATCTATCTGTTTTTGATGCACCGTTATTCCAGAAAGAAAACGTTAGCGATATGTTTTCTTTCTTTTAATGTGTTGAACCTGTTAGATTTTATTAAGCTGAATTTATATCCTGACAGCGCCCTGTGTTATTTTGCTGTCGATTTGGTGCAGATTTTGACGGCGCAGGCTACGGGGATTTTTATTTCCAGAAAAAGGGACAGCAGGGCGCTTTTTATTGGGCTGAGTGCCTCCAATTATGTGATTGTGGGCAGCATCACGGCGTCTATTTTATATATTTATACGGATAATGTGTATTTGGCGCTGTCCGGAAATTTTCTGATGCATCTTGTTATTCTGTTGGTGCTCTTTTTAAGGATTGGGGATATATTTCATAGATTTTATGAGTGGGAATTTATGAAGGGCTGGTGGGAACTATGCCTGATTCCGGTATTCTTTTTCAGCAGCTTCTCCTGTCTTGCTTTTTTCCCTTACACACTTTACGAACTTCCTGAAAATATCCTTGTCAGTATATTTTTGATGATTACTATGCTGGTATCTTACGTGGTCGTACTGCGTTATATGGACAGTAAAATAAAGCAGAGTGAGGAATATTGGAAAAATGTGATGTTCGAATCTTACATTAAGGGGTTGGAGAGCCAGCATTATCTGGTGGAGCAGTCTGAGAGGAATCTCAAAATACTGCGGCACGATATGAGGCATTATTCTATGATAATTGATTCTTTGCTGGATCAGGGGGAGTATGATGAGATTAGGAATATCGCTGCCCATATCAATGAAGTGGTTGTTGAAAATAAGGTTGCCAGATATTGTGAAAATTTAATTGTGAACACAATTCTCCTAAAAATGACAGAACAGGCACAGTCGTTCCATATTGACCTGCGGATGGATGTACGGGTGCCAAGAGAGATTCCGGTGAATGAATATGAGTTTGCTCTTGTCCTTGCGAACCTTCTGGAAAATGCAATCAACAGCGTAAAGGATTTGGGGGAAGCTGGGAAATATGTGACTGCAAAGGTTCATTGTACAGCAGAATACCTTTTAATTGACATGGAAAATGAATGTGGGAAAGAAATCAGTTTTAATACCGTTACCGGGCTTCCTGAAAGCGGCAGCGGCAGAAACCATGGCCTGGGGCTGCAGAGCGTCAAGGCTTTCTCTGAAAAGCTGGGAGGGAATATTGACTGTTATTGCGAGAAGAACCGGTTTCGGATTATTTTATTTGTGAATTTTTAATATCGCCTTGTCTTGTATTTTCGCGTATGCAACGGCCAAACGCAAACCTGCTGCAGGGTATTTGGCTTTTTCATGAAAAAGTGGGAAACTCCCAGAACTAATCTCTTGTGGAAAATGTGGGAAAGAGTTATAATAATAAGGAAGCACTGATTAAATCATCGCTTCCTTAAATATATATTTACCAACAGGTCGGTTCGCTGGCAGCGAAACAAAATTAACCGACAGAAAGGTGGGATTTTCGTGAAAAAGGTGATTACTATTGGCAGGCAGTATGGTAGTGGTGGGCGTGAGATAGGGGAGAAATTAGCGAAAAAATATGATATTCCATTTTATGACAATGAATTGATTACCCGTGCGGCTAAGGAGAGCGGCTTTGCGGAGGAGACATTTGAACGGGCGGAAGATAAGGCAACAAACAGCCTGCTGTACTCTTTGGCAATGGGGATTAATGTTTACGGAAATCAGGATTTTGGTTTTTCCGGTTTATCTCTGGACGACAGGATTTTTCTGGCCCAGTCGGATGTTATCCGGAAAATAGCGGAGGAGGGCCCGTGTGTCATTGTTGGGCGCTGCGCAGATTATGTACTTAGGGAGAGGGACAATGTTTTTAATATATTTGTCCGTGCATCTATGGATTACCGGCTGGAACGCGCGATTAAGAATTATGGCGTAGAGGAGAAGAAAGCGGCAGACTTTATTTTAAAAAATGATAAACGCAGGGGAAACTATTATAGCTATCATGTGGGAGAAAAGTGGACGAATCTAAATAATTATGATTTGGTAATATGCAGCAGTCTTGTGGGAATCGACCGTGCCGTTGATTGTATCTGTGCATATCTTGGGGATTAGGCCGCAGTTTCTGTCTAAATGATACGAATCAGATACAACAAAGGGGGTGCTGTTATGGACCAGATGTTAGATAAGATTAGGGAGCTAATTAAAAGCAATGACAATATTGTTTTGGTAAGCGGGAGTGAGGTGACACGGGAAACTGGGCTTAATGGAATCCGGGCAGACCATATCGCCTATGACATTGAGGAGAGATATGGATTTTCGAGCGATGAAATCGTATCTACCCGTTTTCTAAGCCGTCAGGTGGATAAATTTTTTGATTATTACCAAAATATTATCCTGAATAAGATGGATGTCGAGCTTACCGGTGTGCATAAAGCCGCAGCGAAGCTGGAAAAGGAGGGAAAGCTGACGGCTGTTGTGACAAGGATGATTTATGGGCATTATCAGGAGGCAGGATGCCAAAATGTAGTAGAACTGTATGGTTCTGCGGAAGAAAACCGCTGCCCGGTCTGCGGAAAAGTGTATGGTGCAAGATATATTAAGGAATATAACGGTACACCAAAGTGCAAAGACTGTGGGGTAATCCTGCGGCCGGGATTTTCTCTTTTCGGTGAGATGATTGATAATGGCCGTCTGACGAAAGCAAGTAATGCGATTGAGTATGCGAATGTGCTTCTGGTGGCGGGCGTGTCACTGAATTCATTGACATGGGCAAATATGCTGCGCTATTATGAAGGCGACAAGCTGGTCTTAATTAATACAGAGGAAAAGAGCGGAGATGAGAGGGCAAATTACCGGGCATACGGAAATCTGTCCGAAATTTTTGAATATATTACAGATATTAAGGAATGAAACGAGGAAAATAAAAATCATGAGCAATAAAATCAGAACAAGATTTGCACCAAGCCCTACGGGGAAAATGCATGTAGGAAACCTGAGGACGGCGTTATATGAGTATCTGATAGCGAAGCATGAGGGTGGGACATTTGTGCTTCGCATTGAGGATACGGATCAGGAGCGTTTTGTGCCAGAGGCGCTGGATATTATATACCATACAATGGAGCTGACCGGGCTGGTGCACGATGAAGGGCCGGATAAAGACGGCGGGTATGGTCCATATGTCCAGAGTGAACGCATGAAAAGCGGTGTATATCTGGATTATGCGAAGCAGTTAGTCAAGAAGGGGGAGGCTTACTACTGTTTTTGTACAAAAGAGCGTCTGGATTCGCTGCGTGCTTCGGCGACAACAGAGGACGGCAAGGAAATCGCAAAATACGACAAACACTGCCTGAATTTGTCAAAAGAGGAAGTTGAAGCAAATCTTGCAGCAGGGATGCCGTATGTTATCCGCCAGAATAATCCAACGACAGGAGTGACTAGTTTCCATGATGCAATTTACGGGGATATTACGGTAGAAAATGAGGAGCTGGATGATATGATCCTGATTAAGACGGATGGGTTCCCGACATATAATTTTGCAAATGTAGTGGATGACCATATGATGGAGATTACCCATGTAGTCAGGGGAAATGAATATCTTTCTTCTGCGCCGAAATATAACCGTTTATATGAGGCATTTGGATGGGATGTGCCGGAGTATGTCCACTGTCCGATTATTACGGACGAAAACCATAAAAAGCTTGCGAAGAGAAGCGGGCATTCTTCTGTGGAAGATTTATTGGAGCAGGGATTTCTGCCGGAGGCAATTATAAATTTTGTAGCACTTCTTGGCTGGAGCCCTAGCGAGGACAGGGAGATTTATTCCCTGAAGGAATTGGAAGAGGCATTTGACTACCACAATATCAGCAAATCACCGGCAGTCTTTGATATAACAAAAGCCAAGTGGATGAACGGCGAGTATATCAAGGCGATGGATATGGAGCGTTACCTTGAGTATGCCCTTCCGGTAATCCGCGAGGTGGTTAAAAAGGACTATGATTTAAATAAGATTGCTGAGCTGGTGAAGACACGGATAGAGGTTTTTCCGGATATCAAAGAAAAGATTGATTTCTTTGACGAACTGCCGGAGTATAGCACGGAGATGTATACTCATAAGAAAATGAAGACAAACAGTGAAAATTCTTTGGAGGTGCTGAAGGATATGCTTCCTTTACTGGAGGCACAGGAAGATTTTTCCATAGCCGGAATAGAAGCACTCTGCAAGGGTTATATAGCGGAAAAGGAGCTGAAAAACGGAAGGGTTCTGTGGCCGTTGCGCACAGCAGTTTCCGGAAAGCAAATGACGCCGGGCGGCGCATATGAGCTGATGGAGATTCTTGGAAAAGAGGAGTCTCTGGCGCGTATCCGGAAGGGAATTGAGATGTTAGAAGGCGAGGTAGCATGCAAGGGTTAAATGATGCACAGCGGCAGGCGGTCTCTCATTTTGAGGGGCCGATGCTTGTTCTGGCAGGGCCTGGCAGCGGTAAGACGCGCGTTATTACAGAGCGTGTCCGTTATCTGATTGAGGAGAAGAATGTACCGCCTGCCAGTATTCTGGTTATTACTTTTACAAAGGCAGCAGCAATGCAAATGAGGGAACGGTATTTAAGCCTTTGTTCTTCCCACAGTGGTGGGGTTCGTTTCGGCACATTTCATGCCATATTCTTTATGATATTAAAATATGCATATCATTATACTGCGGATAATATTGTGCGCGATGAAGTGCGGTACGATATATTGAGGCGTATTTTGCATGAGACAGATTTGGAAATACAGGATGAGCGCGAATTTTTAAATGATCTGGAGTCGGAAATCAGCCGTGTGAAGGGGGAGCGGATTGAGCTTTCCAATTATTATTCCCCTCTTTGCTCTAATGATGTTTTTCAGGAAATGTTCCAAAAATATCAAAGTGCCCTTGGCCAGCGGAGGCTGATTGATTTTGATGATATGCTGGTATATTGCTATGAGCTTTTGGAAAAGAGGCAGGATATCAGGCAGATGTGGCAGCAGCAGTTTCGTTATATCCTGATTGATGAGTTTCAGGATATCTCCAAAATACAGTATGATGTGGTGCGGCTTCTAGGGGAACCCTGCCATAATATTTTTATTGTGGGGGATGATGACCAGTCTATTTATGGGTTCCGTGGGGCAAAGCCTGATATTATGAAGCAGTTTTTGAGGGATTATCCGGATGCGGGGAAGTGCCTTCTGGATGTTAATTACCGCTGTGCGCAGGGGATTGTGCAGGCAGCAGGAAGGGTGATTGGGAAAAACAAGAACCGTATGCCGAAGGCAATCCGTGCTGACAGGCCGGGGAAAGATAGTGATGTGGTGGAAATCCGGGAGTTTGCACAAGTGGCTGAACAGAATGAGGAAATCCGGGCAAAGCTGCTTTCTTATAGGAACCAGGGGGTGCCTTACCATGAAATGGCAGTGCTTTTCCGCACAAATACGCAGGCACGCTCCCTCAGTTCGAAGCTGATGGAGTTTAATATCCCCTTTACGATGAAAGAGCGCCTGCCGAATCTGTATGAACACTGGATTGTTCAGGACATTCTTACATATGTGCGAATTGCAAGAGGAAACAGGGAGAGGGGACAGGTGCTGCGCATTATCAACCGCCCAAAACGTTATGTAAACCGGAATGCATTTACTGAGCCATATGTGGATTTTGAGGAATTAAAGTGTTTTTACGAGGATAAAGATTGGATGACAGACCGCATAGAGCAGCTCCAGTATGATTTAAAAATGCTGGCGCAGATGAGACCGTATGCGGCAGTGAATTTTATCCGCAGGGGCATTGGTTATGATGAATATATTAAGGATTATGCGGAATACCGGGGGATGCGTGCAGATGATATGTTTGAAATATTGGATGAACTTCTGGAGGAAGCTAGGGCACAGGATTCCTTTGAAGATTGGTTTGATTATATGAAGAGGTATCAGGAGGAGCTCAGGGAGCAGTCAAGGAGGAGCTTTGAGATGCAGAGGGGCGAACAGCAGGGGGACTCGGTTATGCTTATGACGATGCATGGGGCGAAAGGGCTTGAGTTTGAATGCGTGTTTATCCCTGATGCAAATGAGGGCGTTACGCCCCACAGCAAGTCTGTCCTGAATGCCGATATGGAGGAGGAGCGCAGGATGTTTTATGTGGCGATGACAAGGGCAAAATCGCACCTGCACATTTATTATTTAAAGGAGAGGTTTAATAAAGAGGTAGAGATATCGAGATTTGTCGAGGAGTTAAGGGACGGTTCCTGATTTTGTATTCTCGCGTACGCAACGGTTTTAAGCGTCCGGTGGACGCTTGTCTAGAACGGACCGCAACGAAGTGAAGACCCAAACGCAATGCTTGCAAGGAACTGAAAGTTCCTTTTCACTTGGCGACTGCTCTCCGATGTGTTTGTGTTCTGAAATATTCTTCTCTTTCATAACTTGATAGAAAGAGTGTATGAGGCGGCACTGCTTATTTTTGAGGGGATAGGGGCGCTCCCTAAGGTGTGTAGTGTCAGGCAGCAGGAGGATGTTTATGAATATTTTGACATTTCTATCTAATATGATTATCCCACTGATTCTATTCTATATTATTTGTTATGGACTTCTTACAAAAACGAATATATTTGACGCGTTCGTGAAGGGGGCGGCCGACGGTATGAAGGTAGTATTTAATATTCTGCCAACTTTAATTGGGCTGATGATTGCTATCGGGCTGCTGCGGGAATCGGGTTTTTTGACAGCGTTAGCGGATATGCTGGCGCCTATTGCTGGAAAGCTGCAGTTTCCTGCCAGAGTAGTGCCCCTTACATTGATTAAAATGATTTCATCCTCAGCTGCAACAGGCCTTTTGGTAGATATTTTTAAGGAGTTTGGGACAGACTCAAGGGAGGGTTATCTTTCGTCACTTTTGATGTGCTGCTCGGAAACGATATTCTATACGATTTCAGTTTATTTTCTGGCGACAAAGGATAGTAAGCACCGTGCAGTTACGGGGGTGAGCTGGATGCTTGCCGGGGCACTGCTGTGTACATTTGCAGGGATTGCCGCAAGTGTAGTGCTTACGAATTTGGCCGGTCTATAAGGCATTGCTGTCGGTTTCTAAGGGGGCAGCAGGGCAGTAAATTTTTCTGAATTTTTCCATTTGCTTGAATTTTGACAAAATTGGTGATATTGTAAAAAGGACGGATTTAAGGAAGAAAAAGGCAGTATTTTAGATGCTGTCAATAGGGTATTATGATGCAAAATTGAATGCAAGGGAGGATGACTTGATTTATGGAAGATTTTTCAGTAAAGTTTAGGGCTTTTAGTAAAAGGGATGCCAGAACTAGAAAATCAAATCAAATTGTGATTTTAAGCCAGACGGTGATTAAGGGCTTTTTGATGTTAGCCTTTTTGCTTCAGATACTGATGGGGAATGCCAATTATCTGATTGTCGTTGTGCCGACAGTGATTTTGTTTATTGGCATCTTGCTTGACTGGGCTGTTTATGTCCGCAATAAGGAAGCTGAGCTTCTTAGGTATATTATGTCAGCTACTTTTCTGGCGGCTTATACATGGCTTAATTTATCCGGCGGAGGAGAGTATGTAGTCATTTATGTAATACCTCAGCTGTTGTGTTGCCTTCTTTATTATGATAAGAAATTCAGCCAGAGGATTGCAGCAGTGGCAGCAGCGGTTATTGCAGTGCGATGTGTAAAAGATATTATTATAAATGGTACAATCGGCCAGACATTTTTTATGATGTGTTTTATTACTCTGCTGTCATTATTTTTCTTTGTGTGGGCTTCAAAGGTTCTTACACAGTTTAATCATGATATTTTTCATACAATGCAGGACGAGCAGCATCGTCAGGGGGTTATGATGGAGGATATCCTGCAAGTTGCCGGGCTGACAAAAGACAGTGTGGAGGAAACCTCAGAAAGAATGGAATTGTTGCAGGATTCCACTACGGCGGTAAACCAGTCGCTGCACCAGATTGCAGAAGGAATCCGGAGTACGGCGGAGAGTATTCAGGAGCAGTCTGAAATGACAGGGGAAATCAGGGAGGCAGTGCGTGTTGCGGAAGAGAATACTGCTGAGGTAGTAGCTACTGCTAAGCATACCGCAGAACAGATGGATGAAAGTTCTAGAAGGATGGATATGCTGAGACAGCAGTCTGAAGAAATTGAGGCGGTGGGAAAAGATGTCGGCAGGGCGATGGAGGAATTAAAGAAAAAGGCAGAGGAGGTATCCGAGATTACACAGATTATTTTCTCTATTTCGGAAGAGACAAATCTGCTGGCGTTGAATGCCTCTATTGAGAGTGCCCGTGCAGGTGAGGCAGGGCGCGGTTTTTCTGTTGTAGCGGATCAGATCAGGAAATTGTCGGAGCAGACAAAGACTTCTACAGAAAAGATTGAGGGAATTGTAACATTGCTAAATACGGATGCGGATACGACGGCAGATCTCGTAGAAAAGTCTATTCAGGCAACAAAGCAGCAGAATGATTTGATAGAGCGGAATGCAGCCAGCTTAAATGAGATACATAGCCAGTCGGGAATGCTGTTAAGCCGTGCGGTCAGCCTTGATGAAGAGGTGAAACGCCTCTTAAATTCAAATAATAAGATTGTAGAAAATATTACGCAGCTTTCCGCAGTAAGCGAGGAAGTTACGGCAAGCACACAGGAAGCAAGCAACATGAGCGAAAGGGATTTGAAGGAGCTGAGGGCTATTGCCAGCAGCATATTGGAATTGCTGGGTACTGTGGAGCAGTTGAAAAAGTATCAGGATAAATAGAAATAAGGTTAACAAAAAGTAAGCTGTAGACATGTTCTAGCGTGATTCACATTAAATAGCTTTACGTTTACTGAGGGAAGATTTTTCATAGAGGATATAAAAATGAGTTTACTGGAAGAATATAAAAATGAGTTGCTAAATCCAAGTTGTGATTTGGTTAGAGTATACACAAAATATATAATGGCTGGAGAAGTATGGTATTTTAAAGAAAGGTTTGGAAAAGATTGGTTTGAGAAATATAATGATTTTAAATTGTTTATTTCGGATAAATTGGGAGTTCATTTTAATGACATTGCAATTGCAGGAAGTGCTAAATTAGGTTTTAGTGCTAACCCAAATAAAAATTATAAGTTATTTGATGATAAATCAGATATAGACATTATTATTGTATCTCAGATTCTTTTCTATAAATTTTGGAATTCATATCTTTTAGATAGTTATTCTTCGATAAAAGTTAATAATTATGTGTATGTTTGTAAGTGTGTATTTAGAAAATTTATTACTTTTGAGGGATTTAAAAAAAGCAATAAGGATTATTGCGAATGGCAAAAAAAGACTAAAGGATTTGAAAAAGACTTACAACTTCGATTTGACATAGAACATGAAATACATTACAGAATCTATGAATCTTGGGAAGCAGCCCAAATGTATTATATAAGCGGATTGGCCCTAAATCAGAAAAAGTTGGAGGAAATTAGAAATGGAAATTATTGATATGATAAAAAATGATAGTAAAGATAGTAAGTGGATTGTAGATCAATATCGTGAAGAATTGTTGTATGTGGATGATAGTTTTCAAAGAAGATATGTATGGCATGAAAAACATAAAATAAAGCTTATAGAGACTATTCTGCTGGGCTATGCAATACCTGAGATATATGTATGGGATGTTACTACAGATCCAGATACAGGGGATACTAAAAGAAGTATAGTTGATGGTCAGCAACGAATTGGTGCATTGTTTTCTTTTATTAATAATGAATTTAAGTTGAAAAAGACAGTAATCGAGAAGGAAAACGCAGGGTATGCAGACAAGACATTTAGTGATTTATCACCAGATGATAAAAATAGAATCTGGAAATATACTTTCTCGATTAGGATGATTAAAGATGAAGTTTCGAGAGATAATATTGTTAAATTATTTTTAAGATTAAATTCTACAGATAAATCATTAAATCCGCAAGAGTTACGAAATGCGGAATTTGAAGGTATGTTCTTAGAAACGGCACAGGAAATCGCAAAATATGATTTTTGGGAAAAACATCATATTTTTAGCCCAGATAATATTAGGAGAATGGGCGACATTGAGTTTATCAGTAGTATCTTGATTTTTTTGAGAATGGGAATTTCTTCGGAAATAACACAAAAGGCGATTAATGAAGTTTATGATATGTTTGATGAAAAATACGAAGAAGCAGAGTCAGATAAAGAAATAGTTTTAAAGATATTAAATGAATTGGATTCAATAATTATACAAGATAAATCAATATTGCCTTATTTGAAAAAGAATACTCATTTATATACAATTATGGTTGTAATATATAAAGCGATATCGTTGAATGGAGCTTTATCGGATGAGAATAAGAAAAAACTTCTCAATTTTTATAAAAGATATGATGAAAATAATTATAATGAAAAAATTATAGAATTTAAGAGACTAATGTCAGACGGAACAAGAAGTAAAAAGAGCCGTTTACGAAGAACGCAGATCTTATCAGAAATTGTTGGAATAAAGTGAGTTTTTGGTTATTGTTTGTATTTTGGGACTAAATGATGAAATTTGAAGTACTGATTGTAAAAAGATATGATGATTCGAATGAAAAAAGAAAAGGGATTGATTTTACTTATGGGCAGTTATATTAAATTAAGTGCTTGGAAAAGCGGATGTGCTGCCGCCGGCCATAGGCGGAGGAATGGAGATTTATATGAGTATTATATTTGAACAGGAGAATCAGGTGTTTCACCTGCAAACGAAAAATACAAGCTATATTATGAAGGTTGTGAGTGGCAAATATCTCTCGCATGTATATTGGGGGAAGAAAATCCATACACCGGATATGGAGAATGCACAACTAAACCGGGGTATTGGTTTTAGTGCGGTTACGGATAAGGAAAATCCAACGTACAGCCTTGATTTTATCTGTCAGGAATACCCGACGGGTTGTGGCACGGATTTCCGCATTCCGGCCATTTCGGTACTGTTTGAGGATGGAAGCAGAAATATGCAGCTTTTATATAAAGGCTATAAAATTACCTCTGGGAAACCGAAGCTTGATGGGCTGCCGGCTGCCTATGTGGAGAAGGATTCGGATGCAGATACTTTGCTTATTACTTTGGAGGATTCTTTGCAGAAAGTAAAGGTTATGCTGATGTATACTGCGTACCGTGAGCTGGACGCGATAACCAGAAGTGTTCGGGTTGTAAATGAAGGAAATACTCAGGTTATATTGGAAAAGGTTATGAGTACAAATGTGGATTTTGAGACGGCGGAATATGACTTTATTTCATTGCCGGGTGCATGGGGAAGGGAGAGGCATATTGAGAGGACGCCTTTAAGGAGCGGCGTGCAGTCTGTAGAGAGCCGCAGAGGGGCTTCCAGCCATCAGAACAATCCATTTATGGCATTGGCGGAGAAGGGGGCGGATGAAACACACGGCGGCGTGTATGGGTTTAATCTTGTGTATAGCGGGAATTTTACGGCGGGAGTTGAGACAGACCAGATTTTTAAGGCGCGGGCTTATATGGGCCTGAATGATTATGATTTTTCGTGGCTGTTGGAAAGCGGGGAGGCATTTCAGGCACCGGAGGCAGTTATGGTGTATTCTGCTGAGGGCTTCGGCGGTATGTCTAGGACATTCCATGATTTGTACCGCAGGCATCTGGTGAGGGGGAAGTTCCGCGATGAGCCAAGGGCTATTTTAGTCAACAACTGGGAAGGGACATATTTTGATTTTAATGAAGAAAAGATTCTGGGTATAGCGAAAGAAGCTGCCAGCCTTGGGATAGAGTTATTTGTACTGGATGACGGCTGGTTTGGCAGAAGGGATTCCGATACCTGTTCTCTTGGTGACTGGTATGTTAATAAAGAAAAGCTTCCAGCCGGGATTGCTGGTCTGGCTGAAAAGATAAATGCATTCGGCATGAAATTCGGCCTGTGGTTTGAACCGGAGATGGTTTCACCGGACAGTGATTTGTACCGTGCGCATCCAGACTGGTGCATCCATGTGCCGGGGAGAACCCGGACAGAATGCCGGAACCAGCTTGTGCTGGATCTGAGCAGGCAGGATGTGTGTGATTATATTGTGGAGGCAGTGTCGAATATTTTAGATACTGCTAATATTGAATATGTAAAATGGGATATGAACCGCCATATGACGGAGCTTGGTTCGGCAGGGCTGCCAGCCGGCCGGCAGAAGGAGATGCCGCACCGTTATATGCTGGGGCTTTACCGGGTAATGGAGCAGATTGTAAGCAGCCATCCGAATATATTATTTGAGAGCTGCTCAGGCGGCGGCGGGCGGTTTGACCCGGGAATGCTTTATTATATGCCGCAGACTTGGACGAGCGATGATACGGATGCTGTGGAGAGGCTTTTTATTCAGTATGGGACGAGCCTTGCCTATCCAATTAGCACGATGGGAAGCCATGTGTCAGCAGTGCCAAACCATCAGGCAGGCCGTGTTACTTCTTTGAAAATGCGTGGTGATGTGGCAATGAGCGGTAATTTTGGCTATGAATTAGATTTGACAAAATTATCAGAGGAAGAGAAGGAGATTATCCGCGGCCAGATTTCCGGGTATAAGGATTTGAGGACGTTTATTCAGTCCGGCGATATGTACCGTCTGGCAAGCCCATTTGAGGGAAACCATACTGCATGGATGTTTTGTTCAAAGGATGGAAGGGATATTTTTGCGGGATATTTTCAAATTCTCTGTGAGGTAAATCCCGGAATCCGCAGGATGAAATTTACTGCATTGGATCCGGATGCCGTTTATGAGATTTTAGGTGAAGGAAAGCGGTACCGTGGAGATGAATTGATGGAGATTGGGTTAGCTGTGGATTGTTTTGGTGATTTCCAGAGCCGGACATGGCGGCTGAGAAGGATATAATTCCGGGCATATCGCGAGAGACAACAGCTGGAGCGCACGGAAATCAATATATATACTGAAAATTGATTTCCGTGGTTGAAGCGTTAAAGATGGATGAAACTGGATAGGGAGAAAACTGAAACAATGTTTCGTGTTGTCCAAATTGAAAAGGGAGCAATAATTTATCTTGTATACGGAGTTATATCATGGCATAATATAGGTAAAGATTTCTTACCCGAAAGGAGCATAATGAAATGAATACACAGATAGTAACCGTTTCTTCTAAAGGGCAGATTTCTCTTCCAGTCAGTATTTGTGAACGCTTGTCTATTGATGCTGGGGATAAGCTGGTAGCATATACCACAGGGGATGTTATCATGCTTAAGACGTTAAAGATTCCTTCCGCAGAAGAATTTGAATCGTCGTTAGATGAGGCACAGGAGTGGGCAGCCTCTGTCGGCTATGTTGAAAATGACATTAATGATATCATTAAATCTTCAAGAAGGAAAAAAAGAGTATGAGAATTGTGGTAGATACAAATGTTTTAATCTCGGGCGTGTTTTTTGGTGGATTCCCTAGGAAAATTCTCAGTTCTATAGTCAATGGACAAATAACAGCTTGTGCTACGTCTGAAATCATCAATGAATACGAAGAAATTGTACAAGAGATGATTGACCGAAAGCAAGGACGCATCAATAGGGCAATTCTTATTCCGCTGATTAAAACTATGGAAATAATTGAGCCGTCTTCTCATATTGCAATATGTCGCGATCCAGATGATGACAAATTTCTGGAATGTGCAAAAGATTCTCATGCTTTATATATTGTCAGCGGTGATAAAGACTTGCTTGTAATTGAAAAATATGAGAATATACAGATTGTGACAGCAAAAGATTTCTGTGAAAAATATTTACCTGATTAATTCAGAGCGGTACTGGATTTGTACAGAAATGTCCATAAAGATAGCGGTATTTACTTTTTTTCCAATGTATGGTAATATTTTTAATTAGAGTTATTACATAAAGCTATTTTTAAAATTTAAAATGAAAAGGTGCCTGTTGCGGCGCATTTCGTTACTACGAGAGATATCCTGTGGGATTTGATTTTCAGAGTAATGTGTGCTGTGGTTCAGGATAATAGGGAATCAGGTGAGAATCCTGAGCGATCCCGTCGCTGTGTAAGCGGAGTATTTTTTCAGCCGAAAGGCAGTCACTGTGAAAATGGGAAGACGAAAGAATATGATGATGCTAAAGTCAGAAGACCTGCCTTTTTGTTCGTAATTATAAGGTTTGCGATGTACAGATTCTTATAAAACATGCTTCTTTGGTTCTGAGGGAGATAGTGCGCACTTTTTGAATAGAAAAGTTGTCGCTGCAAATAAGCTAAAAAAACAGACCAAAGAGGTTTGTTTTTTTAGCTTATAGGAAACTGCCCGCTGTGTGGTGGGCACCAACAAGAATTTTCGCAGAAAATTCTTGCTAGGGCACAAGCGAAGTCTGTGCCCTTTTTCATGCCTATTTGTTATTGCAGATTTTATAGTGCAAAGCAGATAGGCTTTTTTGTATTATAAAAAAGTTCTTTTGGGGGATTTTTATGAAGATTGACTATTATGCCTACCAATCTGGGATGAGAGAGTGGAATGCTGCGTTTAAGGTGTTTACGGCATTGGCAACATTATGTATGGTTATTTTTCTTAACCGGATTGCTGCGTCATTGTTTGTAATAGTGTCTATGGGGGTACTTACCCTGTTTGTGGGGGAAATACCATATAAGGTGTATTTCCGTTACCTGCTGCTGCCGCTGTCTTTTATGATTTTCAGTTGTGTGGTAATTGCTGTTTCCGTAGGGGGGCAGCCGGTTGGGGAGTGGAATATATCGTTTCATTTTTTCTACTTGTATTGTACGGGGGAGAGCCTGCAGACAGCGGTGGAAGTATTTTTTAAAGCGGTGGCAGGAATGAGTGCTTTGTATATGATGTCTTTTTCTACCCCGATGAGTGAGATGATACTTGTACTGCAAAGGGCACACCTGCCAAGGCTGTTTACAGAATTGATGCATCTGATTTACCGGTATATATTTATTTTATTTGATGCCGCTTATCAAATGCAGACAGCTGCGAAGGCGAGGCTGGGGTACTGCAGTTTTATGCAGTCGTGCAGGACGTTTGCCGCGATTGGGGGAAATCTCTTTGTGATATCGTTAAAAAAAGCAAATGCTTATTATGATGCACTTCTGGCGAGAGGCTATGATGGGAGGCTTGAGTTTTTGACGGAGAAGAAACCTGTAAAGGTATGGCAGGTTTTGTGCAGTATGCTATATTTTGCAGGGATTTTACTTATCGCATTAGAGCGTGTTTGAAAATTCATTCCTGATATATTGACTCACAATGATTGTTTCAAATACAATGAGGGGGAGGAGGGGCACGATATGAAAAGTAGTGGGAAGATTGAAAATATTGATGCAGGCAGGAATGGCGATATCTTAATTGAGATAAAAAATCTATTTTTTGCCTATGAAGAAAAACTGGTTTTGAAAGATATTAATTTTTCAATTAAGCGGGGGGAAAGGATAGCGGTGATGGGCTCTAATGGGGCTGGCAAGTCTACATTTTTCCTAAATTTGAACGGTGTTTTGCAGCCGGAAAAGGGGGAGATATGGCTGGAGGGAAAAAGGGTTGGGAAGAAGGATTTCAAGGAATTGCGGAAAAAAGTTGGTTTTGTGTTTCAGGATGCAGACAGCCAGATTATCGCGTCAAATGTGAGGGCGGAAATTTCTTTTGGCCCGGTGAATCTGGGGCTTGATAGGGATGAAACGGTAAAGAGGGTGGAGGATGCGGTAGAATATATGTCACTTTCTAATTTGCAGGAGAGAGCGCCGCATTATCTTAGCGGCGGGGAGAAGAAGAGGGTCAGTATTGCCGATATTCTGGCGATGGAACCGGAGCTTTTTATTTTTGATGAGCCGGTGGCGGCGCTTGACCCGGTGAATGCGGAGAAAGTGGAAGAGATACTGCAGAGGCTGCATGGGGATGGAAGGACACTTTTGATTGCAACGCATGATGTTGATTTTGCATACCGCTTTGCAGACAGGATTCTGGTATTTGCAGATGGCGCGCTGATTGCGGATGGGACGCCGGATGAAATATTCCGCATTTCGGAAATAATGGAGAGGGCGCATTTAAAAAAGCCGTTGTTGATGGCTGTGTGGGAGACCCTTGCGGGGGCAGGGTTTGTTGCGGATGCTGCAGCAGGCTGTCCGCGTACGCTGGAACAGTTAAAACAGAAATTGTTATAGATATTATGAAAAGAAAGGGGTGTCATTGATATGACAAACAAGGAAAAAAGAATTTGGAAAGTCAGCATTATACTTGCAGCAGTTTTAGCGGTTGGGCAGAATGCCAGCGCAATGCATATTATGGAGGGGTATCTTTCTCCGATATTCTGTGTCGCATGGGGGGCTGTCTGCATTCCCTTTTTGGTAAAAGGTTTTATGGGGGTGAAAAAAGTATTTACAGAAAATCCAAAAGCGATTACATTGTTATCAATGGCGGGGGCATATATATTTGTGATATCCGCATTGAAAATCCCGTCTGTGACGGGCAGCTGTTCCCATATGACAGGTACAGGGCTTGGGGCGATTTTGTTTGGGCCGTGTACTACCAGTATTCTCGGCATTATTGTATTGGTGTTTCAGGCAATCCTGCTGGCACATGGCGGTTTGACGACGCTGGGGGCCAATACATTTTCTATGGCGATAGCAGGGCCGCTTGTGTCATTTGGGATTTATAAGATATTTAAAAAATGTAATCTCAATAAGAGGGTGGGGGTATTTTTAGCTGCCGCAGCCGGTGATTTATTTACATATTGTGTAACAAGCTTACAGCTGGCAATCGCTTATCCCAGCCAAAACGGCGGAGTGGGTGCATCTGTGCTGGAATTTTTAGGCGTGTTTGCACCGACGCAGATTCCGCTTTCTATTGTGGAGGGGCTGTTGACGGTTATGATTGTGGTTGCTCTGGAAAATTATGCAGGGCAGGAGCTAAAAGCAGTCGGGTTTGAAAAAGCAGATTAGGTTGAAAATAGAGTCATGCAAAAAGGGCATATTTCTAGCGGGCAAGCCCGCAATACTATTTGCGGCGCCAAAGGCGCATGGGAGGATTATTTATGAAAAGAGATGCAAAACTTGTTATATTATTATTGGTTCTGGCGGCAGTGATTATTGTTGTACCGCTTTTTGCTTTAAAGGGAGCGGAATTTGGAGGCTCTGATGATGCGGGCAGTGTCAAGGTGGAGGAGCTTCAGGGGGAGTACGAGCCTTGGTTTACACCTGTTTTTGAGACAGCTTTAAACGGGGAAATCCCGGGTGAGGTGGAGAGCCTTTTATTCTGTGTGCAGACAGGAATTGGTGTAGGGATTATTGCCTTTCTTATGGGCAGGTTTGTGGAGAGGAAAAAGCATGAAAAAAGCGATACTTCTTGTTAGTTTTGGGACTAGCTATGTAGATGCGGCGGAAAAAAGCCTCGGCTGCATCTGTCAGGATCTGGCGGATGAAACGGGGAGTATTCCGGTATATCAGGCGTATACAAGCGGTATGATTATTGAAAAGCTCTCAGGGCAGGGGAAGAAGATGGATACAGTGGATAAAGCGATTTGTACAATGCTTGACAAGCATATTACAAATCTTTACGTTATCCCGACCCATATGATTCCGGGGATGGAGTATCAGAAAATGGTGCGGGCGGTGGAAAAATACCGTCCTGCGTTTCAGGAATTAAAGATAGCTTCTACTGTGCTTCATGAAAGGGAGGATTGTGGAAAGATGGTTTTGCTGCTTTGTGAAATGCTGCAATTCCAGCATGATTATACATATATTTTGATGGGGCATGGTACGGAGGATAGGGCAAATATCCGTTATCATCAGATGAATGAGGCGTTTGTGCAGAGCGGTATTGTAAATGTGCATATTGCTTCGGTGGAGGCAGAGCCTGATTTGGGTGATGCAATGCAGGTGATAGAGAAGCAGGGTTTTGCGAAAAAAGTTATTTTGCATCCTTTTATGGTAGTAGCCGGGGATCATGCCAGAAACGATATGGCAGGAAAAGAGGACTCTTATGTGACAAAACTTAAAGGGGCGGGTTATCAAGTGGAGGCAGTGGTCAAGGGGCTGGGAGAGTATGCGGCATTTCGTAGAATTTATGTGGATAAGCTGCGTAAACTGCAGTCTTAATCGTTCCATTTTGGTATGGAAGATACAGCGGATAGGAGATTGAAAATGGCAGGAATTTTATATGGGGTCGGGGTCGGACCTGGCGACCCGGAACTGATGACATTAAAGGCGGTCCGAATCATTAGGGAATGTGGAACGATTGGCATTCCGGCAGAGACGGCAGACTCCTGCACAGCATATCAGGTGGCGGCAAAGGCAGTGCCTGAGATAGTGGGGAAGCCTGTCCTTGCTGTCCCGGTTCCTATGACAAAAGACAGAAAGAAGCTGTCGTGTGTTTATGATGAGGGCTGCAGGAGATTGATGGAAGAGTTGGGGAAGGGCGGAAATATTGCATTTTTAAATTTGGGAGATCCAAGCGTTTATGGCACTTATATGGAACTCCACAGCAGAATTTTAAAAGCGGGTTATCAGGCGGAAGTTATAAATGGGGTACCTTCTTTTTGTGCGGTGGCGGCGGCGCTTGATATTGCGCTTGGCGCAAGAAAGGAGCAGATTCATATTCTGCCGGGCAATTATGGGGCAGGGGAGTGGGAGCAGTACAGCGGGACCAGAATATTAATGAAGTCGGGCGGCAGGATTGGCGAGGTAAAAGAGCAGTTACTGCAGTCAGAAAGAGACGGAAATATAACGGCATATGCGGTAACAAATTGTGGAATGGAACGGCAGAAAATCTTTCATGATATCGGAGAACTGGGGGATGCCGGTTACTTTACGACGATAGTAGTAAAAGATAAAGATAATTAGACTGCCTTATTTTGAGACACGGAAATCAATTTCCAGTAATGAATATATATTGAAAAATGATTTTCGTGATTTTGTGAGGCATTAGGTCGGCATGGAGGACAGTGGGATATCGCTATGGAATATTTTGTGACAAAGAATCAAAAAAGGCTCCGCTGTGGCATTACCACCGGAACTTGTGCAGCAGCGGCGGCAAAGGCAGCGGCGGCGCTGCTTTTGCTGGGGCAGGAATATCAGGCTGTCATGGTTCATACTCCCAAAGGGATTGATGTATCAGTGCCGGTTTTTTTATCTCTGGATACAGAGGAAAAGGCTGCGTTTATGGTAAGGAAGGACAGCGGGGATGACCCGGATGTGACGAACCATGCAGAGATTTATGTTAGTGTTGAGAGGATCCCAGAGGGCTGGGAACGCCCGGAGAGATCGTTTTTTGACGAAAGATTCCCAAATCTTATATTGGATGGCGGTATCGGTGTGGGAAGGGTACAGAGGGATGGGATGGAACAGGGGCTGGGGCAGGCCGCGATTAATGCCGTTCCGAGGGAAATGATTTTTCAGGCGGTGAATGAGATATGCGGGCTGGCGGAATACCATGCGGGGCTTTTGATATTGGTGGAAGTGCCGCATGGTGAGGAGCTTGCGAGGCGGACATTTAATCCGAGGCTTGGCATCACAGGGGGCATTTCGATATTGGGGACTAGCGGTATTTTGGAGCCGATGAGTGAAAGGGCGATTATAGATACGATTGAGGCGCAGATCCGGCAGTTCCAAGCCTTTGGCGGGAAAAACCTGCTGGTTACACCGGGCAATTACGGCCAAAAGTATATTTCAGAGTATCTGCACCTTGATTTGGGGCAGAGTATAAAATGCAGCAATTATATTGGCGATACAATAGATTTGGCGGCGGCATATGGGATGCAGAATTTTCTTTTGGTGGGAAATATCGGCAAGCTGGTGAAGCTGGCAGCGGGAATTATGAATACCCATTCAAAGACTGCAGATGGAAGATGTGAAATATTTGCTGTCCATACGATATTATGCGGCGGCAGGGCAGAGCTTGTGCCTGAGATTATGCACTGCATCAATACAGAGGAGATTCTGCAGATATTGGAGGAGAATGGATTGAGGCAGCAGGTCTGCGGCAGCCTGTGTGGAAAAATAGAGGAGCATGTCAGGCACAGGGCGGGCGGCAGGCTGGCTTTCGGTGTGGTTTTGTTTTCGGAAAGGTTTGGTTATCTGGGCCAGACGGCAGGTGCAGAGGAATTGCTCTGTTTGTTCAGGAAGGAGAAATAGATGGTATATTTTGTGGGGGCCGGCCCGGGGGCAGAAGATTTGATTACCGTCCGGGGGTTAAATTATCTGCGGCGGGCAGATGTTATTATTTATGCCGGGTCGCTTGTCAATCCTGCGCTGCTAGAGGAGGCAAAACAGGGCTGCAGGATTTATAATAGTGCCTATATGACGCTGGAGGAAGTGATTGCAGTGATGGAGGAGGCAGAGGGGGAAGGGCTTGCTACGGTGCGCCTTCATACTGGGGATCCTTCTATTTATGGGGCTGTCAGGGAGCAGATGGATGAGCTGGACAGAAGAAATATTGCTTTTTCTATCTGTCCCGGTGTCAGCTCGCTTTTTGGTGCGGCATCGGCTTTGCAGATAGAATACACCCTTCCGGGTGTTTCCCAGAGTGTTATTATATCTAGGGCAGAGGGGCGGACACCTGTACCGGAAAGGGAAAGTATACGGGAGCTTGCCACGCATCAGTCTACCATGGTGCTTTTTCTATCCTCCGGGCTTGCAGGAAAGGTAAAACAAGAGCTGTTGGCCGGAGGGTACCATACAGATACGCCAGTGGCTGTAGTTTATAAGGCTACATGGCCGGAGGAGAAGATTCTTCATACAACTGTAGAAAAACTGCCGGAAGCGATGGAGGGGGCAGGGATTTGCAAAACAGCGTTGATTGTAATCGGCAATGTGCTGGGGAATGAATACCAGAAGTCAAAGCTGTATGACGCTTCTTTTACAACGGGATACCGTAAGAAAGCAAACGATTTTAATACAGATTAAGAAAGACAGGGTATCGGCATGAAGATAGTTTTGATTGCCTGCAGCAGACAGGCATATGAGCTGATGAAAAAGCTGGAGAGGTGCCTTAAAGAATATGAGCCGGGTTGTAGGACAGCCTGCATCGTAAAGTGCAGCAGCTTAGGGGAGATATCAGAAAAACGAAGTTTAGTAGAGGTAACAGGTGAATGGTTTGGCATATGTGATGCCATGATATTTATCAGCTCTGTGGGAATTGCCGTGCGAGCAGTGGCCCCGTACCTAAGGCATAAATCATCAGATCCGGCGGTCGTTGTGATGGATGAGAAAGGAAAATTCTGTATCTCCCTTTTATCAGGCCATGCAGGGGGGGCGAATGAACTTACAAACAGGATTGCAGGGTTCACAGGGGCTGTTCCTGTGGTAACGACAGCTACTGATTTGGAGGGGAAATTTGCGGTAGATGATTTTGCCAGAAAGAATGGCCTGGTTGTAACAGACTGGGAAATGGCGAAGCGGATTTCGGCGGCGGTACTGGAAGGGGAGCGGATTGGCATATACTCGGAGCTTCCATTAGAGGGGGATCTGCCGGGGGAGTTGTTTTTTGTGGAGAGTGATTGTTATAAGGATACCTCCTATACAGTCTGTATTTCGTGCCGGGTGCCGGAAAGGATACAGTGGCTGAAAAGTCTTAGGAAAAGGAGGGATTCCCTGATGGTTCTCCAATTGGTGCCTAAGTGTCTGGCTGCTGGGATTGGCTGCCGGAAAGGGACGTCGGAGCAGGCAATAGAACATGCGGTAAAGCAGTGTTTCAGGGAGGAGGGTTTTCTGGAAGAGGCTCTATGCTCTGTTGCAAGTATAGACTTAAAAAAAGGGGAGGAAGGGCTGCTTGGTTATTGCAGGGGCAGGAATCTACCGTTTTTAACATATTCGGCGGAGGAGCTTGGGCAGGCAGTGGGGGAATTCAGTGAATCGCGGTTTGTAGAGGAGGTTACAGGTGTGTCCTGCGTCTGTGAGCGGAGCGCAGTTTTGGCTGCTGGGAGTGGGTGTGAACTTCTCTGCCCTAAGAGAATATATGACGGTGTAACGGTTGCCTTGGCAGGAAAGAGAGGAAAGGGAATATTTTGAATCAGTTATATGTTGTTGGGATTGGGCCGGGGGAATATTCTAATATGACGCTGGAGGCGGAAGGAATATTAAGGCAGAGTGAAGTGATTGTCGGATATACTGTATATGTAGATTTGATAAAGAAACATTTTCCGGATAAAGAATACATTGTCACAGGGATGCGCCAGGAGGAAGAAAGGTGCCGCACGGCTCTGGAGGCTGCCTGTCATGGGAAAAAGGTGAGTGTTGTATGCAGCGGTGACGCCGGAGTGTATGGCATGGCGGGGCTTCTGATGGAGCTTGGTGCGGATTTCCCTACGGTGGAAGTGAGGGTGGCAGCGGGCATTACCGCTGCCCTGTCGGGTGCTGCAGTGCTCGGGGCGCCTTTGGGGCATGATTTTGCCGTGGTCAGCCTGAGTGATCTGATGACGCCGTGGGAGGCGATAGAAAAGCGGCTGGCGGCGGCGGCGGGGGCAGATTTCTGCATCTGCCTTTACAATCCTTCGAGTAAGAAGCGGATGGATTATTTAAAAAAGGCGTGCAGTATTCTATTGCAGCACCAGCTGCCGGGGACGGTCTGCGGCATTGTGCAGAATATCGGCAGGGAGGGGCAGAATTGCAGAATACTTCCTCTGTCAGAACTGTCAAAGGTGCAGGTGGATATGTTTACAACAGTTTTTATAGGAAACTCCCAGACAAAGGTCATAAGGGGGCAGATGGTAACGCCGAGGGGATATTCGTTACAGAAATAGAGGTGAAAATATGGCGGGGATTGTGGTATTTGGGGGAACCGTGGAGGGAAGGATGTTTGCAGAGGCTTTCTGCAATACGGATTTGGAGCTTCATATCTGTGTGGCAACAGAATATGGGGCTTCTTTGCTTCCAGTGTGTTCTAATATAGAAATACATACAGGGCGTATGGATGCGGTGGGGATGGAAAAATTTATGGAGAAAATAGTGCCGGATTATTGTCTGGATGCAACGCACCCTTATGCGGAATCCGTTTCGGAAAATGCGTTGAGTGCGTGCCAAAGAAGAAATGTGCCATATATACGCGTTCTGAGGGAAGAAGGGGAGGCAGCAGGGAATACAGGAGACGGGGATGTTTCGTTTATTTATGAGGATAACATTGAGGATGCGGCTGCATTTTTAAATACTACAAAAGGAAATATATTGATTACGACCGGAAGTAAGGATTTGGAAAAATATGCAGCTATAGAGGATTATAAAAACAGATGTTATGCGAGGGTTCTGCCTATTGCTTCTGTTCTGGAGAAATGCAGGGAACTTGGATTTGAGGGGAAAAACCTGATCGGGATGCAGGGTCCTTTTGGGGAGGAGTTAAATTACTGGATGATGAAGCAGATTGATGCATCCTATCTTGTGACAAAGAATTCTGGCAGGGAGGGGGGCTTTCAGGAGAAGTGCAATGCTGCCGTGCGCGCAGGTGTCCGCGTTTTGGTAATTGAGCGGCGCAGGGAGAAAGTGGAAAGGGTGTCTGGCAGTGTTAAGGTGTATACTTTCCCAGAGGCAATGCAGTTTTTGCGGCAGCAGTATGGGCTGAAGGAAAAAAAGGAGGTCTGTCTGATTGGCATGGGGCCGGGTAACATCGGGCAGTTGACAGGGGAAGCCCGCAAATGCTTGAGGGAGTGTGATGTAGTAATTGGGGCAAAGCGGATGCTTGAGATGTGTCAGGGGTATGGGCCAAAGCCTTATTTTACCAGCTACAAAAAGGAGGAGATTGCCTTGTTTTTGCAAAGGCATCCGGAATATAAAAAAGCAGCATTGGTTTATTCCGGGGACATTGGGTTTTACTCCGGGGCAGATGGGATAAATAATATTTTAAAAGATTATAAAGTCCTATACATTTCAGGAATCTCTTCTGTACAATATTTTCTTAACCGTCTGGCAATTCCTTGGGATAAAGTTAGGTTCGTAAGCTGGCATGGGAAGGAAGAAAATCTGCTGCCAGCTATACGGCAGAACAGATGGGTCTGCGTACTGCTGGGGGATAAAGATTCCATGGGGAAGATATGCAGGACACTTCTGGAATACCATATGGAGGAAGTTAAGATTACGGTTGGGGAGAGGCTTTCTTATCCTGAGGAAAATATTTTCAGCGGCACGCCGGCTGGGCTTTGCGGAAAAGAAACGGATGCCCTGTCTGTCCTGCTATTGGAAAATCCGGCTCCCGCGGCAAAAAAGGCAGTTCCCGGTCTGGAGGATAGTGCATTTGCCAGAGGGAATGTGCCGATGACAAAGCAGGAAATCCGTATTTTATCGCTGGCAAAGCTTGGGCTTGCGGAGGATTCGGTTGTGTATGATATTGGCGCCGGGACAGGCTCGGTGTCGGTGGAAGCTGCGCTGCACTGTGATAGGGGAAGGGTCTATGCCATAGAGAAAGAAGAAGAGGGAGCCCGTCTGATCTTGGAAAATAAAAAACGGTTTGGCGCGGAGAATTTAACGGTGGTTCATGGGACCGCACCGGACTGCCTTGCCGGACTGCCAGCTCCGACGCATGTGTTTATCGGAGGAAGCGGCGGCAGGCTGATAGAGATTATACAGGCTGTCAGGCAGAGAGGCAGCGGGATGCGGTTTGTGGTGAATGCGGTAACATTGGAGACTGTGGCGCAGATAGGGCAAATCCGGGAGCGCTTTCCGGAGTATCAAGAGATGGAAGTGATACAGGTAAATGTGGCAAGGGCGAGGGAATTAGGCAGGTATCATCTGATGTCTGCAGAGAACCCGGTGTATATTATAAGTTTTGGAGGAAGAAAGGAGGAGCCGGATGATTGATAAGATGCCAAGGGTGCTGTTTACTGCCCCTAAGAGCGGCAGCGGCAAGACGACAGTTGTTTGCGGGATGATAGAGATATGTAAGAGAAGAAAATATAGGACAGCATCTTTTAAATGCGGGCCGGATTATATAGATCCCATGTTTCACAGGAAAGTGCTTGGAATCGAATCGGGAAATTTGGATACGTTTTTTACGGATTCGGAAACGGTAAGATATTTATTGGGGGAAAAGGCAAAGGACGTTGATATTACGATATTGGAAGGCGTGATGGGATATTATGACGGCCTGGGAGGGCAGACGGAGCGGGCAAGTACATATGAGATAGCGAAAGTAACGGAAACTCCGGTGGTTCTGGTTGTGGACGGCAAGGGGGCCAGTGTCTCCCTCGCGGCGGTGATAAAGGGAATTATGGAGTATAGGGAGGACAGCAGGATATGCGGTGTCATTTTAAACAAAGTCGCGGCTGGATATTATGGGCGGCTTAAAGATGTGATTGAAAGGGAATGCGGCGTGGCTGTGGCGGGTTATTTGCCGGATATGCGTGATCTGGAAGTCCCGTCAAGGCATTTGGGGCTGGCTGCGCCGGATGAAATTGGGGCATTTGGGGAATGGATCCGAAAGATTGCAGATGTAATGGAGAAAACGGTAGATATTGATAAGATATTTGATATCGCGGGCAGTGCAGAGATGTGTGAGGGGAAGGTTTTTGAATGTCCGGTCTTGCCAAAGAAGGTGAGGCTTGCGGTGGCGAGGGACGAGGCGTTCTCTTTTTATTATGCGGAAAATATGGAACTGCTTAACAGGATGGGGGCGGAGATGGTTTATTTTTCCCCGTTGCATGACAAAACACTGCCGCAAGATATCGACGGAATGATACTGGGGGGCGGTTATCCGGAAAATTATGCGGAGGAATTAGGGCAGGCAGATACCATTAAGGCAGCAGTGAAAGAGGCGTGCAGGAATGGAATGCCTTGTCTGGCGGAATGCGGCGGATTTCTCTATCTGCAGCAGGAATTAGAAGGAATGGATGGGAAGAGATGCAGGATGGCAGGAGCATTACCCGGCCGGGGGTTTCGGACAGAGAAGCTTTGCCGTTTCGGCTATATTGCGCTGGAAAGCAATGAGGCTGGTGTGTTTGGAGACAAAGGCCAGCAGATTAAGGGGCATGAATTCCATTATTGGGACTGTACAGAAAACGGCGGCGGCTTTACTGCAAGGAAGCCCGCGGGCGGCAGTGAATATCGCTGTATGGTGTATACGAAAGGGGTGGCGGCAGGTTTCCCTCATTTATATTATTACAGTAATCCTTCTGCAATTTATGAATTCCTGCAGGAATGCAGCAGATATCAGGCCGCGAGGCTGGCAAAGGCGCATTGGGACAGCATAGCAAAGCCGATAGACAGTCTGGGCCTTTTGGAGAATGCAGTTGTCAAACTCTGCAGGATTGCGGCTGAGCCAGAGCACATTGATATCGGGAGGCGCGCTCTGGTTATCCTTTGCGCAGACCATGGCGTGGTGGAGGAGGGGGTTACGCAGACGGGAAAGGAAGTAACGAAAATCGTTAGCGAGAATTTCGCAAAAGGATGTTCCACAGTTAATTTTATGGCAAAGTCTGCATCGGTTGATGTTTATGCTATTGATGTGGGGATGGATACGGAGCATTATCCGGAAAAGCGGCTGGTAACAGGTGCTGTTATTGACAGGAAAATAGCGAGGGGAAGCGGAAATATTGCGAGAGAGCCTGCAATGACACCAGAGCAGTGCAGGCAGGCTATTGAAATCGGAAAAAACCTTGTAAGGGATTTAAAGGAGGTGGGTTATAAGATTCTTGCAACGGGGGAGATGGGAATTGGAAATACAACGCCGACCAGCGCACTTACAGCGGCGTTTCTGAAGCTGCCTGTTAAAGATGTGACAAGCAAAGGCGCGGGACTGTCAGCGGAGGGAATGCGCAAAAAGTACAGCGTGGTGGAACAGATTGTAGGCAGGGCCCGGGAAAGGGGGTTGTTGGAAAATACCGGAAGTGAAAATGCCTTGGCAGTTCTGGCAGAAATTGGTGGGTACGAGATTGCCACTATGGCTGGCGTTTATTTGGGCGGCGTGCAGTACCATATGCCCGTGGTTATGGATGGTGCAATTTCTGCTGCGGCTGCATTGGCAGCAGTTCATTTGGATGAGAGGGTGAAAGATATCCTGATTGCATCCCATGAATCAGATGAAAAATCCGGAAAACTGGTCCTGCAGGCATTGGGGGCGGAAGCCCTTGTCCACGGAAGGATGTGCCTTGGGGAGGGAACTGGGGCGATGACGGTATTTCCAATACTGGATATGGCGGTGGAAGTATACAAAAATATGGGGACATTTGCGGCTTATGAGATAGAACCGTATGTGAGGTATGAGGATAAAAATTATAAATGAAATCAAGAGAAACGACTAACCTAGTGGGTGCTTTGCCACTATAAAAGAAAAGAAGAATCCCCAAACTGTGCTGCAACACGGTCTGGGGATTCATTACTTGTCCGCATGGACTTGTGATTTCTTTTTGCCTGTAGGCATTATAGCATATGCAGGAACCTTTTACAATATACATTTAATTATTTAAAAATTTACTCTGGTCTTACATCATCAATTTTCAATAATCAAGAAATAAATTTAAATAGTGTATACTGACAAGTTTGTTTACGGAGAGGAGATGCAGAAGGGATGTTATATCTTATTACAGGGGGAAGTGGCAGTGGAAAATCAGAATATGCAGAGAATATAGCGGTATCAAAGCATCAGTTAGAATTTCCGGATGGAACTCTGTATTATATTGCTGCCATGTATCCTTACGACGATGAGTGCAGGGAACGAATCAAAAAGCACCGAGAGATGCGGAAGGGGAAGGGTTTCCAGACAATTGAATGTTTTACAAATCTGGAGAAACTACAGGTTGAAAAAAAGGACGTGGTTTTGGTGGAGTGCATGTCAAATCTTCTGGCGAATGAAATGTACCGGGAGGAAGGGCGGATTAAGGGACGGGGGAAAGAGGGAGAACGGCAGCTTGAGGCGGCTATTCTGGACGAAATAATACGGCTCGAAAGGCAGGCCGGATGTCTGGTGGTGGTGACAAACGAGATCTTCTCGGCTGGGGCAGAATACGGGGAGGAGACAGAGGAATACCTTCGTTTTCTGGGGAAGATAAATGTATTTTTAGCGCAGATGGCAGAAAGGGCTGAGGAAATCGTCTATACTATCCCAGTGCCCTTGAAGTGATAGGATGATAGTGCTTAATGCGAAAATCAAAAGTATATCGTTATTACTACTCTGATATTTAATTGCCGTGGTAATAAATTTAAAAATGAAAGAGAGATTAAGTAGTATGCTGAAATCAATGATTATTGCGTTTTCGACGTATTCTAAGATTCCGATGCCGATTGTGGAGTGGGAGGAGGACAGCATGAAATATAGTATGTGCTTTTTTCCGCTTGTAGGGGCGGTAGTGGGATTTTGCTGCCTGTGCCTTTACGGGGGGCTTCATTTCATAGGAGTTGGGCAGATCCTGACAGCAGCGATTTTAACTGCCCTGCCCCTCCTCTTGACAGGCGGTATCCATATGGACGGTTTTTTGGATACTATGGATGCAAAAAGTTCCTATAAGCCAAGAGAGGAAAAATTAAAAATATTAAAAGACCCTCATACAGGTGCATTTGCTGTAATGCACTGTGCGCTCTATCTTCTGCTCTCTTTTGGGTTATTCAGCGAAATTAGCGGGAAGACGATTCCTTTTGCCGCCCTTGGGTATGTCTATTCAAGGATTTTGAGCGGCCTGTCGGTTGTTACTTTGAAAAAGGCGAAGGGGGATGGGATGGCAGCAGTTTCCGCAAACGCGGCAGCCAAAAATGTCAAATGGATTCTTGTTTTGGAGTTATTTGCGTGCGCTGCTGGTTTCCTTGTGCTGGATATTTTGCGCGGCGGATTTTGTATTTTGGCTGGTCTGCTGTGCCTGCTGTATTACAGGAATATGGCATATCGCATTTTTGGAGGAATCACGGGGGACTTGGCAGGGTATTTTTTGCAGGTCTGTGAGTTGGCGGTGCTGGCTGTGGCTGCTGTTGCTGATTATGTCATCACCCTTAGCATATGAGCCTTCCGCCTTTTCATAATTCATTTATAACCTTGATGCAAGAAGTTTCTTATCTGTTTCTGAAATCTTCATCGCTTCCATTGCTTGTTCTGCTGTCCACTTCATAGTTTCCATTAGATTCTTAATTAAGTTTACCTTTTCATCTAAAACTCTTTTCTCTGCTAAATCTTCAAATACCTGACACATAATTTCTAAACCCCCTTCCGTCTCCTTGAAATATTTCACCTGTTTTGCTAATACTTGATAGAACATATCGTCGGAATTCAAACATCTAAAGTCATGCATCAGCTTTCCAACTGGATCATTATCATCTTTATAGCTGCCATTCACATATATGATATGGGAACCATCGCCAAAATATGTACCTGTTTCCTCAATCATTCGATTAACATGATACAAAGAATAGCCTGCCCCAATAACATCACTTGCTGTTATGAATATCACATAGGAGTCGTGGATTTCTTTAAATTCCTGCCCTGTTTTCAACATTTTCGTATCAATCATGCTGCTGTGCAACCTTGCCCTGTGGACATCCGCCCCTGCCGATGCACGTTGAACCTCAATATCGTAAACCTTTCCTTCTCTGTCAACTGCATAAATATCTATAGTAAGAGAACGTCCATCTGGCAACAGATTTTTATACTCCCTCTGAGCTACCACTTCTAGCACTTTTAAATCATCTCGTTGCAGGATTACATTCAAGAGCAACTCTGCAGCCTCTGTGTTTCTATCAAATACTAAAGTCATCAGATTGTCATCCAAAAGAGATAACGTTTCTATCGCTTTAAGTGTTTCTTTGCGCTTTAAATCAGTCGTATTTTTCCCAACCACCAAATTATCCTCCTTCTCATAAAACATCATATCATGAATATTTTTTTTTTCAATTGTATCTGGACATATCCCTTTCACATATGATGTTAATTTTGTTATGCTTAGTTTGCAGTGTCATCTTGGAGATTATTTTTTCCGGAAAGCCTATTGAAAAATGACGTTTATTGTTGCAAAAACAGGGATGATGTGATAAAATTTTGTTTAAGAAATTACTTGTGCCATAAAGCAGCATTATGGTTTGCTTGAAATACTAAAGCAATCTGGAAAAAAAGGGGCTGTCGCATTAAGCAAAGTGCAAGCAATATATAGTGCATGCAAAATAGAAATTTCTATATATAGTGTGAATGATTCTTAGTGAGACAGCCCCTATTTATTAATGCTTTCTTAATTTAAGGAAAACATTTAAATTAAGAAAGGAGAGGTATAGTTATGATAAAAATTGGAATATGTGATGATGAATTAGCAATACATAATCAGGTAAAAAAATACATTTTGGATAAAAATTTTGGTGAAAAAACAGAAATAGTAAGTTTTTTAAATGGGGCAGATTTGCTGGAATATGGGGATACAATTGACATTCTGCTTCTTGATATTGTGATGCCTGAGATGGATGGGATTGATGTTGGCCGTCTTGTAAGCAGACAGAAAAATGCTCCGAAGATCATTATGCTAACGAGTATGAGGGAACGTTTTAAGGAAGCATTTGAAATTTCTGCATATCGTTTTGTGACAAAACCTATTGTCCAAAGTGAGCTGATACAAGCAATTTTGGATGCCGTTAAAACTTTTGTGGGAAATTCTACGGTGGAGGTTTACAGAGACAGTAGGAAATATGGTTTTCAGCAAAAGCAAATCGTTTACATTAGTAAAGTGCAATCGCGCACGGAAGTGATTATTGGCGAGAAGGCATATCAGAGTACGTACTCTTTGGAGGATTGGGAAGCGGCCTTGGATGAGCGGATTTTTTTTCGTGTACATAAAAGTTATATTGTGAATTTTTCATATATTGACCGGATAGAGGATAAAATTTATTTAACCAGTGAAGAGATACTACCAGTTGCAAAGAGAAGAAAAAATGCATTGATGCAGAAATATATTCAGTACGATTTGGAATTTCGATAATAATTTTAATGAACTAATCGATGAATGAATAGGATAAAGATATGGAATATTTGTACGTAAGCGTTATATTTGTATTAAGTATCGTAGAAGAAATTTTATTTTATCATGTTATTTTTAGAAGAGAGCTCGTAGAGGTATCGTGCAAAAAACTGGTGCCGTTATTTTTAGAGTATATTGCTTTTTTAATAATGACATCATTGGGGGTGTCGCTTGCTTATATGTCCATTGCTATTATGGCAACAGATTTTTATGTGGGATGTACATTTACAAAAATCAGGGTTGTAGAAAATATCAGGTATTGGTTTATCAGTGTTTTATTGATTATGTTAACAGAGATGATTATTATTACTCTGTTTAGAAACAATACTTCAGAGGCAAGTAACACATATGGTATCTGGGATATGGTGGCATGTATCATAGTGACTGTATTTCTGTTACTTGCCTGTCGGTTCATTAAGGACAGAAAGAATGAAGGCAGGTTGCTTTCATGGAAAGCATTTCTGATAATTATACCAATTGTAGTAAGCATTGATAGCTGTCTTTCCGTTATGACATATTTATTAGGCACATTGCAGGATAGTTTTGAGAAGAGAGTTGGATTATTTGTTTTTTTGATTGCCGCCGTTGGAGTATGTGTGGCATTGGTAATCGTATTTCGCATATTTCAGCAAAAGGAATATTTTGAAATGCAGTCCATTATGGAAAAGAAATATAATGAAGAGCAGAGGGAATATTTTATACGTTTATTGGAAAAGGAGGAGGAAACAAGGGGATTCCGCCATGATATGATAAATCATCTGCTTTGTATGCAGAATGCCATAGCAAACAGAAATTATGAAGAGGTACATAATTATTTATCAGATATGTTGTCTGAGCTGGATGTAATCAGTTGTAAACAATATGATATGGGGGATGAAATTGTAAATGTTATTTTGAATTATTATCTAACGCCATTGCAGGCAAAGTGTGATATATCTGTTGAAGGGTATTTGGGAACGTTAGAGAATATATCCCAGATGGATTTGTGTACTATTTTTTCGAACGTATTAAAGAATGCAACGGAGGCAGTAAAAGAGAATGGGGAAATCAGGATTAACGGAAAGAGAGGGAGGCAGTTTGTAAAAGTGGTAATCGGCAATTCCTGCTTGGGTGATGTGAAAATATCCAAGGAAGGATTACCTGAAACACTAAAAGAGGATAAACAAAACCATGGCTTTGGCATTGTAAATATTCGAAGGGCGATGCAGAAAAATGGAGGGGAATTTACATATAATGTGAGTGACGGCTGGTTTCAGGTGGAATTATTATTCCGGATGGATGACCGTACACGATAATATTTGACCGTATGCGATAATGCCTCTTGAAAGATGGGGGAGATTGTAATAGACTGCTTTATGTCGAAGCGGTCTATTTTTAATGAAAGGAAACAAAATGGAACAGTTTATTAAAATTGAAAATATAAATAAATCCTACAAATCAACTCAAATCTTAAAAAATATTTCTTTTGGATTTGAAAAAGGAAAAATATATGGATTTGTAGGTCCAAACGGAGCAGGAAAGACTACAACGATTAAAATTCTTTCTGGTCTTACAAAGGCTGATTCTGGGTTAATTCTGTATCAAAACCAGAAGGTGGCAAGTTTATATGAAGCTTTGAAAGGAAAATTAGGAGCTTTAGTGAATGCTCCATCTTTTTATGGGGATTTGTCTGCAAAGGAAAATATGCAGATTATCTGCAAATTAAAAGAAATTAATGAAATAGAGATTGATGAAATCTTGAAGGCGGTTGGCCTTGAGGGTGTAGGAAAAAAGAAATGCAGAAAATTTTCGCTTGGAATGAAGCAGCGTCTTGGGATTGCAGAAGCTTTAGTAGGGAATCCACAACTATTGATTTTGGATGAGCCAGTGAACGGGTTGGATCCTCAAGGGATGTATGAAATTAGGGAACTGATTGAAAATCTTAGAGAAAAGCAAAATACAACTATAATGATTTCGAGTCATTTGTTAAGTGAATTGGAAATGATATGTGATGAATTGATTGTTATTGATAAGGGGCAGATAAAATTTTGTGGTGATTTAAATCGTCTAAAATCGGTAACTGGTTCAGAAAAGCTTGAAGAATGTTATTTTAAGATATTAAAGAGTGGAGGGGAATATGATAAAGTCAGAATGGAATAAAATTAGGCGGTGTTTGATCCCATTTCTCATAATAATGCTTGTGCCTATAATAATAAATGGATTGTTGGCATTTGATTTACACTTTCGGTATAGCTATCTTCTTGCACAAAAAAATGAGATAGGTTTTTCATATTGGCAGCTTATTTTTAAAGAACAGAATATTTTTATGATTAATCATCTTATCCCGCTTTTTGCTGTAATGTATGTATATTTAAACTTTTCGGTGGAGACAAAATTTAATGCATGGCTAAATATCAAGTTGTTTCATGTCTCAAATAAACGTATCCTAATTGGTAAATTTATTTTGACAGTGTGTTTTATGCTAGTACTTATTTTTCTTGGCTGTATCACAATCATTCCTGTAGGAAGGTATACCGGGGTGACTACAGCAGTAGAGTGGCAGCTTTTTGGTGTTGTATTTTTAACACAGATGATGTCTGCTGTTGCAACGATAGCAATAGGTTTTTTAATCCTTGCAGTGGTACCGAAAATTGTTCACTTAATCATAGTTTCATGTTTTTTGTTTTTATTTTCTTCGATTCTGCAAAATACGAATGAAGAGGCATTAGTATTGTTGAATCCATTCTCTTTTGCAACTTTTTGCTATACACAGACATGGGAGGATGTTTTTATGCATTTTATTGTTGCCTCAGTCTGGGTTGTAATATGTTTGTTTACGAGTATTATAATTTTAAGCAAAAGAGAGGAATTGGGGTGATTATCAATGATTGGATATATTAAATGTGAATATATTAAAATTAGAAGAAAGTATTATTGGTTATATGTTATTTTATTTGCATTAGCGAATGCATATGTCTCTTCTTCTCTGGCGGCTTATATGAACAGTAGACAGGAGAATATTGATAAGGCGGCTAAAGTATCTCTAGGGCAACTGGCATATACTTTAAATTCAAACAATTTTTATATGTTTGGTTTGCCTTTTTTAATGGCTATTTTCTTGGCTATGTATTTTCATATGGAATCAGAAAATGATGGATGGAAATTAGCGAAAACTTCAGGTGGCAATATTCGGAAGATGATTTATGCTAAATTAATAATTGTTTTCATTTTCCTTTTATATGTATATTGTTGCCAATTGATAGTAACATTTGCATATGAAATGTATTATCAAATACCTATATTAAGCATGTCTGCTATTGCCAGTATGGCTGTGTCGTTATTAGGAGCGATGTTAAACTGTATATTTCTATTCTTGTTTTTTATGTTAGTCGATTCTGTGGTTATAAATATAGTAATTGGTATTTTTGCGTTAATCTTAAATACTATAGTAATTCAGACTCATTACTGGAAATACATATTTACAACATATTATTATAATGTATATTCTGTTACAATTAGAAATCAGATAGAGATTTTCTTTGTTTGTGCTGCAGGTGTGTTTGTAGTAGTATTAGTATTAGGCAATTTGGCGAAAGCTAGAATTAGATGATTATGAATATCCTGAATCCGTGAAACTGGTTGTTTTATGGGGCTAATCCCAAATCGGATTGGCTTATTCATGATAAATAGTCCTTCAAAGACAGTATATTGATGAATGATAATTGATTTTGGCACTAAATAACCGTTAGGAATAGTGGAAATCCTTAAAAAAGGGCATACTTCCCCTCCTTGGTTTTTCATAAGTTCCTGATAGGACGATATTTACAATTGGGAATCTGCGAAAGCTATATTTACCTCCGTAAAAGCATGTTGCTATATATTACTTCGGCCAAGACATATCAGCAACTGATGGGCATGCCCTGTAATGTGACTTGCCATCAGGAACTTAAACAGGAGAGCTTTCTGCAGGAAGGAGGGAGTATAGGAAGTATTTATCCGGAAAATGAATCTGAGTTTTATGCCGAAATATATGTGGAGAATTCAGATATAGGTAAAGTAGAAGAGGGGCAGAAAGCTAAGTTTGAAATAGCAGCCTTTCCTTCCAGTGAATATGGGTATTTTTCAGGAATGGTATCAAATATTTCAAAAGATATAACTGTTGATGAAAATACAGGGAGAACATATTTCATTGTAAAGGTAAAATGTGATAAAATGACGTTACAAGATAAGGATGGCAATAACGTGTCTTTGAAAAATGGAATGGCATGTACGGGGAAGATTATTATATGCGAAAAAACAGTTATGACATATTTATTACAAAAGATAAACATAATAGATTGAATTGGATTTTAATTTTATTTCAGGGGTAATTGGAAGAAAGAAATAGTTTGTATTCCGGAAGTTCAATCATAGAACTATTATTGAAGAAAAGTAAAGTGAAAAAACTTAAATAGGGAGGTATTTATGAATGAAAGAAGAGAAAAAAGAAATATTTTAATAATAATTGTTTTAATAATAGTAGTTTTAATAATATCCTTTTTGGGAATATGGAAGTTGGTAAATAGAAATAAGCAAACAGAGATGTCAGAGATAGAATTAGGAGGGATATATTCAACAAGAAATGGGGCATTAGGTTTAGAAACAAAATATTGGAAAGCCTTTGATAATTGTGTTTCTTTACTTGATAATCTTGATACCGAGCAATCAGACAAAGTTAAATTAAAAAAGTTTTCTGCGGATTTTTTGCAGGCTTTCAAAGATATGGCAGGAAAAGCAGATTTGATAAATAGTGTATCTGTCAGTTTGCTTTCAGATACAGATAAGGATAAAGTACAGATGATTAGTGATGATGTAGAAGAGGATTTCTCTAAATCAGAAGCAGAATACTGGCGTTTTACTATTGGGACGTATTCTTATGGCTCCTTTATAATGATATGTAATGCAAAAACAGATGAGGTTATTGGGTATATAGAATAGTTTATGGCAATTCTGATACAGTCGTGCATAATAGTTTTTGATGTTGTATCATAAAAAGCTCGGATATTCTGGTGCCCATGGAAGTACATATAAGTCAACTGAAAAAGAATCCTTCATGTAGGAGGATTCTTTTTGTACACTAATTATAATCAAGGAGAGAATCGTGGTTAGTCTGGTAAGGTATTTTTGCTGGCTTATAGGATGGTAGTTACGGATGTGAAAATGGACCAGAAATGCGTTAAAATTGTTTAGAAATGACGTTTGTTATTGTAAATATAATAATGATGTGGTAGAATTTTATGGTAGCAATTGTTTGTATCTAAAATAATATGTTGGAAAGTGGGAATTACCTTGAGAAATGATAAAGATTTAAATGTACTGAGTATTGCGATATGTGATGATGAGTTGATTATCATGCATAAATTAGAGCAAATACTAAAAAAAATTGTGAAAAAAGAACGGATGCCATGTGTGATAGAAAAATTTGATTCGGGTCGAAAATTATTAGAACAAATTAAAAATATCCAGTTAGTATTTTTAGATATTGCAATGCCGGAATTGGATGGAATTGCGGTGGGAAAGTTATTGAAAAAAAAGAATCCAGAGTGTCAGATTATCATTGCTTCAGGAAGGGGCGACCGTTTTAAAGAAACATACCAAATTGATACTTTACGATTTGTTTCGAAGCCTTTTGATGAAGAAGAAATTTGGGAGGCGATACAAGCATATCAGAATAAATATATGATTGGTATGGATAAGATGGAAGTTTTTCTAAATAGAAATGCTGTATGGATTCGTCAAAAAAATATTCAATACCTATCTGCATATAAGGGAGGGGTAGAAATCATGGTAAATGGGGTATTGTTTCGAAAAGAGATTTCCCTTAATCGGATAAAAGAGCAGTTGGACCGAATCTGTTTTTATCAAGTTCACAAAGCATATGTTGTGAATTTGTTTCATGTGACAGGCTTTACGGAAAAAGAAGTTGCAGTAGGAAAAATAAAAATACCGCTTTCGCGAAGAAATAGAAAAAAATTTGAAAGTACATTTATGGAATTTGATATTAAATATAGGTGAAAAATGTGTTAGAAGAGAAAATATTATTATTCGTTCAATTTGTGTTGGAAGTGCTAAGGATATGGATAGCAGTTCAATTCTTGTTTGGCGGGAAAGTAAAAAGAATATGGTTTGCGGCAGGGGGAGGTATTTTTTTTATTGTTTTTGTGTATACAGGAAAAATGCCATATGTAGAATCAGCTCTTGTAATGTGGGGGATTATTCTTTTATTATATTTTTTAACTACAGATAAGCCATTATTACAACATTGGACGTGGAGAATGCGTAAGGGGTTTCTGCTGTATTATCAGGAAGAATTAATTAGTTTGTTGGTTGAGGATGTTACGTATTTCCAACGGAAACAGATAACAGGCGCAGAAATAGAATTTTTGAGCAGTATTATATCATTTATGGTGATGACTATATTGTGTGTTATTTATAAGGTATGTAACACTCGCATACATAAATTTTTTGAAGTTAAATGTTTAGAAAAAATTATGAGTTCTTTGCTTGTGTTTGTGTTAGTGGAAATGGTTTTTCAGATAACAGGTTTTAATTATATTGCTGAAAATAGTGGTAATGAGAAGCAACGTAGGGTTGCAATGGCTATTAGTATATTTTCTATGGTTAGCCTGGGGGTCTTTTCGCTTATTGTTTTTTTCATCCGCAATATGAATGAAAAAATGCGGCAGGCATTATATATGGAAAGGCAGATGCAGCAACAACAGGTGAAATATTATGAGGCGCTGCTCCATGAAGAGGAGGAGACGAGAAGATATCAGCATGATATGAATGCCCATATGATGTCTTTATGCAGCTTAGCAGCGGAGGGAGATATCGAACGCACAAAGAGGTATATTGATGGTATGATGGAGCGGCTGCAAAGTATTAGGAAAAGTACTTACAGAACAGGGAATCGGATATTAGATAGTATATTGAATTTCTATTTGGGTCAGTTAAACGATAACGTTGCCGTGGATGTAAAGGGAATGTGTCAACATGTTATTGCAATATCAGATATAGATATGTGTACAGTCTTTTCAAATTTATTTCAGAACGCAGTTGAAGCACTTGAGGCGTTTGGCCGGTCAGAATGCTTTTTAAAGGTGCAAATTGATGCGGGAAGAGCGTATATAAGAGTGGTAATTGAAAATTCTATAGATTTGGAACAAATTCAGACAGATACAGTAGGGAACTTTCAGACATCAAAAAAGGACAAAAAGAACCATGGTTTAGGGCTGTTAAACGCAAAGGAGGCTGTTAAAAGAAACGGAGGCAAGTTTGATGTTCATATAGAAGGTAATCGGTTTAGCTGCTATGTCATTTTGTGTATACAACGAGATTAACCGAATAATAGATTGATTAACCGAATAATGGGTTGAGGGATTGTAAATCATAGTCTGATATGCTAATTTGAAAAGGAAGGGAGGCATAAGGCTATGATTTTTTGTAATGTAAGTTGTTTACTTGGGATAGGAAAGCTAATATTGCGATGGCTTTTTCAGTAAGAAAAATGGTGTATTAAAAATGTTTGTGTTTAAACATGGAAATAAATATTAGGGGATAGATGTAGGGCTTTTGAGAAAAGGAAGATCTTTATTATTTGAGTGCATGCAAGCGATGTTTTACATAGTAATCTAGGAAGTTTTAAACGAACTAATTTTGCAAGAGGAGGAGATGGATTGAATACAAAATATTATCTTTCCAGTCAATGTAGAACCTTAGAAAAAGAAAATAGAGTAATTCTATATAATAGTAAAACAGGTGAAAGTATTAAGATTTCTTCCGAATGCTGGAAGATTATAAATTATCTTAATGAGGGATTTACAATTCAAGAGATATGTGCAGCAGCGGAAAATGAAGAAGACAGGGGTTATTTAGAAAAATTATTTAATAAATTGTTGGAAAGGGAATTAGTAATTAGTGGGAGCGGGGATAAAGAAGAAAATCAATTGGAAAGTATAGATTTAGTTTTAACACACAAGTGTAACTTGAAATGTATTCATTGTTGTGTTGATGCATCTGGACTTTCTGAAAGCGATTTGCTTTCGAAAGAGCAAATGTTTTCTATTATAGATAAGATCACACAAATAAATCTTAGAATCATAGTAATTACTGGTGGAGAGCCGATGGTAAGAGAGGATTTTATGGATATTATGTCTCATTTAAGAAATAATTTCGAAGGAAAAATTTCTTTAATGACAAATGGGACATTAATTAATAGGGAAAACGTAATTAAGCTTTCAGAATATTTTGATAATTTTAATATAAGCATTGATGGATATGATGAAGAAAGCTGTAGCTTAGTAAGGGGGAAAGGTGTTTATGATAAGGTTATAAATAGTATTAATTTGTTAAAGAAAGCTGGTATATCAGGCGAAAATATATCACTTTCAATGGTAAAGATGGCAACTAATTTGAACGGCATTAATAAATTTCATGAATTGAACAAGGAATTGGAAACACAGGAGGTTATTCGGGAATTTGATCCCATTGGCAGAGGAAGAAGCAATGTGAAAAAATTGTTGTATGAGAGTTCAGAATCATATGATGTTCCTATATGCTTGCCGAGGGCGCAAACTTGTGCGGCGGGAGAAAAGAAATTAACAATTAATTATGATGGTTCAATTTATCCTTGTCTTTTATTGGATAAAGAAGAATATAATATGGGGAATATTTTAGAAATAGAGAATATACAAGCATTTATATTAGAGGAACAATATAAAAAGAGTATTGGGTATTGTAATTTGAAAAAGATAATGCCACAGTTTCATGAAAAGTGTTCTAAATGTTCTGTTAATGCATTTTGTTGGTATTGTTTGGAAGATTTTTATAAATGCATGAAAAGTGGAAAATTCTCAGAGTGGTGTTCTTTGAAGAAAAAGGAGCTAAAATATATATGGGAAATAGAAAGTTAGCATATATGATTTTTGTGACAATGGAGTGTAATTTTAGATGTTCATATTGTTATGAGGGAATTGATAAGGAAACATGGTCTATGAATATAGATATTGCGGATAAAGTTATAGCTTTTATTCTTACAAATAGTGATTTTGATAAGGCAGATGAAATAGAAATTGCATTTCATGGGGGTGAGCCGTTATTAAATTTTGATATAATCAAATACATAATTCTAAAATTAAATAAAAGTGTGATTCGTTGGGACTTGTTATTATTAATAATTATTATGCAACCTATTGCAAATATAGTTCAAAAGAAAATGAGAAAGAAGAATGAGAAAATATCTAATTACAATAGAGAAAATCTTAGCGAGTTGTTTTCCGCTATAAAAGAATATACTACAAATTTATCTGATATAATTACATTAGGCATAGGAAACTATATTCACAATAAGTTCAATGCAATATTACAAAGGCAGAAAAAAAGTGAAACCCACATATGTGTAAACTCTACCATAAATGAAAGTATCTTGGATTTGTTCTTTTTATTGCCAGTTTGTATTATACTTATAGCAGGGGGTATTGAGATAAATAATAATGCTTTAACTATTGGTGGATTATTATTGTTCATTCAATATTCAGGACAGTTATATGAGCCTTTTACAATGATTTATGAAGCACTTTATAGTTATAGTTCAGTACTGCCGTCAATTTGCAGAGTGCAAAATTTTATGGAAAATGTTGATTTTAGTGTCGGGAAAGGAAAAGCAAGGATTAATGGAAGAATAGAAATAAATAATATGAGTTTTTCCTATGATAATTCGAAAAAAATTTTTGAAAACGTTAGTATGCTTTTTTTGCCGCGAAATGTATATGCAATATTTGGAGAAAGTGGTTGCGGGAAAAGTACGTTATGTAAAATATTATTGGGGCTTTGGGATATTGATAGAGGGTGCATATATATTGATGGGATTGATATAAAGGAATATGATAAAGAATATTTACGTAAAAATATAACATATATTTCTCAGGATTGCTTTTTGTTTAACGATTCAATATATAGTAATATCATACTTGGAGAAAAAGAAGTATCTGATCAGAAGTTTATAGAAATATTAGAAAAAGTAGGATTGGCTGAAGTGATTCAACAATTACCGCACAAAGAAAAAACTTGTGTTGGTGAGAAAGGAGTAAAATTTTCAGGAGGTCAAAAACAAAAAATTGCATTGGCAAGAGCTTTAATACGCCATACTCCTATAGTTATTTTAGATGAACCTACATCTGGTTTGGATTTAAAAAATGAAGAGTTGGTCATAGATTGTCTATTAAATGAATTATCTGATAGTACACTTATAATTATAAGTCATACTGATAATGTAATAAATAAGTGCACTATAGGATATAAAATAGAAAATAAGCAAATAGAATTAGTGAAAATTCGTAATTAGAAAGGTTAAATATACAGATTATGGCTGAGAATCCTATTATTGCAATTATAGATAGTGGAGTTGATAATGATATACCATTTAAAGATAAAATAATTGGGGGGATTTCTTTTTATATAAAGGAAGAAACTTTATACTGTAATGAAGATATTAAGGACGATAATGGTCATGGGACTAAATGTATACATGTGATTAATGGGATATCTTCCAACTCATTAATTTATGTAGTAAAAATAATTGATGAGTCATCGAAATGCAGTTCTTTTTTATTATTAGAAGCTTTAAAATATTTACTATATATAAATGTAGATATAATAAATATTAGTTTAAGTGTTAATGGGCGTTTGTATATTCATCAAATAGATGAAGTTATAGAAAGTTTAAATTCTCAAGGAAAAATAATTGTAGTTTCTGTCGAAAATGGGAAGGAAACAAGTTATCCAGCAAATAGCAAAAATACCGTAGGTGTTATGGGAAGACTAATGTACGAAAATAAAATTGTTTGTGAAAGGCAAAAAGAAATTCAGATTATAGCCAATTCAATGCCTGTATTATGTTTGGGGTTGAAGGGAAAATATGAATGGTTTGGAGGGAATAGTAAGGCAACGGCTTTAGTAAGCGCCCAAATATCAAATTTCATTACTCAAAGTGGCAGGTATAACTTAGACAGAATGATGAATATATTAGCAAAAAAGTCAGATAGTACGTTAAATTTTCCTATTATTACATCTAAATTTACTTTGTCAGAGAATGAAAGAAAACTCATGAATGTATTATTGCCAGTGTTCTCAAAATATATGTGTTCATATGCAGTGAAATTAAAAGATACTATCTATGAAATGGCATTTGATATGGGATATACAAGCGAGTTATTGGATGAATGTGAGAAAAAGATTGACAGCGTGATTAATAGAAATAAAATAAAATTTTGTGATTTTTGTAATATCGAATCTTTAGTTCATTCTATATATAATAATTGTATTAGTTTGAAAAGAAAGAAAAATTTGTAAAGGAGTGCTGTTGTTTATGTCTGTACAAAATGTAATAGTAAAAGCAGAGAATTTATCGAAATACTATAGAAAGAATAATAGTGTTGTAAAAGCTCTTGACAATGTGTCAGTATCTATTTTTGGTGGTGAATTTGTAGCAGTTGTAGGAACCTCTGGAAGTGGTAAAAGCACTTTTTTACATATGCTTGGGGGACTTGATGAAGCTACGGAGGGAAAGGTAAATATTGCAGGACAAAATATTTTTGACATGAAGAGGAAAGAATTGACAGAATTTAGAAGAGAAAATATAGGTTTTATATTTCAAAGTTATAATCTTTTGCCAGTATTAAATGTGTATGATAATATTATTTTTCCATTGGAGCTTGCGGGGAAAAAAGTTGATAGGGAGTATGTGGAATTTCTTTTAAAAGAATTGGGGATAGGGGAGAAGAGAGATTATCTACCAGCACAATTATCAGGCGGGCAGCAGCAGAGAGTTGCCATAGCTAGGGCATTGGTAATGAGACCTGCCATTATATTGGCCGACGAACCTACAGGGAATCTTGACAGTAAAAATACATATCAAGTTATGAAGTTATTGAAAGCAACTTCGGAAAAATTAGGTCAAACAGTAGTTATTATAACACATGACATGCAGTGCGCAAAATTATGTAATCGTATTTTAAAGATAGAAGATGGTAAAATTGTCGATGATAAAGGAAATATATCTAAAAATTGGGAAAATAAATAACTGTATTACGAGGGAGGAGTTTAAATGACAGGGGAGCGAATTTTGAGGAAATATATTATAAACTGTTTCAAAAATGCTAAATTTAGGAATGTATTATTATTTTTTACGATTTCTTTGACAACAGTACTTTTTGCAATAATATTTATCCTTGCAATCCAGAGTAACAGGGTAATGCAGAATGAAGAAGCAAGAAGGGTGGGAATGAGTGCGGATGGCTTGCTCCAGAATGCAACACAGAAAGACTATAAGGCGGTAAAGAGGAACAATAAAGTTAAAGAAGCTGCATATAGTATTTTTGTTGCTTCGTGGGAAAATGAACGGTTTACTGGCAGAGGTGTAGAAATACGCTATGCTGATGAGTTGGCTGCTGAAATGTGTTATTCTAAGCCGGAGATTGGGAGAATGCCGCAAGGAGAAAATGAAATTGTGGTAGATACTTATATATTAAGAGCTTTAAATTTGGAGCAGAGGCTAGGGCAGACAGTAGATTTATCGTTTTCTTTTTTTGGTATAAACTATAAGGGGAAATTTAATATTGTAGGATATTATACAGAAAATACAAGTAATATTGCTTCTACTGCGTACATTTCTAAAAAGTATATGAATCAATTGAATTCGCAGCTTGAGAAAAAAGATATTAAAAAGGTATCTCAGGAGCAATATTATGGAAGTGGTTTGTTAGCAGTTATGTTCAATGTAGTTGACAGAACTAAATTGTCTGAAAATTACTGTAAGAATATTATAAAAGAATCGGGGATTAAAACGGAAAAAACAGAAACTTACATGAATCCGGCATATATTGAAAATCCAATGTCAATATCTTCTGTTGTATTGATTGCTTTCTGCTGTATAATTGTTATGTTTACATGCTATTTGACAATTTATAATGTGTTTCAGATATCCATTTATCGGGATGTATCTCAGTATGGAATTTTGAATATGATTGGAGCCGATAGAAGGCATTTAAAAAAAATAGTAAGGATGCAGTCTCTTTTTTTGTGCGCATTGGCAATTCCGGTCGGTTTGCTTTTGGGGCATTTTTTGGGGCTATATTTTCTTCCGAAGTTTATGTTAATTAGTCTGGGGACATATGCAGAGGGTGTGATAAGGACAACAGTAAGCCCGGTAATATATATTATAAGTATAATATTTGTATTAATTACAGTGTTTATTAGCTGTAGGAGACCCGCTATTGCAGCGGCTTCGATTACTCCTGTTGAGGCAGTCAATTTTGAAATTACCTGTGATATAAAAACCGGAAAGAAGAAATGCCGTCCAACGATAGCATATATTGCTAGCCGAAATGCTTTTAAGGATAGAAAAAAGGCGGCTGTTTCTATTTTTTCTATGTCCATGTCATGCATTCTTCTTTTATGTGTATTTAGTTTTGCGAACAGTTTCAGCCTTGATAAATATATAAGGAAAGTCTCTTTAGGGGACATACAAATTTCAGGGAGCAATTGGCTTCAAGTCGCAGAAGAATCCGAAGATGGAACGGTTGATTATTCTTTAAATGAAAGTGTTTGTAATGATATAAAAAATTGTGAAGGGGTTATAGGTAACTACCAAATATATTATGGAACTTGTACAGAAACGGCAGATGAAAAAATGAAAAGAAATATTAAAAAGCTTATGGAGGAAGGGGAATTTGATAAATCGGATGAAGGATTGACCCAAATTTTACAAGGAAATCAGTCACTATTAGAGGAAAGATATTTTATTGATGAAAATCTTTTAAGACGTCTGGATGTCGTGGAAGGGAAAATTGATAAAGAAAAATTTTTGAGTGGAAGTTACATTATTGCAGCAAGGAGTAGCGGAAATAAGAGCGAGGTGTCATTTTGCCACGCCGGAGATAAGGTATTATTGAATTATCCTGACCAGAACTCAGAGTATATTGAGGTGGGAGAGTCTGGATATTATAAAGAAAGCCTGCAGAAAGAGTATACGGTAATGGCAATTGTTGATATCCCTTTTTATATGGCACCGTCAAATAAAATAAATGGCACATTCAAGGTTATCGCACCAATTTGTGAGTTATCCACATTGGGGATTAACACGGTGTTAGCTGGGATAGTGTTGGAGACGATGCCTGATTCGTATAAAAATGTAGAAGAATGGGTTTCAGATTATACATCGCAGCCAGCCAGAAAAATAGATTATGTATCAAAGGAAACGGTTAAGAAGGCTTACCAGAAACTAGTTGCCATGGTTAAACTAATAGGGGGCGGACTAAGCATTATTATAGCGTTAATAGGAATTTTAAATTATATTAATGCCTATATTACAGGGGTTATAAGTAGGAGAAAGGAATTTGGAATGTTACGGAGTATTGGCGCTACGGAAAATCAGTTAAAAGTTATGTTGATTTATGAGAATTTATATTTGGTTGCAATAGCCGCAATAATTGGAATTATTTTTGGGTTTCTTTTGTCATGGGGATGCGTTAAGCTCATTTCAGGTGTGGTAGATTATTTTATATACAGTTTTACACCTATTCCCTTTATTCTAGAAATCGCAGCTTTTATTTTTATAAGTATCGTTTTAGCTTTTTCGGGTTATAGCTTGAACCATGGAAGTATAGTAGAAGCAATTCGTGAGGAATAAAAAGATAGAAAGAGGAAATTTCTATGTATTATACTGTATGTACTTTATACAAATTGGGAAGAGAATCGGTAGGTATATTAAAGTTTGATTGTTTTGGTGTAGCTATCATGGCAGGGGTACTTGGCTTTGCTAATAAGAGCTATACGTTAATTTGATATGATGGTTTTGACTTTTTAGGCGAGCATTTGATAGTTGGCAAATATATGGAGAAAGTTTAGTCAAAATATATATTTGCCTATTTGTGTAATGTTGGGAAATAAGAGCAGGAGCAGTAGTATATGACTGCCGCGAATTTAACCATACATTAGTAATAGTAATTAAAATAAATTGTTTTTTAAAAGACGCAAAGTGTTAAATGTTTTTTATAGATATACAATTGAAAATATTAAGTTACAAATATGTTGGGAGGAAAAGTATAAGTGGAAATGATAAGGATGGTAAAAAGGCCTTAAAGATGTTACAAGCCAATACTCATAGAGTAGTTGGCAGTTCAAATCGGTAGTAAAAGTATATTGATGATTTATGATAGGCATCTGGGTTTACAAAGCAGGAAAATACTATAGGTTTATTAATAACTCAACTTTCCCAGCATAAGTCACGGAACAATGCCTGAATAAATAAAGGCTGAGATGCTATCCAGTCATTCA
>RAYF01000075.1 GCA_003611745.1 bacterium D16-36 | reverse complement strand
GGGGATAGAAAATGCAGAAAAGGAGGGAGATACCGATAAGCACCAAAATGATACATCTTAACGCAAAGATAATCAGCAGGGGCGGGGAAAAGCCGCAGTCGGCTGTGGCTTCTGCTGCATACCGGAGCGCAACAAAAATTTACTGCGAATATGATGGTGAAGTAAAAGACTTTTCAAGGAAGGGTCATGTGATATATGGAACGCAGGAAAAAGCAGTGGTCGGAAAGCCAGAGGATAGCGGAAGAAGCAGAAACACTCCAAAACGAGAAGGCAAGGCTTTCCGCAAGGAAGTTTACCATCTATGATGATTACCGCAGCGGGAACAGCAGCAGGGAGAAATATTTGCATGACCTTGAACAGATACGAGAACGGCTTGCAGAGATTGAAACACTGATCCCCGGCTTGGAACAGCAGATAAAAGAAGCGGATAAGAAAATGGAAGGCGTGAACGAGACAGAGAACCATCTTGCAGACATAGTGGCATTACAGTCTTTTGACAAGGAAATATTGTCAAAGGTCATTGAAAGGGTATACGTCTATGGAGCGGACAGGGTAGAGATTATCTGGAAAACTGACGACATTTTCTTTTCAGATGAAATGCCGGAGAAACGGAAAGTAATCAATCCGGCAGAAATGCCACTGACGAATGAAACACCAGCAGGGGCATAGCAGAGCAGGAAAGTAACAGGCAGTTGGAAAGCATCACGAAAAGTCAGGCTTTTGGTGGTGCTTTTCCTTTGCAGAAAAAGAATATTTGTGACAAAAGTAGACGGTTAGATGCTTGTAGACTAAGTAAATTGATGATAAAATGAGTTCAAATAACAGATTAGATACAAATAATGTGTAAGTGTAGAAGCATTTTGGGAAGGTGTTGGATTATGTTTATATCTAAAATACAGGTAGAGAATTTTAGAAGTTTTGAAAGAACAGAGGTGGAGTTTCATGAAGGAATAAATGTTTTAATAGGTCATAATAATTGTGGTAAATCAAATTTGCTTACAGCAATGGAATTAATTTTTGATAATTCAATTAGCAAGCAATTAGAAGTAGATGATTTTTATAATGGAATAAGTTTGGAAAAGTTAAAAGAATCTGCTCCTAAAATAAAAATAACAATAACTATAACACAATCAAACGATGAAGATTTAATGAGTGACGAACTGGTTACAGTCAGTAATTGGTTGGTTTCGTTGGAAACCCCATATCAGGCACAGGTTCAGTATGAATACTTTCTCTCATCAGGGGAAGAAGAAAATTACAAGAAGCGTGTTAGCGGAATAGGCAGTACAAAAGAGATTTGGAAGATAGTTAAGAGTGAATATATACGTCTTTATACTTATAAAATATGGGCAGGGAATCCGGATAACCGAGTGGTGGCAGACAGTGATAGTTTGAGGAAATTCGATTATCAGTTTTTGAATGCAATCAGAGATGTAGAAAGAGATATGTTCAGTGGAAGAAATACACTTTTAAAGAGAGTGATTGACTTTTTTATGGATTATGAAATCAAGTCGGATGGAAAGTTGGACGAAATCCAAAAGTCTGAAAAAATTAAAGAGAGGAAAAATGAATTTGCTGAAAATGCAGATGAGATCATTAGTAAGCTGCACATGCGTTTAGAAGCGGGAAATCAGGAAATATTATCATATGCGAAAGACATTGGAGCTTCATTTGATAAATCAGAACCTGGTTTTGAAGGTGAACTAACAGAAAGCGAATTATATTCTGTATTAAAATTGATAATAAAACAAGAAACGGGAATGACACTTCCTGTAGATAAAAATGGACTTGGATATAATAATTTAATATTTATGTCATTGTTATTAGCGAAAATGCAGGCAGATTCCGATGGAAAATATATGGGAAGTAACGCAAAGATATTCCCAATGCTGGTCATTGAAGAACCCGAAGCTCATTTGCACCCAACAATGCAGGACAAATTTATAAAATTCCTAAATAAAAATATAGAACGTAAGAAGGTTAAACAGGTATTTATTACAACACATTCAACCTTTATTACTGCGGCGGTTCAGCTAGATGATTTAATCTGTCTATACAGAGATGGTATCAAAACTTGTATAGCTTATCCAGGAAGGACATTTTGGGAAAATGCAGATGGGACAAAGATAAATGCTGCCAGTAAAAAGTATGTACAAAGATTTTTGGATGCAACTAAATCGAATATGTTATTTGCTGAAAGAATAATAATGGTTGAGGGGATAGCCGAACAACTGTTAATACCTGTTTTAGCTGAATATAATGGAAACTCGTTAGCGGATAACCATGTAATTGTTTTACAGGTTGGAGGGCGGTATTTTGAGCATTTCCTACGGTTGTTTGATCAGAAGAACCCTACTGCGATTAATAGAAAGATTGCTTGTATTACGGATATAGATCCTGTAAGAAAAAAGAAAAATATTAAGGGGGCAACTTTTGAAAAATGCTATCCGTATGAATGTGGGATTGAAGAAACGGTATATGAATATAAGCATAATACTGCATTAGCAGAAATATATCCTGAGAAAAAAGAAGGTAATATCAGAGTTTTTTCTCAAAATAAGAAATTTGGGAAAACTTTAGAATATCAATTGGCATGGGACAATCCGTCAAATGAACTGCTTCTTACAGAAGGCATATCCAATGCTGAAGAATTGAGAGATTTAATGAGTATGGTAGGGGAGAAAAGCATTGATGATATGCTTAAAAGAATGCATGACAGTGAAGAAAGACAACGGATTATGGAGGCGATACAAAAGTCTATATGGGATGATGCTGAAAAGAAAAAAGCAATTGTTTCGTCCAGATATCTAAATTCAGTTGGTAAGGGAGAAAATGCACTAGAGTTGGCATCTGTGCTGAAAGATAATCTGTTGTCAAAAGGAACTGATAGATTTAAGGAATTTATAGTTCCAGAATACATTAAAAATGCAATAAAGTGGGTGTGCGAATGAAAGAGATAACTGCAAATACAGATTTAGACATAGAAAAAGAATTCAAGATTGAAGCTGGACCGGGGGCAGGAAAAACACGTTTTTTAATTCATCATATAAACAATGTTATTAAGAAGTCTCATAGATTATATTCTGCTAGAAAAGTTGCATGTATAACATTTACGAATACTGCGGTTGATACAATCCGTCAGCGGTTAGGGCATGGAGCAATTGAAAAGACAGAGGTATCTACTATTCATAGCTTTCTGTATAATAATATAGTTAAGCCATATGGAAGATGCTTATTAGAAGAGTATGGATTAAGAATAGAAAAAGTCGATGGACATGAAGATGCTGTTGTAAATAGAAAAATTTTGAATCAATGGCTTGAAATGGATGTGCTTTCTGGATTGCGGCATCCAAACTCTCAGAAACAGTTAAAAACAAGATCTGGTTTGACGGCTGTATTAAAAAAATGGTTACTTTTAGAAAAGTGTATTGTTAGGAAAGGAAATATTGAGTGGATTTTTAATGACAACGTAGTAGCGTATACTTCGGAAGGGAGATTTGTACTTGATAGAAGCAGTTTTAAGGTATTGAAAAGTGGATTTATGGAATACAAAAAGCTGTATTGGGAGAAAGGGATAGTTGATCACGAAGATGTACTATTTTTTTCCGGAATTCTCATTCAAAAGTGTCCATTTATACTTACCATTTTAAGAGCAAAGTATCCATATATTTTTGTGGATGAATTTCAGGATACAAATCCTATTCAAACATACATTCTCGCAGAAATAAAGAAGGAAGAGAGTATTGTAGGAGTTATTGGTGATGCTGCACAGGCAATATATGGGTTTCAGGGGGCGGATATTCAATTGTTTAGGAAGTATAAGGTAAAAAAAGAAAACGAATACTCTCTTAACGAAAATCACAGAAGCGATGAATACATTGTTGATTTTCTGAATATTCTTCGTGAGAATTTTGAGCAAATACCTTGTGAGGAATATGAAGATTCATCTATAAAATTTTTTGTTGGTGATAGAACTAAAGCATTTTTAAAAGCTAGAGATATATGCGGGCTGGAAGAATTAGTATCTCTTTCAAGAGACAACGTAACATCAAACGCCATGAAAAACTTATTGGAAAACGAAGCTTATGATAGTAAGATAATGAAAAAATTTGAAGAGATAGAAAAAAGCAACCCTAAAAGAATGAACTATGTAATTGCATATATTAATGCAATAGAATTGGCAAGAAACAGCAAGTTTAAAGAGGCAATTAAAAAAATAGAGTGGTTATATAGGGACCAGGCTGAATCGAAAAAGATAGCATTGAATATGTTATTATTAATGTTAAAAAGCTATTCTGATTATAGTAATATGTCATTGATGAATTTCTATTTATTACTAAAGGGACTAGAAAAGAATGTTCAACTATCAAATTTTAAAACGGGTTCTATTAAGTCATTTTATGAAAATACTTTATATATCAATTTGGCAGTTTGCGTAAATATTGTTGAGGATATCAGTAATCATATTACGATACATAAAGCGAAAGGAGCTGAGTATGAGAATGTTTTTGTTGTAGGGAATAGCAATTTTTTGGACTTTCTTATGAATCCAGATATTGCGAAAAATGAGGAACATAGGGTTTTCTATGTTGCATTAAGCAGAGCAAAAAAGCGATTGTTTTTGTTTTTAGATGAGTTGAGTCTTTCTGATGAAAATTATATTGGAGAAAAGTATGCTATTAAAATTGAAAGAATAGGTTAATGATTTTGTTTTAGAACAATGAATATATTAAACCTGAATTAATGTATAACAATATGTATTAGTTGGCAGTTTGGGAGGGCACTATGGAGCTTAGTTCTGTGGTGCCTTTTCTGTTGTAAAAAAATATTTTTTTTAGTTTTTACTTGACAAAAGCAGAGATTATCGGCCTGACTTGGGATTGTATTGATTTTGATAATGGAATGATAGTTGTGGCGAAAACATTATGCTATCTGCCCAATAATGGGGATGCGGTGTATGAATTTCATCTGCCTAAAACTAAGGCAGGTAAAAGGAAGATTCCTATGTCAAAGAAAGTAAAAGAAATGCTTTTAGAACAAAAGCGGTGGCATGATAATGTAGCGAAAAGTTATAAAGCTGTACCCGGATTTGAGGATTTGGTATTTACCAGCAAGACAAATCACCCTCTGAATGCAACAAATATTAAAGATTCTATAAATTATTTGATTGCAAGAATTAATTTGGAGAATCCAGATATAGAATTTGAACATTTTGCACCTCATTGCCTTAGACATACATTTGCGACAAATTGTATTGAAAAAGGAATGCGCCCCAAAACCTTGCAAAAGATTTTAGGACATAATTCATTGCAGATGACAATGGATTTGTATTGCCATGTACATGATGAGGTATTAAAAGAAGAAATGGCAGCAATCATTGAAATGGTGTAGTGTGTAATCTATAGGCGTGAAAAGCCCTATAATAAAGGGTTTATGAGTGATTATTTAAAGTTTTATATTTTTCAGGTCTGTGAGGAGAAGTAGGCGATAGAAACGCTATAAATACTGTATTTATGCATCTTTGGACTGTTGCATGAAAAAGTATTAAATATCGTAACTTATCGCAAAATGGAATATATCCCGAAAGTCTCGGTTCTGCCTTTTGATATTGATTTCCTCTATTCCCGCCATTTTGTATTCCATAAATTCTCTCAAGTTCTTTAATACATCTGCCTAATTTAATAGGATTTTGATTACCAATACCTCTCTGACAGATGTTGGTTTCAATTAGTTACAAGACTATTAGCCCTAATCCTCTAATTCGGGTATCATACTTGCCATTCTCATATAATTGCTCATCGTTTGTTTAGTGATTTCATAAGATTCTGCTAATTCTGTTTGATTTTTAGGAGTAAAATCTTTCGACCTTATCAGTTTTCGTTCTGTAGGTCAAAAGAACCGTCGCATATAGAATAAACCATAGCGACGGTCTGAATTTTTTTTGCATATGATTATTGTCTTTGATATTCTTGGTAAATTTTTCCCCATTTGCACAATTCACCTAAGATCGGTTTAAGGGTAATCCCTATTTCGCTCAATGAATATTCAACCCTCGGAGGGACTTCCGGAAAAACATTTCTCAGGACAATCCTTTGTTCTTCCAATTCCCGGAGTTGCTGTGTCAGGGTTTTCGTTGTGATATCTCCTAATAGCCTTTGCAATTCATTAAAACGGACTGTCCCTTTGGAAATGTGCCATAGTATTTTCAATTTCCATTAAACTAACATTCCCCATCAAAATACCCATTTTACACAATCTAACAAACCCATTACATCATCAAATCAACCATTTTCCCTTGTTTTTGCCCTCATAAAACCAAAACAAGGGAAAGTTTTTAATTATCGCCCACTACCTTATCCAAAAGCCTTGCGGAAGTTCGTTTCGCCTCTCTGGTGGCATGGGCATAAATATTCATAGTGGTGCTTACATCAGAGTGTCCCAGAAGTTCCTGCACATCTTTCGGGGCTGCCCCATTTGATAACAGGTTGCTCGTATAGGTGTGGTTAGTGTTGTTTTGAGAGACAATGGATATTATTGTAATTCTGTTGGGCATATGATATAATTCCAACATCATAAAAATTTAAGGGATAATTGCCATGAATACTGATCTAGAAAATGTAAAACAAGCTAAAGAAAGTTTTAATAGTATTTTGGACAACAAAAAATATGCAGGAATAATAAAAGACGATAAGCATTTGTCTTTACTATTAGATTTGTTAAACAAGAGCCAGTATAATAAAATATTAGACATTGGAACTGGAACAGGTTACTTGGCTTTTCCTTTAGCAGAACAATTTCCAACTGCCAGTATTTGCGGCATAGATATTGCAGAAATAATTGTTGAGAAAAATAATGCGACGGTCAAAGAAAAAGTTATTCATGACTTGTCATTTGAAGTTTTTGATGGATTAACATATCCATTTTCCAATGAATATGTTGATTTGATAGTCACTAGATATGCATTCCATCATTTTCAAGATGTTGTAAATGCAGTTCAACAAATGAACAGAATTTTAGTAAAAGGAGGAAAAGTGCTTATTTCTGACCCTATGAGAAATGAGAAAGATAATGATGGTATAATTGATAACTTTATGAGGGTAAAAAAAGACGGACATATTCAGTTTTATTCTTCAAATGAGTTAGATGAGTTGTTTATTAGTAATGGATTTACGAAAGAAAAACAAATTATTACTAACATGAAATTTCCCTTTGCAAAACAAGTTGAATACATTAACTTATATGACCAAACAACTGATAAAGAGAAATTATTATATGATATAACAAATGACAATGGAATTATATGGATTGAGCATATTGATGTGGGAAATACCATTTTTACGAAACAATAAACCGAAATATATGGAGGTTAATTAGCATGAGAGCACCGTTTCAGATATTGGCGATTCCTTATAGACGAAATCCGGATCTACAGTTCTGTGTTCTTCACCGTGCAGGCATAGATCAGTGGCAATTCGTAGCAGGCGGTGGTGAAGATGATGAAACACCGATAGAATCTGCAACCCGAGAAATCTCAGAAGAAACAGGGATAAAGGCGGACAACATAACCAAGCTAGTTTCAATGGCATATATTCCCGCAAATATTATTTCAGAACGCCATCGAAAACACTGGCCAAAGGACATTTTTGTTTTGCCAGAGTATCATTTTGCATTTGAATGTATTCCCGACATAAAACTATCTGATGAACACCTTGATTGCGAATGGTTGGGTTATTGCGATGCTATGTCACGTTTGGCATGGGATTCTAATAAAACGGCACTTTATGAACTGAACTGTTGGCTATCAGCAAAGCACTAAATTTCCGGTTTTGCGAGGCAGATGCTTCTAAGTATTCATAGGATGAGTAAATTGGAATTGTGAATATTAGGGAAATTGGTATTTAGAAAAGAATCTGATATAAAATCCAACTAAAATTGGAGTGGTGGTATATATTTTTTGATACTAAGTTTTTAAATAACTATGAAATACAATTAATTTTAGAGAAAACCGCAGATGGGGATGAAAAGAAAAAGTGGGTTCCTGTATACTATTTTTTTATCTGCGATCTCAATGGCAATAGGATGGGTAAGTGCGAATTGAGAATTGGATACAATGATAACCTTTATTATGGAGGGCATATTGGATATACAATTTTTCCCCAATATAGAGGAAATCATTACGCAGGTAAGGCTTGCTTATTATTGTTTCAACTTGCCCAAAAGCATGGTATAAAGTATTTGTATATAACCTGCAATCCAAACAATTATGCATCAAGAAAAACGTGTGAATATGCCAGAGGTAAGTTGAGGGAAACGGTAGAGCTGCCTGAAGGAAACGATATGCGTGACAGGGGCGAATCTGAAAAATGTATCTATGAATTTATTTTTAGCAGAGAATGAAATTACTGATTATTGAGGAGTTGCATCCAAAGAAAGATCGGAATTGTGGGGAGGATTACAGCATGGAAATAATGGTATATGAAATGAAATATGTAAAAGACGGTATTGGAAAAAATAGTATTTCGTGTATTCCTTTTGAGCAAAAGTATTTTTTACAATACATGAAAATATATAATGCCTGCTTTTATGAAATGCGAAAATCTCTTGATATTGAGCCATATAATTTTTTGAGTGATTATAAACAAATTGGTGAAAAATGTAAGGATATTTTCTTGCTTGTAAACGGGGAAGAGATTATTGGTTCTGTCGCATGTTATGGAAGTGAAATAGATGATTTGATAGTCAATAAAAAATTTCAAAATAAAGGATATGGAAAACAACTTTTATTATGGGGAATAAACCATATTCGCCAAATTAGTAATGAGCCTATTTTGCTACATGTTGCAAAATGGAATGAAAAAGCTTTAAGGCTGTACGGAAAAGTTGGATTTGATATTACAAATATCGAGAGAGTGCGTTAAATTCAAGTTTGTCTTTCGGCTTTATATTATTTTTTATATTTTTGAAAGTGAAATAAAGGAAATGCTTACCTCCCCAGTATAAAGGCTTCGAGCATTTCCCTTTATTTTTTATTTATTTTTTACACGTCAAGATTATCCTCGGCATCTATAAATATTTGCATTTCGTTATTTAGATAAAGTCTTGCATATTCAAGCGGGTTGTCTATTGCCATTGCATTTAGCACATGGTCTGTCCACGCTGTAGTTTTCAAATCTTCTTTAGCTTTATTACAGTTAATTCGTAATATGTAACCGTCAAATGTAGTAATGTCAATACTGTTATGGTACATATTGTAACTTGCGGAAATAAAATTCATTTCATCAACTCCTAGTATTTTTATGTTTAAGCATATCCTTCAGTTCAATTACCATTTCATTATTTGTTACTAGATAATAAGTTTTTCTTTCCCTCATTTTTGACCTTACCAGCACTTGTAATCATGAGAGAAAAGATATAAAATGATGTAATGAATAAAGTAAAATTAACTTGCTTAAATTTAGTATTTTCAAGGGTTGACGGTATTTTTTATGATAGCCTATAACAATTATTAAATACTCTCAAATAAGAGGATTAACAATTTCCATTTTCCACTCAGAATATTTAACCCTAATTCAATCGGACACTGCTCATTTATCGCCTGCGTTTTTGCCATGTATTGCTCCTTTCCACGCACGGTTTCAAAAAGGAAACTTTGTTAGTTTCTGGCAATTCACTACATGGAGTTGGGGAGTTCACTCCCGGCAGTGAACGGCAGATGAAACAGTTGGATATTCTTTTTCAGGCCTTAAGAGATACAAAGATTTATCCCGTATGGGTACATACTTTCCATCCGGTTACAATGGATGGGATAAAGATATTGATGTTTTTGTGTGAGAAATATCCCGATATTCCTGTTGTTTTCGGTCATTTGGGCGGCACAAACTGGATGGATGTGATAAGATTTGCAAAAGGGCATAACAATGTTTACTTAGACCTTTCAGCAGCGTTTTCTTCCCTTGCAACTAAAATTGCATTGGCAGAATTGCCGGAAAGATGTTTATACAGTTCAGATGCACCTTTACGGAGAACCGTATCTATACAGACAGCTTATTGAATTTGTAGCTCCGGATAAGAGGACAGTGGAAATGGCATTAGGAGAAAATATATCCCGGTTGCTGGCTTTAGATGAAAGATAGTAGAGAGGAAAAAGGATTGTAATGTCCTTTTTCCTCATTCTGAACAGGATGACAATTGTTAGAATATGGTTGTTTTACTATTGAATAAGTCCTCTCTCCGCAAACACTTTTTTGGCCGCAAATACAGCATTTAACACTTTTGGAAATCCTGTATATGGAATACACTGCAAAAATGTTTCTATCACTTTTTCGGGAGATATTCCTACATTCAATGCGCCATTGATGTGTACCTCTAACTGTGGCTCGCACCCTCCGGCAGTAAGCAGGCTGGATAGGGTTATCATTTCCCGTTCTTCTGTTGTCAATCCTTCCCTTGTGTAAATATCGCCAAAAGCAAACTCGACAATGAATTTTCCTAAATCGGGTGCTATGTCCTCAAGGGACTTTATGACATTTTCGCCTCCTTTGCCGTCAATCGCCTTTAACTGTTCCATGCCCTGTGTAAATCTTGTATTTTCCATTTGATTTTGCCTCCTTTTTTGATTTTCGCGGGTAATGAGCCAAGCAGCCACGCTTGCGCGGATATTTGGCGAATACTGCGAGAGTCAATATCCCTGCTGTTTATGGCAGGGTATTGACTAATAAGAGCATATTACTTAGAGTATAGTGTAAGTCAAGAACTTTTTCAGGAGTGATTTTTATGAGGATTGGAGAGATAGCAAAAGCAGCCGGGATTAGTGAATATACCCTGCGGTATTATGAGAAGAAAGGGTTGATCCGGGTAAGGCGGGATGATGTCGGCAGACGCTGTTATGATGAAAGCGATGTTGAATGGATAAAATTTATCAAACGCCTGAAAGATACTGGTATGCTGCTAAAGGATATTAAGGAATATTCAAGGCTGCGGTATGAAGGAAACGCAACTATGCCGGAACGTCTGGAAATGCTTGAAAAGCATAGGGAGTATGTGCTGGAGCAGCAGAAGAAATGGGTAGAATATCTAAGCAATCTGGACGATAAGATTGCTTTTTACAGGGATTCAATACTATAAGGACCGTAAAGTAAACTTAGAGGAGAATTAGGATGAGCGAAATTCATAGAATAAAGTGTGGAAATGGTAACTGCTATATTATCGAAAATGGAGTTGATGGAATATTAGTCGATACAGGTAAGAAAGAGTTTGTAAACCGGGTGCTGGAGGCGTGCAGACAGTATCATGTTAAACTGATTGTTTTGACACACGCACACTTTGACCATGCGGAGAATGCGGCACAAATATCAAATGCCTTAGGGATTCCCATTGGAATGAGTGAAAAGGACTGCAATTTGATTCAGTCCAATGCAAATCAGGGACTTTCCGCAGAAACTTTTTTGGGGAAAATTGTTTTGTCGGTTTCCCTCAAAGATTTTTCAGTGCGTACTTTGGAGAAATTTAAGCCGGACATATTTTTGAAGGATGGGGATAGTTTATCAGGCTATGGAGTCAATGCCAGTATTATTGCTCTGCCCGGACATACGGATGGTTCGATTGGTATTGATGTGGAGAATAAAGGTTTTATAGTGGGGGATGCACTGATGAACATGTTTTATCCGACCGTATCAATGTTGTTCCATAATAAAAGTGAAATGTTGGACAGCGCAGGAAAAATCAGCAGGCTCGGCAATCGGACCATATATTTCGGACATGGTAAACCGGTGCGTAACAAACAGTGGGTAAAACAACGGACGGTACGCTCCACGCACTGAGCGTTGTTTCATAAGAAATGGCCCTTTCAGGCCATTTCTGTAATGAAAATATTCGGAATCAGGAATTGTCGCAATATAGGCATGTTATTTTGTGGCAGTTCCTTAGCACAGGGCAGGCATGAATTTCGCAAATAAGTACAATCCATCTTCGCCAGCGTTTACTTCATGTAAGATGCCGGCAGGGAAAACAGAGATTACTCCTGACTCATAAGCGATTGCTGTGCCTTCGTTGATGCAGGTGCCGTTTCCTGCGATAACTTCATGGGTTTCTAACTGTGTTTCATGAATGTGTTCCCCGATGCTGCAGTTCGGAGCGATTCGTACCAGATGGTAACTGTAAGCACCATTCGTTTCTTCCGATGTCAGGATATGTTTTAACTCTACACCTGTAAAGTTTGGATGTTCCCTCCACGGAATGTTGATGAAGTCTTTTGTGGCAGCAGGGGTGATTAGTTTCCCATTGCTAAAGGTTTCAAACGTATTCATAGTTGATGTCCTCCATTTTGTTTTTGTTGTGGTATAGTATAAAAATAATGGGGGATTTTTGCTTGTAAAAAATTGCTGTCTTAGTCAGAGTGTTTTGCTTGAGGCAAGATATTCTGTAGGGGAAATCCCAACTATGTTTTTGAAAGCCCTGTCAAAGTGGCTCTGGTCGTAAAATCCCGTATCCATACTGGCCTCGGTTACGGATTTGTTTGTAAACAGTAAAGTCTGTGCTTTGCGGATTCGGTTCTGGAGATGGAATTTATGGGGCGTCAAACCGAAGTTTTTTTTACATTTGCGGATAAGGTAATATTTGCTGATATATAAATCTCTGGCAAGACTGTCCAGTGGTAAAGAATCTGAAAAATGATTCATCAGTCTGTCACATAGGATGAACATATCATTTTCCATAGCTGCAGGGCTATTGACTTCCTTATGTGTATCATGTAACTCATATACATAGGAGACAGCTTGGAGTAAGAGTTCTGTCTGGAGCTTTGTTATCCGTTTTTGGATTTTTGGTGACAGCAGCAGTATTTCCAAAATGTCTGTGCCTTCTTGGGAACTGTAATCTTCTACAAAAGATTTGTCCATGCAGAGTGATACAAGGACGGAAGTGTCGGTAAGGCTCACTGCATGGGGCATAAATGGCGGCACAGTAAAGAAATCATTTTCCTTTAACAGCAGGGATTTATTTTTCAGTGTGGCGCTGGCACTGCCTTTTATGCAGAGGGAAATGATGTAATGCTGTGCATGGTTGTGGGAAGAAAAATTTTTATTTATGTGTTCGGACAGCACAAATTCAATCGGATATTGAGTGGAACGGAAGTATTTCATTGGCAGTTCTCCTTGCGGTTTTGTGCTTCGGATAAATAGTTTTCGCCCCAGTCACACAGGGCATCCAGTATGGGGGCAAGTGTTTTCCCATATTCTGTGAGGCTGTATTCCGTCTTTGGTGGCACCACAGGATAGACCACACGGTTGATCAGGCCGTCCTTTTCCAGTTCTCTTAATTGCTGGGCAAGCATTTTATCCGTTGCCTTTGGCATTTTGCGGTGCAATTCGCTGTACCGCAGGGTATTGTTCATCAGATGCCATAAAATGACTGCCTTATATTTACCCCCAATCAGGGAGATTGTAGCCTCCACAGGGCAGGTAAATCCGCTGCATTGTTCCGTCATGTTTTATCTCCTTTATCTCTGATATAGCATGGAAGAATGCTTGTTTTGCATTCTTCATAGGTGCGATTATAGTTTTTCTTGCACATGGTTATTTCATGTGCTATGAAAAACTTCGCGCCTTACTTACCTTTTGGGAAGTATATACCCAAAAAGTGCATTCTTGTCTATTTATCTGTTTCTGCTATCATTATATCATAAGAAACCCAAAAACGGTTTCTTTTAATCAAATTTTCAAGAAGGAAAGGAAGGATACGAAAATGCCAGTATTAGATACAGCAAAGGCACGCTCTTCTGTCCGTGCCTATACAGGGCAGGCAGTGGAAGAAGAAAAGCTGCAAATGATTTTAGAGGCTGCCCATGTAGCGCCAACAGCGGCAAACATGCAGCCGGTACGGCTGGTGGTTGTGAGGAGCAGGGAGGGGCTGTCGGCAGTTTCAGAATCGGCAAATATTTATGGCGCTCCGGTAGCGGTTGTGGTATGTGCAGATAAAAGTAAGGCATGGAAACGCCCATTTGACGGCATGGTAACCACAGATATCGATGCCTCCATTCTGACTGACCACATGATGCTTATGGCCACGGAGCTGGGGCTTGGCAGCGTATGGATTTGTTATTTTAAGCCGGATGTATTGAAACAGGGGTTAGGCCTGCCGGAAAATCTGGAGCCGGTAAATATCCTTGCATTGGGATATTCAGCAGAACCGGGGGCAGACAAAGACAGGCACAGCCAGACGAGAATACCGATGGATGAGTTAGTGCAGTACAAATAAGATAAAACGAAAAAAATATGGATAGGCTGAAATTATTCTAAGGAAAGGACATACCTTGAGAATAAAGTTTCAGCCTATTCTTGTAGGGCTGATGTTTCTCAGTCAGCCCTTTTATATGGATTTACATAATCCGGGCAGAGGTATTTTTCGCTCCACTCAAACATGGTTTCCAGTACAGGAAGGAAACTCTGTCCTAACTCCGTCAGGGTGTACTCCACTTTAGGCGGTATTTCTTCATATATTTTTCTATGGATGAATCCGTCCTGTTCCAGTTCACGGAGCTGTTTTGTCAAGGTGGATTGCGTAATGCCGTCTAAACGTCTCATAAGTTCCCCAAACCGCTGTACTTTGTAAAAAGATATATACCATAAAATCAGGATTTTCCATTTGCCCGCAATATAGGACTGGAGCCTGCTCATTGGCTCACAGCGGGCAAGCTGTTTTTCTTCACTAAATTTGTTGTCTGCCATGCAAAACCTTCCTCCGATATATAAATTCTGAAGAACGCTGGTCTTGCGTTCTTCTTATGTGCAACTATAGAATTTCTTAGGCATAGTTTTTTCATGCCTTATGAAATTCTTTGCACATTTACCTCACCATTAGTATAGGATACACCGTATAAAAAAACAAGGACTGACTTTTTTGCGACTAAGTACGAAAAAAGGTACTATCACTAAGAAAAGACAGGACTTGTGGAGTCCTCCCCAGTTTGTGTAACCTTATATGCAGAAAAGATGAAAATAATGCGTACGAAAGGAGAATGATTATGCACTATACAGGAACGATCTGGCGGCCGCCTTATGAGGCAGGCTCGTTACTGCTGGAGGCGACAGCGGGATGCACCCATCACAAATGCAAATTCTGCACATTATACAATGACCTGCCTTTTCCTTTTCGGATGTCTCCGTTAGAGGACATCGAGGAGGATTTGCAGGAGGCGGCAAAGCGAAACCGGATGTGGGGATGGGAATGCCGGCGTGTATTTCTGACCGGGGCGAATCCGTTTGTTTTGAAATTTGATTTACTGATGGAAATTGCCGCCCTGGTAAAGCGGTATTTACCGTCTTGTGAAAGCATTGGTTCTTTTGCAAGGATTACCGATATTGGGCTGAAATCCGATGAAGAATTGCAGCGGTTAAAAAGTGCAGGGTTTGATGGACTGACGATAGGCATGGAAACAGCAGATGAGGAGGCACTGCAGTTTATGGATAAGGGCTATGGGGAAAAAGACATTCTGGTGCAGTGCGGGCGTCTGGAACAGGCAGGCATATCCTATAAATTTTTCTATCTGGTTGGCATATCAGGGAAAGGCAGGGGGGCAGAGGGGGCAAAAGTGACCGCAGAGGTCTGCAATCAGCTGCACCCGAAACTGGTTGGCGCCAATATGCTGACAATCTATCCGGATTCTGAATTATATCAGGAGATCAGGAAAGGAAACTGGCAGCCGGAGGGCGAAAAAGAAAAGTACATGGAAATGAAAACTCTGGTTGAAAACCTTGCCATAGAGACGGAATTTGCAGCAATGGGAGCCTCCAATGCAGTACAGTTATATGGGGTTCTCCCAAAGGATAAAACAAAACTGCTGGCTGTTCTGGATGAGATTACGGGCAGTGTGGATGAGAAAGAGCTGGAGAATTACCGCAAAAATCTCCGGCATTTATAAGATGAAAAGAATGTCTAAGCCAGCCAAAGACGCAGGCTAAGACACTCTACAGTTTCATCTTTGAAGAACGCAGAAGCACGTTCTTCAGCGGAATAATATCCAGAAAGGAAAATAAATTATGCACTTTAGCGGACGGACATGGAGGCCGCATTATGAGGCGGATTCCTGTATTATTGAGCTGACGGCGGGATGTACTTATGGGAAATGTAGCTTTTGCAGTCTGTATGAGAATGGGCCCTTCCGGATGGTTTCATTGGAACAGTTTGAGGAAGATTTGCAGGAAATCAAGGATTATCAGCCCCATGCAAGGCGGTTGTTCTTGACAGGGGCAAATCCCTTTGCGCTGTCCTATGAACGGTTAAAGCCTTATGTGCTGACAGTGAGGGATTACCTGATTAAATGCCAGTCCATTGCCATGTTTGCCAGTATCCGTGATATTCAGAATAAGGAGGTATGGCAGCTCCGTAAACTGCGGGCAATGGGAGTGAATGGCCTGAGCATTGGGACGGAAAGCGGGGATGATGACACGCTTGCCCTTGCAGGGAAAGGCTACACGGCAGACGATATTCTAAAGCAGTGCCGGAAACTGGATGAGGCAGGCATAGAATATTATTTTGTATATATGACCGGGCTGGCAGGAAAGGGAGGCGGAACCCGCAATGCAGTAAACAGCGCCAGACTGTTTAGCAGGCTGAATCCATACTTTATTTCTGTGGATGCACTGACATTATTTCCCAATACCAAACTTTATGATATGGCGGGGACGGGCAGTTTTATCCCGGCAGGGGAGAAAGAGAGATTGCAGGAGTTACAGGTGTTCATTCAGAATTTGCAGATCAGGACACATCTGTTTGCTAATTCTTCCTCAAATTTTTATCCATTATCTGTTTATCTGCCAAAAGAAAGAAAAAGCGCCATTTCAGAGTTGCAATATGTGATGGATCATCACAGTGAGGAGGAGATGGCGGCATACCGGGCAGGGTTGAAATCATTAGGGTAAAGCGCTCGAACAGCTTGCTGGGCATGGTCATGCTGATGAATGGAACGGTTCGGATAGGGTGATAAGATGTGGTACAGATAGCAAAAACAGTGAAAATGGATAAGTGGAATTGATTAAGGAGTAATCTTGTGGAATAAGTTGCTCCTTATTATTATCTGTTTTATTCTTTCCTTATGTGCGAAAATATGTTATTATACAATAAAATATATAAAAGCATACAGGAGGATTCATGGAGAAAAATTCATTGCAAATAGGTGAACGCCTGAAAGAGATACGGAAAACAAGGGGGTTGACTTTGGATGCCGTATCGGAGATGACAGATGTAAGCAAACCTATGTTAGGGCAGATTGAACGGGGGCAGTCCTCCCCCACGATAAATACCCTATGGAAGATTTCAAACGGGTTAAAGGTACCATTATCATTTTTCTGCAAACAGCGGGAAACGGAGTACATGGTTGCAGGGCTTACGAATCAGGAACTGGTTACGGAGGAAAATGGAAGTATGAGGGCATATCCACTGTTCCCTTTTGATCCGGTAAGGAATGTGGAAGTGTTCTATATTGAGTTCGATGCAGGAGTGCAGCATGATTCCGTGCCTCATGTGGAGGGCGTGGAAGAATACATTTTTTTAGTGCAGGGGGGATTGAAAATGATAATCGGGGGAAAGGAAGTTGCCTTGCAGGAAAAGCAGTCTATACGGTTTCTTGCAGATGTTCCCCACGCATACCACAATGTTTCTGATGAGATGTGTACTGTTTACAATGTAATCTTTTATCCGGCTAATGAAAGGAGGTAACATAATATGTATGAGCTGAGACAGATTAGTGAGAAATGCTATTATATAAGCTGTCCGGCAAAGATAGGCGTTTATGTCCGGGACAAGGATCATGTCTATCTGGTTGACAGCGGGAATGATAAGGGTGCAGGGAGAAAGGTCCGACAGATTTTTGATAAGAATGGATGGCATTTGGCCGCCATACTTAATACCCATTCCAATGCAGACCATATTGGCGGTAACCGTTACCTGCAGGGACAGACAGGATGTAAGATTTATTCCGGGAGCATTGAGGCTGCATTTACAAAATATCCGGTGCTGGAGCCATCTTTCCTTTATGGCGGTTATCCATGTAAAGACTTGCGCCATAAGTTCCTGATGGCACAGGAAAGTGATGTGGTGGATTTTTCCGATGGAGGATTCCCAAAGGAGATTGAAGTGATACCGCTACCGGGGCATTTCTTCGACATGGTTGGCTTCCGTATGCCGGATGGGGTGGTATTTCTTGCGGACTGTATCAGCAGCCGGGAAACGCTGGAAAAATATGCAGTATCATTTATTTATGATGTGGGTGCTTATTTGGAAACACTGGATATGGTGGAAGGAATGGAGGCAGCGGTGTTTGTTCCGGCTCATGCAGAGGCAGTTTCGGATATTAAGGAACTTGTCCGATATAATCGGGATAAGGTACATAGCATAGCGGAGCAGATTTTATCTATCTGTGAAAAACCTATAAATTTTGAGGGGATTTTACAGCAAGTGTTCAAAGGATATGGGCTTGCCATGAATTTTGAACAGTATGTGTTAGTGGGCAGTACAGTGCGTTCTTACCTCTCATGGCTGAAAGATACAGGGAAGGTGGATGCTATGTTTCAGGATAGTATGCTGCTGTGGCAGAGGATATAGAAGGAGGATAGCAAAGACACTTTCTTTTATGCTGGAAAATGAGGTGGAAACATTGGTTGGACACGCAGTGGGCGGTGTCTGCCCGTTTGTGGTAAATGAGGGTGTGAAAGTATATCTGGGTGTATCGCTAAAAAGATTTGAAACGGTTTTCCCTGCCTGTGGCAGTTCTAACAGTGCAATAGAGCTTACCATTCCAGAACTGGAGAAATATTCAGGATATGCGGAATGGGTGGATGCCTGCAAAGGGTATTAAGAAACAGTGAAACAATAATAAATTTCACACCCAAAATTCCGTATTTGGCACCCATTCCAACCATACAGAAAAATAAAAAGCCGATATAGAAATGATAAGGCTTTTGCCTGATATTTCATAAAAAAAATTATTAAAAGGGTGAAAGAAAAAAGAAGGAAGGATAAAATGCAAACACACATCTTTCACCCTTTGTGTTTGCGCCTCAAATGAAAATGCAGGCATTTTCGCTTGAGGCTTGGTGCAAATTATGAAAATAGCGGTTTGTGATGATGATAAAGTGGCAAGGGAGCATATTGTTTCACTAGTAAAAGAGCAGATAAAGGACGCAGAAATTATGACTTTTGCAACAGGGGAAGAAATGCTGAAAGCACAAAATAATTTTGACATTTCTTTTCTCGATGTGGAAATGAGGGAAATATCGGGAATGGACGTTGCAAATCATATCCGGCAGAAGGAACAGGGAAATACAAAGAGCATTATTATCTTTGTGACAGGCTATGAAAAATATATGAACCAGGCATTTGATGTGTCAGCATTCCATTATCTGTTAAAGCCCATTGATGAAGAAAAGTTCCGTAATGTTTTTGGGCGTGCGCTGAACGAGCTGTATGCAGCGGAGGAACGGACAAAACGGTATATTTTAGTAAGAAACTCCGGCACACAGCAGAAAGTTTATATAAAAGACATTTATTATATTGAGAGTGCAAATAAAAAAGTGATTATCCATACAAGGACGGGCATACTGGATAGTTATGGGAAAATGGATGAATGGGAGCAGATGACAGGCAGCGGTTTTTACCGTTGCCACAGGTGCTATCTTGTGAATATGGAGCAGATTGTTTCTTATAATGCCGATACAATCAAAGTTGTAAATGGGGATAAACTGATACTTGCGCAGAAGAAATATAACGATTTTATCAGACAGTATATGAAATATGCAAAGGATGGAGGGATTGTCAATGTATGAAACAGGGCTGTCTTTTTCCATATACCTTGTAAACAGTATCGTGGGCAGTATCTATATGCAGAAATTTCTTAGGGAAAAGTATCAGAAAAAGCTTGTCCTGTCTGCATGGGCAGGCCTGTATTTCATTATCCAAAGTTTGATATTTTATAGGATTGACCGTCTGGGTTTGTTTCATGACCTTATGGGAGTGCTTGCGGATATAGCATTTATTTTATTTTTTCAAATGCTGTTGTATAACAAAGATTTTCTCAAGCAGCTATTTGTGGCTGTTAGTTTTGTTGCAGGAAAAGAGGTGATCAAATATATCATAGTGGTCATAAATTATGGTCAGAATTGGGCAATCACTAAGTTTTCAGTGGTTTTATTAAAGAAGATAACTACTATGAAAGAAGTTGAACTCTGGAGTTGTATTTTTGCTGCTACCGGAGGGCTTGTCCTTGTTTTATTATATGCTTTACTTCTGAGCGTGTATTTCTCCATAATCAGCAGGAAATTTGTCAGAAAAGATTATCAGTTCCGGCTTTTTAATACTTCCGAGTGCTGCAACTTTATGTATTTCCATCACTCTCAAAACTCTGATTGTCATTGTAGAAAATGGAACGACAACTACTGTGTTTGATAAAATACCTGCAACTATGTTCTGGGTGCCATTTATCTGTCTTTTGCTGCTGGGCGTTGTCATAGCGTCTGTTATGCTCTTTCAAAAGCTGATACAGTTAAGCGAAGAAGAACGAAAGCGATCCATATTGGAAAATCAAATGATACAGATGCAGCGGGAAATGGAGGAAATACAAGATATATATGCCGATATGAGAGGGCTCAGGCATGACATGAGAGGCCATTTAGAAAGCATAGCGGCAGTTATCAGGAGGACCTCTGGAAAGGACAGGGAGGAACTTGACAATTATATTGAAAAGATGGAAACAACAGTTAGCAGGTTAGATTTTGCATACAGGACAGGAAACCCAATTACGGATGTAATCTTACATCAAAAGAAGCAGGAAGCGGAAAAGCAAAATATATCGTTTGAAGCAGAGTTTATTTATCCCGGTAAGCAGCAGATTGATGTATATGATATAGGGATTGTGCTGAACAATGCACTGGAAAACGCAATCGAAGCAGGCAGTACGGTTTCGGGAAAGAAAAGTATCAGCCTGCGTTCTTACATGAAAGGAAATTTGTTTTTTATTGAAGTGGAAAATGATTTTGGCGGTGAAATTATTTTTGACAGTGAAACGGGACTGCCGGTCAGCAGCAAAGAGGACAAAAAACTTCATGGTTTAGGCATGGAGAATATACAAAGGTGTGCTAAAAAATATATGGGTGATATAGATATAACCATTTGCAATATGGGGGACAGAAAGAAGTTTAATCTTACCATTATGATGTATGAAAAATATTTCACGCCCTAAATTCCGTACTTCACGCCATATCTATGACGGTCTGGATGAAAAAATACGATAAGTAAAGTAGAATCTGTTATTTCAGGACAATTGGTAAAAAACAGGAGGATGAGATTATGTCAATGGAGATTAACGGGAATCTTCCTGACAATGCGGTCAGGAAGCAGAATTACAACGATTATGGGAAAGGTTACACAAATACTGCAAAGGAAGGCAATGTGATAACAAGCACGGTGGAGTTAAAAACTTCAAAACCCGGCGTGAAGAAAACGGAACAGATTAAGACGGGTTATAGCAATGTCAACGACTATTCCAAATATCTGCAAGGCAAGTACAGTTATATGAATTCGGGTACAACCTCCATGCAGGGTGTTCCGACAACGGTATCCGTGTCAGGCGCTTTTCTGAAGAAATGTATGAACGACCCGGAAAAAGCAAAGTATCTGGAAGAAAATCTGGCGGCATTGCCGGACTGCGTTTCTTATGCGGTATCCCATGCGCAGGGAACACTGACGCGCATTTCCTATGAGATTGATGCAAATGGGAATATAACGGGAATTTCTTCCGGCACAAATGATCCCGATGGGAAGATAGCCAGAGAGAATGCGGAGCGGCGAGCGAAGGAGAAGAAAGCAGCCGAAGAAAAGGCTGCCGAGAGGCGTAAGAAGAAAAAGGCGGAGGAAGAAAAGACAGCAGAACAGCGGGCAGAAAGAAAAGAGCAGATGGAAGGTATGTTTACAGTATTTGCCACTGGCACAGACATGAAAAGCGTTATACAGGATATTGTTGCAGCGACAAATGGTATATCGTCACCTGCAGGTGGAAGTTTTGATATAAAAGGGTAAAGAATAATGTTTCCGTATTATTTTGCAGATTATTGAAATAAGGAGATTAAGGAGGAATTATTATGGCAATTACAGGAATTGGAAACAGCTACAATATTGCGTATGAAAACACTTATGTGTCACAGAAAAATGAGGAGGTAAAGCGGTCAGAAACAAAGGAAACTTCGTCTGCACAGACAGGAAAAGCAAAGGGTGCAGCAAGCAGCGGTGTGTCAGATTACTATTCCTATCTTGCAAAAAAATATGATTGTGTTAAGGATGGAAATGTCGCAATTTCAGGTGCATATTTAAAAGAGTGTGCGAAGAATGCTGACAAGGCAAAAGAGCTGGAAGAAAACCTTGCTTTCTACAAGGAGAGTTATAAAAGCGGCTACGAAAGCGCAAAGGCAAATGCAAGGGCAATCGGTGCGAGACTGACCAATTACTCAGAAAGCTGGAGCATTGACAGCACAGGAAATGTTGTCATGCAGGCTTCAACAACAGTAGTGTCAGATACAAAGGGTTGGCGTGAATTGAAAGAGGAGCGTGACGAACGTATTAAGGAAAAGCGGCAGGAGGAAAAAGAGAAGAAGTTAAAGGAGAAAAAGGAGGAGCGGCAGGAGCATTTAGATAAAATAAAGGATGATTCTGCGGCATACACCATTGAAGAAATCAGAGAAAAAGAAATGGTATCAGAGAATGATGTATTGATACAGAAAGAAAGACTGGATGATGCTTATTATCCTAAATTTGATATAAACATTTAGGATATAGGCAGTTGGTTGGAAAGGTCTGTCTGCCATATTTTATACATACTGGCAGGCAGATGTATGTTTTAAGCTTTGTCCTGTCAATTTTTTCAGTGTTATGAGTGATTTTGAAAGAGCAGTATCAGCGGAAAAGGAAGAAGAGGTAATGAACTAAATACCGTTGACTATCATGTTAATCAAAAGGTATTGTATTAAAATAAGGATGGAAATCATCGCATATGGATTAAATGTTAATATCGGATAAAAATGCAAAACTTTAGAATGTGCAAGAATTTTTTTAAAAAGTTTTTTCCTTTCGTTCCCGAAAAGTGGGCGATTCATTCCATATACCCGAAAAACGGATTTTTTTTGACGATATAAAAAGTGTAACGAAGATGAAATAACTTGAAATTTGATGAAGGTTATTTATGGTTCATTACATTTTGTGGA
>RAYF01000074.1 GCA_003611745.1 bacterium D16-36 | reverse complement strand
ATTTTACTCTGAGGTATTTTTTTATCAACCTTCTTTCTTGGAATTTCCTATATTTGAATTATACAGGAAGCTCCTTAAATCTCTAAGTACAAATAGTATACATCATACTATTTGCACTTTGATTATAACTATATATACATAAAAGCAGACTGATATGTCTATTTGTATAATTCGTAATTTGTATTGGCTAAATCATATTGCCAATCTATAACAAGAGAAACATTTTTCATAGTAGAAGAAGCTGGAGACAAAACATTGTAACAAAATTGCCATTGTTGTTTAACGGGGATATCATCTGATGGCGAAATACCAAATGAACCATTTGAGGCATTTGCAGCTAATGCTGTAAACCATCTTCCTTCTGAAGCTGGCATAAGTTTATGATGAACATTCCCTTGACTTGGCGACATAGTTCCTTTTGAACTTATATGATACACGATTGCTTCAGGAGGAATCGTGGTATTATTTGTAAGATTAATACTTAAAATTGAAGAATCATGACCATCTGTACTTGCGCCCGGATTTCCACTATTTGTAGCAGTTCCCTTTAGGTTAAAAGTCCCATGTCCCCTTTTAATTCTATCATACATAGTAAAGGTATAATATAATTGTCCTGTAGCATCACCCCGCATAAAGCGAATATAATATGTTTGTGTTTGTGAAGTAGTGCTATCACAATTTAGTGCCATAAAAGGAGTTAATGTATCAGCACCGTATACATCCCATAAACTATCTACTGTTTGCAGAGGACGACTTCCCGTTGCGGGATATAATGCCAAAGTGCATCCTTCCATTTTACTCTGATAGCTGCACCGTATATATATTTTGGAATCGCCACTTAATGTAAATTTAAACCATTCTTCATCCTCATCTTCAGGCATACTCATCGTTATGCTTCTGTTTGCAACATAACTTCCCCAATTATATGCATTAGTTTTTGATGTATATCCACCAGTTAAAGTTGATGCAGCGTCTGCCTTAGTTGCTGGAAGTGTACACAGCATTAATGCAAATACGAGTAAAATACTAAAAATATTTTGTGTGCGTTTTTTCATTGTTAATTCCTCCAATCTGTTTTTGAGTATAAAATCACTAATCTTATAAGTTATCAAACTTTTTATAACTTATTTTTCTTTGGTCTTTTGGGCTGGTGGAAGATTACTGGACAATGTGGAAAATCTCCCCTTCCAGCATTAGCTTTCACTGCCGCCTTTACAGTTGCTAATAATGTTTGCTTTGCTTCCTGTTTCAAAAAATCACCTCCTGTCTAATGAATTTTGCGATAAGCAACATTATTGCACTAAGAATTACACCAAAACTCATAAATATAATGTAGCTATAAGAGATTCCTATTAGTGAAAATGCAATAATTATACCTACCTCTACAACACATATCATTCTTGCAGTATTCTTACACATGATATATTCTTTCCTATCCCAATGCATGTTGGGGTGATTAACTGCACCAATAGTAAGAATTATAGCAAATGCCCCTGCAAGAAGACATGTATTTAACCATGATGTTTGTAATAAATACGGAAACAACAGTCTGACATATCCCAAATATACAATCAAAGATAAAATAATACACTCTAAAAAATTTTTGGCATGAAATCCACCTGAGTATTTCCGAATATTAGAAAAAAACAAAAGAAAGAAAATAGTCTGTAATAGCAAATGATTACTTAAGGCTACCAATAAGATGAGAGAAAAACCTATAAGCTTCTCCAAGAATAATTGTGTATAATATCTATAATCATTCGTTTCATTTGCAGTGATTAAACCATTTTTACAAAGGCATTCCGCTAATTGATTTGATAAATATTCTGACATGAGTATTCTCCTTTCAGATTAAGTTAACTTCAAATCAAGTCAAGTAAACTTTATTTAATATCTTTATACTCATTATCGCCTGTTTTTTTATATAAATCTAGTTGAATTGCAGAATTGGGAATTTGATTGCAGAATTAAAAATGCTCCCATTTCAGGAGCATCTATTGTTATAATGTTATTCTGTCAGATATACTACAAAATAAAACTGTTCTTTATCGTAGCGTATTGCACATGTTCCCCCATATTTACTTACAATATCTTTCACATTTTCTATTCCCATTCCATGAAAGGGCTCTTTCTTTGTTGTCCTGTACTTGCCATCTACATAATGAGGGATTTTTTCAAAAGTATTGATAACAGAAAATATAATTGTTCCATTTTCTTTTATCGTCTTTACCCGGATTACTTTCTTTCCCGTACACCTTTCACATGCTTCAATTGCATTATTCAACATATTGGAAAGAATAACAACAATATCCTGATCTTCCATATTTAATCCAGACAAATCATTAACCTTCAACACAAACACAATTCCCTTTTCTCTTGCTTCTTGGTGTTTGGTATTTAAAATAGCATTAATTATCACATGATTCGTATCAATAGCATCAATTCTATGAGCGATTTCATCATTGTATTTATTTAACATAATATGCAATTTTTCCATTTCGTTCTGGTTTAACAAGGAGGATATAATCATCATTTCATTTTTATACTCATGCTCTCTTTTTTTCTGCTGGTCAAAGTTTTCTGAAATTTGCCGATACATTACTGTCTGACTTTTTGCGCGTTCGATAGATAATTGTTCTTTTCTGATTTTTACCTCTCGTTGAATTGCATCCCAAAGCAGATAAAACACAAAAATATTTAATATCAGCATTCCAAATGCCAAACAGATAAGAGTATTTATTTGTCTGGTGTTGTTTAAGCCATCAAAGTTTATTAACATGGCTATGATAGCTAACATTGTAAAAATTGGAAATACAGAGAATTTCGCCCACTCAAGACTGGTAAGGGATTCTGCTGCTTCTTGTACAAAATGATGCCGTAGTATAATAATTACACTAAATACAAGAAGTTGACTAAGTGTCCCCATAAGCAATTTTAGCATTGTTGTTTCAACCAGAGTGATAGTTAGTAATTTCTGTAGACCCATCCATGCAATATAGTCAGTAACAAAGCATAAACCTTGATAAAACAAAATAATCAAACTGCTTTTCAGAAAGCGAAGTTGATAACATCGCCACATAACTGTTGTTCCTAATAAAATTATTATCATTTGTTTCATAAAAAAATATTTCGTGAAAAAAATGGAAACAAGATAATCAAAAATAGTCAGAACCACAAGAAATGTCCACATAGTCCAAGATAAAAGCTCCCCCTTTTTTCTGGCAAATGATTCCACAAACATTTTGCAAAGAATAACATATAAAAAAGTATAGACAACTTCAGATAAGTATATTTCCATTATACTTCTCCCTTATAAAATATATATTGTTCTCTAGTATGGTTATATCTGGACTGTGAAACACTCAAATACGATTTATGACAGATATGTGCTGCTAATTGTACATAATACCGCTTTATTTCTTGCACATATTTCAAATTAACTAAAAAGCTTTTATGAATACGGCAAAAATTATAACGGGACAGTCTCTTATCCAACACATCCAGTTTTTCATACATAGAATATCTTTCTTTAGTTGTTTTTGCCAAATGAAAAGTTAGTTTATGTAAATTACTCTCTATGTATACAATATCATCTGGACTGATTGTCTTTTCTCCCTCTACAAAAACAAAAGTTTCTCTGTTTTCTTGATAATTCATTCGTTGGATAATGATGTCAAGACATTCCTCTATAGATGCTTCTAAAGAGTCACTTTCCTTGAGCAAATACCGAACTGCATCTACCTTATATCCCTCTAGGGCATAGGTAACAAAGGCAGTGACAAATACAATGTAAGCATTACTGCCAGATTCTCTAATCTTTTTTGCCGTTTCTATACCATCCAGCTCGTTCATATTAATATCCAAAAAAATAATATCAAAATTTACTATAGCATTGTCTTGCTGCAATAAATCCATACCAGATGAAAATGTATCCACACGATATTGATATACATGTCTTTCCATATATGCTGACACTAATTTCTGTTCCAAAAATAAAAATCCGTCTTCATCATCACATATCGCAATATGAATCATTAACTTCAATTGCCTCCTTTTATGTTTTGAACACCATATATATCGACATATTTTTATATAGGCATAATATTATAAATGCATTTCTTTATTAGAATAAAAACATCACTCTATAATTAATAAGGATGCCAATTGTATTAAGTTGATTCTATCTTTTATTTTCATTTATCATAAGCATTTCAAACAGTCCGATTATATAAATTTTAAAATTTTTTTACTGTTTTTTATTTCCCTTAACTTTGCCCTTATTAGCACTTGTAATCTCAAGGGAAATCTTATAAACCGATATAAAAGATAAAGGTGTAAAAACTATCATAAATTTAGTGTTTATGTGGCTTTGGTGGGATTTTGATAACAAAATGTAACAGTTATTAAATCCCTTCAAAAATCAAACACTCAAATTCCAGTTTGTCGAAACAACCATTGCCACAATCACAACAGAATAGTTACATAGCGTCAGAGCGTATAGAAAAAAGTCTATGCGCTCTATTTTATTGTAAAGGAGCAGATTTATGAGTAAGGACAGCAACACACAGCATAGAGCAACCCGACAGCACCCACCCACAAAAATCATCGTGGAAAGGCACTATGTAGGCACTGAAAAAATGGAAACGGTATTCAGGCGGATAGCCGAGGAACAGATAACAAAAAAGGTTAAGGAGATAGCGGAAAACAGCGTAAATTAGCACTGGAAACGGAAAAGGGAATATAGTATAATAGGAATTGAGGAAGTCCCTTTTCATCAAGGAGGACGAAATGAAAAGGGCAAAACTGAATAACGACAAAATCACTGCTTTATATTGCAGGCTTTCCAAAGATGACGGCACGAACAACGAGAGCATGAGTATCAGCACACAGAAAACCATGCTGAAAGATTACGCAAAGCGCAACGGTTTTCTGAACTGCCAGTTCTACGTTGATGACGGTTACAGCGGTACGAACTACGACCGCCCCGCTTTCCGACAGCTTATCGAGGACATACAGGACGGGGAAGTGTCAACGCTCATCACAAAAGACCTGTCACGTTTGGGGAGGAATTATCTTGAAACAGGTACTTATATCGAGGTATTTTTCCCCAACCATAACGTGCGGTACATTGCAATCAATGACGGGGTGGACTCCATAGACAACGCACAAATGGATATTACACCATTCCGCAACATCATCAATGAAATGTACGCAAAGGACACTTCAAGGAAAATCAAGAGCGCACTCCACGCAAGGAGAATGCAGGGCAAGTATATGGCTACTACCGCCCCGTTCGGTTATCAGAAAGACGAGAAAGACCATAACCACCTTGTCATTGATGAAGTGACCGCCCCCATTGTGGAACTGATTTTCTCAATCGCCGAGGAAGGTGTGGGGCTTCACACTATCTGTAACCGCTTACGTAAGGCGGAAGTGCTGAAACCGAGTTTTTACAAAAAGGAACTGTTTGAGCGTTTTATGGACGAGGAAAAAATGTATGACTGGGATACTGCCTATGTCAGCCAGATATTGCACAACCCCGTCTATGCAGGAAACCTTACTGTTGCGGACAAACCAACTAAGACCATGCGTTCCAAGAAAAGACAGTATATTCCGTTTGCAGAGCGTGAAGTTATCTATGGCACACATGAGCCGATTATCGAACAGAACCGCTGGAACAATGTGCAGAAGATTTTACAGAGCCGACCACCTGTTATCGGGGAAAGCTCAAGCGGATATGATAACATTTTCCGAGGGACTATCAAATGCGCTGATTGTGGGAGTGCCATGCTTGCCAAAGTCGAGCAGAAAAGAAAGCGTAACAATGTATTAGACAAGACTTTCTACTGCTGTACCAAGTACCGTAAGTTTGGAAAAGACGGGTGTTCATCACACAATATTGAAGCAAGGACGGTTCACGAAGTTGTGCTTGCGGATATTCAGAAACACGCAGGACAGGCACTGACGGACAGGAAAGCAATGGTAACGGAAATTGCGGAGCGTCTTAATCTCCAAATGTCAGCGGACAGGGAACAGCAGAAAAAGGAACTAAGGCAATGTAAACAGCGTGTGTCGGAGATTGAAAACCTGTATGCCAAACTGTACGAGGACTTGACAAGGGAACTGCTGACCGAAAAGCGTTTTCAGATGTTGTCGGCAAGGTATGACAGCGAGCAGGAGGAACTGACAGCCAAGATAAAGGAACTTGAAAAAAGTGCCATAGCAGACAAGGAGCAGTTATCTTCCATTGAGCAGTTTGCGGAGCAGATAAGCGGTTATGCAGGAATAACAGAACTCAATTTTAAGATAATCAATCAACTTATAGAAAAAATTCTTGTTTCTGAACCCGTAGAAGTTGACGGGCAGAAAATTCAACGACTTACTATCCATTACAAATTCATAGGGGCACTGGAAACCCTTGAATAATGGATATTTTCTAAGTCACCTATTCCAACTATCCAACAGATGCCGGACGTGAGGGAGAACTGATTTTCCGCTTGACCTATAACATGGCAGGCTGTGACAAACCGATGCAGCGTTTATGGATTTCTTCGATGGAGGAAAGTGCCATCAAAGAGGGATTTTCCAATCTCAGACCGGGAAGTGAATATGACCATCTATATGAATCCGCACTGTGCAGGCAGGAAGCAGACTGGCTTGTCGGTATCAACGGCACAAGGCTTTTTACCGTGTTATATGGCGGAAAGGCATTGAAGGTGGGGAGGGTGCAGACACCCACCCTTGCCATGCTGGTAGACCGTGAAGCAAAGATTATGAATTTCAAGAAAGAAGCCTACTATGTGGCGCATATCCTGGGCAATGGTCTGGATGCAGTATCGGAGCATATCCGTGACAAGGCAGAGGCGGAAAAAATCGCAGGAGCCTGTGCAAACGGACAGGCTCTTGTGACCGCCGTGGTTAAGGAAGAAAAGTGGATTGCACCGCCGAAGCTCTATGACCTTACCACGTTACAGAGGGATGCCAACCGCTTATTTGGTTTTACAGCAAAGCAGACTTTGGAATATACACAGAGCCTTTATGAGAAAAAGCTGGTGACATATCCGAGAACAGACAGCCAGTATCTTTCCGATGACATGGAGGGGACAGCAAGAAATGTGATCGAAGCGATTTTCAATTCCTTGTTGTTTGAGCAGAATATCATGTTCAACCCGGATGTGAAAAAAGTGTTGAACAGCAAGAAAGTAACAGACCACCATGCAATTATCCCGACAATGGAGATCGTAAAGCAGGACTTAAAGGCGATACCGGAGAGTGAAATGAAGATACTTTCCCTTTGCGCCAACCGCCTGCTCTGCGCCACTGCCGAGAAGCATATTTATAACTCCACAAAAGCAGAACTTACCTGTAATGGCATGGTTTTCAAGGTTTCCGGGAAAGCGATATGGAAAAACGGCTGGAAGGATTTCGAGGACTTTTTCAAAAATTCTTATAAGACCACGGAAGATAAGAAAGATTCCGATGATACAAAGAAACTGCCGGAGCTGACTGAGGGCATGACGGTAACGGTTGAAGATACCAGAGTATCGGAACATTTCACACAGCTGCCAAAGCATTACACAGAGGACAGCCTTTTATCTGCAATGGAGAGAGCCGGAAGTGAAGATATGGATGATGATGTGGAGCGTAAGGGACTTGGTACACCTGCCACCAGAGCGGATATTATTGAAAAGCTGGTAAAGGACGGTTTTGTGAAGCGTGAGAAAAAACAGATGATCCCGACAGAAGATGGCATGAAGCTGATCACAGTGCTGCCGGATGTCGTGAAATCCCCTAAGCTGACAGCAGACTGGGAGAATGAGCTGACACAGGTATCCAAAGGAGAAGTGTCTGCCGGGCAGTTTATGGCGGGGATTAAGGCTATGGTAAGTGATCTTGTAAAAGCTTATCATAGCGTTAGCGATGAGCAGAAAGCCATGTTTGGGGCAGGAAAGAGTGGGCAGGAAGTGCTTGGAAAATGCCCAAAATGTGGTGCTGATGTAGTAAAAGGGAAATTTGGAGCGTACTGTACCGGAAAGTGCGGTATGAATGTCGGCAAGGCACTTGGGGTAACACTTTCCGATTCACAGGTCAAGAGCCTGCTTCAAGGGAAAAAGATACTTGTAAAAGGATTAAAAGGCAAGAAAGGCAGCTATGATGCTTATTTGATTCCGGAGAGCATAGAGGAGTTTTCCTATACGAAGGATGGAAAAGAAATCAAGGGATTCCAGTATAAGTTTAATATGGAATTTCCACCGAAAAAGGACAAATAGAAGAAAACAATTCCAAAATAATTTGTAAGATTTTGTCGAAAACTGTCATGTATATAGTGAAGGGAGGACTTTGGCATGAATAAGGAAAAAGAAATAGATATGCTGAAAGAAAAACTTGACTATTATACGTTGGTAGCCACCGATGAGGAATTTGATGCCGAGGAAGTTATAAAAATTGTAAAAAGGCTGGAAGAACTTGAACCGACAGAAGCACCGGAAAAATCTGTCGATGAATTTTTGGACGATTTCTGGAAATATTGCGAGGGGCATGCGTTAAAATAGGACTAAATCAAGAGAAACCTTATAAATAAAGGGTTTTGAATGTTTTAAGTCCTATTTTTTATTATCAATTTGAGGTAAAGATAAGGACGGCGCCGAACAAATCTATACCTACATTGCCAGTTATTCATGTTAGATATAAGTATGGATAGCTTTGGGATTGTGAGGTGAAAATCAAAATATATCAATTATAGGACTTAGATTGTATCTGTTTTTGTGAACAGGTATGCTAAGTCCTATTTTTTCATAAAGACCGTAAGAGAATATGTTTTCAATTTTTTCGACCATGAGAGAATATTCTGTAAATTGGCAGATAGAGATAAACTATATGCAAGTCAGGAACATACCTGATGAACAACTGAATAACAATTACAGATTCAATGAGAAATCATTGTCATACCAGAAATGTCGTATGGAGTAAAATTCCGCAACACGCACTTGGACAAGAATCAGTCAAAGCTTTGCGAAGAGAGTCGAGGAATCGAGAGAAGAAGATGAAGCAGCAGAGTGCATTTAATGTTTACGGAAGGATAATAACCCACAAAGGAATGAAAAGTTCCTTATCCTCGCAATGGCTATAAGAGGAGATAGTGTTACATATAAGTAATGCGTCGTGAAGCTTTAAGCGCTCATCTGTAATTCCCGGGAATGAGTACATTCCGTCGTGTACGGGGCGAAGAGGTGGTTAAAAATAACTGACGTACACCTACATGCTTCTAAGAAGCTGTCCTGACTGAACTTGTTTTAGCAGGAAATATAAGGAGGATGTAGACATGATAGAAATTATTTCAATAGCATTTGCTTTATTACTGCAGCAGATGCAGATGCTCCCTTGGGAGTGTCTGCGAAGAGCCAGTTCTTGCGTCCATTAACTATCGGACGCAAGAACTTCGTATTAATCGACTCTTCAAATGGCGCCAAGGCAAGCACAATCAGTTATAGCCTCGTCGAAACCGCAAAAGCCAAACAGCTGAATGTAAATCAGTACTTTGAACTATTACTTACTGAAATACCCAAGCACATGGAAGACAAGAATCTAAATCTCCTTGATGATCTGCTTCCATGGTCTCCCTTAGTGCAAGAGAAATGTACAAGTCGCTTTAAGAAATCGTAAGTTTTTAAAGATCAGATATATATATCATACCAAGCTCACGCCCCGCAGAAATGCGGGGGGTTGCTTTGGAGTGGTACTCATAATTAAGGGGTTCTTTCCATAGTTTGTTGAATTTGTATTGCTAAAGTGTTAAGATTTACTTATCCGGAGGATGAGTAAAATGAACCAATTTATACAAGAACTAGGGGAAGATTATAAGCTTGATAATTATCGAATAAAAAAGATGTTGTTGTTTTTGAGATATCATCTATTCGTCAGGAATTGGTCTGTCCATATTGTGGAGAGAAATCCAGAAAAGTGCATTCTACCTATGAAAGAGAAATTCAGGATTTACCTATGCAAAACAAGAAAGTAGTTTTGCTGGTTAAAACAAGAAGGATGTTCTGCACTAATTGTTTATACAACAGAAAAACTTTTTCTGAAAGACATAGCGTTGTTGATAGTAAAAGCAAGAAGTCGCTTAGACTTGAGAAAAATATTATCTATACGTCGACACAACTAAGTTCAATTAATGCATCAAAAATATTAAAGTCAAATAACATAGATGCGTGTAAGAGTAGCATATGTACGTTGCTTAAAAAATGCCGTCAAATGTGGATAATTCTTCTGTAAAAAGGGTTTGTGTGGATGACTTCGCATTACGAAGGAGATTCTCTTATGGAACAGTAATGGTCAATCTAGAAACACATAGGATTATTGATATGATTCCATCGAGGGACACAAATGATGTTAGAGAATGGATACAAAAATTTCCGAATATCGAAATTGTTTCACGTGATGGAGCCCAAATATATGCACATGCAGTCAAGAAATCACATCCTAATGTTATTCAGGTAAACGATAGATTTCATTTGATAAAGGGATTATCAGAAGCTATAGACAAATATATAATAAGAACATTTCCTGCCAGGTTCGAAATACCAGCAGTGACCGCTCAATCACCTGAAAGGAAGCAATTGCTAAACATAAATAATAGATCTAAACGGATAAGGTTTGCGCATGAGAAGAAAAAAGCGGGAATGACGGTATGTGAGATAGCATCTGTATTGTGCTGTACACCAAAGACAATAGAAAAATATCTGAATATTGATCCGGATACGGTAGTAGATAGAGTTATTGTCAGGGAGGAACGGCATAAGTTGGCAGTTGAACAAAAACAGAAAGATGTCGATGAGGCTAGGCGGCTTGCACAGAATGGTGTTCCTATAGAACATATTGCCAAAATGTTGCATCACACATATAAGACAATTCAGAACTATTTGGATCCAGATTATTCTGTTGTAAATGGACATTACCAGGCGAGAATACTTAACAAATTAACCCCTTTTGAAGCAAAAGTAATTAAGTTAAGAAGCCAGGGGATGACATACCACAAGATACATGAGATAATCCATCAGGAGGGATATAGTGGATCAGTAGCATCGCTTAGAATGTTTATTCAAAAAGAACGATTTCGGGCAATGAACACACAAGAAGTGAATTCGGATTATCAGCCAACCGAATTTGTGCAAAGGAAAGCTCTGTCACAATTGATTTATAAATCGCCGGATTGTGTATTTACTATTACTAAGGAACAGTATGATCAAGTATTGAAATCATATCCGTTACTGGCGGAGCTGTATTCAGCAATTCAAGAGTTTTATAAAATTATATATTCAAAACGTGACGATAGAATTGAAGAATGGTTAATAAAATTAGAGCAATTCAATATTCCTGAATTACAGACCTATGTCAATGGGGTTAGAAATGATTTAAATGCTGTCAAAAATGGTATTAAATATGAATATAATAATGGATTGGCAGAAGGCAGTGTGAATAAAATAAAGGTGATTAAAAGAATAATGTATGGACGGAATAGTTTTGAGTTATTAAAAGCAAAAGTGTTGTTACATGAGCAGTTTTGCTTTAATGTCAACTAACACTGGAAAGAACCAATTAAGGACTTACGATTTATATTAGATACAAGCTGCATTGATGACAGATATCGCATTACCTGTGCACGTTTTCTGCTTTTTATGCAAAACAACAATATCTATGATAGTTCAAATTTTACATATGATTCTGTCATAATATTTCACAATGAGGATTACCACAGAGTGCAAAAAATCATAAGACACATATGAAAATTTGATTCGTGTATACTTAAGATATCCAGAAGATGTTTTGTCTGCAGTCTGAAAATTTATAGTAACCTCTATGTGACATTTGCAGTTGAAACATAACATTTTTTCTTTAGTCGTATTATTTTTACTATTATATGACCTGAATGTGTTTTTGTTCTGCTGATCCAGAACAAAAGTACATTGTAATAAGTTTGTTATTAAAATAAAGTATTAATAGATAAAACTTCCCACACCAATAAGGTGTGTTGAACCTTGAAATTCAATATTTCAGCCAATAAAAAAGGCATAAATACATTCCTGTGGTATAATGGAATTGTCTAGAAACCATCGTACATAGGAGGATTCATGCCACGTCTATTATATCACAGAATTACACAGAAGAGGTAGCATTACTTGATTGCATCCAAAAGTTTTTTTCCAACCATCATGTTGGAAAACTGCTCAAGAAATGCAACGGAACCAAAGAAAAAGGTGTTTCTGTTGTTTCTCTTCTAAAATATAAACTCGGTAACATATTTACAGGAAGAAGCATGTACATGCAACAGCGTTCCGGGTCGTTTAGGGAAGAAAAGTGGAAGTTTGCTGGAATAATATGCGGTGGAATTGCGGCAGGAAGGAAATGTAATTTGCCGTGTAACACGGGAGAAAACGAAGAAGAAAGGAAAAAAGATGAAAGAAAATTATTTGAAACCCAAAGTAGAAGCCTTGCTTCGAATTCTGGCACCTACTGGTATCTTTTTATTTTTCTATTATGTTTTTGGGTTGAAGGTTGCAATTATTAGCTCCTGTGTTTTTAGTGGAACCTTTTATGTAAGAGACATAATGAAAGAAAAAAGAATTAGTAATAGCAGTGTAATTGGAGGAATAGGTTTAATTTTTCAAGTAGTAAGCGCTTTTTTCATTGGATATGAGAAGTTATATTATCTTCCGGCATTAATTCAAAACTGCGTTGTACTTTTTTTTGTAACATACCTGTGTTTTCATTCCAAAAGTGTATTCTTATACCTGGTAAAAGACTTTCATTGGTCTATTTTTGAAGAGATAGGTGATGAAGATCTTCTGAATCTAAATTACTTGTGGGTTGCTTATTGCCTGTTGAAGGTTGGATCGAAAATTATGGGGATTATCAAACTTGATTTTGTTTCCTTATACTGGCTAGTTTTTTTACTGGGTACGCCACTTAATGTTTTGTTGACTGCTATTTCTTATTTGATTGTAAAGAAAAAAATTATTGCTAAGTCCAGCGGTGTGATGTCAAGTGAGAAATGAATAATAAATCAAATATTTTTCATATATCTCGCGAAGACAAAAAACACCCACCTAAGCCCTGTCGACCATGTTTTTTGAAAATGAGCAGGGCGTAGCTCATCAGCAAGTAGAAGTTATTCTACTTTGCTGGACGATATAGGCGATTGTCTTTGAGCAGTACAAAGACCAACCGCACAAATTTACGAGCAGTTAATGCGAGTGCACGTTTGTGCTGATATCTGTTTACCTCTTTGTATTTGAGGTGGTAGAAGTCGCTGTATTCCTTGTCGCATCTTACAAGAGAGAAAGCTGCTTCACACAGATAATACTTTAAAGAGCGGTTACCGGAATTTATAAGCCTTGTTGTCTGGGCTTCAAAACCTCCGGACTGATGTTGTTTCCATGCAAGACCTGCATGCTTAGCAAGCTGAGCATGGTTTCCGAAACGATTGATATCACCGATTTCAGCCATGATACCGGCTGAGAATACAGGACCAATATCTGGAATGGAAATCAATACATTTGGTAAGAGTTCCATTTGAGCAGCGATTGCTTTATCGAACTCTTTGATTTGAGATTCCAATGCCTTCATTGAGGTTATGGATATAGAAAGAACCTGATTAACGGAGTCATTTACCGTCTTGGGCAAACGGTAAGAACTTCTGGCGGCTTTCTGGATGGCTTTGGCTACTGAATCAGGATCAGGAAAGCGGTTCTTTCCTTTTTCCATAATGAAATCAGTAAGTTCTTGTAAGTCCATTTTGGCTAATGCTTTTGCGGATTCAAATTCTTCGTAGACAGCAAGTGCCGTAGTACTGAAAGTATCTGAAAATACTTTCTTCTGCGTCATCGTAGAATACTTCTTGAAAAGTACGTTCGTAAAACGTTGTTTTTCTTTGACGAGGTTACAAACAGCGTAGAAGCGTGCTCGTGTGAGGTTCTGAAGGGCTTTGTAACGATAGTCTCCGTTGTATACCTCTTTGTTGATTCTACCGAAAAGCAGGCAGTCCGCAATGACAAAAGAGTCCACGTAATCATTTTTAGGCAGGTCATTATAAGATTCTTTGAACTTATTTACCTGCTTAGGATTGAGGACATGAATCTTTCTGTTAAAAGTTGCCAGAGTGGCATCTTCCCTTAGGAAGTACACGAGATTGTCTCCATAAACAGAGGTTGCTTCGAGACCAATCAGAACCGTGTCAAGGGAATGAGAAGTAATGGCAGAAAGAATTCTTTTCACAAGCTGAGAGGAACCATCATGTGAGTTTTTTAATTCAAAGTTGCTGTGCTTATCTCCGTTAGGAAATTGGGGTGAGTTTGGATTGCTCATTGCTATTGCAGTAATGGGTGCTTTTATCATCTACTTCAATGACAAGAAGTAAGACAACTTCAAGTTTGTCGGAGAAACACTAATACCACACAAAACTTAATATCAACACAGCGTCAGAGCGTATGGGAAAACCTGTACGCTCTCTTTTTTTATCAAAAATGGAGGAAAATCACATGGAAGAAACAAATGTAACAATGACAACAGAGGAAATGCGTGGAGAGCCTGCAGCAAAGGAAAATGAGACAAAGGCGGAGAAGTTTATCCGTATTGGCGAGTACCGCATGAATAAGGCGGTGGATGCCATTGGCAGACTGGAAAATCTTGCGAATCGTAGTTCCTATGAATACACACAGGAACAGGTAGACGCAATGTTTCAGGCATTAGAGGGGAGGGTTGTGGAAGTTAAGGCAAGGTTTATGCCTAAGAAAGCGGCTGAGAGTAAGACTTTCAGCTTCGGCATAACGGAATAGGAATGTAACGTGAAGTAAAGGAAAGGCAGTCATGTAGTGTATGTGGCTGCCTTTTTGTCGTATCTATGACAGGAAGGAGAACTGCGTGAGAAAATATGATTTTATATCGGCTCTGGCAAAAGAGACAGCAGCCGAGGTTGTCAAAAATCGTGAGGAATGGATGAGATACCTTACCACAGCAGCAAGATTATATAAATATCCATTCCGGGAACAGCTTTTAATCTATGCACAAAGACCGGACGCAACAGCGTGTGCTTCCATTGAGCTTTGGAATGAGCGTATGCACTGCTGGGTAAACAAAGGCGCAAAAGGTATCGCACTTTTGGACGAGGATGATGCACATGGAAAGCGTCTGAAATATGTATTTGATGTGTCGGATGTTCATGCGGCAAGGAGAATCGGACGCTATCCGGAACTTTGGAAATTACATGAGGAACATAAGGAAGATGTAATTAAGCGTCTGGAGCAGACCTATGGTGCCACAGATGATAAGAAGCTGTTTGAAGAAAGACTTATGGAGATAGCTGAGAGGATTACGGCAGATTATTATGAGGAATTGTTGCCGGATTTGCAGTACATGATCGAGGGCAGTTTTTTAGAAGGACTGGATGAGCAGAATGTCGGTATCCGCTTGAGGAAGACATTATCGGACAGCATTTCCTTTACACTTTTATCTGCCTGCGGTGCAGATATGCAGGAATATGGTTCGGAGTTTGCTTTTGATTTTATTCACGAATTTAATTCCATGGATACCCTTGCGGTACTTGGTGATGCAGCCAATGAGCTTGCAAAACCGGTACTTTTAGAGATTGGAAGAACCATAAGGGCATATAACAGAAGCCACGAACAGGAACAATCGCAAAATTTAACGCAGAAAGGACTTGCAAATACTTCTGAAATAGACTACAATGCGTTAAAGCGTGAAAGCGAGAGCGGACATGAGGAATATATTGACAACAATCAAAACAGCGTAGAAAGGGGCAATGACAATGAATCTGATTTACGAACAGAATGGGGATTATCTGATCCCGACATTACAGGCGGACATTCAGCCGGAGGAAGCAGTAACGAAATTCGGGATGATGAGGGAGAGCTTTCTGAAGGAGAACCACAGGGGCGTGTACTCAGCGTTTCTTCTGAATGGCAAACTGAAAGAGCATCTGCTGACCATACAGAAGCAGGCAGAGCAGCGGATGGAGCAGTTGACATCACAGATGGCGGCAGGCGAGGGAGTGACCGAACAGCTCAAGGAAGCCGATCAGATGCTCTGGGTGGCGAAGATGAACAACATTCAGAGCAGAGCAGAGCAGAGGAAGTGGTATTGAGCGAGCTGGTATACAGCCTGTAACAGATACCGATGATCTTCTCCGGGGAGACGCAGCGGAACACACCTTTACACAACTTAGCCTGTTTCCTTCTTTTGAGGAGCAGGTCGGAACAGTCGCAGCAGCGGAAGCAAGTATGAAATATACCATGCCCGCTGCTTTTTCTTTGCCACAGAATGAGCTTGAAACTATTCTTCGCAGTGGCGGAGGAAAACAGCACAGCAGGAAGCGTATTTTTGCAAAGTACACAGAGGGCAGAAATGCCGAGCAGATGGTGGATTTTCTGAAAAATGAGTACGGACAGACCGGAAAAGGTTTTGAAATCAATGGAAATCCCGTATCAGTGTGGTTCGATGAGCATGGTATGAGTGTCGGCTATGGAACACAGGCAAAGGAAACACCACTTGTTACTATGAGTTGGGAAGAGGTAGAGAACCATATCCGCTCTATGATTGAAAATGGCACTTATATGAGTGCGAGTGAAGCATTTTTCGTGGATACGCAGGAGCGGAACCGTGTTGCTAATCAGATATTTTTCTTCCTTCGGGATGGCATGGATGAGACACCGGAAGAACTTGGATTAAAAGCCGGAAACTATCCGGAGAGTGAAGCAAAACTCATGGAACTTCTTTCTACCCATGAGGGCAGGGAACAGCTTAAAAATATTTTGGAAGATGCGGCAAACCGCCTTGCTTCTGGAGAAGCAGAATTAAAATGGCGGCATGTGAAATCACCGGAATATCTGTTATCGGAGATAGCAGACCTTGACAGGGAGAGACTGGAATTTCCATTGCCGGATGCGGTGGAGGTAGCACAGGAAGATTTTATCACACAGGATGAAATCGACTATGCACTTGGCAGAGGAAGCGGCTATGAGCATGGAGCTTTCCGCATTTATGAGTATTTCATGGAAGGACATGACCAGAAAGAAACAATTGCTTTTCTGAAAAATGAATATGGCATTGGTGGTGGTTCCGGCGGACTGCCGGGCAATGATGATTCCCATAATGAACATGATGGAAAAGGTATCCGTCTGGAGAAAGGCAGTTATGGCAATCCGTATGCAAAAGTGCTTCTGAACTGGAATGTTGTGGAAAAAAGGCTTCGGGAGCTGATCCATGAGGATAAATATTTATCTCCACAGGGGAAAGAGAATTATAAGGCATATAAGGAAGAACAGGCAGAGAAAGCGAGACAACGTGAGCTTTCCCGTCTGGAGCATGGACAGCGGTTAGAGTGTAAGAAAGACATTGATGCACTGATTGCTGAGAAATTCAATGGTTTTGTACTTCCGAGGAATACCGCAGATGAAATCGTGGATAAATATGGCATTGACTGTGTGGAATTTGTCCTTGCAAATACAGTTACGCATTTTGATTATGACGGTCGTTTTTCGCAGAACAATAAGGACTGGGCAAAGGGCATTGTTGCGGAAAATGAGTGGCAGAACAATGATCTGATTCTAAGCTCACATCCGGTGGTATTGGACGGATTTACCAATCAGGCGAGAAGATATATCAATGTATTGCGGGAAAAAGAAAAGGAAGTACAGCAAACAGTCACGATTGATGGATATGAATGTAATCTGATTGATGAGTGGGGCAATGAAAAAGAGAAATATCTGCTTGGAAATGACATAGAGGATAACAGCTTTTATTATGCACAGGTCAATGGGAAAACCTTTGAATATGACCATAAGCCGGAGCGTGGCGAAGTAGAGGACGATTATACCAATGCCATTGCAGAGGAAGATATTGACAGGCACGAAGCAGAAGTGTTTTCACGCTTTGAGGGGACGGATGGTATTGCAGAGCTGGATGAAGTGCAGGAATTAGCGTGGCATGTGGTACATGATGCAGATGATGAATATGGCAATCCGACACAATGGAGTGCCACATTATCAGAAGGAGTATTCCTTTGGATTGATAAGGAAGCGGACAGATATGCTATTTATGATACGGCAGACACTACCCGTCCGGCATTGGAGACATTTTCGACTTTGCAGGAAGCAATGGACTGGGGCAATGAGCTTGCAGAAAGTGGCAGGGAAGCAGAGAGGGAGTTCTCTGATGAAAGGAAACAGACCGAAGATAAACTGGACAACATAGACACGAAGGCTGCCCGTGAGCGTCTGGAGAATGAAGAAGCAGACCGGCAGACAGAGGAAATGCTGTCACAGGTGCTTACCGGAGACTGGGAGCCGCTTACACCTTCGGCAGAGGAGAATAAGACTGTACAGGAAAGATCTGTGGCTGCACCGGATAAAAGCAACGCTGTCAATTTCCATATCAGCGATGATCGTTTGGGCGAAGGTTCTCCAAAAGAAAAATTCCAGAGAAATGTTGCAGCAATCAAACTGTTGGAGCAGATCGAGGGCGAAAGTAGATATGCAACACCGGAAGAACAGCAGATTTTGTCACAGTATGTCGGTTGGGGAGGTCTTGCTGATGCGTTTGACGAGAGCAAATCAAACTGGTCAGCAGAATATCACCAGTTAAAGGAACTGCTATCGCCGGAGGAGTACCGCATGGCAAGGGAGAGTACCTTGAATGCCCATTATACAAGTCCGGTCATTATCCGCCAGATGTACGAAACATTGGAGAAAATGGGATTTTCCAGAGGAAATGTACTGGAGCCTTCCATGGGTATCGGCAACTTTTTCGGTATGATGCCGGATTCCATGAAAGAAAGCAGGCTTTACGGAGTAGAGCTTGACAGCATCACCGAACGCATTGCAAAACAGCTTTATCCGCAGGCAGATGTGCAGATCAAAGGCTTTGAAAAGACCGATTATCCGAACGATTTCTTTGATGTGGCAATCGGAAATGTACCTTTTGGTCAGTATAAGGTGGCAGATAAGCAGTATGATAAAAATAATTTCCTGATCCATGATTATTTCTTTGCAAAGACGTTGGATAAGGTGCGTCCCGGAGGTGTGGTTGCTTTTATCACAAGCAAGGGAACCATGGACAAGGCAAGTCCGGAAGTCAGAAGATACCTTGCACAAAGAGCAGACCTGCTTGGTGCAGTCAGACTTCCGAATACCGCATTTAAGGCAAATGCAGGAACCGAGGTCACTTCGGATATTTTATTTTTCCAGAAGCGTGACCGCATGGTGGAGCGTGAGCCGGACTGGGTACATCTGGGAGAGGACGCAAATGGCATTACAATGAATGCTTACTTTGCAGAGCACCCGGAGCAGATCGTAGGAAAGATGGAAATGGTATCCGGTCCTTATGGCATGGAAAGCACCTGTAAGGCAGATGACAGCAGACCATTTGAGGAGCAGTTAGCGAAAGCACTTCAAAACATTACAGGACAGATTGATACGATTGATCTGGATGAGGAGCTTGCGGATGAAATGAGCAGGCAGAGTATTCCTGCTGATCCGTCCGTCAAGAATTTCAGTTATACCGTAGTCGATAATGAGGTATATTACCGTGAAAACTCTGTCATGAAGCCTGTGGAAGTATCAGACACCGCAAAAGAACGTATCAAGGGAATGGTGGCAATCCGTAACTGTACGCAGGAACTGATTGATATGCAGCTTGAGGAATACTCCGATGTAACAATTAAGGAAAAGCAGGCAGAACTTAATAGCCTGTATGATAATTTCTCTAAGAAATATGGTCTGATCAATTCACAGACGAATAAGAGAGCCTTTAATCAGGACAGCAGTTATTGCCTGTTGTGTTCTTTGGAAAAACTTGATGATGAGGGCAATTTCAAAGGCAAAGCGGATATGTTTACGAAGCGTACCATTAAAAGGGCAGAGGTTGTCACAAGCGTGGATACTGCAAGTGAAGCGCTGGCAGTATCTTTAGCAGAGAAAGCTAAAATCGACCTTGATTTTATGGGAGAGCTTACCGGAAAAGATAAGGATACACTTACTGAGGAGCTTCGTGGTGTCATTTTTCAGAATCCGCTTACCGATGTCTGGGAGACAGCAGACCAGTATCTAAGTGGCAATGTGCGTGAGAAACTTGCCATAGCAGCCACTTATGCGGAAAATCATCCGGAATATGCCCCAAATGTACAGGCTCTTACGCAGGTACAGCCGAGGGAGCTGGACGCATCGGAGATTGAGGTGCGTATCGGTGCCACATGGATTGATCCAAAGTATATCAATGATTTTATGCGTGATATTTTCCAGACACCGGAACATTTATTCCGCAGGGATACGATAGGTGTGCAGTTTTCGGGTGTAACCGGAGAGTGGAATGTAAAGGGCAAAAATGCGGACTATGGCAATACACTTGTCAACATGACATACGGTACAAGCCGGGTAAATGCCTATAAGATACTGGAAGATTCCCTGAACCTCAAAGATACGAGAGTATATGACACCATTGAGGAGGATGGAAAGGAAAAGAGAGTCCTCAATAAAAAGGAAACCATGATTGCAAGCCAGAAGCAGGAAGCAATAAGGGAGGCATTTAAGGACTGGGTATTCCGTGATCCGGAACGCAGGCAGACACTTGTGGCAAAATATAATGAGCTTTTCAATTCCACCAGACCAAGAGAATATGACGGTTCGCATCTGAAATTTCCGGGTATGACACCGGATATTGAATTAAAGCCGCATCAGAAAAATGCGGTTGCCCATGTACTGTATGGAGATAATACCCTGCTTGCACACTGCGTTGGTGCCGGAAAGACCTTTGAAATGACAGCGGCGGCAATGGAAAGCAAGCGTCTGGGACTATGCCAGAAGTCATTATTTGTAGTGCCGAACCACCTGACTGAACAATGGGCAAGTGATTTCCTTCGGTTATATCCCGGAGCAAATATCCTTGCGGCAACGAAAAAGGATTTTGAACCTGCCAACCGTAAGAAATTCTGTTCCCGTATTGCCACAGGCGATTATGATGCCGTTATCATCGGGCACAGTCAGTTTGAAAAAATCCCGTTATCACAGGAAAGGCAGGCAGCTACAATCGAAAAACAGATTGATGAGATTGAGCTTGCTATTGATCAGGCAAAAAGAGACAACGGGGAGCGTTATACCATTAAGCAGATGGAAAAATCAAGGAAAGCATTGCAGGTGCGTCTTGATAAATTAAATGACCAGAGCCGGAAAGATAATGTCGTAACCTTTGAGCAGTTGGGGGTAGACAGGCTGTTTGTGGATGATGGGCGTGATATAATAGGGACAAATCAGAGGAAACCCAGTAAAATCAAGGGGTTGCAGATGATTTAGTCCTATTATTTTTTGCAACGAAACGGAGCAGACGGTATAGGACAGGCCTGTTATATATCAAAATATCCCATATTGCATACGAAGTCAAAGAAATTGTTTTGATGCTGGTTTCGTATTGCCGAAAAGGAGTGATAACTGAATATTGGTTTTTAGACAGGACTAAATTGACTGATTGGAACACGGTGTTTCGCTGTCGGTTTAGTCCTTTTGTATTTTTGTGGCAGAGGAGGAAATAAGGTATGACCTTTAAGAGGGTAGAGGATTTTGATGAACTTGATACAGAAAGTATTTATTGGGTGGCTGTTTCCGGGGTTCCGAAAAGGTTTGTGCATGAGGCAGAGCGGATAGATGGAAGTAATTATTCCGGTGAATGTTTTGGCGTGTGCATACAGCATGACAAAAAAACGGGAGAGTTTGCTGTCATAGAGGACACTCCGGGACACAGCCTCTATTATGTTGACAATCTTGGGTACAGGCATTGGCTTGGTTATAGGCTGTCAGGGCAGAAACTGGAAAAGATAATTGGCAGAATCCGTATGCTCATTGGGGAAGAATGCGGGGAAAAGTGACGGGTATGTTACAGAGCTGAATAAAGAGAAGGAGCTGGTTGTATGAAAAGGAGGAAATTCAAAATGGATAACAAAATAGAAGTGATCGGGATTGACCACGGCTGGTCCGGGATGAAAACGGTGCATGAGGTGTTTACATCGGGCTGTAAGGAAATCAGCACGGAGCCGGCATTTACCGAGAACCTGCTGGAGTTTGGCGGGAAGTATTATAAGATTGGCAGCAGGCGTCTTGAAGTAAAGGACACAAAGGTAACGGATGAAAATTACTACATGCTGACACTGGCAGCGGTGGCAAAGGAGTTGAAAATCAGGGGGAAGAAAACAGCCCATGTGTTGTTGGCGGTAGGACTTCCACTGACAAGGTTTGGGGACGAGAAAAAAGATTTTGTTTCTTACCTGTCAAAGAAAAAGGAAGTGTCTTTTACCTTTGAGAAGGAGAAGTACCATATTTTTATTGAAAATGTATGTGTCTACCCTCAGTGCTATGCGGCAGTGATTGACCGGATTGACAAATTTCCGGAGAAACAGCTTGTGGTGGATATTGGCTCATGGACAGTGGATATTATGCCGATTATTAACCATCTGCCGGATGAAGCGGTGTGCGTGACACAGCCGCACGGGATTATCACCTGCATCCAGCAGATTAACAAGGAGTGTGTCCGACAGTTAAATGCGGAGGTGGACGAGTATGATATTCAGAAAGTCATGGTAAACGGCGGTGGGGACCTCCCGGATAAGTACCAGGAGATTATCATTAAGGAAATCCGTGGTTACTGTCAGCAGATTTACCATAACATCAGGGAGCTTGGCTATAACATGGACCTTACGCAGATTATCTTTGTGGGTGGCGGTGCCGGGGTAATGAAACGCTTTGGCGGTCTGGACCAGAAAAATATCCGGTATATTGAGGATGTGAAGGCAAATGCAAAGGGCTATGAAATGCTTGGGAATGCCTATCTGGCAAAGGCACAGGGGCGTAAAATCGGATAGGGGGGATTGCTATGGCGAGCGGGGATTTATTCCGGGGGTTTCTGTTACGTTTTTCAATGAAAAAGGACCAGCATGTCAGGATGCTGGAGAAATTTGAGGACAAGAGGCTCAATGGAGGAAAAGCCAAAACCCAGATTATTATGGACGCATTGGAAATGTATTATCATGCTTTGGAAAGTGACAGTGGCAGGGGAGGGGATGAAGCGGTAACAGTGAGGGAGATGGAAGAAAGGATGGAGCAGAGGCTGGTACAGTTCCGGCAGGAAATAAGGGAAGATATGGCACAGTATTTTTTCCGTATGTTTGTCGGTAACATGGCAGGGCAGCCGGCAGCGGTATTTCCCACCCGGAAAGCAGGGCAGGAGGAACCGGGGGAGAATGCTGCTGCGGACATCAGCGGGATGCCGGACATTATGGATAAAATCATGGACTGGAGCGAGAATTAAAGGAGGTTTTGGTATGGCAAGGCAGGGAATCAAAGCTGCCATTCATTTTATGGGATGGATGTTAAAAGGTATGGCATGGGTTTTGTTACACATTTTGAAACTGGCGCTGGCGGTGCTGGAGACTGCCCTGCTTTTGGCCGGAAATGTGTTGAAGATGATGCTGCTGGTATTTCATGCAGGAAGATGTTAGGGGGGTATTTATGAGAGAAAATAGAGGTTCTGCCCTTATCCGTGGCAGAATGGCAATGGAATAAGGGAAAGTCAGGTTTGCGGACCGGCTTTATGGGTTGAAAAGGCACGCTGAAAGAATGGGCGTGTCTTTTTTATGCACAAATGCCGGGGAAATGCCCGGTATCTGTGCCGGCAGGGAATATCCGCAGGAAACGGAATACTGTGTATGAATGGAGGATAATGCGAAAAATTACGCTGGTGCGTTAATTTTTCACATGGCTGTTTGTGTTAAAGCGTCACAAACAGCTTTTATCGCAGGGCAGAATCTGAAATTCTGCCTGCGTTCCTCAGCGAAAACGCTTCGGAAAAGGAGGATTATATGACAAAAAAGAGATTGAAAAGGGTTATGGCTCTGGTAATGGCTTTTGTCCTGACTGTGGGGGCTGTCATTCCGACGGCTGCTTATGCCAATGCAACCGGACCGGGTGCGGATGTGGCTGACAGTAACGGGACAGGCAGGGCAGAGACGGAGCAGGAACCGGTGCTTTATAATGAAACAGACAGGCCGGATTTGGAGCCGGCAGAGATTGTGGAGGCAGAGGATATTATCGTGGCAGCAGGCTATGGGTTTGATGTGGAACAGTCCTTTGACGGGCTTTCCTATGATGACAGGGCTGTCAAAATCAGCTATTATGCAGAAAAAAGTTACTTTGACGGGAATAAGGCGGGGGATTATGCCGCTTATTACAAAGCGGAGCCGGTAAGCGGCAAAGCTTCTTATCTTATCTGCAGAACCATTTCTGTGCGTGAACCGGAAACAGCAGTGAAGGAAAGCAGGGAATCCGGGGAAGGGCAGGATGGCAGCGGGGAAGAAGAACCTGCCCCCGGAAGTGGTATTGTTGTTGCTGCCTGTTTATTCTGACGTCTAATAAATCTGATTGATTGTCACAGAATTAACCGATATAATGACATCAGC
>RAYF01000073.1 GCA_003611745.1 bacterium D16-36 | reverse complement strand
ATGGAAAGCGGAAGTCAGCCGACACGTTTCATGACGCATTGGTGCCTTTCGCAGAAAGGCGGATTATAAATATGGAACAAAGAGTAAACCCATTACAGACAAACCAGAGAAGGCAGCCCTCCAGGCAGAATCAGGGCGCTGTGCGCCAAAGGGCCTCAAATTCCGGAAATGCTTCCGCACAGACTGCCAGAACAGTCGGCAGCACCTCAAATTACGGCGTCGCCAAACCGCCGTCAGCCCTCCATGTCGGGGATGTGCTGCGGGGTGAGATCACAGACCTGCGGAATAACGAAATCTCCATTACACTACGGGACAATACTGTCCTGCGTGCACAGATTCCGGACAGTGCATCCTACTCTATCGGCCAGACCGGCTCATTCCGCCTGACAGATATCTCCGGCGGGACGATTTATCTGGAAAACATTTCCATCGGCTATAACGACACGGAGCTTGCGCTGATCAACAAGGCATTAGAGACAGCAAACCTGCCTGCCACAGAGCACAATCAGGAGACGGTAAAAGCTTTGATGGATAACCTTCTTCCAATAAACAGGGAGTCCATCCAGAACCTGATGCAGCAGGCATATGATTACCGCACGGGCGACATGAACACTCTGGCGGTAATGAACCGTCTAATGATGAAAATGGATGCTGACTCTGTTGCCCAGTTCAGCAATTATAGAAATGACAACTATCAGCTATTAGAGCGCCTTCAAAGCTTTTCATCTGATATCCCGTCCCTCTTGGGCGCATTAGCAGAGAACGGCCCTGCGGACGCTGTAGCGATTTTTGGCAAAAGCCTGCTTTCCATCGGGCTTTCCTCCCCTGCCGCCGCACCTTCACAGACACTTGCCGACCTGCCCCCGCAGGTACAGGAGGACATCCTAAAAATGCTTTCCGGCACCCCTATGACGGAGGAGATGGCCAGCCAGCTTGACAACAGATCCCTGTCGCTTCAGGATGCCCTTACCATGCTGAGGGATTCTGCGCTTTCCGGCACAATCATGCTGCCGGAGGGGAACACGCCTGCCGCATTGACGAGCCTGATAAACCAGATTAACCAAATACTTGAGCCTGCGGCTTCCGACATCCCGATGGTTACAGAAGATTACGTAAAAGACATGATTACGGCAAATCAGGAGGAGGAACCGGAAGTAGAAGAAAACGCCAAGCAGCTGCTCCCTACGGAAGAAACAATTGATTCCGGGGCAGCGCCTAAAGCGGAGGGGCGTTTTGGCTTTGCGGGGAAATTTCTGCAGTCTATTTCAGAAAATGCAAAAAACCTCTCCGATACGATAAGTAATCTGCGAAACAGTGCGGCACCCGAGACACCTTCCAGCCAGAATACAAACCCTTCTATTGATATTCTGACGCAGACATTTGAAAAATTTGCCCACAATCAGGACCTGTTAAGCAGCTTCCTGCCTGCAAGCGAGCGCAATGCCCTGCTAAACCACCTTCAGGATCTTCCGATCAGCCGCACCATGCTGCTAAAAATTGCTTCCGGGGAGGCAAGCACAAAGGAAGTCCTGACCGTTATCAACAACACAATCGGCCTTGCTGACAATGAACAGATTAAAAACCTGTTCCAGTCTGAGGTTTTCCAGAAGCTTTTTGCCAAAAACCTGCAGAGTTCGTGGACAATCACTCCGGAACAGCTAAGTCAGGGAAACCCTTCTGATTTCTTCACAAAGATGCATGACCAGATGCAGCAATACCGGAATTTAATCGAAAGCACCCTTTCCGGCTCCGATTCCAAGCAACTCGGGAACCTTGCCCACGATATCGAGAGCAACCTCTCATTTATGAAGACATTAAACCAGACATTCTCCTACTTCCAGCTCCCATTAAAGCTGCCGAGCCAGAATGCACATGGCGACCTATATGTCTATTCCAGAAAGGAGCGCCTGCGCCAGAATCCGGAAAAGGCCAGCGTACTTCTCCATCTTGATATGGAGAATCTGGGAAAGATAGACATTAAACTAGACAAAAACAGAAATGACGTCTCAACGCAATTTTCCTTAAACGATCAGGAATCTGTAAAACTGTTCCAAGTAAATGCGGATATGTTAAAATCGGCACTGAACCTTCAGGGATACAACTGCATTATGCAGGTACAGGAAAAAGAAAAGCCGTCCCCAACCGTAGACGACTTTATCAATACAAAGGTGAATACCCATGCAACTACAGAAATGAAACGGTTTTCTTTTGATATCAGGGCTTAGCATAACGAAATTTAAGCTTTGGATATTCTGCGCCAGACTATCCAAAGCTTAATTTCTGTTTAGGATTCAATTTCATCAAAAATATAATCAAATACAGATGCCATGCCCACAAACTCACAGCCGTAAAAGTTTTTCCCATTCTCACTCTTACTCTGCCGCAGGATGCGGACAACACAGTTCAATGCCTCCCCTGATTTCACAAACTCCAGTCTGGCATTAAAATAGTAGCCAATCGGCAGGATACTCTCTGTCTCAAACCCAATACCCGATTTCGAAATATTAATAATCTCAATCGGTGCATGAAGATTACTCACCTTCACATTATCCTGCTTAAACAGGGACGAAACCTCAAGAACCATATGAAGCTGGACTCTCTTCGACTTGCGGTGCTCTTCTACTTCCATTCCATCTCCTCCTTCCTTACTGCAAGGTGAACTACGTCACCTTTGTTTTTTTACATAACAATTTTACTGCAGTAACTCTGCCAAAATCTTGTTGACCATAGCGGGGTCTGCTTTTCCCTGCATCGCCTTCATTGTCTGGCCCACCAGAAATCCAATCGCTTTCTTCTTGCCGCCCTTATAATCCTCAACTGACTGAGGGTTATCCGCAATCACTTTCTCAATGGTACTGCGCAGCGCCCCGTCATCGGAAACAGCCTTCAACCCGTGTTCCTCGACATATTTCTCCGGGTCAATATCTTCCTCAAAAATTTTCTCAAAGACTTCCTTTGCCACAGAGCTGTTAACCGCCCTGTCCTCCGTAAGCTGAATCAACTTGGCTAAGTTTTCCGGTGAAAAAGTAATCTGCTCCGGCTCCATCTCATGCTCTTTTAACAGGCGCATCGTCTCCACCATAAGCCAGTTGGAAACTTTTTTCGGATTATTGCAGATTGCCGTCGTCTCCTCAAAAATATCAGCTAACTTCTTATTTGATGTAATAATCCCTGCATCATATTCAGGGATATTAAACTCCCTCTTATAACGCTCCAATTTCTCCGTGCGCAGCTCCGGCTGGCGGGAACGGATTTCATCCAGCCATTCATCGCTGATAATAATCGGCACTAAGTCCGGCTCCGGGAAATAACGGTAATCCTGCGCATCCTCTTTCGAACGCATCGCATAAGAATACTCCTTTGCATCGTCCCAGCGCCTTGTCTCCTGAATGATTTTCTGCCCGGACTCAATCAAATCAATCTGCCGCTCCCTCTCACCCTCGATTGCCCTGCGGATGGCCTTAAACGAATTTAAATTCTTCATCTCAGTCCTAGTCCCAAACTCGGACGCTCCCGCTTCGCGGACGGAAAGATTGACATCGGCGCGCATGGAGCCCTCCTGAAGCTTGCAGTCAGAAGCACCGAGATACTGGATGATCAGCCTCAGCTTTTCCAGATAGGCAACCACTTCATCGGCAGAACGCATGTCCGGCTCCGATACAATCTCAATCAGCGGAACACCGGAACGGTTAAAATCAACCAGCGAATTTTCGCCCCATTCATCGTGGACCAGCTTTCCGGCATCCTCCTCCATATGAATTTCATGGATGCCAATGTTCTTCCTGCCGCCATCCTCCGTCTCAATCTCCACACTGCCATCCCTGCAGATTGGCAGATAAAGCTGCGAAATCTGGTAATTCTGCGGATTATCGGGATAAAAATAGTTCTTTCTGTCAAATTTGCAATTCTGCGTAATCGTGCAGTTTGTCGCAAGCCCCACTGCAATAGCATATTCCACCACCTGTTTATTCAATACCGGCAGGGAACCCGGCATCCCGGTACAGACCGGACAGGTATGCGAATTCGGCTCCCCACCAAACTCTGTCGAGCAGGAACAAAAAATCTTTGTCTTTGTCGCCAGCTCTACATGCACTTCTAATCCAATTACGGTTTCAAACTGTTTCATATATTCTCCATTCCTGCGCACAAAATACAGCGCATATGTTCTTTCTGCCCTTAGTATAATCCAATTTAATCGTGCCAGATTATACTATGCCAGCGGACTGTGCTCATATTCCCTCGTCTGCTCAAACGCATACGCCGCACGGATGATTTCTTTCTCGCCAAAGCAATTGCCAATTAGCTGAACCCCTATCGGAAGCCCGCCCGAATCCCGTCCGCACGGCAGGGAAATTCCCGGCAGCCCGGCCAGATTAACCGATATGGTATAGATATCGCCAAGGTACATCTTAATCGGGTCGCTCAGGCTGTCGCCAATCCTCGGTGCGGTTGTCGGCGCAGCAGGCCCAAGGATAACATCATATTTTTCAAACGCCTTGTCAAACGCCTGCTTAATCAAGGCCTTCGTCCGGAGCGCCTTTAGGTAATACGCATCATAATACCCTGAACTTAGCACAAAAGAGCCAAGCATGATCCTGCGCTTTACCTCCGCGCCAAAGCCCTCCGAGCGCGTCTTCTTATACATATTATGCAGGCCGGCAAAGCCGTCTGTGCGGTAGCCGTATTTTACGCCGTCAAAACGCGCCAGATTAGAGCTTGCCTCCGCACACGCAATCACATAATAGGCCGGGATAGCATACTCTACCAAACTCAGGTCAAACTCTTCGATAACCGCACCTTTCTTCTCCAGCTCTTTTGCGGCGGCCATAACTGCATCCCTGACCTCCGGATCAAGCCCTTCCCCAAAATAATCCCTCGGAATCCCTATCTTCATTCCCCACACATCATCTACCAGTGCTGTAGAAAAATCGCAGTCCTTCCGTTCTATAGATGTAGAATCCTTTTTATCATGGGATGCAATCGCCTCCAAAATAACAGCGCAGTCTGTCACATCCTTTGCAACAGGCCCAATCTGGTCAAGGGAGGAACCATAGGCAATCAGTCCGTAGCGCGAAACCGTCCCATATGTCGGCTTCATCCCTGTAACGCCGCAGAAAGAACTTGGCTGGCGGATGGAACCGCCTGTATCGGAGCCAAGTGCATAGGAACATTCCTCCGCGGCCACTGCTGCACAAGAGCCGCCGGAGGAACCGCCCGGAACATGCTCCGTATTCCATGGGTTCTTTGTGGCGCCGAAGGCAGATGTCTCCGTTGTGCTTCCCATGGCGAACTCGTCCATATTTGTCTTTCCTATAATAACAGCCCCCGCCCTTTCAAGGTTCAAAACCGCCTCACAAGTGTAGGTTGGGACAAAATTGCCTAAAATCTTTGAACTGCAGGTCGTAAGCATCCCCTCGGTGCACATATTGTCTTTGACTGCGGCCGGCACTCCAGCAAGAGGCCCGGTGTACTTTCCCGCATCAATCCCTCTCTGCACCTCCTTTGCCTGTGCTAACACCTTCTCTTCATCTATCGTCACAAAGCTATTAACAGCCTTTTCTTTTTTTGCCGCTGCAGCGAGAGCCTCCTTCGCCGCCTCCTCCACAGACACTTCCCCCGCCTTTATCTTTTTTCCCAATTCTACTGCGGTCAAATTCATTAAAGACATTTCCAATCCTCCTAATTCATTGTTTAAATCGTCTTTGGCACAACAAAACTGTCTCCCCCACGCTCCGGTGCATTCGCAAGTGTTTTCTCCCTTCCGTCGTCCTCTGACGGAACATCCTCACGAAATACATTGTTGACCGGAAACGCATGGGACATTGGCTCAACCCCTGATGTATCCAACTCATTTAACTTATCAATATAATCAAGCATCTCCCCGATATCTTTCTTCGCATTCTCCCTTTCCTCCGCAGAAAGCTCCAGCTTTGCAAGAATCCCTACATATTCAATTGTTTCATCTGAAATAATATTCGCCATAATAATCCCCATTTCTGCAAGGTGAACCTTGTTCACCTTTGTTCTATTGCTGCATATAAGGAACTACAGTTCCTTTGAATTTGTTACAAGCGCGCACAGACACAACACCGCACCACTGACGCCGCCTATCCAAAAAGTCCGCTAAAGAAATCTGCGATTGCCTGAAAAATACCGGCAAAGAAATCCCCTACCCGTTCTATCAGCCCCGATGTATCCACATTGCTAAAGTCTACCCCTGCATCCTTTAGTTTATCATAAATCCCTTTGGCCTGCTCTGTGATGGCATCCACATCAATATCCACCTTCGATACCTTTTCCATCATATCAACAATATTTTCCACATCCTCGTCAGAAATATTCAGCTTCAGCGCCTCTGCTGAATTGTGGACGGCATCGCGTATATCAGTTGCCGAAGCCAGATCTTCCGAAAAGACCTTCTGCTTGACTGCAGCAATCAGTTCCGCCGCCTTCTCCTTATCGCCCATGCTTTCTCCCAAATCAGCTGTAGCTACTAACTCAGCCGTGGCAGCATCCATCGTATTGTCAGAAATATCTTCCCCAGTCATTGTAGCATATGCCTTCATCGCCCCTACCAGAGCCGATGTCCCCGAAATATTAAACGGTGCCGCCACAACCACAGAAGCATCTGTAAGCCCCGCAGTCACCAGCGCATTCGTATACATCCCCGAAGTACAGTAGCTTATATTCTTTGTTGTCACATCAATTCCGCTGCCCTCCTCCGTCTTCACCACCATAACGGATGACAGTGCACGTTTCCCAATGACAGAAGAGGCGATATAATCTCCCAGATACTCGTGTTCTTCCTGATTAGTTATCTGAACCGTCTTATAGTTTGCCACATCTTCCTCACTGATGCCAAACCCATTTAACACCGCTTCCCTTTCTTTCGAAGATAAATCCTTTCCAAATGCAATATAACGGTCAAAACTGGTGTCTTCATCCTGTATGACTGCGTCAGCCGAAGCAGTCAGGGAAGACAGCAGCACTGAAACTACTGCTAACCCGGTCAAAAATATTTTTTTCATACAAATCCCCTCCGATTCCCTTTTATCGAAAACAAGTCCCTAAGATATCCGCCCTGCGGATACTCTTGGGGACTACATTCCGATTAATTTAGTTTGCCTGACCGAATACGTTCCATGGCTTTCACGGTATTTTCCGCACTGCCAAATGCTGTCAGACGGAAATAACCCTCACCGTGCGGTCCAAAACCGGAACCTGGTGTTCCTACTATATTTAATTCTTCCAAAAGATAATCAAAGAAATCCCATGATTTCATGTTATCCGGCGTTTTCAGCCAGATATACGGCGCATCTACGCCGCCGAACACTTCATATCCGGCACCGATCAGCCCCTCACGGATTGTCTTTGCATTGTTCATATAATATGCAATCTGCTCCCCTGTCTGTCTCTTCCCCTCTTCCGAATATACAGCAGCGCCTGCAGCCTGAATAATATACGGGGCACCATTAAACTTTGTACCGTGGCGGCGCGCCCAAAGCGAATGCAGGGTAACACTGCCGCATTTTAAAGCCTTCGGGACTACCGTAAACCCAAGCCGTGTCCCTGTAAAACCTGCATTTTTGGAAAAGCTGCGGATTTCTATTGCGCATGCCTCCGCACCCTTGCACTCATAAATGGAATGAGGTACATTCTCAGAAGAGATGTATGCTTCATATGCGGCATCATAAATAATCACAGCGCCTGATTTCAGTGCATAGTCAACCCAGGCCTGAAGCTGTTCCTTTGTAATGGTTGTCCCGGTTGGATTATTCGGAAAACACAAATAAATCACATCCGGTGTCTCCTTCGGCAACTCCGGACAGAAACCGTTCTCCTTAACGCACGGCATATAAATAACACCAGACCACTTCTCCGCTGCTTCATCATATGTACCGGTACGGCCGGACATCGCATTGGAATCTACATAAACCGGATAAACCGGGTCACATACTGCAATCTTAGTATCATCTGCAAATATATCTACAATATTACCGGAATCGCTCTTTGCACCATCGCTGACAAAGATTTCATCTGCTGAAACTTTGCAGCCCCTCGGCTTATAGTCATTTTCTACAATGGCATTCCGCAGAAAATCATATCCCAAATCCGGCGCATATCCCTTAAATGTCTCCGGCTTTGCCATCTCATCTACTGCACTATGCAGCCTGTCAATCACAGCCTGCGCCAGCGGCAGTGTCACATCGCCTATACCCAGACGGATAATCTCTTTCTCCGGATTCGCTTCTGTGTATGCCGCAACTTTCCTGCCAATGGTAGAAAACAAATAACTTCCCGGTAATTTTAAGTAATTCTCATTAATTCTAAACATTCTGTAATTCCACCTTTCGTTTTGTTCTGTAAGGCATCCTCTGCCCTGTGCCGCACAGCACAGGCATACCGCATTGCCCGCAATATGCTTCTTGGCGCTGCTAAAGGCACTCCAGCCATAAACAAACTTATTTTACACGAAAGGGAAAGGTATTGCAAGTATTTTCCCATATTCTGCAAAGGAATTAAATTTTTGTATATTTAGAAAAGCTTCATCTGCGTATTATCTTCTTAACCACGCTCTTTCCTTTCTTCAATAGCCGATAACTCCTGCTCTGCTTAATACGCATCTCCCGCTCTGTTATTTTCTGTACAAGCTCTTCCATCTCCAAAAGAAGCTCCCCGCACGCTAACACAAGTTCTTCCTTTGTATACGCTTTTACCGTTTCATTTTCCGGTGCTTCCTCCTCGAAAAGCACCCCTGAGTCTTTATTCAAATATTTCCGTGCAACTGCTTCGTTGCCCTCCCTGAACTGCTCTAAAAATTCCTTTCTCTGCCCTTCCGCAAAGCATGCTGCCCTGGAATAATCCGAAGATTTCCCCTCTCTGGAAGTAACTTTCTGCATCACCGGAATCAGAAAATTCTTGCGGGCACGAAACTCCGGCATCCTGTTTAAAATCCGCTTAACTTCCAGACAATCCCCGCTGATGCTCCCATTGACAATCCTCTCGGAGCCTTTATATTCCTCTGTCATCTCAAGCCCGATAACATGAAGGAAATCTTCTACCAAACTGCCGTTTCCGCCATAATACTGGCCCTTTTCGTAAATACGCACAATCAGGTTTTCCCTGCCCACTATATTAGCAATCACATCAAGTTCTGTATTATAGTCCATCCTGCTTTTATAATAATGCTTCTTTTTGATATATGCTGAAAATGATTCCTTAGATGTTTCCTTTACGAGCTGTGCCCAGTAAGACTGGATATATGCATCCTGCCTGCGCAGATACACAATAACCTTAAGCTCATGCCCTGCTTCTGTAACCCTTTTTACAAGATTTTCCCAGAAATTCTCCATCACCCTGTAACCGGTCCAGATGTGCTCATCTGACATAACAACATTTTCATTCTGCCTTAATTCATCCAAAAGCCTGCTAAATCCCTGCTCCTGCAGTTTCTTTTCTTCATCGTACAGCCTGTTCTTGTCATCATCATAGTACTCATGTGTCAAAAAATGAGCATTCCTGTTCTGCCCGATTCCTTCAAAAGTAAACTCAAAATCAGGATAAGTGTATCCCTTCCTTAGCAGTATGCCCTGATTTTTTGCCATAAAAAACTGAATCATTGAGGTTCCTGTCTTTGGTGTACCAATGTGCAAATAAAGTCTTCCCATTTTTGTCAAATCCTCCGCTTTTTTTCTCCCTCCATACCCAAAAAAAGAATACCACTCAAAAGACCCATTCTCTCTGCCAGCCATGCAAAAGCCCCCGAAAAAACCATGAATACTAACTCTCCCAGTGTATCCCATGGCTTGCGCGGTACGCGGGATAACAGCGGGTTGCCCCGCAGATATCCCGCCATGGGAACCGCCGGCAATGGGCCGGAACAGCAATTTGCCTGTTCCGCCTGTTTACCAGCCATTCCTTACCACCGCAAATCAGGTTGCCTAGCAATAAAAATGAGGGTAAAACTTTATTGTTATCTTTACCCTCATTTATTATTCTACAAATAAAATTGTCACAATTATGGCTTTTATATGGCAGTCACATTTTTTAAACACATTTTACACTTTTTTTAGAATTAAGGAAGCGTTGATTAAATCATCGTTTTCTTAAAGATAAGGCTCCACCTTCTCATAGACCCCGGCATAAAGCTTGTCCTTAAGTTCCTGTACAAAAGCAGATGCATTCTCCACCGCAACCATTTCCTTTACAGATTTATCCCTTGTCACAACCTCTACACAGGACTCCTTTAAATTCCTTGGGCTTACCACAACACGGACCGGCACACCAAGCAAATCTGCATCAGAAAACATCGCGCCAGGACGGACGCCCTCGCGGTCATCATAGATTACTTCAACGCCTGCACCCTGCAAATCCTGATACAACTTATCTGCTGTCTCTTTCGTCTCCGCATCATCCGCCCGCAGGCAGCACAGATGGACTTCCCATGGCGCTATTGTAATCGGCCAGACCGGCCCAAAATCATCATGGTATGCTTCACAAATTGATGCCGCCATACGGCCGACGCCAATTCCATAACACCCCATAACAGGATACTGCATCTGTCCATTTTCATCCGTATACTGCATCCCCATCGCCTTTGTATATTTTGTCCCAAGCTGGAAAATATTGCCAACCTCAATCCCGCGTTTGATTGCAATAGATTTTTTACCACAGCACGGACAGATGCTTCCCTCCTGAATCTTCGAGATATCTGCATATTCTACAGATGGCAGATCCCTCTCCAGATTCAGCCCCGTGTAGTGGTACCCCTCTTTGTTGGCGCCTGCAACCATACCTGAAATGCCCTTTAACGTAACATCTATATAGACTTCTGCCTCCTGTGCAATATTATACGGGCCGATATAGCCCGCAACCAAACAGGAATCTTCCGTAATTTCAGCCGCGTGCAGCTCCTCCCCCACGATATTGCGCAGCTTCGTCTCATTTACCTCATAATCCCCGCGGACAAAAGCTACCACAAAAGTATTATTCGAATTCTTCTGATAAACAACTGCCTTGCAGGATTTTTTTACATCACTCTTTAAAAAGCTGCATACATCGTCAATTGTCTTGCAGTCCGGCGTCTCAACGCATTCAAGCTCCTGCAATGCACCATTATCCTCATTTACCATCTTATTCTCTGCTGCTTCCATATTTGCACGGTAACCGCACTCCCCACAGATAACAATGGAATCCTCACCGACTGGTGTCAGCAGCATATATTCATGCGATATGCTTCCTCCCATCATACCGGAATCCGATGCAACCGTTACGACATCCGGAATGCCCGCCTTTTGAAATATACGGTTATATGCCTGATAACATCTGTCATAATATTTTTCTAAATCTTCCTGGGAAGTATGGAAAGAGTACGCATCCTTCATTGTAAACTCACGCACGCGTATCATCCCTGCCCTCGGCCTCGCTTCGTCACGGAATTTCCTCTGGATCTGGTAAATCATAAACGGGTACTTTGTGTACGACTGGGCGTATTCCCTGACAAGATGGACTGCCGCCTCCTCATGGGTCATGGCAAGCACCATGCGGGAATCACTGCGGTCCGTAAAGCGCAAAAGCTCATTTCCCACTGACTCGTACCGCCCCGATTCATCCCACAAATCTGCCGGGAGGACAACAGGGAAAAGCACCTCCTGTCCGTCAATTGCATCCATCTCCTGCCGAATAATTTTTTCAATTTTTGCTGTAATCTTCTTCAGTACCGGAAATTCTGAATAGATTCCATTGCCTACATTTTTCATGTATCCGCCGCGCACCATCAGTGCATGGCTGTCAATCACACAATCTGCCGGCCTCTCTTTAAACCTTGAACCAATTAACTTTGAAAGCTTCATTTTTATACCTCACCTTTCTCAATTTGTGAATGCCCTCTCAAAATTGGGAAAGCATTAATAGCTTCTTTGCGGCAGCCGCTGCTATAATTAAAGAAACAGCATTGCCTCCTCCAACACTAATGTCCTGTTCCGACCCCATATGGCCGGGAACTCCGATATCGGCCCAGGGCAGGCCGCCCAGCCGACTTCCAGCGTTATGCTTGGTATTTTCTGCTTATATACGATATATTCCCGCAGGCTTCCAACACCGCCGGAATGCTCCTTTTCATATGCAGCCGAATCCGCATATCCCGTTACCGCCCTCGCCAGATCATACATCCTCTGTGTATCTTCTTTCACCTTTCCCTTTTTCGTACAGCCTCCAAAGACAATAGAACCAGTAGCATGGTAATTGATAACGCCCTTAAGCTGCCTCTGTTTTAAAGTCTGGATCAAGGATATAACCGCTTTCGTCTCCGCCTCGCTGGAAGCAGACTTGCCGCTGTACCCCTCTCTGCCCGCTTTGCCGGACTTCTTAAATTTGTAGGGATAATTGTGGTTCAAGTCAACTCCTCTGGCATTTGCCTTCCATCTGACAGAATCCCCATCACTGATTTTAGCAAGCTTCTTCCTCAAAACTGCACTCTTTATCCCGCTAAACCCTGACTGCGAAATTGTAACGCCATCCGGATTCGCCATGGGAACATAATGCACTGCAATTTGGTTTAATACCTTTTCAACCGGCTGCCCTGCTATCTTTTCCTGACTGCTCTGCAGGTAATACTCTATCTGGCTCATACATACTAAAGACGCCATATATTCCCTTGCATGGAGTGTTGAGATAACCAGTATGCTTTTCGGTGCATTCTGGTTGCCAATAATGACATCATATATATTCCTTCCATCCGCACTCTTTCCAATCACCTTATAGTGGACCATGCCATAATATTTCTTAACAAGGCTCTTTATATCCCCCTCCATCTCCGTATAAGTATACTTCTGATGGCTGTCGGATACCAGCTTTTTATTCGAAAATAATTTGCTTCTTCCCCTGCCCTTATAACCATATCCTTTCCTTTCTGTAACAGGAATTATTTTATAACTGTAATCTTTATTATATTTAAGCTCCTCATCGACAAAAGTGCATCTTTTTCTTTTTCCTAACAGGGCAAAATTTTTCTGCCCGGCTGCTTTTCTATAAATATAGTAATAATCTGCTTTCCTTACTGCCTGCCATGTCAGTTTCATTTTTGCCTTGCCCATAGAGACAGTATGCACAGTTCCCACCTTTTCCGGGACATATATCTGATATTTCCCTGTTCTGGAAAATGTTTTATTTCTTTTATTCTTCACTGCCATCTTAACATAATAATTTTTTCCATATTGTACCGAAAAAGAACGCTTCGTTCCCTTTTTTATAACAGTCTTCCTAAATTTTCCCCCCTGTTCTTTCAGGTAAAAAAGATAGGAAGATACATCATCCAGTTTATTCCACTTAACTGTAATCTTATTTTTCTTCTGGCTGATACGGAATGCCAGCTTCTGCTTTGGTTTTTTTGTCGGCTTTGGCTTATTAGTTGGTTTCGGTGTATTAGTTGGTTTTGGCGTATCCGTCGGCTTTGGCGTATCCGTCGGCTTCGGTGTATCTGACGGCTCTGGCGTCCTTACTGGTTCCGGCGTAATATCCGGCGGTGCCCCGCTCGGCTGGGAGGTACCATCTGGTACTGATGTATCATCCAGTGGTGCTGCAGCTGCCAGAAAGACAGCCCCTATTTCCGGCTTATACGCCTGCTTTGAAAACGCCTTTCCCTGCATACCTGTCAGGTTGCCCGTCAGGCAGGCAACTGCTGTTACTATTGCTAATGGCTTACAAAATTTTTTCATGCTTCCTATCATCCTATTCCAATTATTTTTTCCATCATACGGATTGCCCTAGCATTTTTTTCCACATCATGGACACGCACCATATTCCAATGATTTTGTACCGCTAACACCGTTGTGACAATAGTCCCCTCCTCCCTCTGATCCACTGGCAGATCAAGCGTCAGGCCAATCACAGATTTTCTGGATGCTGCCAGAAGAAGCGGCATCCCCAGTTCATGAAAACGATCCAGATTAGAAAGTATCATCAAATTATCTCCGTACGACTTTCCAAACCCCACGCCGGGGTCTAAAATCATCTGCCCTCTGGTGATCCCTGCATTTTGCCCGATTTCGGCACTCTCCCGCAAATCTGACAATACTTCCTCCAATAAACTGCCATATGCCGCCTCCTGACGGTTATGCGTCACACAGACCGGAACCTGATATTTAGCGATAATCTCCGCCATAGAACCGCAGTCCCACACGGAATGCCGCCCATTTTCTGAAAAAAGGCTGTCATAGCGAAGCCCCCAGATATCATTTGCGATATCTGCACCGGCAGACAGGGCAGCATCCATCACCGGGGCCTTGTATGTATCAACAGATACCGGAATATCAAACCTCCCCTTCACAGCCTCCAGTACCGAAACCACCCTTGCAGTCTCCTCCTCCACTGAAATCTTATGATAACCCGGCCTCGTAGACTCACCGCCTATGTCAATAATGTCTGCCCCCTGCCGTATCATCTCCTCCACATGGTACAGCGCAGCATCCATTTTATCAAACCTTCCCCCGTCAGAAAAGGAGTCCGGAGTCACATTTAAGATTCCCATGATATATGTATGCGGCTTGTCAAACGCAAATTCCCTCTTTCCAATGTCCATACAAATCCCCCGTTCCTTCTGCTAAAGAATAGTTATTTTTAACAAACACATATACATCTTTTAATATAGAAAGCGAACCGCAGGCTATTATTTTTCCGCCCGCATTTTCCGCCAATGCTTTTCTTAAAGCCTCATCCACCCTGCCGCAGCCGGAGACGGGAACCCTTCCCATCCTTCCGGCACACTGGCATAATTCACTGCCAGCCAGCCCTCTGGGTCCCGGTGCTGATACAGTATAGATATTCTTAGCCAGCGGAAGCAGCAGAGATAACATCTTCCCATACTCCTTATCCCGGAATACCCCCATGACAAACGAAAACTTTTCATCCGGAAAGTATGCCTTCAGGGAATCACAAAGCGCTCTGGCAGCCGCCTCGTTATGTGCCCCGTCCACCAGCAGGAACGGTTCTTGCGATATCAGGTCAAACCTGCCCCTCCAATGGCTGTTAAGCACCCCTTCCCTTACTGTCTCCTCCGAAACGTTTACAAAGCCTTTCTTCCGAAGCATTCTGGCAGATTCAATGGCGATAGCCGCATTTTCAATCTGAAATACACCGCCCTGTCTGATAGCATATTCCACGCCTTTATAGGCAAAACTAGTCCGTCCAGCCCTAAAAGCCTTTTCTCCGATGGATTCTCCCTCCACAAAAACAAGCTCTGCCTTCTTCCTGCCGCAGATTTCCTGCAGTATCATCTCACATTCTGCCTGCCTTTTCGAAACTACTGCCACCTTCTCTTTTATAATCCCATATTTTTCCCTTGCGATATCAGGAACCGAATCCCCCAAAAGCTTCATATGGTCCCGGCTAATGGATGTAAAGACCACCAGCAGCGGATTGGTGATAATATTTGTAGCGTCCAGACGCCCGCCAAGCCCGCATTCCACTATAGCGGCATCTACCTTCCATTTGTGGAATAAAAGAAATGCCATTACCGTCTCTATCTCAAAAGCAGTCGGATGGCCAAATCCCTCTAAGACCATATTTTCACAATGCCCTTTTAAAAGGGTAACCATCTCTGCCATCTCTTCCTCAGAAAAATAAGTACAGGTACCGCAGGCAATACGCTGAATCTTTTCCCTATAGCCAAAAACGGCCGGTGATACGTAACGCCCTACTGTATACCCTGAAACTGACAGAATATTGCTGATATAATTCCCCACAGAGCCTTTTCCATTTGTCCCGGCAATATGGATAATCCCTAGGGTTCTTTCCGGATGCCCGACACGCCCTGCAAGCTCCCGTACACTCCGCAGAGAATAGCTGCTTCCGAGTTTTTCCTGAATACCGCCCATATATGCCAAAGCTTCCCTAGCATCCAATCAAATCACCCCTCTAAGAGTTCCTTCGGTTTTAAAAAGGGCACAAGCGAAGGCTGTGCCCTTTTATCAGGAACTGTCAAAAAATAACCTTTAATATTGCCTGCCCTTTCCTCCGATAGCACTATTTAAAAGTAGTTTCTTAACAGTTCCTTGTTATTTTACAATACGTACCTTCAATACACCACTTATGGCAGCCAGTTTATCCGCTAATTCCTGAGAGGAAGCAGAATCAATATCAAACACGCAGTAAGAATATTCACCACGGCTCTTATTCGTCATATGGTCTATATTGATTCCCTCAGCAGAAATAATATTGGTAAACTGATTTAACATCTTCGGCATATTCTTGTGTGCTACCGTAATCCTTCCCTCTGTTGAACAGATACCGGCATCACATTTTGGATAATTCACGGAATTAACAATATTGCCATTCTCCAAAAACTCACGGAGTTCATTCGCTGCCATCACAGCACAGTTATCTTCAGATTCCTCCGTAGATGCCCCAAGGTGCGGCGTGGCAATGACATTCGGCATCTGCATCACTGCAGGATTCGGGAAATCTGTTACATACTTCGCAACCTTGCCGGACTCCAGCGCAGCCTTCATATCTTCATCATTCACAAGAAGATCCCTTGCAAAATTTAAGATTACAACACCATCCTTCATTTTATCCAACGCTTCTTTATTTATCATGCCCTTTGTATCCTCAAGGAACGGAACATGCACTGTGATATAGTCACACTGTTCATATAACTCATCATAAGACTTTAAAACAGTGACATCACGGTTGATATTCAAGGCATTCTGGACAGAAAGATACGGGTCAACACCAAACACCTGCATCCCCATACGGTTTGCAGCATTTGCCACGAGCACGCCGATTGCGCCAAGCCCGATTACCCCAAGCTTCTTCCCCTTAATCTCTGTCCCTGCAAAGTTCTTCTTCGCCTTCTCCATTGATTTGCTGATATTTTCATCTGCGGCATTCTCTGTTACCCAGCTAATGCCGCCGACAATATCCCTTGCAGCAAGAAGCATGCCGGAAATCACCATCTCCTTCACACCATTTGCATTGGCACCCGGTGTATTAAAAACTACGATGCCTTTCTCAGTACATTTATCTAACGGAATATTATTGACTCCGGCACCAGCCCTTGCAATAGCCGCCAGCTTATCAGAAAACTCCATATCATGCATTGCTGCACTGCGGACTAACACTGCATCTGCATCTGCAAATTCCTCCGTCTTTTTATATTCCTCCGTAAAAACATCCAGACCAACCTGTGCAATTGGATTTAAGCATGTATACTGAAACATTATGCATTTTCCTCCTCAAATTTCTTCATAAATTCAACCAGCTTCTCCACGCCCTCTTTTGGCATAGCGTTATAAATGCTGGCTCTCATACCGCCAACCGTACGGTGTCCTTTCAAATTCACAAACCCTGCCTCGGCAGCTTCCTTGACAAACTTTGCGTCCATATCGGCATCACCTGTTACGAAAGGCACATTCATAAGGGAACGGTCTTCCGGCACAACAGTACCTTTAAAGAGTTTGCTGGAATCTAAGAAGTCATAGAGAATCTTCGCTTTCTCTTCGTTTCTCTGCTTCATTACCTCAAGGCCGCCCATGCCCTTAAGCCACTTAAATACTTTGCCGCAGATATAAATACCGTAGGCAGGCGGTGTATTATAGAGGGACTGGGCATCAGCATGCGTTTTGTACTGAAGCATCGTAGGGGTTCCCGGAAGGACATCCTCCGTAATCAGATCCTCACGGATAATCACGATAACCACGCCAGCAGGCCCGATATTTTTCTGCACGCCACCATAAATAATGCCATATTTTGAAACATCAACCGGCTCAGATAAGAAGCAGGAAGAGACATCTGCCACCAGTGTCTTCCCCTTTGTATTCGGGAGTTCTTTGTATTTTGTCCCATAGATTGTGTTATTTTCACAGATATATACATAATCTGCATCGTCTGAAATAGGCAGGTCTGAGCAGTCAGGAATATAAGAAAATGTCTTATCCTCCGAAGATGCAATCTTATTGGCTTTGCCATATTTCGAAGCTTCCTGCCATGCCTTTTTTGCCCACTGGCCTGTCACAATATAATCTGCGACCTTGTTCTTCATCAGATTCATCGGAATCATGGCAAACTGCTGTGAAGCGCCGCCCTGAAGGAATAACACCTTATAATTATCCGGGATATCCATAAGTTCCCTTAAATCTTTTTCCGCAGTCTTAATAATGCCGTCATATACCTTGGAACGATGGCTCATCTCCATTACGGACATGCCGGAACCCTGATAATCCAGCATCTCTTCTGCTGCTTCCTTTAACACCTCTTCCGGTAATACCGCCGGACCGGCTGAAAAATTATACACTCTGCTCATTATATGTGCCTCCTTCTGTAACGAACTGTCCAAGATAACTTATTACAAGTTATTTTGTGACAGTTCCTAAAATAATTGCTATACTTAACCTCGTGGCCGATAAAATCTGCCTATCTATTCTGCTCTTTCAAATCCTTTTCATCAAAAGCATCGTCCAGATTTTTGCCTGGTGCCACCATAGGGAAAACCTTATCATCACTGTCTATCACACACTCAATCAATACAGGCACGCCGGCGGCAATTGCCTCTCTCAATACCGGCTCTACCTCTTCCTTCTTTGTAATGCGGTATCCCTTTGCACCCATCGCCTCCGCTACTTTTACAAAGTCCACACAGTCATTTAACACTGTATGCGAATAACGTTTTCCATAGAACAGCGTCTGCCACTGCCTTACCATGCCGAGCACATGGTTGTTAAAAACAATCTCAACCACAGGGATATTGCTTCTTGTTGCTGTGGCTATCTCATTCATATTCATACGGAAACAGCCGTCCCCGGCAATGTTCACTACCGTCTTGTCCGGCAGGGCAGCCTTTGCCCCGATCGCAGCCCCAAGGCCATACCCCATCGTCCCAAGCCCGCCGGAAGTGATCAGCGTGCGCGGTTCCTTATATTTATAATACTGCGCCGCCCACATCTGGTGCTGGCCTACCTCCGTCACAACAACCGCACCGCCGTCTGTAATTTCATCTAACTTCTCAATGATATACGGCCCGGTCAATCCCTCTGGATTGTAATTTAATGGAAGCGCATCCTTGCGCGCCATCACTTTATCCATCCACTCTTTATGATACTGCTGCTCTAACTTTTCATTGAAAATATCCAGTACCGATTTGACATCACCAATTACACTGATGTCGACCATAATATTTTTATTAATCTCCGCCTCATCCACATCAATCTGGATAATCTTCGCATTTCTGGCAAATGTCTCCGTATTGCCCGTAACACGGTCTGAAAAACGGGCGCCTACCACAATCAGCAGATCACTCTCTGCAAGGCTTAGATTGGCTGTCTTTGTGCCGTGCATCCCGAGCATCCCGATATACTTTTCATCCGTCCCCGGATAGGCGCCTTTTCCCATCAGGCTATCCGTAACAGGCGCATCCACTTTACCAGCAAATTCATACAGCTCCTTGCCTGCCTCCGCACTGACTGCGCCGCCGCCGACAAAGATAATCGGCTTCCTCGCCTTGCTAATCAGCTTTACCGCCGCATCAATACTGTCCTCCTCTATCTTATCCGTGGAACGCGTAATCTCCTTTGGCTCCTCCCTCTGGTATTCTGCCGAGTCACTCGTAGCGCTCTTGACAATATCAACCAGAACAGGCCCGCGCCGCCCTGTCATCGCAATAGCAAAGGCACGGCGGAGCGTCGGCGCAAGCTCCTCCACTTCCTTCACGATAAAACTATGTTTCGTAATCGGCATAACAACGCCCGCGATATCAATCTCCTGAAAAGAATCCTTTCCAAGAAGCGGAAGCCCTACATTGCAGGTAATCGCTACCAGCGGAACAGAATCCAGATAAGCAGTCGCAATACCTGTTACCAGATTGGTTGCCCCAGGGCCGCTGGTAGCCATACAGACGCCTACTTTCCCTGTAGCACGCGCGTAACCGTCTGCAGCATGGGCTGCCCCCTGCTCATGTGATGTCAAAATATGCCTGATTTCATCCTGATGGCGGTATAATTCATCATATATATTCAGGATTGCACCGCCCGGATAACCAAAGACGGTATCAACCCCCTGCTCCTTTAAACATTCAATTACAATCTCAGAACCAGTCAATTGCATAATCCAGTACTCCTTTTACTTAATCTCCAGAATCGCCCCTCTGTCAGCAGAAGTTACCATAGACGCATACCGTGCAAGATACCCCGTCTTAACCTTCGGCTCCTTCGGAATCCAGTTTTCTTTTCTCTTTGCCAGCTCTTCATCAGAAACCTTAACATTAATCGTATTTGCCGGAATATTGATAGAAATAATGTCACCCTCTTCTATCAGGGCAATCGGGCCTCCTACAGCAGCCTCCGGTGATACGTGGCCAATGGATGCCCCCCGGGATGCCCCCGAAAAACGCCCGTCTGTAATCAAAGCTACACTGGAGCCAAGGCCCATACCGGCAATAGCCGAAGTCGGATTTAACATCTCACGCATGCCAGGCCCTCCCTTTGGACCCTCATAGCGGATTACCACAACATCTCCTGCCACAATCTTTCCGCCCTTAATGGCATCAATGGCATCCTCCTCACAGTCAAACACCCTTGCAGGGCCTTCATGTTCCATCATCTCCGGGACAACAGCAGAACGCTTTACCACACAGCTGTCAGGCGCAATATTTCCGCGGAGCACCGCAATGCCCCCGGTTTGGCTGTACGGATCATCAATCGGCCGGATGATTTCGAGATTTCTATTCTCACATCCCGCAATATTTTCCCCTACCGTTTTCCCGGTTGCCGTTATCAGGTCAGTATGCAGCAGCCCTTTCTTATTCAGCTCATTCATAACAGCATAAATGCCGCCCGCTTCATTCAATTCTTCCATATAATGATGCCCCGCTGGAGCCAGATGGCAGAGATTCGGCGTTTTCGCACTGATCTGGTTGGCGATATCCAGATTGATTTCCACGCCTGCCTCATGCGCAATGGCAGGCAGATGAAGCATTGTATTGGTAGAACATCCCAGCGCCATGTCAATTGTCAGGGCATTTTCGAATGCCTTCTGTGTCATAATGTCCCTCGGGCAGATATTCTTTTCCAAAAGCTCCATCACTTTCATGCCGGCATGTTTCGCCAGTTTAATCCTCTGGGAATAGACCGCCGGAATCGTGCCATTTCCCTGTAAGCCCATACCAATCGCCTCTGTCAGGCAATTCATACTATTTGCTGTGTACATGCCAGAGCAGGAACCGCAGGTCGGACATGCATTACATACGTAATCGTCCACCTCTTCCTCCGTCATCTTTCCTGCAGCATTGGCGCCTACCGCCTCAAACATAGAGGAAAGGCTGGTTTTCTTTCCCTGCACATGCCCTGCAAGCATAGGGCCACCGCTGACAAATACAGTCGGTACATTCAGCCTCGCAGCCGCCATCAAAAGCCCTGGCACATTTTTATCACAGTTCGGCACCATAACAAGCGCGTCAAATTGATGTGCGGAGGCCATACATTCCGTCGAATCGGCAATCAAATCCCTAGTAACCAGAGAATACTTCATGCCGATATGCCCCATAGCGATACCGTCGCAGACTGCAATCGCAGGAAATACAATCGGGGTACCGCCTGCCATCGCAACGCCAACCTTTACCGCCTCTACAATCTTATCTATATTCATATGCCCAGGCACAATTTCATTATAGGAACTGACAATCCCTACCAGAGGTTTCGAAAGCTCCTCTTCCGTCAGCCCCAATGCGTTAAACAGCGACCTCTGGGGTGCCGTCTGTATTCCCTTTTTCACTGCATCACTTTTCATGAATATTCCCCCTTTAATATAAATCATTATCTATCGCATACCCTTCCATCAGATACGCCCGCAAATCAAGTCACCCATCTGCACGGTTCCGACCTGCGTCTTCCCCTCCGACATAATATCCACTGTGCGGTAACCATCCTTTAACACCTGCTTTACCGCATTCTCTACCGCATCTGCCTCTTTCTCCAAATCAAATGAGTAACGTAACATCATCGCAGCAGAAAGGACTGTAGCAATCGGGTTCGCCTTATCCTGCCCTGCAATATCCGGCGCAGAACCATGGCTTGGTTCATACAGTCCAAGCTTTGTTGCGCCAAGGCTTGCCGAAGAAAGCATCCCAATGGAACCGGTAACCATACTCGCCTCATCCGACAAAATATCACCGAACATATTTTCTGTTAAAATCACATCAAACTGCTTCGGATCGCGGACTAACTGCATTGCACAGTTATCAACTAACATATCGGTAAGCTCCACCTCCGGGTATCCGGCGGCAACTTCTTTTACCACCTTTCTCCAAAGTCTGGAAGAATCCAACACATTTGCCTTGTCAACACTGCAGACCTTTTTATTCCTCTTCATCGCCACATCAAAGCCCCACTTTGCAATGCGGCGAATCTCATTCTCATCATAAGTCAGCGTATCAATCGCCTTCAAGACACCATTTTCCTCTACTGTCTTCCTTTCCCCGAAGTAAAGCCCTCCAGTCAGTTCACGCATAACAACAAAATCAAAGCCGCCCTCCGTAATCTCAGATTTTAACGGACATGCACCTGAAAGTTCTTCAAAGAGAACCGCCGGACGAATATTGGCATACAATTCCAATCCCTTACGTATTTTGAGGAGCCCTGCTTCCGGACGCTTATCCGGCTCTATATCATACCATGCAGAATGCCCTACATTTCCGCCGACTGCCCCCAAAAGTACCGAATCACAGGCTCTTGCCCTTTCTAATGTCTCATCTGTCAAAGATTCCCCATACACATCAATGGAACAACCGCCCATCAAAAGTTCTTCATATGTAAAGGTATGGCCATATTTCTGGCCAACCTTATCCAGAACTTTCCTTGCCTCCCTCACAATCTCCGGGCCAATCCCATCTCCCTCAATTGCTGCTATTTTATAATTCATCCTGTTCCTCCAATCCTGCGCCCCTGCTTCCCGCGCATCTATATATCACTGCCCAAATCATTTCTATGAACAATATCATGCCTTGCCTAAAAACACTAATGTATAGTGTATACAGAAATCAAATTCATGTCAAGTCCGCGTTTATCACGGAAATCCATTTTCAGTATATATATTCATTACTGCCCCAAATCAATATGCCGCTATTTACAGACAATGTTTCTTTAACGGTAACTCCCTGTTAGCCGTCAATTTTTGTTTGTGCCTGCATTCGGTTATGTTTCTGTTTTTTTGCTTCACAGACAAGCAAAACGCCTAATAAAGAAGGACAGGATATGCCTTGCAACATTTCGCCTTTCCGAGGAACTATCTGTCTTGCGGCTTTGATGCTTGGTTTATGCGCCCTTCCGCGAACTTACATCATGCAGCGGATTTCATGGCTTTCCGCAGAGGCACTCTCGAATCGCCGGTACTTGCAGGGCATATTTTGCCCTGCTATGTACCGCTGCGTTATGAGAGGTAGCGGGAGCGTGCCTCCTAGGAAAGCCTGAAACCGCGCATGCTGCTCAGACAGCGCTGCAAGGCGCATATCCATCAAAGCCTTGCAAGACACAGTTCCTCTGGAAAGCCGTTGTTGTCTGGCGGCATATCTTGTCCTTCTTTTTAGGCGTATCATACTCTGTGAGGGCAAAAACAGAAACACAGCCGAATGCAGGCACACTTGAAATTGACAGATAACAGGGAGTTATCGTTTAGAAAACAATCGTCTGTAAATAGTGACAAATTAATAAGGGCAGTAATGAATATATACTGAAAATTGATTTCCGTGCGCGTTTATTGCCTCCCTGTTGTACCAAACCCCCCGCGGTCCGTCCCCGTCAGGTGTTCTACTTCCTCAAAATGGATTTCCGGCTGGTTTTCCACAATACGGAACTGGCAGATTCTGTCGTTAACATGGATCACGGTATCCCTGACTGCAAGGGCAGGCATCCTCCACATATCATTATCGCCGCAGTACGACCCATCCACAATCCCACAATGGTTTGTCTGGATTATCCCAAAATTTTTAAATGTGCTGCTTCTCGGCAGAATATGTGCTTCAAATCCCTTGGGAAGCTCCATGGCAACCCCAAGCGGTATTAGTTTAAATTCTCCCTTTTTTAACTCCACCTCCTCCGAAGCACGCAAATCTATCCAGTCCGATTTGCCGTCAATATAATCTAACCTTTCCATTTCATCCGAAAAATACTTTATTTTTATCTGTTTCATCGCCATCCTCATTTCTATCTCAAACATTTTCGCCCACTATTTTACTGTATTTGCTGAAAAATAGCAATGTCAGGTTCTAAATTTTCACGGAAATCAATTTTCAGTATATATATTCATTACTGCCCCAAATCAATATGCCACCATTTACAACCGATGTTTCTTTAACGATGACTCCCTGTTATCCGTCATTTTTTTGTTTGTGCCTGCCATCCGGTTATGTTTCTGTTTTTTGCTTCACAGACAAGCAAAACGCCTAAAAAGAGGGACAGGATATGCCTTGCAACATTTCGCCTTTCCGAGGAACTATCTGTCTTGCGGCTTTGATGCTTGGTTTATGCGC
>RAYF01000072.1 GCA_003611745.1 bacterium D16-36 | reverse complement strand
CCTGCTTTCCCACCACTCTTTTATAAATTCTGTTTTGTCTATATAAAAGCTATCATTAGAAACAAGTTTTTCAAAATCCTATGTGCCGATTGCTACAACTCTTGCCATTTTGTATTCCCCCTACATTTCATAGACTATTCATTTTTGGTAAGTAAGCAATAGGACTGCTGCACTAAGAAAGAACAGTACAAAATAGTAACGAAATTTTTTCTATACTATATAATACCTGTCTTATACCTAGTACGGCAGCCCCAAAGTTGATAACTCTCATTCTTTAATCTCGTCAATATCTGTAAGATTGACACCGGCAATATTTAGAATCGCCTTTAAGGAAAGATATTCCTTTTTCAATTCAGCATATGTTTCCGTAGTATCCTCCTTTTTCGCCAGATGCATGTATCTGTGAATCTTTTTAAAATCATCTATAGCAGTTTTAGCATCTTCATCTGCAGTAACTGCTTCTTCGTCATCCTCAAAATTTATCCGCTCCTCTTCTATCACCAACGGCCTATGTATGACTCTCGTATTGATATTCATAATATACTCACCGACCAGCCCGATAAAAAATATCTGTACGGAACCAAACACAAAAATACCGAGAAGGATTGGCGTTGTCCCTGCCGGAAACATATTCCAATACATAAGTTTAAGTACCAGATAGACCAAAGCTACAATGATACTGGCAACTGACATAAAAAAGCCAAAAATAGTCGCAATACGCAGCCCTACTTTTGTATAGGAGGTGAAACTAAGCATTGCCGCATCATACAGGCTGTACCAGTTATTATGTGTCTTCCCTGCCCTTCTCTTTGGCTGCTCATACTCTAAATCCTTCCTGCGGTAGCCAAGTTCTGCGACAATCCCCCGGATAAACGGTACCGGATCGTCCAAGTCTTTCAGCACCTTGATAAAACTCTTATCATACAATCCAAACCCGGTAAAGTGCTCAATCTGCTCTACATCTGACATCTTCTTAATCAATTTATAATAACAGGTACGCAGAAAACGCATAATTGGGTTTTCCCTGCTGCTTGCCTTAATGCCGCAGACAATCTTATATCCATTTTCCCATTCTTTGATAAACTTCGGTATCATCTCCACCGGATCCTGAAAGTCACAGCACATTGTAATCGTACAGTCCCCCGTAGTCTGGCACATAGCATGGTACGGGGAATTAAACTGCCCAAAATTCTTTGCATTAAATATCGCTTTTATATTCTTATTTTTCTCGCAGATTTCCCGAAGAAGTGTCCTTGTATTATCACTTGAATCGTTATCAATAAAGAGGATTTCATAATTATACTGAGGCAGCTCCTCTTCCATCATTTTGACAACCGCATCACTAATCGGAACAACATTTTCTTCCTCATTGTAACAGGGAATCATAATACTGACTTTTTTCTTTTCCATGTCTAAGAATCCTTTCTGCACCATTCAATTGTTTCCCGAATACCCTCTTCAAAAGAATATTCCGGCCCAAACCCCGTATCCTTTTGCAGTTCACGGATATCTGCACATAAATACATTACCTGTTTATCACTATATGGTACTTCCCCAAAACCTATCTCCAGACTTTCATCTATCTGTTTCCTGATTGTACTTATATATTCTTTCAAAGGAATACCCTGCCCGCTTCCTATACAATACACCTTCCCATCCTGTCCGGATTCACCGAGCAGATAGAAGGCTTTTGCAGCATCTCTGGAATAAATATAGTCCCAAATCTGCTCCCCCTTTGTACAAATCGGCCTTTCCCCTTGAAGCATCCGGCGAATCATGGATATAACCATTGTATTTTCACCATCATATGGGCCGTATACACTGAGCACCCTTGTCCAGATATGCTGTATGCCAAGCTGCCGGCATCTGATCCGGCTCATCTGCCCCGCACACAATTTTGCCATGCCATATCCATTTTCCGGAAAGGCAGGCACATCTGCGTTTAGCTTCCCCTCGTACCTTCCATACTCCGCCTGGGAACCTGCACCAATAAATTTTTTGCAGCCAAGCAAAGCAGCCACTTCCACTGCATCAATCGTATATTGAAGATTAGCCACCTGTGCTTCGATATTATTTCTGGACTCTCCGACTGTACATGCCCAGGCAAAATGATAGAAAATATCATAATCGTGATCAAGAATTTCTGTCAGGCTATACAATTCATCTAAATTACATTCTTCTATTTGAACCATATCACTTTCTGGGATACGGCTAATCCGTTCTGAATCACGATGGCATACCGCAGTCACTTTAACTCCCTGCTCCAGCAACTCCTGTATCAATGCAATGCCAATGGCACCTGTAGGCCCGGTTACAATTGCTTTTTTCATCCCCATGCACTTCAATGCTCCAATCTTTAAACTGCTCTATAAGCGATAACAATTCTGCTTAATATATATTTATATTTCAATTATTCCACCGCATCAATTATCGTCTTAGCCATATAATCTATCATCCTGTCATTCATGCCCGGATATACACCAACCCAGAATGTGTCTTTCATAATACGGTCTGTATTCGTCAAATCCCCTGCTACGCGGAATCCTTCGCCGCTTTTACGCATCGCATCAAAACAAGGGTGTTTAATTAGATTTCCCGCAAAAAGCATCCTTGTCTGGACACCATGCCCCTCAATATAAGAAACAGCCTTATTGCGGTCTACTCCCTCCCTGCATGTTATCAAAAAGCCAAACCAGCTTGGATTAGAGCCTTCACATGCCTCCGGAAGAATCAGCTTATCCTCCACTACCCCCAGAGCATCTTTTAACCGGGCAAAGTTATGCCTCCTTCTCTCCACAAAGGAAGGGAATTTAACCAACTGGGCACAGCCGACCGCAGCCTGCATATCAGTCGCCTTTAAATTATATCCAAAATGGGAATAAACGTATTTATGGTCATACCCTAGCGGCAGCTCACCATACTGTTTATCAAAACGATGCCCGCACATATTATCCCGTCCCGGTGGGCAGACACAATCGCGCCCCCAGTCCCTGAAAGAGCGGATTATCTTATGAAGAAGCGGATTATCCGTATAAACAGCCCCGCCCTCTCCCATTGTCATATGGTGCGGAGGATAAAAACTGGAAGTACCGATATCACCGATTGTCCCAGTATATTTCGTTTCACCATTGATTGTGTACTCAGAACCCAGCGCGTCACAGTTATCTTCCACCAGCCATAAATTATGTCTGTCACAAAATGCCTTTACCGTAGCTAAATCAAATGGATTTCCGAGCGTGTGCGCAATCATGACTGCCTTCGTCTTTTCAGAATATGCTTCCTCCAGCTTTGAGACATCAATATTGTACTGCGGAATCGTAACATCCACAAATACTGGAACAGCGCCATACTGGATAATAGCTGAAACTGTTGTCGGGAATCCGGCAGCTACGGTAATCACTTCGTCGCCGCGCCTTATCTGCCTGTCCTCCAAAAGTGGGGAAGTCAATGCCATAAACGCATTTAGATTGGCAGAAGAGCCGGAGTTTACCAGAGAACAGAAACGCACCCCAAGGTATTTCGCAAATTCCCCTTCAAACTGCTCTGTATATCTCCCGGCAGTAAGCCAGAACTCAAGAGAACTGTCTACCAGATTAACCATCTCCTCACTTCCATAATATCTGGAAGCATATGGTATCCTGTCACCCTCGTGATATTCTTTCTGATTATGAAATTTCTCGCAATATTCCTTTACCTGTGCAAGTATCTCTTCCCTTGCTTCTGTCTCTGTCTTATTCTCAAACATAATTTTATTTCCTTTCTAAATTTTACTAAAATCAAAATTTCCCTAACATCAAGACATTATAAAGTTTTATCTTGTGCAGTATCTTTTCTACAATTATTTTTATCACCAAACAAATTAATATAGCATAAACCGGCATATAAATATAATTACAGAATAAATGAGACTGCCGTACCGCATCCGGCACAAATACAATATAAGATACAAACATCATATGTATCGTATATATTTCCATAGTAACTTTTCCAATAGCAGAAAAGGATAATCTATCCATACGCATGTATGTACAAAATTCCACTATGTATCCCCAGACAAAAGCAAGTCCTAATATGCAATAAAATATTGATACCAACGATACAAAAAAACCTCTCCCAATACTCATAAATTCAAAGTGCAAAGTATAAAAAGAAAAAAATTCATTCACAGATATCAAGCGAAATACACAAAAATACAAGGGAATAAATAATATTCCGCTTTTAAAAAACACTTTTTTAATACATTGTTTGACACTTATAAAATGAAGCAGATAGCCCAGTAGAAACCAAAAAGCATTAATCTTTATTTTCCTAAACTCAAAAATGTCCAGTGATGGGATTAGCAACACAATTCCTACAAAAAGCAATAAGCCTACACATTTATTCTTTATGGATTCCTCAAACGCCTTGGATACTCCAAAAAGAATAAAGATGATATACAATACAAACAAAAACCACACTGACATGGATGTACAATAAACGCTTTTAAATTTGTCTATAAAAAAAGAAACATTTACTCCATTTACGAGAAATTCCCTTATGCAATTCATTATTACTGCCAAAGCAGACCATGTAATCCATGGTAAAAAGAGTGTTTTTGTCTTTTTAGTTATATTGTCTTTAACCGTATTTTTCTCAAAAGAGTACCAGGCAAAGTACCCACTTACAATAAAAAAAATAGGCATATGTACCGTATAAATTAATGTTTCAAGTACAGTATTATCATCTGTCAAATGTCCCAAGACCACTAAGAAGACAGCAAATCCTTTAAAAATATCCCATCTTTGATCCCGCTCAGCCATATATTCTCCCTTTTGCTTTCTTTTTCCCTGCGATAGCTTAACATGCACTGTTTTCTATTGATATCATCTATTAATTCACAATATATTCTATGATTTTTTCAACCGTTTGTCAATTTCAACTTTTTCCATCAAAAAATAACAAAACATATTATCCTATCAAATAATGTGTATAACTATACCTTATCTGATATTCAAAAATTCCCTAATCTGCTCATTCAGGCACCCTGCCAAATCCCCGCCTTTTTCATACACTTTTGACCATTCTACCGTTTTTTCCATTGCCATATCAAAATCCCATCTCGGTTTCCAACCAAACGTCGACTTTAACTTGGAGCAGTCCAATTTCAGGAAATTTGCCTCATGCGGCCCCCCGTCATACTTGTCCAGCCACGACTGGTTTCCACCCCAGAGTTTACAAAAGGTATTTACAAGACGCTCTGTCGTCACACAGTCCGCCTCGTCCGGCCCGACATTATAGTATCCTTCATACCGCCTGTCCTCGTATTGCTTCTGGCAAATCATAAGGTATGCCGCCACAGGCTCCAGCACATGCTGGAACGGCCTTGTAGAATGCGGGTTCCTTACAATGATATCTTCCTGCTTCATAGCAGCACGCACACAGTCCGGCACAATCCTGTCATTCGCAAAATCGCCGCCGCCGATTACATTGCCTGCCCTTGCCGTAGATACCGCAACCTGCATATCACAGAAAAAAGAGTTCTTATAACTGTGTGTGACTAATTCCGAGCAGGACTTGCTATTCGAATACGGGTCAAACCCATCTAATGGCTCGTTTTCCCTGTATCCCCATTCCCACTCCTTATTCTCATAGACTTTATCTGTCGTCACATTTAGAAATGATTTCACACACGGATTTAAGCGGACACATTCACAGATATTCACCGTCCCCATCACATTAGCTTCATACGTATAAACCGGCTCCTTGTATGAATCCCTTACAATCGGCTGCGCAGCCATATGAATTACAATCTCAGGCTGATAGGAGGCAAAAACCTCTTTCAAATGAGCCAGATCGCGGATATCCCCTATGACAGAGGTAATCTTTTCCCCGACATTGCTTAACGCAAATAAACTTGGATCAGTCGGCGGCTCCAATGCATAGCCAACCACCTCCGCCCCTGCCTGCAGCAACACATGGCACATCCAGGTGCCCTTGAAACCTGTATGGCCCGTAACTAGTACCTTTTTTCCTTTATAAAAATCCATCATTTTCTGCATTTCTCTCTCCATTCTTGAAAGTAAACCTTGTTCCCCTTTTACAGTTTGGACGGTGGCAAGCACACCCATTCTTTTTCCTGTTCTGTTAATCCCAGTTGACAGCTTCATGCGGCACGGTTGGCGAAGTGTCCGCTTTCGCTTCTGCTATCGCCTGTAATTCATCCGATGTCGGTTCAGCTTCGGGAACGAACCGAATTAAAACTTTGTATATTGTTTCAATATCCTTTTCTGGTATCATGTCAACAAGATATTTTATAGTTTCCCTGCTCATGTTCTGCCTCCTATAATCTTTTATATACCTGTCCTCTTGGTCTAATTTCATTTACTGTTATTATATTATTTTCAACAGTAAATAATACTCTTAAATCTCCAACCCTTAAACGGTATTCATTTTCAAACCCTGTTAATTTTTTAATATCCCCAAAGGGGATTTTTTCAATCGCATCTTTTAGCCTTTTCTTTGCTGCTCTATCTGCTGAATTAATGTATTTAATTGCTTTCTTTTTATACTCTATCCGCTCCAGCTTAATTTTCCACTTCCCAGACTGGTAAGTCCGCTCCTCCAACACCTTAAACTGATCCAGATTTTTTTCCTTATACCACTCTCCCTGATAGAAAAGATTCATATACCAGACTTCTCGGTAAGATGAAATATTCTTAGGGATGCCTTTTGAGATATCCAGCCACTGGATCCATGTCTGATCCACATCATATGCAATATTCCCCGTCTCACTGTTCCAGTAAAGGTTCCAGGGGTCGTGCGCCCCTATATATCCTAACAGAGTATACTCTATCTTATTTCGGTAAATTGCAGGAAAAACAATTGCTTTCGTCAAATCATAGTCAATATCAGCAAAAGCTTCCTCTAATGCCCTCTCAAATCCAATATATTCCCTGTTATACATGCCGGAATCCATAAACTGCCCCGTTTCCAAATCTACATCCTTGTCTTCCAGAAACTGGACATCATCCTTATTTGTCGCAAATTCATTCGCCGTAACCACTTTCCCATTCCCTACATCTATGCTACGAAATGTCAGAAAAGTCACGGGATCTATGGTAACAAACGACTCAACCATAAAAGCTGCTGTAAGCAGGATAGCAAAACCCCTCTTAAACAGGACACCGCCGCACGATTTTTCCAGCAAAAAAGCAGCCAGAATCACATAGAAAAAAAGAAACAGCTGGACATACCGATAATGTGCATAGGTAAAGTAGCTGATGTTAAACAATAAAAAGGCAGACATACTTGCACCTATCCCGATAAGCCATTCCCTCTCTGAACCAAGGCTTAAAAGTTTTTTCCGGCACAGCGCAGCCAGAAACAGGATCAGTGGGACAACCAGAAGCCACGCAAAGTTCATGAGAAAAATTTCCCTTAACTTCAGTCCGATATAATGCCATGAAAAATAAAACGAATTGATTCTGCCCCCGGAAACTTTAGAAACAGCACTAATCTTTGCAGTAAGCGCCTTTCCGCCCCATCCGCCAGAAGAGATTGCACGCACCAAAAATAAATCCGCCGGCACTAAAAGCAGCCACTCATAGGCAGAAAACTCATCAAATAATTTTTTAAACCAATTTTTATTCTTATTTTTTACAAGACGGTACAAAAAACAGCCTGCAAAAAAAGTACAATAATAAATCACGCCCGTTTCTTTCGAAAAACACAACAGAAATCCTGTAAGAAGACACGCTATCTGCCGTTTTGATATATAAAAATATACCAGCCATGTAAAAAAGCAGAGCACCGGAAAATCAGAATGAACTTCCCCAATCATGCCGAGCAGCAGTGGTGAAAATGCAAAAGCAGCGGTAAAGCCTAACCTCACCCACTGATCCATCTTAGGGAACACTTTGCAAAGGATTCTATAAAATACTCCTATTGTAATAACGGCCAGCAACTGGTTGACAAGCCGGATGCCCATGCCCTGATCTGGCAGAAGCAGCTGCCCCAGAAAAACAAATATGCTGTACCCATAAGACATATGCCCCGCAATCCCCAGATCAGAAAAGGAAAATTCGCCATTCCGCAGATTTTCTACCCCGCGGCGGATTGCCATATAATAAATCTCCGAATCGCTCCGGAACCATGTTGTCAGCGTATTAAAGCTAAGCAGCAAAAAGGCAAGCATAATTATGAGCACCGAGCCGCCCATAACCAGCTTGTTTTTGTCTTTGGCTGCGGTAGAAAGAAACTTCCATTTACGCCCTGTATCATTCTTTTTATCCAAATGGTTCATTTCAATTTATTCCCACACTTTCCAAGGAGCCTCATTGTCAGCCCACATCTTTTCCAAATGCTGCTTATCCCTCTGGGTGTCCATGCACTGCCAGAAGCCCTTATGCTGATACGCCATTAACTGCCCCTCGTCTGCAAGGGTGGCTAACGGCTTTTTCTCAAATACCGTATCATCGCCGTCTATATAATTAAAAATTTCAGGCTGCATCACCATATAACCGCCATTGATAATTGCCCCGTCATCCCTTGTTTTTTCACGGAAGGACTGTACCTGATGGTTGTCATCCAAATCAAGGACCCCGAAACGCTGCCTCGTGCTGATTGCCGTCATCGTCGCAATCTTGCCGTGGGACTGGTGGAACTCTACCAGCTTATTGATATCCACATTTGAGACACCGTCACCGTATGTCAAAAGAAACGGTTCATTTCCAATATATTTCTGTATCCTCTTGATACGCCCGCCTGTCATCGTATTTAAACCAGTATCAACTAATGTTACTTTCCACGGCTCTGCATAATTGTTATGTACCTGCATTTCATTTGTTGACAAATCAAATGTAATGTCGGATGTATGCAGGAAATAATCAGCAAAATATTCCTTAATAACATACTGTTTATAGCCAAGGCAGATTACAAAGTCATTAAAGCCAAAATGAGAATATATTTTCATAATATGCCACAAAATCGGCTGCTCCCCAATCTCAATCATCGGCTTTGGCTTCAGATGGCTCTCCTCACTGATGCGTGTTCCAAATCCACCCGCTAAAATCACAACTTTCATATTTATCCCCCGTCTTTCCTATTTTTAAATGCTTTTAGTACACCCTAGCACAAGCAATATTGTATGACTTTTGCTGTAGTTTGTCAATTTCAAGTTTTTCCATTTTGACAGCACTGCCCAGAACAGGCTCCCAGCCTGCAGCCTCATGGCAGGGTGGGGGATACTATCTTTCTATATGTCCATCTGCCTGACTGCTGTCTCAATAACCTTCATGTAATCAGCATCACGCAGCCGGTCATTCATCTGCAGGTCAAGAAGCTCCTTCCTGTCAACCAGCCTGACTTCCTCCACCTCTTCTTTCTGCAGGACACAGTCCCCGATATCAAAATCTTTTTCAACAAAATAGACATCGGCAAAACTTTTTTTCTTTTTAACACGCCCGATATACCGCACTTTGGCATCCGAGATATCAATCCCAACCTCTTCTAACGTCTCCCTTTTTGCACCGTCAAAGCTCTCCTCACCGCAAAGCACAGCGCCACCTGTCACATCCCATACCCCCGGATGGCTCTCCTTGCTCTTTGAACGCTTCTGGACCAGAAATTTACCGTTTGGCGTATGCAGATACACATGTACGCAGAGCATATATTCCCCATGTGTCGGCACGCCGCGGCTCATTGTCTTTCCGGTCTTTTTTCCTTCCTCATCGTATACATCCCAGATCTCAGCCATTCTCACTCCATCCTTCTGCTAAATTCACATCCGCAATAATTTTGTCTGTATAAATGATATTCTTTTGAATATTCAATCGATTTCTGATACCCGCCCCTTTTCTTAAAATCTGAGACCAGATAGGGAACCTGATATTCCTCTGCAAGCGAAAGCCCGATTTCATTGAGTTTTCCTGCGTTCTTATGCGGGCTGACTGAAAGTGTCGTGGTAAAATAATCAAACCCATGCTCTTTTGCATACTCCGCCGCTGCCCTCTGGCGCATCTCATAGCAGGAAAAGCACCGGGCACCGCCTTCAGGAAGCCCCTCCATCCCCTGTGCCATTTCATAAAAACGCTGCGGTTCATAAAATCCTTCGGCAAAAAAGACCTTATTCTTTACCGGAAGCTCCCCAATCAGGCGAATCTGTTCCTGTACCCGCTTCTTATATTCTGCTTCTGGGGATATATTAGGGTTATAGTATAGAACTGTTATGGAGAAATATTCTGCCAGATAACTCAGGCAGTAACTGCTGCAGGGGGCACAACAGCTATGCAGTAGCAATGTCGGCACTCTCCCCTCCGCAGTAATTGATTTAATGATTTTATCTAACTCTAACTGATAATTTATTTTATTCATATTCTTCCCACATCATCTTTAAAGAGGCACTTCTGCAATCCTGCAGACTTCTCCAATCCCGCATATCCACGCGCTACCTCAGAAATGCCTGAAGCAGGTATGTCCTGCCGACTGCTGCCTGTGTCAGCCCCCAGCCGTCCCATACCTCCTGCGGCACTGCCATATACAGGAAGCGGAACAGGAAAAAACATGCCAGAAATGCAAAGAAAAAACCTGCCACCGCACCTCCCGCCCTGTCAAGGGTTCCAACCACCGGAATCCAATCCACGATTTTTACAATCTTTACTACTTGTAAGAATAACACAAAGGTGATAAAAAAGAAAAGTCCTGATAACAGCGGAATCCCTGCTACATTCGCCATAACATACGAAAAAATCCCCGCAGCTGCCAATGCCACCAGCCTTGCAGCCTGAAAAACCAGCCCCATATACCAGCCTCTTGCAATCATGCACAGGAAAAACGCTGCCAAAACAAGATCTATTATATTTTCAGTAGATAAATCCATTACAATAGCACATCTGCCATATCATATAGACCGGCGCCCTTCCCTGTCAAATATTTTGCTGCCACAATAGAGCCTTTGGCAAACACGCCTCTGGAATACGCTGTATGGGAAAATGTGATAACCTCTTCCGAGCCGGCAAAAATAACATCATGCTCCCCCACAATGGTCCCGCCGCGCACTGCTGAAATTCCAAGCTCTCTCTTTTCCCTCTTCTGGCGCACCTTGGAGCGGTCATATACATATTCATACTGGTTGTCCATCTCTTCATTGATAGAATCCGCCAGCGCCAGTGCAGTTCCAGACGGAGCGTCCAGCTTCTGGTTGTGGTGCTTTTCCACAATCTCAATGTCAAACCCTTCCACTGCCAGCTTCCGCGCCGCCTCTTTTACCAGCTTAAGCAGCAGATTGATTCCCAAAGACATATTGGCAGAGCGTAGCACCGCAACCTTTTTCCCCGCTTCCTGCAGATAAGCAGTCTGCTCCTCTGATAACCCCGTAGAGCACTCCACAAGCGGAATCTGCCTGTCCACCGCATAATCAATCACCTTCTCAATCCCTTTGGAGGATGAAAAATCTATTATGGCATCTGCCTTGGCCTCACAATCCTTTATGTCAGTAAAAACCGGATAACTGTTGATCCTGTTATCTGCAATGTCCACGCCGGCTATAATCTCTATCTCCTCATCCTCTGCAGCTAACCCGGTAATCATCTGTCCCATACGCCCATTACAGCCTACTAAAATAACCTTTGTCATATCAAAAACTTCCTTTCCTTCGTTTCTTTTATTCTCGCGTACGCAACGAGCCAAACGCAATGCTTGCAAGGAACTGAAAGTTCCTTTTCACTTGGCGACTGCGCGCGAGTCAAATACCCTTCACATTTCCAATATATTTCCTGCTGCGCAGCAGTTTTCATCGGCAGTCCATGACTTACTTAAAAGAGGAACGCAGACACGTTCCCCTAATAAATCAATCCACAACCTGAATGCCCGCATCAAGCAATGCCTGACGGAGTACTTTTTTATTGCCCTCTTCCATCTCAGTCAAAGGCATGCGCAGGGAACCCACATGATACCCCATCATATTCATCGCAGCCTTAACCGGGATTGGGTTTACTTCGCTGAAAAGCGCCTTGGCCAACGGAAGATATTTTAACTGGAGATTCCTGCTCCCCTCTACATCCCCTTCCATAAACTTTGCCACAATATCATGCGTCTCCTTTGGGGCAACATGTGACAATACAGATATAACGCCCTTGCCGCCATATGCAACAATAGGGAATATCTGGTCATCATTGCCGGAATACATATCAATATCACCCTGCGTCAAAGAAAAAATCTGGGCTATCTGCGAAATGTCCCCCGATGCCTCCTTCACGCCTACGATATTAGGTACTTCCCTGACTAAATCAGCAATCGTCTGCGGCTGGATATTTACTCCGGTACGCCCCTGAATATTGTACAAGAGGATTGGAAGGTCAACATTTGACGCAATCTCTGTAAAATGCTTCTTAAGGCCATTCTGTGTTGCTTTATTATAATAAGGAGATACCACCAAAAGCCCGTCAGCGCCAGCCTTCTGTGCTTCTTTAGACAGATACACTGCCGTCCTCGTACAGTTAGAGCCTGTGCCTGCAACTACAGGGACACGTTTTTTTGTCATCTCCACACATGTTTTTATCGTCTCAATATGCTCTTCATGGCTCATCGTAGATGCTTCCCCCGTCGTGCCACATACGATAATAGCATCTGTCCCATTTGCAATCTGGTCATCAATAATGCGCCCCATCTCATCATAGTTGATAGAGCCATCTTCATGCATCGGTGTAATCAACGCCACACCTGCACCTGTAAAAATAGACATCCTTATCTCCTCCTTGTATCCTTAATATAAATTTATGAACTTAACCTACCAAATCCTTTTCGAGATCTATTTTCGAAATAATATCTGTGTATTCCGCAATCCCCGGCGGAAGATCCCGCCCCGTCAGAACCAGACGGCAGTAATCAGACCGAAGTTTTATCAGGTTTACAATATCCTCCACCGACACAATGCCAAGCTCAGGAAGCCCCAGAACTTCATCTAACACCAAGACGTCACATTCCCCCGTATCAATTACCTTTCTTGCAAAATTAAAGCCGTTTAGAATATTCTGGCGTTCTTCTTTCTGCCTGGAAGCTAACAATTCCCTATAAGACTGTTTTTCCTTCTCAAAGCGAAAAAGTTTCACATCCGGCTCCAGTTTCTCCAGAAAATTAAACTCCTCTGCATCCTTTCCCTTTAAAAATTGAATAATAATAACAGACTGACCAAGGCTTGCCGCACGGATACACTGCCCCACTGCTGCGGATGTCTTTCCCTTGCCGGGCCCATAAAACACCTGCACAATTCTCCGATCCATTGAATACCTCCTCATTTGCCGCCATTTTAACCCATAAGCACTCCGCCTCAAGATAAACATAATTGATGACAAAAAGCCTACAGCTTTTTTTGTTAGCACACCGCCTGCGCTGGTGCGCTTTTCTACCCATGCAAAAGAAAATGGCTAGGATAACAAATTTTTTCAAATTGTCAACTCTAGCCATTCTATCACATATCATATGAAAAATCCATAACTTTTTTACTCATCGTCCTCATCAGCCAGATATTCCATCTTGCTTACAGATACTTCATATGCAACCCGCTTCTCATATTCGTCTTCGCCAATTTTCTTCTGGTATTCCCTGCTCTGTATACGTCCCCAGAGCTGAACATGTGCCCCAACTTCAAACTGGTCTGCATAACGGGCGTTTCTTCCCCAGCAAATACAAGGAATGTAGTCCGATTTACCATACGGACGGTTCACTGCTAAAAGTACATCTGCAATCTCTCTCCCCAACGGCGTCTTACGGTACACCGGATTCTTGCAGACATACCCATCCAGAAATATGTGATTCGGATTCTGCTCTTCGCTTTCTCCTTCATAGAGGGTAACCTCCCTTGCGAAGACAGAAAGCACCAATCGGTTCTTGGTCTCCTCATGACGGTTATAAGAACGGAATTGGCCGCTCGCCTCTAAAGTACAACCACGGTAATCATTTTTTACATCAATTAACCTCTCCGAAACCATTACCGGAATTACATCATAGGAATTGCTTAAACGGCATACAGCAATATCAACTATGAAAAAATGTTCCCCATAAACCTCATGGCTGAACACAAATTCACTAACGACCTCTCCTGCAATTGTAACCTGGTTGTTTGTAAATACTTTATCCAACATATTTTTCTCCTCCCTTTTTCATAAGAGCGAATCTGCCCTTCTAGTATTTTGTTTTAAAATATGTATACTAGGTTGGTTTCCATTTTAGAACAACTGCCCATACTTTACCACCCCTAACGACCATACATACTTCGACGCAGTTTTCTCTTATTTTCTTTAAAATGTCTTTTTCTTACGTGCCAGCGGCTGTATCACTTTTGCACAGCCTCCAGACTGATGTCATTTCACTTTGGATGTATGTGCCATGCTACACATCCACTGCTATGTTATTCATTATATATCAAGATTGCGTTTCATGCAACTTCTCAGGACAAAAAAAATGAAAAAAATTGTATGGATGTCAAAAAACGTCGAAAAATGGGATATTACGGCAATTCAATACTATAATCTTCTGTACAGCAAAAACTTCCAAAAAACTGCCATTTTAACAAAAAGATGATTCATGTCTCTTTTTATTTTGTGAGTTTTTCTGCCTTGTAAATTTGAAAAGATATAGTATACTATTAATTTGTGTAAGGTTTGAAGTCTCACTAACGGATAAAAGAACCATGAAAAGTGAAACCAAGCCAGACCTAAGAAAAATGCAGATACATCATTTTTCGCTGACTGTCTGTGCCCGCAATGCCGGCATGGCTGGAAATATATCAATCGAAGGCGGACTTTGTCCCCCTTGCAGAAATGAGGTTCATTATGAAACGAGAAGATATCAGAAACATAGCAATCATTGCACATGTAGACCATGGTAAAACCACGCTGGTAGACGAACTTTTAAAGCAAAGCGGCGTATTCCGCTCTAATCAGGAGGTGGCGGAGCGCGTCATGGACTCCGGCGATATCGAGCGCGAACGTGGAATCACCATCCTCTCTAAAAATACTGCTATCACTTATAAAGATACAAAAATTAACATTATTGACACGCCGGGACATGCTGATTTTGGAGGGGAAGTAGAGCGCGTCCTCAAAATGGTGAATGGTGTTGTCCTTGTCGTAGACGCCTTTGAGGGGGCTATGCCACAGACTAAATTCGTACTGAAAAAGGCACTGGAATTAGAGCTTCCTGTCATTGTCTGCATCAATAAAATCGACCGGCCAGAGGCACGCCCAGACGAGGTAGTTGACGAGGTATTGGAGCTTTTTATTGATTTGGATGCCAATGAAGAACAGCTTGACTGCCCGTTTATTTTTGCCTCTGCCAGAGAAGGCACCGCCTCCTACAGTGCAGAGGAGACCGGCACGGACATGGTTCCGCTCTTTGATACTATTTTAAAATATATCCCTGCCCCTGAGGGCGACCCGGAAGCGTCCACGCAGGTGTTGATCAGCACAATTGATTACAACGAATATGTAGGCAGAATCGGCGTCGGCAAAGTGGATAACGGAACCATCAAAGTAAACCAGGATGTCGTTATTGTCAATGCCCATGACAAGGAAAAACGGAACAAAGTAAAAATCAGCAAGCTCTATGAGTTTGACGGCCTTAAGAAGACAGAAGTGCAGGAAGCTACCATCGGCTCCATCGTAGCGATTTCCGGCATTTCAGATATCCATATCGGCGATACCATCTGCTCACCGGAAAACCCTGTGGCAATTCCATTCCAGAAAATTTCAGAACCGACCATTGCCATGCATTTTATGGTAAATGACAGCCCGCTTGCCGGGCAGGAGGGCAAATTTGTCACTTCACGCCATATCAGGGAACGGCTTTTCAGCGAGCTGAACTCAGATGTCAGCCTCCGCGTAGAGGAAACTGACGATATGGACAGCTTTAAAGTTTCAGGACGCGGTGAATTGCATTTATCAGTTCTTATTGAAAATATGCGCCGCGAAGGGTATGAGTTTGCCGTCAGCAAAGCAGAAGTCCTTTACAAAACAGATGAGCGGAACAAGAAATTAGAACCGATGGAGCGAGCTTATATAGACGTGCCGGAAGAATTCGCCGGAAGTGTTATCGAAAAGCTGAGCAACCGCAAGGGCGAGCTTCAGGGCATGGGTTCCATCGGCGGCGGGTTTACCCGTCTGGAATTCGTCATCCCTTCGCGCGGCCTGATTGGATACAGAGGTGAATTTTTAACAGACACCAAGGGAAATGGCATTATAAACACTGTCTTTGAAGAATACGGCCCGTACAAGGGGGATATCGCTTACCGTAAGCAGGGTTCCCTGATTGCCTTTGAGTCCGGCGAAACTGTAACATACGGATTGTTTAATGCGCAGGACAGGGGCACGCTTTTCGTAGGTCCCGGTGAAAAAGTATATGCCGGCATGGTAATCGGCCAGAATGGTAAAGCAGAAGATATAGAATTAAATGTATGCAAAACCAAGCATTTGACAAATACCCGTTCATCTAGCGCAGATGACGCCTTAAAGTTAGTCCCTCCAAAAATACTGAGCTTGGAAGAAGCGCTGGAATTTATTGATACCGACGAATTACTGGAAATCACGCCAGAAAACCTGCGTATCAGAAAGAAAATCCTCGACCCTACTCAGAGGTTCCGCGCTAAGAAAAATGCAAAAAATTAGACATTGTGCCGAAAGGCCGGGAATTCATTTTCAGGTTCCCGGCCTGTATTTTCAAGTAGCTCTTTTAATGTTTTCAAACACGCTCTAGGAAACATTATCCGGTTTGCAATCCTCATATACACATTTTATTACCTGCTGCCCCAATGCCCTGTCAATAGCCCCGCCGCTGAAATCCGAAATACATCTTCTAAAATTGCATTGCTCTATCGTTCCCTTACTTCCATACATTAAAACGCCGGCACCGCTTTTGCCACGGCAGTTTACAAAGACACACCTCTTAATGTCCCCATTCTGGGAGTATATCGCCCCTTCCTGACAAAAATTAAAAATACATTCCCTGATATCAGGAGAATAGGCATCATATATTGCCCTTCCGCCGCTGATATTTTTAAAGAGCGATTTTGTCACGGTAATCCTGCTTCCCGAAGCGCTGAGCCCCCCGCTTCTCCCCATCCCGTTAAACTCGGAATGATGTATCCTGCAGTTTCTGGAATGCTCCAGTATAATCATATCCCCTTCCTCAATATGGCTGCTGATAACCTTGACATTTTTCATCTGAAGGCTTCCCCTGCAGCGAATCGGGTAATTTAAATAAACATTTGCGTTTTCTATAATCAGGCTCCCCTCTGCCTCTACCAGCACCGGGCAGTCTATAATCGTTGAGACCTGAACCTGATACTGCCCTGTTATCTGGAACGTGCCCATCTTCGATAAATACTGTACCGTCTCTACCCCCTCCGGGCAGCAGTTTTTATACTGCAGATGATGTACATTTGCACGGACAAGCCCATGATAAAACACTGCTGCCCCATACTCCGCAACACAACACTCATCAAACCGGCAGTTCGTAATCTGATTTCCCTCTATCCCAAAAACAGCACCGCCCCTCTTTGCCTCACAACGGCGGAAACGGCAGCCCTTTATTATCCCATTTGGTGTACGGATCATAATCGCTCCACCATCCTCTGGGGAATAGCACTCATAAAAATCTGTGTCTTCTACCCTGACAGAATTCCCCCAGAACCGGATTGCTGCCCCTCTTGTTGTCTGGTAAATCAGGCTTTTCTTCACCTCCAGCTCCCCGGCCTCCGCACGGATAAACATTCCCAGGTTACGGCAGTCAACTTCACTGTTGATCACGGTAATCCGGCTGCTTACCGCTTTCATATTGACACAGGCACGGTGGGAATCCCCTTTCCTGATGACCTTGCTCTCCTCAATCACAAGTTCCCCGCCGTTTAGCAGAATATTGCCCTGAACCCTTACCTCTGCATGGTCAAATACCAGACGCATCCCCTCAGACAATACTAGATCTTCTTTTATTAGGCAGCGCTCCACAATACGGACATCCATATCCTTATCTAACATTTCCTGTGTACACACCATCGTCTCCCACAACTGCATAATATAGTACTTCATGTCAACAATAGACAAATCCATATCCTGTATATGCATGCGGTGTATAATTTCACGGCACTTTGCGCCATTCTCCTCCTGTGCGCTCTGGGCAAACTCCCACAAAAGCGATAAGGCATCCTGAGTTATCCCAAACATTCTGGCAAAAAGCTGAATAGATTCCTTTTCTTTTTCCTGTACCTGCAAATCATACATACTGACATTGATAATATCCAGCATAAGCAGGTACTTTTCCCTGTCTGATGTGAACTCCTCCAACATCTGGTCAATCACAACACTCTTTTCTTTCGAGGATTGAATCACCTTTGACATATCACCAGTTTCCAGCCGGAAGCCAGATAACAGCAGACGCTCCAGTTCAAAATTATCTAACGGCCCTACTTTATCACTTAATTCTGCCTGCATAAACACAACGGCGCCATACAATATCTTATACCGGGAAGATTTTGTATATAAAGGATGCTTGGGAGTCATCCATAATTTCTTTTTTTGGTTAAACTTAGTTAAATTGTCGACAATCATGTCCCAGCCTCCTATCTCACCCTCAGTTCAAAATCATCCTGATACACATTAAAAACAGCATTCCCTTCCGGCCCGCACATGCGGCAGGTACACTCTCTTACCACCTGCCCCAGCTTCTGATATTTAAAATAAACTGCTGCCCCCAGATATTTCGCAGAGCAGGAACGGAACGAGCATTCCTGAATCAAAATATTATCAATTGAGTCAGAAAAAAATGCACCGCCGTATTCTGCATGCGCCTGATAGAAATCACAGTTTAATATCTGCATCTGTGAAGAACCACTCGCCAGAATAAAACCATTTTCACCCTCCGAAAAACTGCTCCGGCAAATTTCGGCATATGTGCCTGAAAACTCCATCATCCTTTGCACGGCAGAACGCCTAAACTCACTTTCCTCAATCAGCAGACGCCCTGCATTCTGCCTTAAAAAACCGCATTTCATATTGCAGTCAAATGATGAATCCTCGATTCTGACTACAGCCGCATTTTGAATGGTCAGGAAAAATCTTTTTCCACATTCCTCGACCAATATCTTCGTATCCCGGAAACGCACCCTTCCCCCATCTATCAAAATAGCTCCGGAAATCGTAACATCCGCCCCATCAAAAAGCAGGGAACCCCCGCGCTCAACAATAATATTTCCCCTGATTTTTGCAGGCTTATCTATAAGCAGCGTCTTACCCGCCTCTACAGTAATGCTCTCATATGTATCCTCATCTATGAAATGCGGAAAGAAATACTTCAGCAAAGCATAAGAAATATCAAATCCTGCATCCCGGAACCTATGGTAGCACTCTTTTGCTTTCTCGACATCCCGCTTTACCACGGCATCGTTAAATGCCTCAAAAAATAAAATTTCCTGCTCCGAGGTATGGAACATCTGTATGTAGTTTTCTATGACTTTTTTGCAATAATCCGCCGACCAGGATGCTATATTATATAACCTGTATAAATCTACCAGAAAACAATACTGCACTGCTTTCGTACGCAGGGCACGTATACATTCTATCAGACGAAACTCAAAATGGTTATTGATATCCGTTATAATCCGCTCCCTCTCCTCCCTAGGGAGCGCAATGCACTCCAGAAAATAATCATACCGATCCTGCAGCTCAGTCATTGATTTCATGCTTCCAAGCGCCAGCACTCCGACTCCATAAGAATAAAGATAACGGAAATTCAGACTGCGCCCGGCAAGCGGATGGTTTACCCGCTCTAATTCATTCTGCCTGCTCTTCAAATATCCTAAAACATCCATCCCTTCCATAGCAAACCCTTTCTCATATTTCAAATCTCCCCTATTGCTGCTCCTTCTATTATACATCCTAAAATATGGTAACGCAAGAAGCCAAAAAGCCATACACAGAGCAACATTTCCAGCATAATATATAAATCTAAGAAATTTCCCGTTTTTCTTTACGGATCCGGACAACATTTCTCCGTACCATCTGGCTCGCCTTTTTCGCATAGCGGATCAGATAGTCATTTTCACTATCGGATGCCCTGTAATAATTTCGGTTCAAAAATTGCAGCAAGCGCCCCTGCGCCATAGATTCTGCCATTTCCATATTAAAAGGAATGATGCCGATACGGCCTTTGGGAATATGGAACTCCTGACAAATCCTGCTGACATCCCATTCTGCCTCCGGCTGGTAATTTCCAATCAGATACACCGCCTTTTCCCGAATAGAAGCATAATTTGCAAAAAATTCCTTTAAGTGCAGAATGTCCTGATCTAGATTAACCACTACTAAATCCGCCTCCGACAATATTACGCTGGAACTCAAGTTCTGATTTGCTTCTGTATCGATAAATACATAATCAGATAACTGCTCCAGTGCCTGAAACAAATCCTTCTGCACAAGATTAAATTCATACTCAAAGACTTCCCTGTTTACGATTTTTCCCTGCGGAATATAGAACATAGAAGAAAATAACAACGGAATCGAACTATTATGTACCAGCTTATCCCCCCTTTCCCCAGAATACAGCCTTTTTAAAATATATTCAATACCATACTTGCTGTAGTACTCCCCGTGTTCATGAAGATGGTCAATCTGCTCTGGTACTAAAATCAAATCGCCGATGCTGTTCGTACTATAATGATTTTCCAAAACAACCGTTTTTCCCATTCTGCCAATTGCCATTAGTGCAGAGACACATGCCAGATTTGTAGTCACTCCTGTCAAACCGCGCACGTGGCTCCAAAAACTTATTTTCATTTTTCCTCCCCGTCCCACAAAAGCTCTCCCCTTTTTACTTTTGTGTTCTAATCTTTTGTCTCCAGTCCTAAAAATCCCTCTCATCCAAATCTTAGGAACTGTCCAAAAATAACTTTTAATCTCGCTTGTCTTTTTCCCCGATAGCGCCACTCAAAAATCAGTTACATAGCCCACTATGCGCCTGATTTTTGAGCGGCACTCTCGAAGAAAAATCCTACGCACTATTTAAAAGTTATTTATTGACAGCTCCTTAGAAAATACCTGACAGTAAATATGCACAAGTAAATCCTAATTTTTAAAACTTACACATAATGATATAGAATGAAACCATATTCGTAAAGCATTTTTGGCTAATTTGCCCAATTTCTACTATTTCAACAATCATGGTATCACAATTTTGTCAATTACGTAAAAAAATGCCTCCCTCAAAGAGACATTTTATATAATGGTGCCATTTTAATTCAGACGCACTAAAAACCCCTAATCCGTTCCCCACCGCCGAAGTCTTTCCTGCATCCTAAAAACTTCCCATCCTATTATCCCAACATATAACTCCACAGCTCATCCTGCGGGAAAAAATCTTCCAATACATTATGAAATGCTGAGCATACCTTTCTCCCATGGGCACAAAAACGATAAACCCTTTGCAGCAAATCCTGCCAATCTAACACCGAAAGTACACCTATTTCACAAAACCTGCAAAACGCAAGTGCCCTAAGCAAAAAAAGTTCCCCCTGTGCCTGCCTGACACAATCAGAATCCTTTTCCTCCGGAAACTCAATTTTCCGGCTGAGAATGCGGTAATTCATATAATTATTAAGGATTCTCTTCCACAAAACCCTTTGAGAATCTATAAAACCTCCCAACCTATCTGACACATCTTCTTCCAGAGCCTGAAAAAACTGCACAGGTATACTGCCCTGCGGATTTTGCACAATAATCTTCAAAACTTCAAACGCCATTTTCTCAAAATATGCATACAACAAAGAGACATTAGGATGCTGTTCACAGAGCCTTCTGGCTGTTTCCCATAGCTCCTGATACCATTTCCATGCATCCTCCGCCAAAAAATATTCCTCCGCAGTAATATTTTTTACCTTTCCCGAATCCTCTGTTATGCTCCACCCTACATCCCCACATACCAAATATTCTGAAACCGCCGGACAGGATGCCGCCATAGAAAGGTGGAAGATTCCTTCTATCAAATTAATCAGCCGGGGATATTTCCTGCAGGTATTGCAAAGCACCTCCTCCGAGGCATTTCTCTGGATGCGGCAAAGGCCATCCTTATCCAGCATGGCACATCTTCCGCTTTTTTGGTTATTAAAAAAATATCTGCCCCCTCTCTGCCTAATATTAGAAAGGATGTCCTGCCGCAGCCATTCCGGCTCCAATTCCTTAAAACGTTTATAATCCTCTTCATCCACAAGGATATTCCAGCCGGAACAGCACGTAGACGGACAGGCACCTGCCAGACAGCGAAAGGAAGCATATTTAGTTAATGCTACTACCTTCATCAGAACAGTAAATCGGATTTATGCTTTAAAAGCTTCGCCCCTCTTGTAATAACCAGAACACCAAATGCAATACCTGATACGATCATAAGAATTCCCAAAACAACATTAAAGGAACCAACTGATTTCATTGCCTTATATACTTTTTCCAAATAAACCACCCCCCTAAACTATAATTCCTTCTTTACGCCATATTCTTCATAATAGGCGTCAATTGCCTCTTTCAATTTGTCATCAATCAATATTTTGCCAAGGCATTCTTTATTGTATAAACACTCTATTACTTCCTGCATCGTTACAATGGCATTTGCGGCAAAACCATATTTCTCCTGAATCTCATCCAGGGCACTTGCATCTGTTGAGAGCCCCCGCTCCATACGGTTTAAAGAAACCATAAGCCCGACAATCTCCACATCTCCCTGCGAAGTAATAATCGGAAATGTCTCTTCAATAGATTTGCCGGAAGTGGTAACATCCTCTATAATCACAACCCTGTCCCCATCCTCAATCCTACTTCCCAACAAAATCCCTGTATCGCCATGATCCTTTATCTCTTTGCGGTTAGAGCAATAACGAATCTCCTTCCCGTACAGATCACTATAGGCAATTGCCGTTACAACGCTGAGCGGAATTCCCTTATATGCCGGCCCAAAAAGCACATCAAACTCGTCCCCATACTGTTCATGGATTGCCTTTGCATAATACTGCCCTAATCTCCTAAGCTGCGAACCTGTAACATACGCACCTGCATTCATAAAAAATGGAGATTTCCTCCCGCTTTTTAATGTAAACTCGCCAAATTTTAAAACATTGCTTTCAACCATAAACTCAATAAATTCTTTTTTGTACTGTTCCATATTGTTAAAACCTCCTTATTTTATGGGCATTCCAGCCTCTCTATATTTTTCATTTTCTCTCTACTGTGCCATCTTTGTGCCAATTTCACTTTAGCCCATCTTGGTCTCATTCTCATACTGAGTCACTCCTTCAAATAATGCTTCTTGTGTGACATGCATATATAAATCCGTAGTTAACTGGAGTTGTGTATGTCCAAGCAATGCTGACACTGTTTTCAACGGCCCCCCTGCTTCTAAGTATCTAGTTGCAAAAGTATGCCTAAAACAATGTGGCGTAAATTTCTCAAAAGCCAAACTAGGATTATTCTTATGTATTCTCTTGATAGTACAGTTTATACATTCAGAGATTAGAAATTGTGTTGTAGGTCTATTATTTTTTGTAACAAATACTAAATCTTCAAATCCTTCCAAATGTTCTTTTCCTTTATTAATAATGGTTTGCTTATTAAAATACTGTTGTCTTAATGCTGTAATTGCTTTCTTTGTCAAAGGTATATCACGCAATCCCGAAAGTTCTCCAACTCTCATTCCAGTTTCTATAGCAACAACAAACAAATCATAATAAAATTTATTTTCTGCCTCTGCAAGAAATATTTTTGTCTTTTCCTTTGTCAGCACTCTCCTTTCCATTATATGTTTTATCATATATTACTTGTCTTTTGCCAAACCTATTTGTAAAACGTGCTTGATACAAACCATCCTCTCTTTGGCAAATACCTTTTTCCAATTCCTTTCCTCTTAACGATTTACCCATATCCACCAATCCTTTCTGATTTGTACAATAAATCATAAAAGATAAGCATAGATATACTAATAAGTATAACACCAGTGCTTATTTCTTTCAACACACAAATCATACATCATACTATTTTTATAATCAATTATCTACATTTATATATACTTAGAAAGATTGTCTATCAATCCATTCATCCAACTTTCTTTTATTGGCATACCAGCGATTTCCAATCTGTACCCCAAATCCATTATATCCTCTTAATAATTCTCTAGCTTTCGTTTGTCCTATGCCTAAATAATCGCAAAATTCCTTCACTGTTAATAATCTTTTATTCTCATTCACTGTTATTTCTGCCATTCTTAGTTACTTCACACTCCATCTATATAAATTTCCAATAGAAAAGAGTGCCCTGCATCTGGGCACCCTCTAAACTCATTATTTAGTTATATTATTTTTTCTTATATACCAAATGGTTCCTTTACTCCTGCTCTAAAAGCTGGTAAAGCCCCATAAGAATCTTCCGGGTTCATCACATCCCAAACACTTTCCTGACCTTCAGCCCCAGAAGCATCATTTTATATTTCCATCTATTCTTGATTCCCGTAACCCTTAATCTGTCCAGCTCAATATACTGTTCCTTTAGTTTTTCAATCACTTCAGTATATTTCCCCATCCAGAAACCATTTTGCTGCCTAATTCTTCATTACTTAACTCATGTAACCTTTTATTTTCTTCCATTAATTTTATATTGTCATTTACTCAACTTTCCCAGCAGATATTTCTAAATAACTCCTGTATAAATGCGGCTTGAGAGTTCATCCAATCGGTCACTTT